>JAFAIM010000073.1 GCA_019236735.1 Burkholderiaceae bacterium
ATCAGGCCGATCTCGGCCGTCAGCGACGTTCCCGCGCGCCCTGCGTACAGGAGCGCCGTCAGCACCGGCCCGAGCTCGCGCAGCAGCGACAGCGCCACCAGCAGCCCGACCGACTCGGCTGCGCCATAGCGGTCGAGGGCGTAGTACGCCTGTAGTGCCAACACTCCGCCGACTGCTGCTCCCGACATGACGATGATCACGAGCGACAGGTTGCCGATCGCGTAGATCTGGGCTAGCGAAAGGTCGAACCGGCGCAGCGCTGCAGGCGTGTGACGCACCAGGTCGCGGAAGAAGGCTGACGCATGGCCGAGCGCCTCCACCAGCCGTAGCGAGCGGGCGCCGACCGCCACCATCAAGTTCACCGGGTTCATGCCAACAGCCTCATCTGCAATCCGCTCGATTCAGCCCGGAAGACCGAGTTCCTGCTCGATCGGCTGCGCAGGGTAGTGGAAACGCACGGGTCCGTCGGGCTCACCTCGGATGAACTGGCGCACCTCCGGATCCTCGGAAGCGCGCAATTGCTGGGCCGTTCCCTCTCCGGCGATCCTTCCCGATGAGATCAGGTACGCATAGTCGCAGATATGAAAACACTCATCCACATCGTGCGACACGATGATCGACGTCGCACCGGTGGCGTCGTTCAGGCGCCGGATCAGGTTGGCGGCCACCCCAAGCGAGATCGGATCGAGGCCGGCGAACGGCTCGTCGTACATGATCAGTTCCGGGTCGAGCGCGATCGCGCGCGCCAGCGCGATCCGCCGCGCCATGCCGCCGCTCACTTCGGCGATGCGCAGCATTGCCGCTCCGCGCAAGCCGACCGCATTGAGCTTCATCAGCACGATGTCGCGGATCATCGACTCGGGCAGATCGGTGTGCTCGCGCAGCGGAAAGGCGACGTTCTCGAACACCGTCAGGTCGGTAAAAAGGGCCCCGAACTGGAACAGCATCCCCAAGCGCCTGCGCAGCGCGAATAGCCGCTCGATGTTGGAAGGGTCGACCGGCTCGCGATCGAACAGGATCGTGCCCGACTGTGGCCGTACCACGCCTCCGATCAGCCGCAGCAGCGTGGTCTTGCCGCAACCGGAGCTGCCCATGATCGCGACGACTTTGCCGCGCGGGAACCGCATCGATATGTCGGTCAGCACCGCCCTGCGGCGGTCGTAACCGAACGTCATGTGGTCGATCTGAACGAGGTTGTCGTTTTCCAAGGGCGCGCTCGCCCGATCGTTACCGCGGCGCGCGATTGTCTCATACAGCTAGCAGGCCTCCCAAGGGGAAAAGGCAGGAGCCTCGTCCGAGTCGCTACCGGGGCAGTTCGCTGCGGCCCATCAAAAATTCGTCGACCGCGCGCGCGCACTGCCGACCTTCGCGGATCGCCCAGACCACCAGCGACTGACCGCGTCGCATGTCACCCGCGGCGAACACTTTGGGCGTGTTGGTCGAGTAGGCGCGCTGGCCGCGCGGGCCGTCCTCGACCGCAGCGCGCGCGTTGCCGCGCGAATCCGTTTCGACGCCGAAGGCTTTCAGCACGGATAGCACCGGCGACACGAACCCCATCGCGAGCAGCACCAGCTGTGCCGGGATCTCGAACTCGCTGCCGGGCACCTCCACGAACTTCATGGTGCCGGCTTCCTTGCGCATCTCGACCCGCACCGCGACCAGCGACGCGACCTGCCCTTTGCCACCACGGAATGCCTTGGTCGCAACCGACCAGTCACGCTGGCATCCTTCCTCATGCGAGGACGAGGTGCGCAGCTTCACCGGCCAGTACGGCCATGTTAACGGCTTGTCTTCGACCTGCGGCGGCTGCGCCAACAGCTCGAATTGCGTGACGGAGAGCGCACCCTGCCGGTTCGAGGTGCCGACGCAATCGGAACCCGTGTCGCCGCCGCCGATCACGACCACGTGCTTGCCCGCGGCCGTCAGCTGACCGGGCACTGCGTCGCCGGCGATGAGGCGGTTCTGTTGTGGCAGAAACTCCATCGCGAACACGACCCCGCCCAGATCGCGTCCCGGCACCGGCAGCTCGCGCGGCGTCTCCGCGCCACCGGCCAGCACGACCGCGTCGAAGCTGTCGACCAGCTCGCCGGCGGCGACACGCTCGCCGCCAAGACAAACGACTCCCGCGCCGAGCGCGCTCGTGTCCTCGCCCTCGCCGCACACCAGCACGCCGGGACGGAACGCGACTCCCTCGGCCTGCATCTGCTGCATGCGCAGATCGATGTGGTGCTTTTCCATCTTGAAGTCGGGAATGCCGTAGCGCAGCAGCCCGCCGATGCGGTCGTTCTTCTCGAATACCGTCACTGCGTGGCCGGCGCGCGCGAGCTGCTGCGCGCAAGCCAGTCCTGCTGGCCCGCTGCCGACGACAGCGACGCTGCGCCCGCTCTTGCGTGAAGGCGGCTGCGGTGCGACCCATCCTTCGGCCCAAGCGCGATCGATGATCGCGTGCTCGATCGACTTGATCCCGACCGGGTCGCTGTTGATGTTCAGCGTGCAAGCCGCCTCGCATGGAGCCGGGCATACGCGACCGGTGAATTCCGGAAAGTTGTTGGTCGAGTGCAGTACGTCGAGCGCCCGCTGCCAATCCTGTCGATACACCAGGTCGTTGAAGTCGGGGATCACGTTGTTCACCGGACAGCCGCTGCTGCAAAACGGGATGCCGCAGTCCATGCAGCGGGCCGCCTGCACGCCCGACGCCTCGTCGGCGAGGTGCTCGATGAACTCGCGCCAGTGGCCGCGCCGCTGATCCGGCTTCTCGGCCACCTCTTCCAGGCGCGCGTATTCGAGGAATCCGGTGACTTTGCCCACGGCCGAGGATTGCCTATCTACGCGGCGAGTTTCACCGCTGGCGCAGCGCTTCGCGAATCGGCCATCTGTTTCATTTGTGCCAGCGCGCGCCGATACTCGTGCGGGAACACTTTGACGAAGCGCGCTCGCATCCGCTCCCAGTCGGTCAGAATTTCCTTGGCGCGAAAACTGCCGGTATAGCGGAACTGCTTCTCGAGCAGCTCGCGCAAGATGGCCTCGTCGGTCGCCGCTCCGGACTCGTTCGAATGCCAGAGGGCCGGATCGACGCGAGCCTTCTGCTCCTGCGACGACAGCACCGGCTCCAGGGCAACCATCGCGGTGTTGCAGCGGGACGCGAAATCTCCCTGCTCGTCGTACACGTAGGCGATTCCGCCCGACATCCCACCGGCGAAGTTGCGGCCAGTGCCACCGAGCACGACGACGGTGCCGCTCGTCATGTATTCGCAGCAGTGGTCGCCCGCGCCCTCCACCACCGCGCGCACGCCCGAATTGCGCACGGCGAAGCGCTCACCTGCGACCCCGTTAAAGTGGGCCTCGCCGTCGATCGCTCCGTACAGCACGGTGTTGCCGACGATGATGTGCTCGGGGCCAAATCCGCGGAAATCATTGGGGGACCGGACGATCAAGCGCCCTCCCGACAAACCCTTGCCGGTGTAATCGTTGGCGTCGCCTACCAGATCGAGCGTGATCCCGCGCGCGAGGAACGCGCCGAAGCTCTGGCCCGCCTGGCCCTGCAGCTGGATGTGGATCGTGTCGTCCGGCAAACCCTCGTGCCCATAGCGGCGCGCCACTTCGGAGGAGAGCATTGCACCGACCGAGCGGTTGACGTTTCGGATCGGGTGAATGAAGCTGACGCGCTCGCCTCGCTCCAGCGCAGGCCGACTCTGCTCGATCAGCTTCAGGTCGAGCGCGCGCGCAAGGCCGTGATCCTGCTCCTCGCAGCGATAGCGCGCCACCTCGGGCGGCATCGGCGGCCGGTAGAAGACCCGCGAGAAGTCCAGCGCGCGCGCCTTCCAGTGCTCGAGGCCGCGCCGCATGTCCAGCAGGTCGCTACGGCCGATCAGGTCGTTGAATCGGCGCGCGCCCAGTTGCGCCATGAGCTCGCGGACTTCCTCGGCCACGAAGAAGAAATAGTTGACGACGTACTCGGGTTGGCCCTTGAAGCGCTTGCGCAGTACGGGGTCCTGCGTGGCGATCCCGACCGGGCAGGTGTTCAAATGACACTTGCGCATCATCACGCAGCCTTCGGCGACCAGCGGGGCGGTCGAGAAGCCGAATTCGTCGGCGCCCAACAGAGCGCCAATGACGACGTCGCGACCGGTTTTCAGCTGACCGTCGACCTGCACCGCGATGCGGCCGCGCAGGCGGTTCAGCACGAGCGTTTGCTGTGTCTCGGCCAGCCCCAGTTCCCACGGCGTTCCTGCATGCTTGATCGACGACAGCGGCGAGGCGCCCGTTCCGCCGTCATGGCCCGCAATCGTGACCCCGTCAGCCTTGGCCTTTGCCACCCCGGCTGCGACCGTGCCGACGCCGACCTCGGAGACCAGCTTGACCGAGATCGCGGCCTTCGGGTTGCCGTTTTTCAAATCGTGGATCAGCTGCGCCAGATCCTCGATCGAGTAGATGTCGTGATGAGGAGGCGGCGAGATCAGGCCGACTCCCGGCACTGCGTAGCGCAGCTTGGCGATGTACTCGGAAACCTTGTGTCCGGGCAGCTGTCCGCCCTCGCCCGGCTTGGCGCCCTGCGCGATCTTGATTTGGAGCTGATCGGCCGAAACCAGATACTCGGCCGTGACGCCGAATCGCGCCGAGGCCACTTGCTTGATCTTCGAACGCAGCGAATCGCCGTCCTTCAGCGCAATGTCGGCCTCCACGCGGTCGGCGCCGAGCACCGAAGCGACCGTGTCGCCAGCGCGGATCGGCACGCCGCGCAGTTCCTGGCGGTAGCGCCGCGCGTCTTCGCCGCCTTCCCCGGTGTTGCTCTTGCCGCCGATTCGGTTCATCGCGATCGCCAGCGTCGTGTGCGCCTCGGTCGAGATGCTGCCAAGCGACATCGCTCCGGTCGCGAAGCGTTTGACGATCTCGCTGGCGGGCTCCACCTCGGAGATCGGGATCGCGCGCGCCGGATCGAACCGGAACTCGAACAAGCCGCGCAGCGTCATGTGCCGCCGCGACTGGTCGTTGATGATCTGCGCGTATTCCTTGTAGGTTTGGTAGCTGTTGGCACGGGTGGAATGCTGCAGCTTGGCGATCGCGTCCGGAGTCCACATGTGCTCTTCGCCGCGCACCCGGTACTGGTATTCGCCACCGGCATCCAGCATGTGATCAAGCAACGGATCGTCGCCGAACGCCGCACGGTGCATCCGGACGGTTTCCTCCATCACTTCGAACAGCCCCACACCGCCAACCTTGCTCGCGGTGCCGTGGAAGTATTTGTCGACGAAATCGGCCGCGAGACCCACGGCCTCGAAGATCTGCGCGCCGCAGTACGACATGTACGTCGAGATGCCCATCTTGGACATCACCTTCTGCAGCCCCTTGCCGATCGCCTTGATGTAGTTCTTGACGGCCTTGTCGGCATCGACGCCGCCCGAGGCGCCGCCGAAGAGCGCTCGCAGAGTTTCCAGCGCCAGGTACGGGTGGATCGCCTCGGCGCCGTATCCCGCCAGCAGCGCGAAGTGGTGCACCTCGCGCGCCGAGCCCGTTTCGACCACGAGGCCCGTGGACGTGCGCAGGCCTGCCTGGATCAGGTGCTGGTGCAACGCGCTCACGGCGAGCAGCGCCGGGAGCGCCACATTGTCGGCATCGAGCCGGCGGTCGGTGACGATCAGGATGTTGTTACCGGCGCGCACCGCATCGACCGCTTGCGCGCACAACGAAGCCAGGCGCGCCTCGACTCCTTCTGGCCCCCAGGCAACCGGGTAGCAGATATCCAGGTCGTAGCAGCGGAACTTGCCCGACGTGTATGAGTGGATCGAACGGATCTTCGCCATGTCCTTGTCGTCCAGGATCGGCTGGGCGACTTCCAGACGCATCGGCGGATTGATGTTGTTGATATCCAGCAGGTTCGGCTTCGGGCCGACAAAGCTCACCAGCGACATCACAAGCTGCTCGCGGATAGGATCGATCGCCGGGTTCGTGACCTGCGCGAACATCTGCTTGAAGTACGCGTACAGCACCTTTTCGCGATCGGACAGGACCGGCAATGCCGCATCGTTTCCCATCGACCCGACCGGCTCTTCGCCGTCGAGCGCCATCGGCTGCATCAGCAGGCGTACATCCTCCTGCGTATAGCCGAACGCCTGCTGGCGGTCGAGCAGCGCCGCCCTCACCCCTTGCCCCTCTCCCACTGGCGTGGGAGAGGGGGACTCTTGCCCGGTTCTCCCGCCCGCGACAGAGGGGGACTCCTGCTCCCCTCTCCCGCTTGCGGGAGAGGGGCTGGGGGTGAGGGCCGGCAGTTCGTCCAGCCGCACCCGAATCCTGCGGATCCATTCCTTATATGGTTTGCCCGCAGCAAGCTGCGCCTTGAGCTCGCTGTCGTCGATGATGCGGCCCTGCTCGGTATCGATCAGGAACATCCTGCCCGGCTGCAGCCGCCATTTCTTCACGATCCTCGATTCCGGTATCGGCAACACGCCCACTTCCGAGGCCATCACGACCAGGTCGTCGTCGGTGATCACGTAGCGCGCCGGCCGCAGGCCGTTGCGGTCGAGCGTCGCGCCGATGCGAACGCCGTCGGTAAAGGCGATCGCTGCGGGGCCGTCCCACGGTTCCATCATCGACGCGTGGTACTCGTAAAAAGCGCGCCGGTTCTCGTCCATCAGCGTGTGCTGCTCCCACGCCTCCGGGATCATCATCATCATCGCGTGCGCCAGCGGGTAGCCGGCCATGACCAGCAGCTCGAGCGCGTTGTCGAAGCACGCGGTGTCCGACTGGCCTTCGTAGATCAGCGGATAGAGCTTGCGCAGATCATTTCCGAGCACCGGGGAGCTCATCACTCCTTCGCGCGCGCGGATCCAGTTGAAGTTGCCCTTGACGGTGTTGATCTCGCCGTTGTGGGCGATCATCCGGTACGGATGCGCAAGTTCCCAGCTCGGAAACGTGTTGGTGGAGAAGCGCTGATGTACCAGCGCGATGGCCGACTCGACTCGCGAGTCCTGCAAATCGCGGTAGTAGCGGCCGACCTGGTCCGCCAGCAGCAGTCCCTTGTAGACGACCGTGCGAGTCGATATCGACGGAACGAAGTATTCGCGGCCGTGCTTCAGCCTCAACGCCTGGATCTTGTGGCTCGCGGTCTTCCGGATCACATAGAGTTTTCGCTCGAGCGCGTCGGGAACCATGATGTCGTCGCCGCGGCCGATGAAGATCTGGCGGATCACCGGCTCGCGTTCGCGCACGCGCGGCGACATCGGCATTTCGCGATCGACCGGAACGTCGCGCCAGCCCAGCACCACCTGCCCTTCGGCGCGCACGCTGCGCTCGAGCTCCTGCTCGCAGGCAAGACGCGAGGCGTGCTCGCGCGGCAGGAACACCATCCCGACGCCGTATTCGCCCGGCGGAGGCAGCTGAACGCCGTGCTGTTGCAGCTCGGTTCGGTAGTACGCGTCGGGGATCTGGATCAGGATCCCGGCGCCATCGCCGTAGAGCGGATCCGCGCCAATCGCGCCGCGGTGATTCAGGTTTTGCAGAATCAGCAGCGCGTTTTGTATCAGTTCGTGGCTGCGCGTGCCCTTGATGTTGGCGACGAATCCGACTCCGCACGAGTCGTGCTCATAGGATGCCGAATACAGCCCATGCTGCTGCGCCGCCTCGATCGCGTCATCGTCTGATTCGAGGCCCATCGACCTATCCACACTCTCCACAAGCGGTCCCTCACGCCGAGAACGTTGCTGAAAATGACTTTAATGCAACGCATCATTGAGGGCAATGAAAACAGGTTTATATGTCCCCGAAATACATGGCGGTTCGGTGAATTACCAATAAATTGGGGTCATATAAATCTCTAATGGCGCAAGCTAATGGCAACCCTCTTCGGCGCAGCGGCTTGGTCCGATCGGCTCATTCGATCCGAGCGCACTGACATTCGTGCGTTACGGCCCTTCGCTAAGGTCTCCTCCTGAAATTGGCGGCGGCCGCCGCGAGATGGGATCGAGCCCAGATCGGAAAGGTTCGACTGTGCGTTTGCCACGTTTGTCGATGCTGGGTACATGCCTGGTACTCGCGACGAGTTTGGCGTCTGCGCAGCAAAGCGTCACTTACGGGCTAGCCCAGACCAACGTGGCGGGCCTGAGCAACGCCACGAACTATCTGGATGTCACGCTGACGAGCCCTGTTGCCGGAACCGTGGATGTCACGGTCACGGCGGTCTATTCGTTCGTTCAGGGCGCAAATTTCGGAATCCAGGCGCTTTTGCCTTGGTTCGCCGCCGCCGGCGTTGATCCGTTCGGACCAACACGGCAGCCTGACGGAAAAACTCATGTAATTACCCGAACGTAAGCTTTCCCCGACCGGAAATCGGGTCGCGATCGGCTGGTTCGTACACACACGAGAGGGATGCTCGATGTCTTCATCTAAGGGTCTGTGGATCGTTGCTGCAGCGGCGGCGATCGGTGTGGCGCTCTCCGCGACGGATGCTCGGGCGGACACGATCAGCTACACGATCAACGGCGCGACCACCACGCAAGCTCCCTATTCGATCACGACTAACCCCTGGGCCCAGACCATCGCGCTCGGAACACTGCCGTCGCCGTCGACCGATACGCTGGTCGATCAGTTCACGACTGCGTTGGCGGCGACGACTTCGATCACCGACACTTGGACTTTCATGATTCCCCCTTCGGTAGGTGGAACCTCGTTCTCCGGCGACCAGATCAGCCTGAGCAACCTTGCGGTGTCGGGCCTGGTCGACAGCTTTGCCGTCTGGTCCGGCACGCCGGGATCGGGAACGCAGCTGACGCCGTTGTCGACCACCAATGGCGTGTCGACATGGGACCTGTCGCAGACGGGTACGTACTACATCCAAGTCATGTCCACGCTGAATGCCAATTCGGTCGGCAACTATTCGGTGAATCTGGTGGCCGCGCCGATCCCGGAGCCCTCGAGCGCCGCGCTCTCGATCGCCGGGCTGGCGGCCGTTGGCCTGCTGATTGGGCTGCGCCCGCGGCGCCGCCCGCAATAGCACTTCAAGCCTCCAAACCGCTTGGCCAGGCGATCCGCCGAAAGGCGGGTCGTTGTTGGCTCTCGCGTTTCCGTTCGATTAGCCAAGCGATCCGCTGAAAAGCGCGTCGTTGCGGCCTTTCACGTTTCCGATTTCCCCTTCAGGCATGAGACACGGCGCCGATCTATCCGGCAAGGGTGAACAAGCGCAAGGACGGACGCTAACGCTGACGCGGCCGGCCAGCGCCGAGGTTTTCGCCCGAGGTTCATCCGCTCGGACGCTGCGCCTTGTTTTCGCACTTTCCCATACGCCTGCTCGCGCTGCTTCTCTGCACCCTTCCCGTTGCAGCAATGCCGCAGCAGGATCGAGGATTCGAATCGGCCGAAGCTGCGTTTTCCGCGACCTTCATCCGATCGGGAATCGGCCAGCGGGGATACGACGAGAACCGCGAATACGCGGCGGCGCTGTACCAGATGCCCGACGGCAGCTGGTATGCCACGCCCGTCGTCGCGGGTGGCCGGGACCGATGCTCGATTCCTTATCACCTCGTTCCGCCGGAGGCGGTCCGGATTGCTGGCGCTCATACTCATGGCCGCCCTGAGCTACCTGGGGATTCGACGCACGCCTACGGAACCAACTTCTCCCAGACCGACCGCCGCAACGCGATGCAAGCCTACGTGGCTAGCCATGGCGTGATCGACACACAGTTGCTGCTGACCTCCCGTCTCGCCGTCCTCAGAATGTCCGTTGGGCCGCATTACGACCCGAATGGTTCACGTATCGCCTTGGCGTGCGAAACGCAGGCGCTCTCTGTCGACTACAGCGAACGCGCCGCCGCTCCCTGACCGGTTGCCGCGCCCGCGCACCAGCGGCGCCACATCGCGCGGTACGCGCTTTCGAGCGCGCGCGTGAAGTTCGCTTCCTGACACAGACGCGAACCGCGCACGCTGTCGCGCAGGCCCATTCGCAACCCGTTCAGGGCGGCGACATCGCTTGCCACGCGCAGCACGCTCTGAATATAGTCACCCTCGTTGCGGGCGACCCACTCCGGATGGCCGATCGTTTCCAGCAGCGTCACGCCTACGCGGCCAGCAAAAGTGTCGCCGGCAAGAGTGACCACCGGTACCCCCATCCATAGCGCCTCGCACGTCGTCGTGGTTCCGCAGTAGGGGAAAGTGTCCAGCGCAATGTCGATCCGTCCGTACAGTCTCAGGTGCTCGGCTTCGGCCTCGGCGCGTGCCAGCATTGTCAGACGGTCGGTGCCGACGCCGTGAGCGGCAAAGCGCCGGCCCATCCAGTCACGGGCCGGCGTGTCGGCGAAGGACCGATCCTTCAGCAGCAAGTGCAGCGAGGGGCTTGTTTGCAGAAGTGCGGCCCAGACGCGGACGACGCCGTCGGAAATCTTGGCGACATTGTTGAACGAGCCGAGCGTGACGTGGCCGGCAGCGAGCGCGGGTGCGGGCTGTACGTCGGGCGTGTTCGGGGATGGGCGGTAGCAACTGAAGACGTCCGGCAGCCGGTGCAGCGGCTCCATATCCGCATCTGAATCCGATTCGCTGCGCTCCCGGGGCGGGCTGACACGATCGTCGGTCAGCCGCCAGTCGATTCCGCGCAGACCCGTGGTCGATGGATAGCCGATCCAGCCAAGCTGCAGCGGCGCGGGCTTGCGCGCGAACACCAGCAGCCGATTGCCCGAGGTATGTCCCGACAGATCTACCAGAACATCGATCCGGTCGGCGCGGATCCGTTGGGCTAGCTGCTCGTCGGAATACGTCGAACAGGGGAGCCAGCGGTCCGCCATCGCGCGCAGACGCATCGTGACGGCGTCTTCGCAGGCGCTGTTGTAATAGCACGTGATTTCGAATTGCGAACGATCGTGATGTGCAAGGACCGGCTCGGTGAAAAAGGCCACCGAGTGGCTGCGAAAGTCGGCCGAGACGTAACCGACTCTCAGGCGACGCTCCGGGTCGCGCACGTTCGCGTGCGCGACAATCGTGGACGTCAGTGGCGTTTCGAACCGATCGGCGAAGCGGTGATGTTCGCTGCGAACCCGCCGCGGCGCCTCGGTGTCCGAATACAGCAGCGCCAGCAGAAGCGCCGAATGGACGCTGGCCTGCGATGGATCCAAGGCCAGCGCCCGGCGCAGGGTGCTGATCGCTTCGGCGACCCGCCCCTGCGCCAGCAGCGCAGCACCCAGGCCGTGCATGGCCTCTATACAGCTCGGATCGAGCGCTACAGCCAGGCGGAAATTCGAGATCGCCTCCTCGAGGCGCCCGGCCTCGCGCAGGGCCATGCCCAGGTTGTTGTACGCCTGAAGGGCCACCCTGGGCTGCGCTAGCGCGAGTCGGTAGCTGGCGATTGCCTCTTCGGATCGGCCCAGCTTCTGGTGAGACAGGCCGATGTTCAGGTTCAACTCGACGAAGTCCGGTTTCAATTTCAGCGCTTGTCGAAAACACGCAAGCGCTTCTTCGAAGCGCCCCTGGTCCTGCAGAAGATTGCCCCGCTCAACATCGGTTTCGAGGCTCTCGCGCGACACGCCAGTGCCCGCCGCTCTGGGCGCGGCGGGGCCACTTAGGCAGCACTGTTTGTACTTGCGGCCGCTTCCGCACGGGCATGGATCGTTGCGGCCGAGCTTCGAATTCACGGTGCGCCTTCCTGGCGAACTGTTTCGGGGTCTGCGCGACTACAATCCAGTGGTGCCCGGTGCCGCCAACGGTGGCGCTGTTCTCCACATCTTCGCCTCCCGCGCCCGATGAGCGCGTCTCTGCCAGCCGAATTTGCCACCGCGCAGCAACTGCATCGCACCGGCCGACTTCAGGAGGCCGCGGCCGCGTATGCGGATCTGCTGGATCGGGATCCGCGGGCGGCTCCCGTATGGCATATGTCCGGCGTGCTCGAGTGTCAATGCGGAAGACTTCGCGAAGGCGCCAGCCGCTTCCGAAATGCTGTGGAGATTCAGCCGGACTTCGCCTTGGCGTGGATGGATCTGGGCGCCGCACTGCGCGAGCTGGCCGATCCCGCCGGCGCCCTCGCATGTTTCGACCGCGTTGTCGCGATCGATCCCGGTCACTTCGACGCGCTCAACAACCGCGGCGAGGCGCTGAGCGCGCTGCGGCGCCATGAGGAAGCGTTGACGAGCTACCAGGCCGCGCTGCGCATCGAGCCGTGGCAGGCGAAGGCTATGAACAACGCAGGCTGTGCGCTGTTGGAGATGGGCAAGTACCAGGCTGCACTCGATCTGTTCGATCAGGCCGTGTCGGTCGAACCGCGGCATTTCGGAGCGATCGCGAACCGGGGATCCGCGCTGCACGGGCTGGGACGCCACGACGAATCCCTTGCCGAGTTGAAAAAGGCCATTGCGATCGAGCCGCGCTACTTCAAGGCGTTTTCGAACCGCGGCTCCGCCCTGCATGCGCTGGGGCGCTATGAGGAATCGATCGTTCAATTCAGCAAGGCACTGGAGATCCGCCCGGACTACGCCGAGGCCCGGTCCCACCGCGGCATGACGTTGTTGCTGCTCGGTCGTTTCCGCCATGGCTGGATCGACTTCGAAGCCCGGCTCGCAAGCTTGGTCGACCAGCGCAGGCAATCGCTCACGCAGCCGGGATGGCGCGGCGAAGAAAAAATCGAGGGGCGCACGATCCTGCTCTACGCAGAGCAGGGGTTGGGCGATACGCTGCAGTTCTGCCGCTACGCGTCGCTCGTTGCAGCGCGTGGGGCGCGGGTCGTGCTGGAGGCACAGCGGGAACTGGTTCCCTTGCTCGGCACGCTCGGTTGCGGCATCAGCGTGGTCGCCAAAGGCGAACCGCTCCCGAGCTTCGAACTCCAGTGCCCTTTGCTGAGCCTGCCGCTCGCATTCGGCACAGAACTGTCCAGCATTCCCGCCGGCGCGTACCTGAGCGCCGAGCCGAGCCGCATCGAGCGTTGGCAGAGCAGTCTGGGAGAGAAGCGGCGCCCCAGAATCGGGCTGACGTGGTCCGGCAATCCGGACCACCGCAACGACCGCAACCGCAGCATTGCGCTGCAGTTGTTGCTGGACGCAATCGGCGGGATCGACTGCGATTTCGTCAGTCTGCAGAAGGACGTCCGCCAGAGTGACGCGGCGGTGCTCGCCGGCGCGTACGACCGGCTGCGCCATTTCGGCGGCGAGTTGAATGACTTCGGCGATACAGCCGCACTGGCATCGCTGCTGGACGCGGTCGTCACCGTCGACACTTCGGTCGCCCATCTGGCGGGCGCGCTGGGCAGGCCAACTTGGATCCTGCTGCCATGGGTCCCCGACTGGCGCTGGCTGCTGCGCCGCGAGGACAGTCCGTGGTACCCGACGGCGAAACTGCTGCGCCAGCGCAGCGCGGCCGATTGGTCCGCACCGCTGGCGACACTGCGCCGGCAGCTCACAGACCTGAAGCTCTAGCACCTCGGCGACCGGTTCTGGCATTGTCTGCGGCACGAAATGCGGGTCTCGACGCGCTTGCTTGCTCGGCCTGCCAGCGGCGGCAATCAACCAGCCAGCGCGGTATCGACCGCCTTGCGGCCGATCCGATCCCATGAGAAGTTCTGGTGGATGATCTGCGACGCCTGCCGCGCCCGCTCGCGCCAGTCGCCTGCGTTCTCGTAGATTTCGCGCATTCCGGCACGGATCGATTCGATCTTCGGCACGGCCCAGTGTCCGAATCCCTGGCCTGCGTAATCGCGCGAGTAAAAGTATGCGTAGTCGTCGTCCTGCAGGTCGCGCATCTCGAACTGGACCGGGTAAAACAGCCCCTGCACATACCTCAGAAATGCCGTCTGCGCGCTGCACTCGGTCGTGATCACCGGTAACCCGCAGGCCAGCGCTTCGATGCATGGCAGGCCAAAGCCTTCGGCCTTGGTCGGGTAGACGAACGCGTCGGCGCGGTTGTACAGCATGGACAGCTGCTCATCCGAAAACAGACCGGAGACGAAGCGCACCCGCGGCTCTTGGGCGTACCGCTTCCTCAATTGCGAGACTCGCTGGGGAAAGACCGGGTGATCCGCCTTAACCCAGAGCTGCACATCCGGATGGGCACTGACTGGGAATTCCTGGACAAAAGCGGCGATGGTTTCTTCCAAGCTCTTGCGCGGCTCGTGTTTTCCGATGAACAGGAACACGAACCCCGTGTGCTCGGCAGGTTTCGGAAAATAGAAACGCTCGTTGATGCCGGACTCGACAACGCGAATCTTGGCTTGCGCAAGGCCGTGCGCCACCAGGACGTCGCGGCCCCATTGGCTCGGCATCCAGAGGCGGTCGAACGCGTCCATCTGCTGCAGCCACACCTGCGGCACCTTGTCCGATTCGAAGAAAAGCCAGCCGACACGGCAGCCCCGCACCTGCTGCAGCAGCTCCAGTGGCTGGCGCCAGAAGAACAGGGTCGTATCCGTCTGCGGGCGCGAATCAGCGATCAGCCGCCGCACCGAGCTCTTGCGATCGTGATTGACGTAACGGACGTGGACGTCGCCGGCCCGCGTACGGCAGGCCCCCATGAACGCGTTTTCGGTGTGGCGACCGACGCCGGTCGCGTTGAAAACGCCGAAGAAGTTCAGGTTCTTCGCGGTCAGCGAAACGTCCACCCGGCGCACCTCGCAATCCAATGGTCACGATCGTTCAAAACCACGGTGACAGGGTCGTGACGCCACGCCAGTATCCAGCCACGGGGCTGACTGCTGTGAGCGGTGGAACGCCAGCACTCGTCTGGAGCGGGCTAACGTCACCCGCCTGTCACGACCCGCTGATCCAATCTGGTGTACGTCATGTCGCAAGGCTGGCCGATCCAGGAAGACAGCTCGGTTGGGGCTGTGTTCGCGCGGGCGATCGGCCACATGCGCACTGGAGAGTCGCAGCTGGCGCAGTCGCTGCTGACTTCGATCCTCGAGCGCGACCCCGGAAATGCCGAATCGCTGCACATGCTAGGCGTGTGCATGCACTTCGACGGGCGCTATCCGGACGCCGAGCGTCTGATATCGGCGGCGCTTCGGATCGATCCACACTGCGCCGGCGCGTATTTGAGTCGAGGCAATGCTTTGCGCTCGATCGGAAAGATTGAGAGTGCCCTGGAAGATTTCTCGCGCGCCTGCCTGCTCGACCCTACGCTGACCGACGGACACTTCAACCGCGCGCTCGCGCTGGCCGAGCTGCAGCAGACCGCCGCGGCGATCGAGGCGGTCGAGCGCGCGCTGGAGCTGGCCCCTGACGACCTCGAAGCGCAGGGCCTGCGGACAAACCTTCTCCAGCAGCAGCGCCGTGCGGCGCTGGAAATGCTGGTGCGCAACCAGGCCGAACGAAGCGCACCGCTCCTCGAAAGCTACGTGCAGCGGCAACCGGACGACGCGGGCGTATGGAACGACCTGGGCGTCACATGCAACCGGCTTGGCCGTTTCGAGCAGGCCCTTGCGATGTTCGGCCGGGCGATCGCGCTTACCCCCGAAATGGCGAAAGCGCACTCGAACCTCGGCAATGCGTTGTACCGCGTCGGCCGCTATGCCGATTCGGAAGCCTCGTACCTGCGGGCGCTGCAGATCGACCCGGACGACCACATGTCCCGGTGGAACCTTGGGTTGTGCCGCCTGGTGCAGGGCGACCTTTCGCAGGGATGGCGGGACTACGAGGCACGCTGGCGGCAGCGCGACAGCGTCAATTTCGCCCGTCGAGATTTCTTCGACCTGCCCTGGTGGCGCGGGGAACAGGACCTTGCCGGACGGACCATCCTTCTGCATGCAGAGCAAGGATTGGGGGACGCACTGCAGTTCAGCCGGTACGCCACGATGGTCGTCCAACGCGGCGCGCAGGTCGTTCTCGAGGTCCATGAACCTCTGCGTCCGCTGATGCAGCGCGCGTTCGGCGCGAGCGTGGTAGTGGTCTCGCGGGGAGAGGCTCTGCCGCCCTTCGACCTGCACTGCCCATTGCTGAGCCTGCCACTGGCGTTTGGAACGACGCTGGAAAATGTGCCCTCGCGAGTTCCGTACCTGAGTGCCAGCGCGCAGCACCTCGAGCAATGGCAGTCGAAACTCGGTGCAAAGACCCGTCCCCGTATCGGTCTCGTCTGGTCCGGCGGGGCGCATCATCCGTTCGATGCGCTGCGCAACGTCCCTTTGTCGGCATTGCGCGAGCTCGAGCTCTGCGATGTCGAATTTATTGCGCTGCAGCCGCAAGTGCGTGAAACGGACCGGCCCGCACTGGATCGGTTTCGCAACCTGCGCTGGTTGGGAGAGTCCATCGCAGACTTCGAAGATACCGCTGCGCTGGTTTGCCTTTGCGATCGGGTGATTTCGGTCGACACCTCGGTTGCGCATCTGGCCGGTGCACTGGGTCGCCCTCTCAGCATCCTGCTGCCGTTCGCGCCCGACTGGCGCTGGCTGCTGGGGCGCGAGGACAGCCCATGGTATCCGACCGCGCACCTGCTCCGTCAACACGAAGCCGGCGCATGGGATCCGGTCGTTGAGCGACTCGCGCGGAATCTGGCGGCGTGAACGACGAACAACTTCAGCAGGCCGTCAGCCTGCACCAGACCGGGCGGTTGGTCGAGGCGGAGCAACTGTATTTGCGCTGGCTCGATGCGAACCCCGGGCATACCGACGGGATGTATTTTCTTGCGGGATTGCACCATCAGCGGGGCAAACCCAAGGAAGCCGTTCGACTGTTCCGCCTGGTGCTCGAACGCGATGCCGGGCGCGCGGCAGCGTGGCTGAACTTGGGCGTTTCGCACAAGGCGCTGGGCGATCTGGAGCAGGCGCAGGAGTGCTTCGGAAGGGCGGTTGCGCTGCAACCCGATCTGGCCACGGCACACTTCAACCTGGGGGTGGTGCTGCAGGAACGCGAACGCCACGCCCAGGCACTGCAGTGTTTCGACCGTGCGCTCGGGTTGCGCCCCGAATACGCCAAAGCACACAGCAACCGTTCGACCGTGCTGGCGTCGATGAAACGCTACGAGGAAGCGCTCGCAAGCGCCGAACGCGCCATCGCGCTGATGCCGACGTACGTCGAGGCGCACAACAATCGCGGCAGTGCCCTGAATCGGCTGAACCGCCTCGAGGAGGCGCTGCAGAGCTACGAGCGAGCGCTTGCATTGGCTCCGGCCAATTTCGACGCGAACTGCAATCGCGCCCAGGCGCTCTCGAACCTGAACCGGCTAGAGGAAGCGGAGTCGAGCTACCAGCGGGCGCTGGCGGTGACACCCCTGCACTCCGACGCTAACTGGAACCAGGGGATCACAAAGCTCCGGTTGGGGAGACTCGAAACAGCCTGGGCTCAGTACGAGTTCCGCTGGAAGCTGCAGGGTGCGCCGCCGTATCGCCACGGCTCGATGCCGCAGTGGCACCGGGACGTCCCGGTGGCCGGCAGGCGCGTGCTGGTCTGGTACGAGCAGGGGCTCGGAGACACGCTGCAATTCTGCCGCTATGTGCAACTGCTCGCGGCGCGCGGTGCGCAGGTCGTCCTCGAGGTGCAGCGCCCCTTGAAGAAATTGATGCAATCGCTCTCGGGGGTAGCCGAGTTGTTGGACGACGGCGAGCCAGCGCGGTCGGGCTGCGACCTGCAGTCGCCGCTGCTAAGCCTGCCGATGGCGTTCGACACCCGGCTTTCCACGATTCCGGCGGAGGTGCCGTACCTGGCCGCCGAGCCGGAACTCGTGACGCTATGGCGTGCCAGGCTGCTGGACACCGGCACGAAGCCCCGGGTCGGCATCGCATGCTCGGGGAACCCGGCACACACGAATGATTCGAATCGATCGATCCCGCTGAGAGCTTTTGCTCCGTTGTACGAGCGGGCACAGCTGTACCTGCTGCAGAACGAAGTGCGCGCGGAAGACGAGGCCGAATTGCTCGCCGGCCCGGTGGTCGACTTGCGGGGCATGATCCACGATTTCGCCGACACGGCAGCGATCGTCGAGAACCTGGACCTGGTGATCAGTGTCGACACGTCGCTCGTTCATCTGGCCGGTGCGATGGCAAAGCCAGTTTGGATCCTCGTACCCTGGCTGTGCGACTGGCGCTGGATGCTCGAGCGTACCGACAGCCCCTGGTATCCGAGCGCAAGGCTGTTTCGCCAGCCAGGCCCTGGGCGATGGGACGAGGTTCTGGCCGCGGTGGCAGCCGAGTTAGCAGGCCCGGAAGCGCATCAGTTCGCTCGCGACCCGATCGATCACTCCCTCCCAGTCATTCGGTCGTGACTGCCGAAAGAGGCGCGCGCTCGGATACCAGGGGCTGTCGGTACGCTCGAGCATCCAGCGCCAGTCGGGTCCGAACGACAGCAGGATCCACACCGTTTTGCCCATCGCCCCGGCCAGGTGCGCCACTGCCGTATCCACAGTGATCACCAGTTGCAGCGTCTCGATCAGCGCCGCTGTCTGCGCAAAATCGGTCAGCTCCGAGCGAACATCCAGCAGGCCGCCTTCGGCCAGCACCGCCTCGTCCTGCTCGCGCACCTGTGGCTGCAGCAGCACGCATCCGGCCATCCCGAACAGCCGCTCTAATTGCCGCAGCCCGATCGAGCGTGACGCATCCCGCTTGTGCCCCCCACTGCCCGAGCACACGATACCCACTGTCGGCTCGCGGCGCGCCCGCTGCAGCCGCTGGCGCCACGCCGCCACCTGCTGCGGCTGCGCTCTCACGTACGGGACCATCCCAGGAATCGTCTCCAGCGTCGTGCCAAACGCCAGCGGCAGGCTCATCAGCGGACACTGCCGATCGAACGGCGGCGGCGCCTCGTCCTCTGCGATCGCTCCTGCCACGCCTGGCACCGTTTCGATCAGCTCCTTCAGCGCCGGCCGCACCTCCGCCCACACTTGCGCACCTTGCTGCGCCAGCAGCGTCGCATAGCGGCTGAACTGAATCGCATCGCCAAAGCCCTGTTCCGACCACAGCAGGATCCGCATGCCCTCGACCGGCTCCCGGCCCAGCCACGACGGACGGTCCACATGGCGCCGCGCAGAAGCGAACGTCGCCGCCCAGCGCGCTTCGTAGTTTGCAAACCCCTGCGCCAGCTGCCCCAGCGACAGCTGCGCCAGCGCCTGGTTCCACCGTGCATCCGACGCAAGCTGCGCTTCCCGAATTCCCGTAGGCTCGGCACGCAGCGCGACGCGCAGGCACTCGAGAGCCTCTTGCGGGCGCTGGAGGTCGCGCAACACGGCGCCACGGTTGGACCAGGCACGTGCGTACTGCGCGTCGATCGCGAGCGCCTGGTCATAGGCGGCCAGCGCCTCCGAGTGCTGCCCGTTCTCGTGCAGAAGCACGCCTCGATCGCACCACGCCGGCACGCATCGCGGATCCTGTTCGAGCGCCTGGTCGTATGCTCTCAGCGCCTCTGCCAGCCGCCGCTCGGCCGCCAGCGTGAGCCCAAGGTTGTACCAGGCGATCGCGCAGGCGGTGCGCGCGCGGTAGAACCAAGGTCCGGCATGGTCCGGCGCAAGCTTGAGCAGGTGCTCGAACGTTTCGATCGCTTCTGCAAAACAGCCTGCGCCGTTCAGGGCGAGGCCCAATGCGTGCCAGGCTTCCGCGCGTTCCGGGGCGACCTGCACTGCTCTGCGCAGCGCCTCGATGTCGCTCGATTCACGCGCACCGGAGGCGGGCACATTGCTGGTTGCGATTGAACTGCCAAGAGCCGTTAGTGCATCCTGGGGCCGCTCGAGACTCAACAAGGTCGTCGTTCGATTCAATACGGCGGGCCCGAAATTCGGGTTAAGTTCGAGAGCCTTGTCGTACGAGGCCAGCGCCTCGCGGTAGCGCCCGAACGCATGCAGCGCCAGGCCCCGGTCGCACCAGGCAGGAACAAGGCCTGGATCGATCTGGACCGAACGATCGTAGGCAGCCAGCGCCTCCTCGAAGCGCTGCCGCGCTGCCAAACTCAAACCGAGGTTGTACCAGGCGATCGCGCATCCCGGATCGATCTGGACCGCCTTGCGGTGCGCTTCCAGCGCTTCGTCGCCTTGCCCGAGCCCCTGCAAAGCCACCCCACGGCTGCTCCACAACAGCGCATCCTGCCCGTCGAGCGCCAGCGCCCGATCGAATGCAGCCAGCGCGTCCGCGGGCCGATGCAATCCGTGCAAAACAGTCCCGAGATTGATCCAGGCATCGCGAAACTGCGGCGCCAGATTCACCGCCGCCTGGTAGTGCGGCAGCGCCTCGAGCTGCTGACCGTCGTCGACCAGCGTTTTGGCGAGGTTCGCCTGTGCGTAGGGATGCTGCGGATTGACGTCGACCGCCCGCGCCAGCACCCGGATCGCCGCGGACCTGTCACCGCCGGTTCCTTTGACGACGCCGAGCAGGTGCAGCGCATCGAAATCGTCAGGGTAATCCGCCAGTACGGCGGACAGCAAAATCTCGGCCGCCGGCAATTCGCCGCCCTCAAAACATCGAAACGCCTCATCCAATCGAGGATCCATCGAGAGCCGCCCAGGTTTCCAACCGCATGCAAAATTGCAAACGCTGATGACTGGTTCGTGACAGCGTCGACGGATTTCGTCGTCCCGCGTGTGTATTCTTGGACGCAGGGGTCGGCTTGCACTGTCCTGACGATTCCCACACATTCCCGGAGGTACAGGCCAGATGATCGCTTGCGACACGAATTCGTGGCTGCCGGCATCGTTGCCGCGCGTGGCCCGTCGCCTATTGCTAATCTGCGGGGCGGTCTGTGCGCCGGCGGTTGCGCACGCCACTACGCCGCAGGAGGACATGATGCTGGCCGCGGCACGCGATGGCAATGTTCCTCTGTTCCGGCAAATGATCCAGTACGGGGCCAGTCCGTACGCGCAAGACGCATCCGGCAACAACGCGGTCGTGTTCGCAGTGGAAGGCGATCACGAAGCGATATTGCGCGAAGTGCTCAGGCGCAAAATCGATACGAACGTTCGCGGCAGCCTCGGCCTCTCGCCGCTCGGAATGGCAGTCCTGCGAGGCAACGAACAGGCCGCTCAGAGACTGCTGGCTGCGGGTGCCGATCCGGATCTGGCAGACGCAAACGGAATCACCCCGCTGGCCTCGGCAGTCCGTCTAGGTTATGACGACCTTGCCCGCCTCCTGTTGCGCGCCGGTTCGGACACGAACCTGGCCGACCGCGACGGCATCACGCCGCTGCATCTGAGCTGCCAGAGCGGAGACCTGTCGCTGGTGACGGAACTGTTGGTACGTGGCGCCGATCCCAACAGGCTGGACCGCGAATCGCGTTCACCTCTGTTCATCGCGCTGCTCAATGGGCACCCGGCTGCGGCCGAAATCCTCATTCGCAATCACCACACGAACGTTGAGCAGTTGACGCAAGGGTATACGCCTCGCCACTGGACCATCGCTTTTGAGCAACCAGAACTTGCGTCTCTCATCGACCAGCGCCTGCGCCACTGACCTTGGCGAGGCGGTCCGCCGGCACCAGCAGGGCGACTTCGCCACGGCTGAGGCGCTGTACCGGCGCGTGCTGGTCGGTGCGCCGGACCATTTCGATGCCTGTCACATGCTGGGGGTGCTTCAGATCCAGCGCGGCCAAGCTGCCGCCGGCATCGACCTGCTGCAGCGTGCGCTGCGGCTCCGTCCGGAGGCGCCTCCTGCATGGTTCAACCTTGGCCTCGGCTTGCAACAGATCGAACGGCACACCGACGCGCTCGCGGCGTTCGAGCGCGCAGCCGAGCTGACACCCGCCAACGCCGAGGCGCAGCGCAACTGCGGACGGGAGCTGCTCGAACTCGGGCAAGCGTCGCGGGCACTCGCCCATCTCGATCACGCAATCGCGTTGCGGCCGCAGTTGGCGGAAGCTCACAGCGATCGGTCCGACGCGCTCCGCGCGCTGAATCGGCACGCCGAGGCAGACGACTCCGCCACGCGGGCGATCGCATTGCAACCCGCAATGGCCGAGGCCTGGTGCAATCGCGGGCTCGCTCGGATGGAGGTGGGGCGACTCGATGCAGCTCTGGCGGACCTCGCGCGAGCCTGTCAGTTGATGCCCAGCCTCGCGAATGCTCAATGGAACATGGCGCTCTGCCTGCTGCTGGCGGGGCAGTTCGAAGCGGGGTGGCGACAGTTCGAATGGCGCTGGCTCGGGCCGCAGCGCCACGCGGTGCAATATGCCGACCGACCGCGCTGGGACGGTTCACAACCCGTGGCAGGCAAGACCATCCTGCTGCACGCCGAGCAGGGGCTGGGCGATGCGATCCAGTTCTGCCGCTACGCGCCGCTGCTCGCCGAGCGCGGGGCGCACATCGTGCTCCAGGTTCACCCGCCGCTGGTCAGCCTGCTGCGCTCGCTGCAAGGGGTCGATCGCGTCGTATCGCTCGGACAAGAGACGGGAGCCTTCGATCTGCATTGTCCCCTGCTGAGTCTGCCGCTCGCGTTCGGCACGCGCCTGGATGCGGTTCCTGCGCACACGCCCTACCTGGCGCCGGATGCCGAGCGCGTGCAGGCTTGGAAGCGCTTATTTCCACCGACCGGAATGATGCGAATCGGGGTGGCGGTTTCGGGTAGCCCGACGCATCGGGACGATGCACGCCGCTCGATCGAGCTCGGGCGCTTCGCAGCGCTGTTCGAGGCCGCCGACGTCTTCCTGCTGCAGCCTCAATGCCGGGAGGCGGATGAAACTTTTCTGCGGACCGCGCCGGCGATTCGAGACCTGCGAAGACAGCTTGCGGACTTCGCTGACACGGCAGCGCTGATGCAGACGCTGGATCTGGTGATCAGCGTCGATACCTCGGTCGCCCACCTGGCCGGGGCACTGCACAAGCCGCTTTGGCTGCTGCTGCCGTACGCCCCTGACTGGCGCTGGATGCGCGGGCGCGATGACAGCCCGTGGTATCCGGGTACTCGCCTATTTCGCCAGGAGGAACCCGGCAACTGGGAAGACGTGATCTCGCGTGTGATCGATGCTTTCGGGCGCGAGCAAGGTTCAGCGTGAATCGGCCGAGGCCGCGGGAAGATCGAGCCGCAGATCGAAGAGTCGGTCGCGCAGCTCCTGTACCGTGTTTCCCGCGCGCACGGTAAAGATGCGCGTGATTGGCTCGCCGATCAAGCTGGTCCGCGCCTTCTCGTAGCGGTTCAGGATTTCTTCGCTCAGCGTGATCAGCTGCGCATGCTTGCGCTCGCATAGCTCCGCGCGCTCGTTCTGCTGCGAGACGCGATGACCCAGCTCGATCCGCTCGGCATCGAAGCCCTTGCGCATCTGTGCTTCCGTATCGGCGTCGGTGCGCAGCGCTTCGTCGCGTTTCTGCAGGTCGGATGTCAGGCGTGCATTTTCCGCCTTGGACTTGCTCGCGTCGTCCTGGGTACGGTTCAGATCTTCCCTCAGGGCATCCAGACTCTTGTCGTCGTTTTGCGACTTTGTCTTCAGCGCTGCCAGGGAGCGCGCCGCCGCGGCGTACTTCTTCTCGCTGTCCGTCAGTTTTCCCTTCAGTTCGCTGTTGTCCCGCTGCAGCGCGGCGTTGTCCTGCATCAGCTTCTGAAGCTGCTGTTGCATCTGGCGCAACTGGGCGCGATCGCGGTCGGCCTGTTGCGCCCGCACCGGCGCAATTCCGATGACAAGCAGCGCGACGAGCAGGATCGCGCGCGTGCCGTGGCCAGGTGTCCGTTTGCCGCCAGTGATCATCCGCTTCTCCGTAGCGTCCGCAGTGCACCCGATCCGCTTGCCTTGAAACGCATGTCCGGGCCGCACTAAAAGCGTGTCTGCACGTCGATCAACCATGTATCGATGTTGTATGTCGGAGCCAGGTCGAGGCTCTTGGCCGTGATGTAGCGAGCGGTCAGCGACGTATTGTTCGCCAGGCCGTAGCCGAAACCGAAATATTCCGCCTTCTGGTCAGTGCCCCCCAGCCGATAGTCGGCGGAGGTGAACTCGGCCACCGTTGCGTCGCGCTCCAGCAGGCGGTAGCCCGCGAATGCGTGCCAGTCGCCCCGCTTCACGATATCCCGCGCCCCGATCTTCAGCTCCCCGACGTAGCCGATGACACGAGGCCGCTGCAGTCCGGTGGCTCCACTGAGGTCTTGCGGCAGCGCCAGCGCGGCCAGCCCGATCCGATTGGAGATTTCCTGTGCATCGAAGCCGACATTGCGAACGAACTCGCCCGAAACGCCGATCTTCATCGGCTCGAACAAGCCGAGCTCGTAGCGCGCGAAAACGTCGAGCAGCCGGAACCGCGACGCCAGCGCGTACACCGGCGCGCCATTCGTATTGCTCAGGAAGTCGATGTTGAACGTCGTATTTCCGGGCTTGCGAAACGGCACCGCCGTATTGCCGTAGAGGTTGTTGTTGACCGGCAGCGCTGGATTCAGCTTGCCCTCGAGGTTCTCGAAGTAGTAGTACGCCGCAGCCAGACTGAAGGTCGAATGATCGGACCATTGCGCGTCCGCACCGGTCTGCGCCGCGTACATCCAGGCATTGTTCGATGACACGCCCGGAGCGCTGGATGTCGACTCCAGATAATAGGCACCGAGCGTCGTGGTGCTCGACCAGGACTCGGTCAGGCGCGGCCGCAGCCGCACGTTGGTGCCGTCGAACGTGAAGTCCTGCGCCCACACCAGATCGGTGCCGACGTACGGATTCGCCACGCGACCGCTGGTCCAGGAGAGCCAGGGCAGCGCGTTCCAGCGGATGTAGGCAAGGTCGACCTGCGCACCGAAGCGCTGGCCGTACTGGCCGAGGTCGAAGTATTCCGACGTCGGGTTGTACTGATCCTCATTGGGGCCGTTGGTGACGATCCGCACGCCGGCCTGGACAGTTTCCGAAGCCTTGGCATCGATGCCAAACCTGGCGCGCACCCGGAAGCGGTCGCGCGCCTCGGTCGAATTCAGCGTATTGCCCTGCGGCTGCCCGAACGCCGCATCGATGATCTGCACGAGGTCATTCGAACTGTCGTAACGGTCCGACTGGAAGCGGACTTTGACATCCCCATACAGCGTGAATCGGTTCAGCCACTCGGGCAGAGCGCCAGGTTCGCCCCAGCGCTCGGCGCGCGCCTGCGCGAGCACTTCCTGTTTGACGTCGTCGCGGATCTGATCGCGCACGGTCTGCGGGACATACGGAACCTTGACGACCGGGGGCGATGGTTCCTGCGCCTGCGGCGCGGCGGCGGGCGGTGCCGGCACAGCCGCGCCGAGCAGCGCAGGGTCGATGCCGGACTCGCGCAGCAGCGCCTGCGCCTTCTCCGGCGTCAGCGTCTTGGTCTCGACCAGCGCACGCATCAGGTTCAACAATGTCGAGCGAAGTTGCTCCAGGCTCTGGACGGGATCGACAGGCGCAACGGCTCCCGGTGTCGGCGCACTCGGCGCCGTGGCGGGGTTCGAGGGAGCTGACGCGCCCGCGGGCGGTTCGCCCGCGGCGAAGGAAGGGGCAAGCGGCGCCAACGCAAGGCTTACCAGCCACGCAAGTCGGGGAGGCGTCATCGAGGGGACCAAGAGGAATGGTGGGTTCGGATCAGGCGTCGGAAGACGTCACCCGGATTCGCAGCGGCTGCGGCAGATTCTCGGGAACCGGTTGCCGATACGTGCCGATGCGAGTCAAGCCTTCACGGATCAACGTATCCGTTTCCGCGTTGCCGGTGCCGCGCGCCAGCTCGCAGCGCTCGAAATGGCCGTCGTGGCTGATCCATACGAGCAATTCGACGCGGTAGCCGGTGCCGCGCAACTTCTCGTCACGAGCAAGCTCCTGCGCGATGAAGCGCGCCGTAGCATTGCCGAAGAGCGTCTGCCCCAGTCCCCCACCGCCCTTGCCACCCAGTGTGATGTCGCGCCCGCCGGGACGGCCCGCAAGGCCGAAGCCGTCGCCCGGCCCGGTACCCTGTGAATCGAGTCCGAGCGGCCCTGCCTGCGGTTGCTCCTGTTGCTCCTTCGGCTCGTCGAGGGGGCGCGGCTGCTCGAGTTTCACGACGTCCTGGGGTCTGGGCGGTTCGGGCGGCTTCTCCGGAGGCTTCGGCGGGGGAGGGGGAGGCACGCGCAGCACGATCACCTGCGTGACCCTGTGGTGATCCCGCGGCGCCTTCGTCAGCAGTGCGGACGTCACGACCGCGATCAACCCCGTCCCCACGGCGAGAGCGGCCGCGAGCCCGAGCTTGCGGCTGCGGCCGCTGCCGGTGCGTTCTGTCGTCAGGATCGTTTCGCTCACTGGGTAACCTGCATGTTGAAGGTCGCTCGGGCGCCGAGGTGCAGGGTTGTCGACCGGGCCTGGCTGTGGACAACGCACCGGCCCCTCGATAGGCCGCGAGGCGTGTTGTCCACAGCCGCGCAGCGCCCGGTGGGCAACCCGTGCCGTGTGGTTGGCG
>JAFAIM010000090.1 GCA_019236735.1 Burkholderiaceae bacterium
GGCGATCGGCATCCAGGCTTGAATGATGTCGCCGATCGAAAGACCGTGCTCCTTCGTGCTCGTCGCGTTGGCGCCCGCGCCTGCGATCGGCTTGCCGCCGTAGCCGAGCACCTGAGCAGGCTGCCACACCTTCAGGAGCACCAGCACGCAGATGAAGCAGACGATCGAGCCGGCCACATCCGGCAAATACGGCCCGAGGTAGGTGCCGACCGGCAGTTGCCCGGCGATATAGCCGAGCGATCCGACCACCGCCAGCGGCCAAGCGCTCCACATTCCCTGTTTGCCCGAGACCAGGTACAGAAGGATCCAGGGTGGCGCGAGCGCCAGGATTGCGACGATCTTGCTGATCGAACCCGAAAGTGCCAGCAGTGGGTAGCCGGTCACGGCTGCCAGCGCGATGATCGGCGCGCCCAATGCACCGTACGACACGGGTGCGTTGTTTGCGATCGCCGCCACGCGGATCGCATCCAGGTCCGGAATGCCGAGCGCGATCAGGATCGGAGCGACGAAAGCCCACGGGTAGCCGAAGCCGACCAAGCCCTCGAGCAGAGCGCCGAACGCCCACGCGAACAGGATCGTCTGCACTCGCACATCCTGCGTTCCCTGCGAGATCAGCCAACGCCGCAGCTTGTCGAACGTGCCCGTTACGACCAGCGTGTTGAACAGCACCACGCCCCAGAACGTGATCCAGTCGACGTTCCACACTCCAGTCGCCGAGCCGTAGATGTAGGCGAGCACCCCCTGATCGAGCGGCATCTTCCAGACTGCCAACCCCAGCACGAGCGTGATCAGCGAACCGATCAGGGTCGCCAGCCACGCTGACCAGCGTAATCCCGCCAGCATGAACAGCAGCGCCGCCACCGGAATCAGCGCCACCAGCCAGGTGATGAACAGATTTCCGGTCGGATCGATGATTTGTGTGAACATAAAGAGCGCCCCCCATTTTTGTGTTCTGGATTTCGCACCGGGGCTGCCGCCCGGCGGCGCTACTATGGACCGCGGCGCGCGAGCCGGCAATACCGACCTAGCGACGGGAGTACCGAGCAATGCTGCTATGCCAGATCAGCGATTTGCACGTAATGGCGAAGCGCGGGTTGGCGTACGGGGTGGTGGACACTGCCGGATGCCTGGAGCGTTGTGTGCAGCGCATCGTGGCGTTGGACCCGCTGCCCGACATGGTCATCGCCACCGGCGATCTGGTCGACTCGCCCGATTCCGGCTCGTACGGGACATTGCGCGAGATCCTCGCTGCGCTGCCGCTTCCCGTGTATCTAATGGCAGGCAATCACGACGAGCGCCGGCAGCTGCAAGCCGCTTTTCCCGACCACCGCTACCTGCAGCGCGACGGCGAATTCCTGCAGTACGCGATCGACGACTATCCGGTGCGCGTGCTGGCGCTCGACACCGTCGTCCCGGGCGAACCTGCAGGTGAGCTGTGTGCGCGCCGGCTCGATTGGCTCGAACGGCGTTTGCGCGAATCCGATGCGCCCACGGTGATCGCGCTGCATCACCCGCCGTTTTTTACCGGGATCGGCCACATGGATCAGATGGGGCTGGCCGATCCCCGCGCGTTGGAGCGGATCGTTCGCCGCTTCCCGCAGGTGCAGCGGCTGATCTGCGGGCATCTGCACCGGCCGATCCAGGCGCTGTTCGCCTCGACGATGGTCAACGTGTGCCCCAGCACCGCTCACCAGGTTTGGCTCGATCTGAAGCCCGACGGCAAGGCGCGTTTCGCGATGGAGCCGCCCGCCTTCCAGCTGCACCTGTGGACCGCCGACACGCTGGTGACGCACACGGTCTATACGTCGAGCTACGACGGCCCCTATCCGTTCGACGGGGCTTAGCAGGACGGAGACGGCGTCGCTCAGTCCTGCAGCGCCGGCAATTCCCTCGGTCTGCGTTGCGGGTCGGTCGCCACGTACACGAGGGTCGCCTCGGTGACTTTGGCGACCTCCGCCGTAAGCCGGTTGCGCTCGGTGAAAACGCTGACGTCGATCGTGATGGAGGTGCGTCCGGTGCGAACGATGCTGCCGTAGAACGACAGCAGATCGCCGACGAACACGGGCTGTTTGAAGACAAAACTGGTCACCGCGACGGTTGCAACTCGCCCGTTGGCGCGCCGCGCCGCCAGGATGCCGCCGGCGATATCGACTTGAGCCATGATCCAGCCACCGAACACGTCACCGTGCTGGTTGGCATCGGCCGGCATCGGCACCACGCGCAGAACCGGCTCTTCGTCGGGCAGGGCGGTGTTTCGTTTCAAGTTGCGTTCTCCCGGCTGTCGTTTTGCGCATGGCCGCCTGGGCGATAATGGCTGGCGCCGCGCTCGCGCATTGTGGTCTTGCACTGCGGACTGTCAAGTCGCGCGGGCGGATCGGGCCAGCATATCGATCGACATGATTTCGGACAGTTTCGGAAGACAGGCAAGGCGGCGAGGAGCGGGGCGCACATGCGTGGCGTAAGACCGCAGCCGGGGCGCGAGCCACGCGTGCCGCCCGAGTCGGGGCGCAACCACTGGCGCACCATACGCATGCTGCTGCCCTACCTGTGGGCGTATCCGAGGCGCGCGGTATTCGCGGTGGTGTGCCTGGTGTGCGCGAAGCTGGCAGTGGTCGGCGTGCCGGTGCTATTGAAGCACATCGTCGACCACCTGTCGCTGCCGGCCGGCGCTTCGCCGATCGTGGTACCGATCTCGCTGATCGTCGCGTACGGCGCGCTGCGCCTGGCGACCTCGATGTTCACCGAGCTGCGCGAGTTCTTCTTCGCCCGCGTGACCCAGTCGGCTGTCCGCTCGCTGGCGCTGAAGACGTTCCGCCACCTGCATGCGCTGTCGCTGCGCTTTCACCTGGAGCGCCGCACGGGTGCCGTCACCCGCGAGATCGACCACGGCATTCGCGGCCTGTCCTCGCTGGTCAGCTTCACGCTGTATTCGATCGCACCGACGCTGGTCGAGATCGGCCTCGTGTTCGGTTACCTGTTGACGCGCTACGAGCCATCGTTCGCGCTGATCATGGGCGCGAGCCTCGGGCTGTACATCGTTTACACGCTGGCGATCACCAACTGGCGCACCAAGTTCCGCCAGCAGGTCAACGAGCTCGACGCCAAGGCTTCGTCGCGCGCGGTCGACTCGCTGTTGAACTTCGAGACGGTGAAGTACTTCAACAACGAAGATTTCGAGGCGCGCCGATACGACGCGACGCTGGCGCAACAGGAGCGCGTCGCGATCATGGCGCAACAGTCGCTGAATCTGCTCAACACCGGGCAGCAGCTGATCATCGCGGTCGGCCTCACACTGATGCTGTGGCGCGCCGCCGCCGGCGTGGCCGCGCACAGGATGTCGATCGGAGATCTGGTCCTGGTCAACGCCTTCATGCTGCAGATGTATGTGCCGCTGAACTTCCTGGGTGTGATCTATCGTGAGATGCGCCAGGCGCTGGCGGATGTCGAGCGGATGTTCCGGCTGCTGCAGGAGCAGCAGGAGGTCGCCGACCGCCCGGACGCCGTCGCGCTCGTGCTGCCGCCGGGCGATGTCAGCCCGGGGGTGCGCTTCGAGCACGTGAATTTCGGCTACGACCCGCGCCGCCAGATTCTGTTCGATGTGGATCTGAATATCCCGGCGGGGACGACTTGCGCAGTCGTCGGCGCAACCGGTTCAGGCAAGTCGACCCTTGGCAGGCTGTTGTTCCGCTTTTACGAGGCGCAGTCCGGTCGTGTGCTGATCGACGGCCAGGACGTACGCTGCGTCACCCAGCATTCGCTGCGCGCGGCCATCGGGATCGTTCCGCAGGATACGGTGCTGTTCAACGACACGATCGAATACAACATCGCGTACGGTCGGCCCGGCGCCAACCATGCGGAAGTCGTTGGCGCTGCGAAAATGGCGCATATCCACGAATTCATCGAGGCGCTGCCCGACGGCTATCGAACGATGGTCGGTGAGCGGGGATTGAAGCTTTCCGGTGGGGAAAAGCAGCGTGTCGCGATCGCGCGCACGCTGCTGAAGAATCCACCGATCCTGGTGCTGGACGAGGCCACCTCGGCGCTGGATTCGCGCACAGAGCGCGTGATCCAGTCCGAACTTGCCGAAGTGGCGGCGGACCGCACGACGCTGGTGATCGCACACCGGCTCTCGACGATCGTCGGCGCCACACAGATTATCGTGATGGAGCGCGGTCGCATCGTCGAGCGCGGCACGCACGAGGAACTGTTGGCACGCCAGGGCCTGTATGCGCGCATGTGGGCGCTGCAGCAACGTGAGGACGAGCGCGACCGCGCGACCGCGGTCTGAGGTATGGGAGGAACGGGAACATGACCGACAAGACAGCAAGCGGCGAATTTCGAATCGAGCACGATTCGCTCGGCGAAATGGCTGTGCCGGCGAGAGCCTATTTCGGCATCCACACGATGCGGGCGCTGGAGAATTTTCCGATCTCTTCGGTACCGATCGGCGTGATCACCGACTTGATCCGCGCCTTCGCGATCGTCAAGCGCGCGGCGGCGAGCGCCAACCGCGACCTGGAGCTGATGGATGCGGCCAAGGCCGGCGCCATCATCCGCGCCTGCGAGGAGATCGAGGCAGGAAAATTGCACGACCAGTTCGTGGTGGACGTGATCCAAGGCGGGGCCGGCACCTCGACCAACATGAACTTCAACGAGGTGATCGCCAACCGCGGGCTGGAGCTGCTCGGTCACTCGCGCGGCGAATACTCGTCGCTGCATCCGCTCGACGACGTGAACGCCTCGCAGAGCACCAACGATACGTATCCGACCGCGGTGCGGGTTGGACTGTGCTTTGCGATCCACCGGCTGCACGCGGCGATGGCCGATTTGCGCGCCTCGTTCGAGAAGAAGGCGTTCGAGTTTCGCGAGGTGTTGAAGATTGGGCGCACGCAGCTGCAGGACGCGGTGCCGATGACGCTCGGCCAGGAGTTCTCGACCTACGCGGTGATGATCGGTGAGGACGAGGAGCGCCTGCGCGAGGCGATGGCGCTGATCACCGAAATCAACCTGGGCGCGACCGCGATCGGCACGGGAATCAACACCGATCCGGACTACGCGCCGCTGGCGTGCCGCTACCTGGCGCAGTTCTCCGGCGTGCCGGTGAAGCCCGCTGCCAACATGATCGAGGCGACGCAGGACACCGGCGCCTTCGTCCAGCTGTCGGGCGTGCTCAAACGCATCGCGTGCAAGGTCTCCAAGACTTGCAACGACCTGCGGCTGCTGTCCTCCGGCCCGCAGGCGGGCCTGTGCGAGATCATGCTGCCGGCGCGTGCGGCGGGCTCGTCGATCATGCCCGGCAAAGTCAACCCGATCATCCCGGAAGTGGTGAATCAGGTGGCATTCGAGGTCATCGGCAATGATGCGACGGTGACGATCGCATCGGAGGCGGGGCAGCTGCAGCTGAACGCTTTCGAGCCGATCATGGCGTATGCGCTGTACAAGTCGATCACACACCTGCAGGCGGCGTGCGGCACGCTCGCACACAACTGCGTCGATGGCATCAGCGCCAACGTCGAGCTGCTGGAAAAGCGCGTCAACATGTCGGCAGGGCTGGCCACCGCGCTCAATCCGTACATCGGCTATGAAGCTGCATCCGAGGTCGCCAAGGATGCGGTCAAGTACGGCCGCTCGGTGTCGGAGCTGGTGCTCGAGCGGGGCCTGCTTTCCGCTGCGCAGCTGCGCGAGATCCTGCAGCCCGACATCCTGACGCGGCCGACGCGGATCCGGAAGAAAAAGGGCTGAAAGCGGCAGCGGTTGCGTGAACACCCTCACCGCGGACGGCCTGATACTCGAACCGCAGACGGCAGCCCACGCCGATGAGATGTTTCTCATCTTGAGCGACCCTGCGCTCTACGAGTTCGAAAACGAGCCGCCCGCATCGGCTGCGTGGCTGCGCGAGCGGTTTTCCAAGCTCGAATCGAGGCGATCGGCGGATGGAGAGGAAGCCTGGCTGAATTGGGTGATTCGTCGATCCGGCCGCGAATTGATCGGATACGTACAGGCGACCGTACGGAAGGATCGCAGCGCCGTGATCGCGTACGTGCTCGGCAGTCGCCATTGGGGGCAGGGCTATGCCCATCGAGCAGTTCGCGCGATGATGAACGAGCTCGCAGATCAGTACGGCGTTCGGGACTTCCTGGCGATATTCAAGCGGGCGAACATGCGGTCGCGCCGCCTGCTGGAGCGCTTGGGGTTCGTCGAGGTGGGAGTCGACCGGGGATTGCAAGTTCACATCCAGCCGGACGAAGTACTGATGCGATTCTGTATCAGCGCGGCCTGAACGAGTTCATTAGGCGCCCGCCAGAATCGACACGAGCTCCGGCACCAGACGATCCGGGTCTTTGGCGGCGGCCTTGGCGAAGGTGTTCAGAACTGCCTGCCCGATATCACGCATGGCACCGGTCTGTTCCGCCATGCTGTTGTAATAGGACAGATCCTTTTGAGCATTGATCATCGCGAATCTGAGGCCCGAGGGATCCTGCGCGAGGAGGTACGGCCGGATTCGCTCCAGCGCGATGCCACTGCCGCCGCCCTTTGCGAGGATCTCGACGAACACCTGCGGCGCGATTCCGACGCGCACCGCGCATGCGGCTGCCTCCGCAAGCAGCGCCACGCTGCCCAGCGATACGTAGTTGTGCAGCAGCTTCATCCGGTGTCCCGCGCCGATTGGGCCCACATGGGTGATGTTTTCGGCAAACGTCGACAAGAGCGGGCGCATGTCATTCAAGAGCTGCGGGTCTCCCCCGACCAGCAGGTTCAGGCGTCCCTCCGCCGCTTCCTTGGGGGTGCGGGTCATCGGCGCGTCGAGAAATCGTCCTCCCGCTTCTTGAACGGCGCGCGCCACATGTTCTGTCGATGACGGCAGCGCAGTCGAGCAGTCGATCACGAGCGCGCCGGGCCGCAACCCTTTCAGCAGGCCATCTTCACCCAGGACAACCGCTTCGACCTGCGGACTGCCGGTCACGCATAGGATGACCACTTCGGAGTCGGCCGCCAGTTGCGCGGCACTTCGGCGAAGAAGCGCTCCTGCTTTCTTCAGATCGTCCAAGGGCTGATTGCCCGGATGCTCGAGCATCGTCAGCGGGTATCCGTGCCGCATCAGGTTGCTTGCGATCCCATGGCCCATCAGGCCGATCCCGATCATTCCGATCTTCTGCATTTCGCCTCCGGGGGCCAGCGTCGTCTGCTGGTACTTTCGGTTCGATCAAGGGCTGCAGTTAGAGGCCGTACGACAGCCCCAGCTGGATCTCGCCCTGGGCAACCGCGTCCGCCTTGATTTGGATCAGGCAGCCGCCCGAGCAGAACAGCCCTCCGCTGCTATGGACGATCGTCGCATAGCCGCGCGCTTCCATGCGCAGAGCGAAGTGCTGTGCCAAAGGCCACTCATAGCCGATTCCAAGGTTCAGCGATGGGTGCACTTCGCTGCTGTAACCAGCCGTTTTGGGCTGGAACAACGTGGCGCCGATTCCTCCGACCACGTAGGCGCCCCGACCGACCGGACCGTCGACGAAGGCGGTTCCCCCGAAGTGCAGGTACATCACCCTCAGAGGCAGCGGCGCGGGGGTCGAGCTCGGCGCTGGCTGCGTCAAAGCGCCCTGGTCGAGCTTCAGGCGCGTACTCTGGTACGAAAAGTAGAACTGCAACTGGCGGCTGGGATCGAGCAGCCGCTCGTAGCTGACCGCCCAGGCGCCTGATCCTGCCAGGTGCACGCTCTGATCGTTTGCGACGTCGGCGAAGTTGCCGCCTTCGCGCCAGGAGCCGTAGACCGTCATCGCGTTGTCCGCGGGTGCGTCCATCGTTTGCGCCGTGGCCGGGATTGCGCCGAATACCGCGGCGAGCCAAGCGCAGACTCGCACCCGCAAAGTCAAGCTCCACCTCATCGGGTTCCCCCAGCGCCGCCGACCCATAAGCGGATCGCCCCTGGCCCCTTCAACGCCAGCTTGTCGCCGGGATTGCGCAGACGGCAGCGGTCAATGGAAAGGCATCCGCAGCCGATGCAATCGTCGAGTGTGTCGCGCAGTCTTTTCAGTTGCTCGATGCGCTGATTCAGGTCCGCACGCCACAGCGACGATAGTCGCTTCCAGTCGGAGCGGGTCGGTGCCGTCGGCAGGCTCGCCAGGGCCGATCGGATGTCGGCCAGCGTGATGCCGACCCGCTGCGCCACGCGGATAAACGCGACCCGCCGCAACACTTCGCGGCAATAGCGTCGCTGGTTGCCCTGCGTGCGCGTGCTGCCGATCAGCCCCTTGGCCTCGTAAAAATGCAGCGTCGAGACCGGAACGCCGCTGCGGCGAGCGACCTCGCCCACGGAGAGCGTAGGGGCGATCGCGGTCGATCGGCGTGCGGCGTTCACGTTTCTACCCTTGACCTAAACTATACTTGAGGTTTTAAAGTCCGGTCGGAGCGGATGTTCCGCTTGCGCCTGGGAGCTCAGCATGCCAGACAATCGAACTGCCACCGTTTTGGCCTCGGCTTCTGACGGCGAGCCGCAGAAGGCGGCGAATCCGGCCTCGGCAAAGTGGGCCCGCGCGTGCCGCCTCGAGCGGCTTGATCCGTCGCGCCCGGTTGCGGTCCGCCTTGAGGGCAAGCAGGTCGCGCTGTTCGTTCGTGACGGCGAGGTCTTTGCATGCGACAACCGCTGTCCGCACGAGGGCTACCCGTTGGTGGAGGGTGCGTTCGGCGAGGATTGTGTACTCACCTGCCACTGGCACAACTGGAAGTTCGACTTGAAGAGCGGAGCCACCTTGTATGGCGGCGACGCGCTGCGGATCTACCCCGCGCGCGTGCACGACGGCGACGTTTGGCTCGATCTGCGCGACCGGCCGGCTGCCGAGCGGATCGAGCTCGCCCTCGCGCATCTGGACGAGGCGATGGCCGAGTTTGACACGACCCGTATCGCGCGCGAGCTCGCGCGCCTGGCGCTCGCCGGTGCTGGGCCTGAAACGGCACTGGCGCGAGCGATCCGCAGCACGTATGTGCGGCTACCCGACGGCATGACGCACGCCTACGCCGCCGCCGATGCCTGGATGCATTTGCGCGATACGGTTGTCGATCCGGCGCAGCGCCTGGCCTGCGCCAGCGAAGCGCTCGCCTATATCGCGTGGGACACCTTGCGCGAGCCGATCGAAGCGTTCACGCCGGAACGTGCAGCGTGGGATACCGCGCAATTCGCAGCCGCCGTCGAAGCGCAAGACGAGCCGCGCGCAGCCGCTTTGCTCAACGGTGCGCTGGCGGACGGCATGCATCTTGCGGACATCGAAACCGCGCTGGGCGAGGCGGCTCTGGCGCACTACAACGACTTCGGCCATTCGCTGATCTACCTGATGCATCTACGCAACCTGGTTGAGCGTCTCGGGCCGCAAGTCGAGCAGCCGCTGCTGCTCGCGTGGCTGCGCTCGCTGATCCTTGCCACGCGCGAGGATCTGCTGCCGGACTTCCGGCCTTATGCGCAGGCGCTGGCCACGTGGCGCTCAGGATCCGCGTCCAACGCCCTGCGCTCGGATCCCAATGCCTTCGAGGGTTGCTCGGTGCGCCAGGCGCTCGCCGCGACGGTAGCCTTGCGTGACCATGCACCGCTCGACGTGTACTTCGCGCTGATGGAGGCGAGCGCGCGCCACCTGCTGCGTTTCGACGAGCGCCACGCATTGCGCGCCGACAACGGTCTCGCCGACAATGTCGGTTGGCTCGATTTCAGCCATGCATTGACTTTCGGACACGCGCTGCGGCGCCAGTGCGAGCGGCAGCCGGCGCTTTGGGCGCAGGGTCTGCTCCAACTTGCGCTGTTCGTCGGGCGCAACAGCAAGTACCTCGATTCGGAGTCGACGGCGCAGCGGGTGATCCACCAGTGGGCCGTCCGCGACGAAAAGGAATTCCGCGAAAGTGCTGCGGCTGCCGTGATTGACCACGGGATCGGCTTGCCGATCTTTCCTGCGCATTTGCTGAAAACCTGGGGCGCGGTTCGCGATGAAATCGATCTGGGCGTTCCCGATTCGGTGCGAGCCGCGCTGCTGGCTGCGGTGAACCGCCTGCTGGCAGTCCGCTTCAAGCAGCGGCACGCTTTGCGCTCCGCGCGCCAGGCGCTGCGCTTCGTCGGCACGGAGGAAGCCGAGGCAGCCGAGACGTCGGACCCATCGTCGCCGGTCCGTTGATCGGAGGCCTTTGGCGGCGGGTCGCAGCCAGCCGGTTTTTCGGCGATCATCCGGACTGCGACCGTGCAGTCCCCATGCAAACCCTGACGATTACGCGCCCGGACGACTGGCATCTGCACTTGCGCGACGGCGCGGCGATGAAAGACGCGCTCGCGCATACCTCCGGCGTTTTCGCCCGCGCGATCGTGATGCCGAATCTGAAACCTCCGATCGTCCGAACGGAGCAGGCGCGCGCCTACCGCGAGCGCATTGCCGCGGTCGTGCCGGCCGGGCACCGCTTCGAGCCGCTGATGACGCTGTATTTGACCGACATCACGTCGGCGGACGACATCCACCGTGCGCACGACTCGGGCCTGGTGCACGGTATCAAGCTCTACCCGGCTGGGGCGACCACCAATTCGGAAAGCGGGGTCACCGAGCTGGGACGCTGCGCCGCCGCGCTGGATGCAATGCAGGAGGTGGATCTACCGCTGCTGGTGCACGGCGAGTCGGCCGACCCGCTGGTCGATGTATTCGATCGCGAGCGCGTGTTCATCGATACGGTGCTGATTCCGCTGCGGCGGCGCTACCCGGCGCTGCGGATAGTGTTCGAACACATCACGACGAGCGAGGCGGTGCAGTACGTCGAGCAAGCCGAGCCGTCGATCGCCGCCACGATTACGGCGCACCATTTGCGCTACAACCGCAACGCGCTCTTTGTGGCAGAAAATGGGCGCAACGGAATCCGACCGCACGCTTACTGCCTGCCGGTGATCAAGCGCGAGACGCACCGCCAGGCGTTGGTGCGCGCAGCCACCAGCGGCAACCCGAGATTCTTCCTGGGCACCGACAGCGCGCCGCATCCGGTTTCGGAAAAAGAGTCCGCCTGCGGCTGCGCCGGCTGTTTCACGGCGCCGGTGGCGTTGCCGATGTACGCCGAATGTTTCGAGCGGGTCGGAGCGCTCGAGCGCCTCGAAGCTTTCGCAAGCTTCCACGGTGCCGACTTCTATCGCCTGCCGCGCAACCGCGACACCGTCACGTTGCGGCGCGAGCCGTGGCAGGTGCCGGCGCAACTGCCGTTCGGAGCGGACCGCGTGGTTCCGCTCGGTGCTGCAGAGACCTTCGCTTGGCGGGTTGCTGACTGATCAGTGCGAACGCGGGGCCGGGGACGACTCTTCCGGGGGGACGATGCCGTGCTTCCTGGCGTCGTCAACGATCGAGGGCCGCACCGCGATCGCTGCCGCGATGTCGGCTTGGCCCTCTGCAGTCATTCCCTTGTGCAGCCGTGCCACGCCGCGGCCGTACAGGGACCAGGCAATTCGCGGGTTCAGCCGCAACGCGGCGTCGTAATCGTCGATCGAACGGTCGTATTTGCCTAGGCGCAGCAGCACCAGGCCTCTGCTGTCCAGGAACTCAGCGGAGTTGCCGATCATGTTCACGGCGTGGTCGCAGTCGTCCAGCGCCTTGTCGAGATCGCGTCCCATCAGCGCCCGCACCCAGCATCGCCCGTTCTTCGCTCTCGCCTGCCCGGCGTCCTCCGGGTGGGCCGCGATCCACAAGTCGTATTGCAGCAGCGCAGCTTCGAGCATTTCGGCCTGCGTGTAGATGGCAGCGATTTCCAGGCGCACATTCGCCACCTTCGGGGATGCCTGGTCCGCGGCCTGCAGGTCCGCGACTACGGCAGGCGCGTCGTGTCTGGTGAGACTGAGCTTGGCTCGTGCCAGTAGGGCTTCGACATCGTCCGGCTTCAGCTTGAGCGCCTGGTCCAGGTCGTTCTTTGCGAGGTCGGGCTGCCCGTTGCCCCAGCGCGCCAGGCCGCGCTGGCGGAAGTAGCTTGCTTCGTTAGGTTCGAGCTCGCACGCTCGCGTCAGATCGGCGATCGCGTGCGTGAAGTCCCGCCGCGCGGCATAGGCAGCGCCGCGCCGGGCCAGCCCGGCAGCGTCGGTCGGCTCGTCCGGATCCTGCTCAACCGGTGATACGGTTCCTGCCGATTGTTGGGTCGTGGGCCCCTCGGAGGGAAATCGACGCAGATCGAACACCGGCCCGCCGTTGTAGGTGAAATACACTTTGGCCTGGCTGTTGGCCACGTAGATGTGGTGCGAAAGAAAGAAATCCGCCCCGAGCACCATGTCGGCGTCCGGCATATCGACGTCGGCTACGCCCAGCCGCGCGTTATGGATCTCCTCGTCGCCCAGCTTGAAGTTTTCGAAGCTCGCGATCCAAGTTGCGAAGTTCCGCTTGCCCGCGCCGTGTGAAAACCCTGCGACCACACCCGGGGCGGTCGGCTGGAAACCCGCGCGCGCAGCAGCGCGTCGCGTCAGGAACGACGTCGTCGAGCCTGTGTCGAGGCTCACGAGGATTCGCTTGCCGTTCAGGTGTGCAACAGCCAACATTTGCCTCGTTCTCGCCCCGCTTGGCAGCATGTCGATGACCGAGTAGGGGTCTGATTTGACCCAATAGGCCATACCCGTTTTGTAGCAGCCGTTGCCGGGTTGCATCAGGCGAACGACGCCCTTGGCGAGGTCGTATTCGGCATCGGCGATTGCGAGCACGTTCTGCCCGAGCAAGCCGACCGAGCTTCTTGAGAATTCGCTGCCACCGACGAGAAATTCGAAGTGATGAAGGACCTTGTCGGCGACCCTCAGTTCTTCAACGTAGGTTGCCGCAAGGTCCATCACTTCTCCGTCAACACCTCTTGCTCGGAGCCTTGGCGGCGCATCGTGCAGCTCGAGTCGGTGTTGGCTCGCTCCCGCTGGGCTGATAAAGCTGTACGAGGCGCCGCTATCGACCAGAAACGTCACGTCGACGCCATTGATTTTGGCCGGAACCAGGGGTTGCCCTCCGGACATCGTCACCGGCAGCTCGGCAAATTTGGAAATCCGGCACTCCGTCGACGCCGACGCGGTGGCGGCCGCAACGGCTGTTCCAACCAGGGCAATGCACAGGCTAAGGTGGCGCATCGGCCCCATGAGAATGGATCCGTGAATTCAACCTGATCCGCGAGGACCGTAATAGCTGCGACACCACTCGACCATCGGTGGCAGGCCTTCTTCGATCGAAGTTGTCGGCCGCCAGCCCAGGTCTCGCGTGGTGGTGTCGATGTCGGCGGAGGTGGACTTCACGTCGCCCGGCTGCATCGGCAGCATCCGCAGATCGGGGCTCGCTCCGGCCAGCCGCGCCAGCACCTCGATGAAGTGCATCAGCGGCTCCGGATGACTGTTGCCGAGGTTGTACAGCCTGTGCGGCACTTCGCCGAAATGCCGCTCGTCATCCAGCGCGGCAAGGGTGCCCGCAACGATGTCGTCGATAGAGGTGAAGTCGCGCTGCATGTCTCCGTGGCCGTAGACCTCGATCGGCTGGCCTTGCAGCAGCGCGCGGGTGAACTTCACCGGCGCCATGTCGGGCCGACCCCACGGCCCGTACACTGTGAAATACCGCAGCCCGGTAAGCTTCAGTCCGAACTGCAGCGCGTACACATGTGCGATCAGCTCTCCTGCGCGTTTGGTCGCCGCATACAGGCTCACGGGTCGGTCGACCGGATCGGTCACCGAGAACGGCTGCTTCAAGTTGCCGCCGTACACGCTCGAGGAGGAGGCATACACAAAATGCTCGATTGCGCCGGTGTGTCGCGCCGCCTCGAGCAGATGGACGAATCCAGCCACGTTGCTCTGCACGTACGCTTCCGGACGCTCGAACGAGTAGCGCACGCCGGCCTGCGCCGCGAGGTGGACAATGTGGCGCGGCCTGTGACGGCTGAATACCGCGTCGACCGCAGTGCGGTCCACCAAATCGGCTTCGATTTGGGTGAAGCCGGCGCTGCCGGCGATCCGCTGCAAGCGGTCGCGCTTTAAGCGCGGGTCGTAGTAGTCGTTGAAGTTGTCCAATCCGACCACGGTGTCGCCGCGCATCAGCAGCGCGGCACACACGGCTTGGCCGATGAACCCGGCGCTGCCCGTGACGAGGATCACCGGTTCCGAACGGCGGGGGTGGATGGGAGATAGGGAGGGTTCAAAACAGGCTCGAAGCACGCAAGGCTCGTGAGCGCATCGAGTATCCCATATTCTGCTGATTCGATCCCGCTATCCGGATGAGTCGGAGCCTTCCGTTCAGTTCGATATCGTGCCTCCAGCACGGACCATCGAGCGGCCGATCCGTGTGCAGGATCGCGCTGCACATGAGAGGACAACCATGAAAAGACTCGGCATCGTCTTCCGGAACTTGCGATGGATTCGATGGGTTGTTGTCGCCGCGTTCGTCGGCGGGGTGATTGCTTGTGCGGAGCCGGCGCCGAGCCCGTCACCGGTGGACCCCGGCGTACGAAGCAGCGGCGGCGGTGCCGGCTCGCCCCTGAGCGCGCTGACCGCCGACGAGACCGCGTTCTTTACGAACGGGCAGGCGACGTTTGTCGAGGTCGAGTCGGTGACCGGCGGGCAGAACAACGGGCTCGGCCCGCGATTCAACTCGAACTCGTGTGCCTCGTGCCACTCGCAGCCGGCGATCGGCGGCTCCAGCCCGCCCAACAATCCGCTGCAGTTCGTCGCCACACTGAACGGCGCAAAAAATGTCCTGCCATGGTTCATCACCCCGAAGGGGCCGATACGCGAAGCCCGGTTCAAGCTGCTGCCCGACGGAACCAACGATGGCAACGTCCATGCCTTGTTCGTCATCACCGGTCGTTTGGACGCACGGGGCTGCAACATCGCGCAGCCGGTCTTCACGCCCGCGGGCGACCCGGTAACGGGCCAGGACGGCAATGCCAACATCATCTTCCGGATCCCGACACCGGTCTTCGGTGCGGGCTTGATCGAGGCGATCCCGGACTCGGTGATTCTCGCCAACCAGGCGGCCAATGCCGGCGAAAAACAAGCGATGGGGATCCACGGCCACGCGAATGCAATCCTCAGCGGCAATTTCAATCGAAGCGGCAACGACGGAACCATCACTCGCTTCGGCTGGAAGGCTCAGAACAAGTCGCTGCTGCTGTTCGCGGCCGAGGCCTACAACGTCGAGATGGGTGTCACCAACCAGATCTTTCCTCAGGAGCGCGACGAGACGCCATCGTGTCTGTTCAATGCGACGCCGGAAGATACCCTCAATTTCACCACCAGCGGCGGCGGTCCTGCCGCAGTTCTCTCGGATATCGAGAACTTTGCCAACTTTATGCGAATGCTCGCACCGCCGACTCCGGCACCGGACACGCCTTCGAGGCTGGAAGGGCGCCAGGCGTTCGAGCGCATCGGCTGCTCGCATTGCCATACGCCGACGCTGAAGACCGGCAAGGCGATCGCCAGCGGCTCGGCGACCAGTCCGAGCGCAGCATTGTCGAACCAGAACGTGAACCTGTTTTCCGACCTGCTGGTGCATCACATGGGAGCCGACCTTGCCGATGGGATCACGCAGGGCAGCGCCGGTCCGGACGAGTTTCGCACTGCGCCGCTCTGGGGTGTCGGCCAGCGCGTGTTCTTTCTGCATGACGGACGGACCGGCAACCTGGTCGATGCGATTGCTGCGCACCGCAGTCCCGGAAGCGAGGCCAACGGCGTGATCGCTCGCTACGACCAGCTGCCGTTGGAGCGGAAACAGGATCTGATCAACTTCCTGCGCTCTTTATAGAGCGCGCCCGATCCCGAAGTAGCGCAAGCCCGCCGCCCTTGCGATGCGCGGCTCGTACAAGTTGCGGCCATCCACCAGCACACCCGCTCTCAGCGTTCGTGCCAGCCAGGCGAAATCGGGACTGCGGAACTCCAGCCACTCGGTCACGACCACGAGCGCATCGGCGCCTTCGCACGCCAGCGGGGCCGAATCGCAGTAATCGATTCGCCCCCGCAGCTCCTGCAGCGCATGGGCCGCGGTGCCGCGTGCCTGTGGGTCATACGCGCGAACGCGCGCGCCCGCGTTGATCAGCTCTCGGATCAGCACCAGGCTCGGCGCTTCGCGCACGTCGTCGGTGTTCGGCTTGAACGCCAGCCCCCACACGGCGATCACCTTGCCGTGCAAGTCTGAGCCAAGGCCCTCGCGCAGGCGGTTCGCCACCAGGTGCTTTTGCTCCTCGTTGACTTCGTGCACGGCCGAAAGGATGCGCGCCGGCAGCAGGTTCTCGCGTGCCATCGCCAGCAGCGCGCGTACGTCCTTCGGAAAGCACGAGCCGCCATAACCGGCGCCCGCGTACAGGAAGCTCGGTCCGATGCGCGGGTCGGCGCCGATCGCGTGGCGAACCCGCTCGATGTCGGCCCCCAGGCGCTCTGCCAGGCGCCCCAATTCGTTCATGAACGAGATGCGGGTCGCCAGCATCGCATTGGCGGCGTATTTGGCCAGCTCCGACGAGCGTGCATCGAGCACCTGCAAGCGGTCGCGGCTGCGCTGGAACGGTGCGTACAGCTCGGTCAGCACGTCGATCGCGCGGCGGTCGTCGGTCCCGATCAAAATGCGGTCCGGATGCATGAAGTCCTGCATCGCAGCGCCTTCCTTCAGGAACTCCGGATTCGACGCCACCGCCACCGGCACGTTCAGGCCGCGCGCGGCCAGCTCCTCGTCCACGGCGCGGCGCACGCGCTCGGAAGTGCCGACCGGAACGGTCGACTTCACCACCAGCAGCGTCTGCCGCGTGATGCGCCGGCCCAGCTCGCGCGCCGCGCTCTCCACGTGTCGCACGTCGGCCGAGCCATCCTCGTCGGTCGGCGTTCCGACGGCGATGAAAAACAGGTCCGCGTGGTCCACCGCGCGACCGTAATCGGATGAAAACTGCAGGCGCCCGGCTCGCAGATTGCGCTGCGCCACTTCCTCCAGCCCAGGTTCGTGGATCGGCATCTCGCCTCGCAGCAGCCGCTGCACCTTGGTCTCGTCGATGTCGATGCACAGCACCTCGTTGCCGACGTCGGCGAAACAGACCCCGGTCACGAGTCCCACGTACCCGGTGCCGATGACGGCAAGCTTCATCTGGCGGGCTCCTGTTCGACGGATTTGCGGCGGAGCCTATCATTGGCGCCGGCCGGCAGCGAAACCCCGAAAAATGGACCCTCAGGCCGAATTTCTTGGCTCCCTGGGCAAGCACGTGGCGGCGGCACGATCGATGGTTTCGGTCGTGATCCCCGTTTTCAACGAGAGCGAGAACCTCGTCGAGCTGGTGCAGCGCGTCGGCGCCGCGATGGCGCCGACCGGCCGGCCGTTCGAGCTGATCCTGATCGACGATGGCTCGACCGACGGCTCCCGTGCCGTGCTCGAACGCCTCGGACGCGAGCACCACTTTCTGCGGCCGCTGCTGTTGATTCGCAACTACGGGCAGTCCACCGCGCTGCAGGCGGGGTTCGATCACGCGCGTGGCGAGTTGGTGGTCACGCTCGACGGCGACCTGCAGAACGAGCCGGCCGAGATTCCGCGCCTGCTGGAGCTGCTGCAGGCCGATCCGACCATCGACGTCATCTCAGGTTGGCGCAAGCAGCGCCAGGACCGGACCTGGTCGCGCAAGGTTCCCTCGTGGATTGCGAACCGGCTGATCTCGGCTGCCACCGGCGTGCGGCTGCACGATTACGGCTGCGCGCTGAAGGTGTACCGGCGCTCGATCCTCGCCAACGTGAAACTGTACGGCGAGCTGCACCGTTTCATCCCGGCACTTGCGGCCGAGGCCGGCGCGCGCCTGGTCGAGGAGCCGGTGCGACACCATCCCCGCACGCGGGGCAGCTCCAAGTACGGTATCGACCGCGCCTTTCGCGTGCTGCTGGACCTGCTGTGGGTGATGTTCATGACGCGCTTTCTGCACCGCCCGCTGCATGCGTTCGGCGCGGTCGGCGGCGCTTTCATCACGATCGGGTCGGCACTGCTGCTGTACTTGGCCGTCGACAAGCTCGCGCTTGGCCACCCGATCGGAGGCCGCCCGCTGTTGATGCTGGGCGCGCTGCTGACGCTGATCGGCGTGCAGTTGCTCGCCACTGGCGTTCTGGGCGAATTGCTCACGCGCGTCTACCACGAGCCGCAGGGACGGCGCCAGTACGTCCTGCGGGAGCTGGAAACCCGCGAGCCCCCGCAACGTCCCTGAGAAACCGATGAACAAGATCACACCGTTTCTGTGGTACTCGACGCAAGCCGAAGAGGCTGCGGCGTTCTACGTTTCCGTCTTTCCCGACTCGCGGGTCTTGCGGGTGACAGCGCTGCCGAGCGAGTCACCCAGCGGGCCGCCCGGCTCGGTGAAGATCGTCGATTTCGTGCTCTTCGGGCAGTCTTTTGCCGCAATGAGCGCAGGACCGATGGATCCGTTCAATCACGCTATGTCGTTCGTCGTCAAGTGCGACGATCAGGCTGAAATCGACCGCTACTGGAACGCCCTTTTACTGGGCGGTGGTACGGCCGAGGCGTGCGGCTGGCTGAAGGACCGCTTCGGCGTTTCGTGGCAGATCGTTCCGGCAGCGATCTTTGAAATGATGGCGGCGTCGGATCGCGCCGCAGCCAAGCGAGCGTCCGATGCGATGCTGAAGATGGTCAAAATCGACATCGGAACGCTGCGAGCGGCGTTTGCGGGAGCTGCGCACTGACGGTTCAAGCCCAATCCGCGCGGAAGCGATGCACCTGCAGGGCGACCACTGCGGTGCGGGGCTGCTGGCTGGCGCGGGCGTTCAGCGTTCGATGCGGTTGCGACGCGGTGCCGAGGAGGGTGGAGGCAGCCATCAGGAGCGTCATGATCAGCACGGAAGCGGTGGTTGCGCCGGTGGCGGTGCAGCGGGGGGCGTTTTCGAAGCGGGCGTTCATCGTTCGGTCCTTTCGGTCGGGTTGGTGAGGCGTGTGCTGCGATGGCTGCACTATCGGGCCGGACCCAGCCCTACGTCCTTGACCGGCGCTGAAAAGTCCTGAAACTTGCACGGAGGCCTGACTTTGTAATAGGGCGGACCGAACCCTTACCGCTGGACAGACCCGTCCGTCAGCAAATTTCTCGTACCGGCTATCGGGGCGCGATTCCCTGGCTGCTACAGGAACGCGATGCTCAGAAGAAACGGTGGTGAGCTCGGGATCGGCGGTGAATTCAGATCAGAACGGCGCCCGCCAATTTAGTCCGGGAAAGCGGGCGTAATCACGATCTGAGGTGATCCACTCGCATCCTGACTCGACGGCAAGCGCTGCGAACCACGCGTCCTGGACCAGGTTGCCCGACGCGTTGGACTTTAGACACAACTCTTGGAAGATCGACCAGTGCCTCTCTCCGGGCCTGATCATGGTTGCATTAGGCTGCTCGAGGAGTGTGCGGCAGAATTCGAAGGTGTCGGCGAGCGAACTCGGCTGGGTGAATATCCTGGGGTGAGTGCATATGCGCACGACCCCACTCAGGACTTGCGGCGATACGCCGTAAGCCGCCGGCCCATTAATGACCGACTCGAGCCATGATTTGTGCTGCAAGTGGTGCTTGGCGTCGGAGCGAAACGCGTAAATGAGGACGTTGACGTCCGGCAGAATCAACGCCGCTCTTCCATCTGGTCGAGCAGGGCAGCGCTGTCGTCGAGGTCCACACCGGGCTGTGTCCCACCGCCCGCCTGGCACTCGGGTAGGCTCACGTGCTGTCGATCCGACTGTCTTAGCGGACGGCGCAGGATCAGTTGGAGACCCTCCTCGATCAGCGACGTCAATGTGGCACCGCGCCGCGCGGCTTCCTTGCGGGCCCGCTCCAAAAGCCGGTCATCCAAGCGAACGGTCGTACGCATATGTCTAAGCATACGTATAGTATGTCCATATGTCAAAGCTGTCGAATCCCATGCTAGCGGATAGATGGGGGCGAGCGGTCAAACTCGCTGGGCGGCTGCTCGCAGCAGCGGTGCTGCTGGGTCTGGCCGCCTGGCTGGTCGGCCTGCGCGCGCTGCTGGAACAGCTGCGCCGCGTCGACCCCGTCTGGTTCGCGATGGCGGTCATCGCGCTGGCGGTATCGCAGTGGGTATCGGTCGTCCGCTGGACCTCGATCGCCGCGATCCTGGGGCTGAAAGCCCCCGCGCGCGACCTGCGGCTGGCGTACGCGCAGGCGCTCGCCGTCAACGTCGTTCTGCCAGGGGCCACGCTGGGCGGCGATACGCTAAGGAGCGTGCGATTGCACCATCTGGGCAATCCACTGGGTGAATCGGCGCTGTCGGTTCTGCTGGATCGGGCAAGCGGCCTGTGGATCCTTTGCGTGCTGTCGCTTCTGACCGGCTTTGGCCTGCTGGTGACTGGCAATCTGGACCGGATCGGGCGCATCGCCGCGCTGCCCGGGCTAGATGTGCGAACAGCCGCGTGGGTCTACGTCTGCGTGCTGTCGGTCGCGGTCGCGGTGCCGTTCCTGCCGCTGCGCCTGCCATCTGCTGGGCCGGGACATGGCCGCTGGCGCCGTGTGCTCGCGCGCATGGCCGAGCTGCACATGTTGACGATTTCGCGCGGCCGTCAGTTGGCGCGCACGCTTTGGATTTCGCTGGTCGTGCAGATCTTGTGCGCCTTCGCGCTGTGGCTGTGCCTGGAGGCGGCCGGCGGCGGAGCGGGGTACTTCGCGGTTCAGGCCATCGCCGCGCCCGTCTTCATCGCAGGCGTCGTGCCGCTGTCGTACGGAGGCTTCGGCGCGCGCGAACTGGTCTCGCTGCTGGCGTTTTCGCTGATCGGCGTCGGTGCCCAGACCGCCGTGGCAGCGAGCGCGCTGTATGGCCTGGCGGCGGTGCTGATGGGTTTGGCCACGGCACCGCTGCTGGTGATGCGCCGTGGGCCTCGCGACTCGGAAGAGCAATCCGGGGTGTTGCCGAGTTGACGATGGCGGGTAAGTCGCAGTCGAGACCGCAGCGGTCAGACGCTCCGACGCGCGCTTACGCGGACGCAGGTGGTATCGAGTACGTGCCGACGGCGTGGGCCACCGGCTCCCCCTGTCCTTCCGAGTAGAGGAAGACTTCGCCGACCGCCAGTGAGCTGCCGATCTTCATGAGTTTGCACTCGCCGATGATCGGCGCCGTGGAAGAAGGCTTGCGCATGAAGTTGATGCTCAGGTTCGTCGTCACCGTCAGGGGCACGATGCCGATTTCACCCATGATTGCCACGTAGAGTGCGACATCCGCGACTTCCATTAAAACGGGCCCGGAAACCGTGCCGCCCGGCCGCAGTTCGGAGGCGCTCACCGGGTGCCTGACTGTTGCCGCACCGTTGCCGACCGCATCGACGGTGCACTTGGTCTGCGGGAACTCGCGAGCCAGGAATTCGGCGATCTGCGCTGCCGTGGGCATGGCGGGAAGATTCAGGATCGATCCGGAATTCGCAAAACTCCGACGAATCGGCACCGACTGCGGCAGCGCTATTCGGTCTTCGCGCGCCGCAGCGAAGCCACGGTCGTTTCCGGTGTCAGCAGCTCCGGATCACAGACGAGCTCGATGATTGCCGGTGTTCGCCGTTCGCGCGTGTGCGCGATCGCTTCCTTCAGCGCTGGGGCAAAACCGGCGGTCTGCGTCACGCGCAGACCGAGCGCGCCGAACGCCTGCGCGAGCTTTGGGAAATCCGGATTTGCCAGCGCCGTGCCGCTGACGCGGCCGGGGAAGCGCCGTTCCTGGTGCAACCGGATCGTGCCGTACGTCGAGTTGTTTAGCAGCAGGAAGATCACCCCGGCGCGAACCTGCACCGCGGTCGCCAGCTCCTGCACGGTCATCATCAGGTCGCCGTCACCGGTCACGCACACGACGGTGCGCTCCGGTGCGGCGATCTTGGCGCCGATCGCGGCCGGCACGCCATAGCCCATGCAACCCGAAGTCGGCGCGACCTGCGTGGCAAGCGCGGTGTAGCGGAAAAAACGATGCAGCCAGACCGAGAAGTTGCCCGCGCCGTTGGCGACGATCGCCTCGCGCGGCAGTGCCGCGCGCAGATCCCTCATCACCTGCCACAAATCCAGCGCCGGCTCGTGCTGCTTGTACAAGGCCGGCCGTTGCTGCCACTGTTCGTATTCGGCGCGGGCTTCGCGCGTGTGTGCACCCCACCCGGCCAAATCGATCGGCGTCATTGCGGCCAGGCGCGATGCGAACTGCGGCATACCGGAATTGATCAGCAGCGCCGCGTGATACACACGGCCCAGTTCCTCCATCCCTGCATGCACATGCACGAGTGTCTGGTGCGGCACCGGCGGCTCCAGCAGGGTGTAGCCGCTGGTGGTCATCTCGCCGAGCCTCAGCCCGATCGCGATCACGAGGTCCGCTTCGCGGATTCGCCGCGCCAGCTTGGGATTGATGCCGATTCCGGCCTCGCCGACGTAGTTCGGGTGTTCGTTGTCGAAGCGGTCCTGGAAGCGGAATCCGCACACGACCGGCAGCTCGTTTGCCTCGGCGAAGCGGCGCAGATTGTCCAGGGCAGCACCGGTCCAGCCTGGCCCGCCGACCATCAACAGCGGGCGCTGCGCTTTGCGCAGCAGGCTTCGCAGCGTCGCGACCTGGGTGTCGCTGGGGGCGGGCTGCACCGGTTGGTGGCAGACGGCATCGGCAACGCTGGCAGAGGCTGACAGCACGTCCTCGGGCAGCACGACCACCACCGGGCCAGGCCGGCCGCTGGTGGCGCACTGGAATGCGCGCGCCACCGACTCAGGGATGCGGTCTGCGCGGCCAACCTCCTCGACCGCTTTGGCCACTCCCCCGAACATCAAGCGGTAGTCGATCTCCTGGAACGCTTCGCGCCCCAGATGGTCGGTGCCGACCTGCCCGACGAACAGGACGAGCGGAGTCGAGTCTTGCCGTGCATTGTGGATCCCGATCGCCGCGTTGCTGGCTCCGGGCCCGCGCGTGACGAACGCCACGCCGGGCTGTCCGGTCAGGCGCGCGTATGCGTCCGCCATGAAGACCGAGCCGGACTCGTGACGGTTGACGATCAGCCGGATGGCGCCCGATACGTCGAACAGCGCGTCCAGCACTCCCAGATAGCTTTCACCGGGGACGCAGAAAGCGGTGTTCACCCCCTGGATCAGCAACTGATCGACCAGGAGGCGCGCGCCGGTACGCTCGACGATGCCCATCGCTACGACGCGAATTGTGACATTCTTTCCAACGCCTTTTCACCTCATCTTTTCAGATCCCTCGTGGCAGGCTTGATGCATCGTGCCGCTCTTTCTTGCCAATGCCGCCAAGCAGCCTCTGGCCAGCCACAGTGCTCTGGTGGGGCTGGTCGGGCGAAAGCATGTCGAAACGCACCACCCACGGCGCGCCGAATGGGGCCTTGGGGCGCTCATAGCGGGCATCCTGCACGACATCGGCAAGCTTGACCCGGCGTTTCAGGCGCAGCTCGCCGCCGGCGAGCCGCCGGACTCACCCTTCGGCGCGGGGCCGCGCATCCACGAAATGAGCTGGGCGCTGACGCACTTGGCTTTCGACCCGGCCAAGGTGCGAAGTCGCCTGCCGTCAGCACTGCCCTGGCCGGTGGTCCAGTACGCGGTGTACTGGCGCCAGCACGCGCCGATCAACGTGTGGGAAGGCAAACGGTTTGCCTCGCTGTCGCAGGTGTACCGGAAGGCCGGCGATTGGATGGGCTCTTATCACGAGCCGCTCGCGCAGCTTCTTGCGGAAATCGCGGCGCTGACGCAGGTGGCGCTCTTCGAGATCGAACCGGACGTGCGCGTCACGGGCGAAGTGCAGACTCCCGCCTACGACCGCGACGCCGATCTGGCGCACCTTTCGGTCATGACGCCAGAGCAGCGGGCGCAGGACAAGGCGATGTGTGCCGCGATCCGGGCCGGACTTCTGTTCGCCGATCGGCTGATTTCGCGGATGGGTCCGGGCGAAGTGGGCGACTGGCTCAACGCCTGGCGCACGCGCAAGATGCTGCCCGACCTCGTACAGGTGGTGCAGGAGGTTGACGACTACACGACGATTCCGGGCGATCAGTTCTTCAACCAGGGCGGATTGAAGATCTAGCGCATAAGCACTGCCAGGCCCCGCTCCAGCACTTCGCGGATCGGCGCCTCCAACGTGGGCAGGAACAAGGTCAGCGCCGCCAACCCCGCCAGCACCGTCAGCGGAAACCCGACCGCGAACAGGTTCAGTTGCGGCGCAACCCGCGCCATCACGCCCAGCACCACGTTCACCAGCAGCATCACCGCCAGGATCGGCAAGCAGATCGACAGCGCGATCTCGAACAGGCTCGATGCGGCGCGCACCAGCGCAAGCGGCTCGAGCGGGAAGTTCGCAGCCGCGTCGGGCGGAAACGCGCGAAAGCTTTCCACCAGCGACGACAGCAGCATCAGGTGGCCGTCGATCGCCAGGAACATCAGCAGCACCAGCATCGACATGAAATTGGAGACGACGTTCTCCGTTTCGCGCGAGTCGGGGTTGAAATAGGAGGCGAACGACAGTCCGATCTGCAGGCCGATCAGCTGGCCGGCGAGCTCGACGCCGACGAACACGAGGCGGATCATGAAGCCGAGTGCCAACCCCACCAGGATGTTGTGCGCCAGTTGGACGAAGCCGCTCGCCTCCAGTACACCCGTCAAGGGCGGCACCGAAACGGCAGGCGCAATCGCCAGCGTGATCGCCATGGCCATTGCGACCTTGGCTCGCAGCGGGATCGCGGCATGCGACAGCACCGGCGCGGCAGCGAACAGCGCCAGCACCCGGGTGAGCGGCCAGAACAGCGCCCCGTACCAGTGGCTCAGTTGCGTGGTGTCGAATGCGACCATCTACGTGCCCGTTTCCGCGTTGCCCGCTCGAGCGGGGAAGGGTGCGGGGGTGAGGGTTTCAGCCGCTTGGTTTCAACCGATTGCGCCCGGTATCGACTCGAACAGGCGCCGCAGGTAATCGACGAAGAATGTCAGCATCCACGGCCCGGCGATCACCAGCGCGAGGAAGGTGCCGAGCAGCTTCGGGATGAACGAAAGCGTCATTTCATTGATCTGCGTGGCGGCTTGCAGCACCGAGACGAACAAGCCGATCACGAGCGACGTCACCAGCATGGGTGCCGCCATCAGCAACATCACGGTCAACGCCTGCTGGCCGATTGTCACGACGGATTCTGGATTCACTCCTTGCCCTTCAGGTCGAGTAGCTGGCGACGAGCGAACCGATCAGCAGATTCCAGCCGTCGGCCAGCACGAACAGCATCAGCTTGAACGGCAGCGACACCAGCACCGGCGACAGCATCATCATCCCCATCGACATCAGCACACTGGCCACCACCATGTCGATGATCATGAACGGGATGAACACCATGAATCCGATCTGGAACGCGGTTTTGAGCTCGCTCGTGACAAAGGCCGGAATCACCACCCGCATCGGCAAGGACGCCGCTGCAGCCGCAGGCCCGCCCTCCGTAGCCGCGGATGCGGCGGCGGAGGGCTCTTCGTGCGCTACCCGCGCGAACAGCGCCAGGTCGGTCTCCCGCGTATGTTTCAGCATGAACTCGCGCAGCGGCGTCGAACCGGCCGAAATAGCCTGTTCGAACGAGATCTTCTGCTCGCTGTACGGCACGTACGCCTGGTCGTGGATGCGGTCGAAGGTCGGCCCCATGACGAACAGCGTCAGGAACAGCGCCAGCCCAACGATGACCTGATTAGGAGGCGAGGCCTGAGTGCCCAGTGCCATTCTCAGCAGCGACAGCACGATGACGATTCGCGTGAACGAAGTCATCATCAGCAGCATCGCCGGCAGGAAGCTCAACAGCGTCAGGAACAGCAGCGTCTGCACCGGCACCGAGTACTGGGTGCCGCCGCCGGCGATGGGCGCGCTGGTGATCTGCAGGGGCCCCGGATCCGCCAACGCGGGCGCGGCAAACGCAGCCAACGTCATCGCAGCGAGCAGCACTCCTGCTGCGAGCACGACCCGCTTCATCGATCCCTCGTTGTCAGCCGCCGGACGATCTCGGCGAAGCTGGCAGGGGCGGGTGGCGGTTGCGCGCCCGGCTCCTGGCTGCCGGCGGGAAGCGTCCCCAGCCGCCGGATTCCGGAGGCACTGACCCCGAGCAGCAAGCGGCGCTCGCCTGTTTCGACGATCACCAGGCGGTCGCGCGGGCCCAGCGGCAATTGCGCCACCACCCGCACGCCGCTCGCCGACGGCGGCTGCGCAAGCCCCGCGCGCCGCAGCAACCATGCCGCGGCCGGGATCAGCGCCAGCACGAGCAGCAGCCCGAGCAGCAGCGGGGTGAGCGACGGACCGGTCACTGCATTTGATCCGTGAGCAAACGACCCGGCACTTCCCGCAGCTTCATCGATGCAACCTTCGCATCCGTTCGCTCGGAGTGACGATGTCGGTGAGGCGGATTCCGAATTTCTCGTTCACCACCACGACCTCGCCCTGCGCGATCAGGCAGCCGTTGACCAGCACGTCCATCGGCTCGCCCGCCAGCGCGTCCAGCTCGATCACCGAGCCCTGTGCAAGCTGCAGGATGTGCTTGATCGGGATCTTGGTGCGGCCAAGCTCCACGGTCAGATTGACCGGGATGTCGAGGATCAAATCCAGATCCTGCGTTCCGTCGGTCGCGCTGCCGGGGGCTAGGCGCGGGAAGATGTTGGCGGGCTGCGCTGCCGGCCCTACCGCGCCGCCTGCGGCCGCCTGCTCCGCCATCGCTGCGCCCCAATCCTCGTCCGCGCCAGCTGCTCCGGGGGTCTCGTCGGTCGGTTGCATCCTCAGGACTCCTCGATGGCCAGGCTGCTGTCTTTGAAATGCGAATACTTCAGCAGGCGCTCGATGCGCACTGCGATGTGTCCGTTGACGGTGCCGAACGTGCACTCCATCACCGGCACGCCGTCGATCTTCACGGGAATGATGTCGCGCAGCGGCAGCGGGACGAAGTCGCCCACCTGCAGGCGCATCAGGTCGCCCAGGCGCATCGGCGCATTGGCAAGCTCGCCGCACAGTTCGACCTCGGCGCTTTGCACCTGCTGCGTGAGCTGCCGCACCCAGCGCCGGTCAGGCTCCTGCCCGTCGGCCTGCAGAGACGAATACAACAGGTCGCGAATCGGTTCGAGCGACGCGTACGGAAAGCAGATGTGGATTTCACCGCCGCTGTCGCCGATCTCGATGTTGAACGTCGTCGTGACGACGATTTCGGACGGCGAAGCGATGTTGGCGAACTGGGTGTGCATCTCCGAGCGCTGGTGGAGGAATTCGAACTTGAACAGATTCCCCCACGCCTTGGTGTATTCGGCCGTCGCCACCTGCACCAGTCGCTGGATGATTCGCAGCTCGGTCGGCGAGAAATCCCGCCCCTCGATCCGGAAGCGCAGCTTGCCGGTGCCGCCGAACAGCGTGTCGATCACGGTGAACACCAGTGTCGGATCGAAGATCAGCAGGCCGGAGCCGCGCAGCGGTGCGAGCGAAACAATGTTGATGTTGGTCGGCACCGCGATGTCGCGCAGGAACGCCGAGTACTTGATCACGCGGACCGGCCCGACCGAAATCTCGGGGCTGCGCCGCATGAAGTTAAAAAGGCCGATTCGCAAGTTGCGTGCGAACCGCTCGTTGATGATCTCCATCGTGGGCATCCGCCCACGGACGATGCGTTCCTGGTTGCCCAGGTTGTACGCGCGGATGCCTTCGGTCGGCTCCGGCTGCTCGAGCTTCTGCGACTCCCCGGTGACGCCTTCCAGCAGCGCGTCGACCTCGTCCTGTGACAGAAACTGTTCGGTCATTCGGATGCGCTACTGGATGATCAGTTGCGTGATGCGGACTGCTTTGACGGAGTGTTCGGCCGCGGTGTGGTCGAGCGACTTGTTGGCAGCGTCGACGATGTCCTTGGCGAGCGCCTCCTTGCCTTCGCGGTTCGCCAGCGCGGAAGATTCGCGTGCACCCAGCACGAGCAGGATCTCGCTGCGCATCGCCGGCATCATCTCCTTGATCGTGTTCTCCGCCTCGCCCGAATCGACTTCGAGGCTGAATTTGATCTGCATGTAGCGGTCCTGTTCCTTCTCGGCCAGGTTGACCGTGAAGGGCTCCAGGTCCACGAAGTTCGGCAGCTTGCGCGTCTCCGCTTTCTTCTGCGTCCCGGCTGCTGCGGGAGCGCGTTTCATGTAGACGAACGCTGCGGCCCCGCCGGCTGCCAGCACAAGAGCGGCCGCTGCCAAGATGATCAGCTTCTTCGGAGGCCCTTTCTTGGCCGGTGCCTGCACGGCGGCCGGGGTTGCGCCCTTGGCCGCCGCCGCGGCTGCGCCCTTGGCTGCCGCTGGGGCCGCGCCTTTTGCAACGCCAGCTGGTGGCGCCGACGCCTGTTTGTTCTCTGCCATTTCTCGATTCCCGCCGCGAGCGCCAAGGCCTAACGCATGGCGCATTTACGTGATCAAGTTGCAACTCTGCTGGCCGATTATTCGGGACCGATCACCCGCGCAATCGGGCGAATACGACGGAAAATGGGCAGTTGCTTTTGCCCACAATCGCGCCCCGAATTCGGGCGTCCAGGGCGGGGAAAAAGCTCAGGCGTAGGTATCGACCAGCCGCAGCGTAGATGCTGCCGCAGGCGCCACCGCTAGCCCATCGGAGCCGTTCACGTTGGTCCCGGCGGCATCGGATGCCCCGTCAAGCAGCGGCTGTCTCGCCAGGTTCTGAGGATCGGACGCCTGCCAACCCGGTTGTTCGCGCCCGCCAACCGTCGCATCGGACAGCTGCATTCCGGAGGCGGCAAACATCTCGCGCAAGCGCGGCAACTCGGCTGCGAGCGCGTTGCGTGTGGCTTCGTGCTGCGCCGTGAAAGCAAGCGTGGCTGCGTGTCCATTGACCTGGATCGATACGCCAACGGGGCCGAGGCCTGAGGGCTGTAGCGATATCTGCGCCGTTTGCACTCCGCCATGGGCCAGCACGAGAACGCGCTCGGAAAATTCCTGGCCGAACCCCGGCTGGTCGACTGGCGTGGCGACACTCGTGCGCGCTTCGGCTGCGTAGGTGGCGCCGCTGTACGCACTGTAGGAACCGGCGGAAGAAACCGATATCGGCGCCGAATTTGAAAGGTCTGCGGAAACGGATTGCATCGGGGAGGCCGCGTGCGACAGCGCATCGGTCAGCTTCGGACCGGCGAGCTGCGCCTGTGCGGATCCGGCCGCACCGATCAATGCTGCGGCGTCCGCAATTTTGGCGTTCGCTGACAGGATCGCGCCTGCGGCGGCGTTGTCTGGTACGGCCGGGTCGGCATCTGCGTCTGCGTCAGCGTCAGCGCCGGCAAGACCAGCGGCCTGACCACCTGCGCCTGCCGCTTCGACTGCGGCCGCGTGCCCGGCGTCGCCAAACGCTCGGGTTGGCGTAGCCGAAGAATCGCCCGAGGCGAGTGCGATGGCTCGCTGCAGCTGCGCTCCCGCCGCGGTCCCTCGCACGGACGCTGTAGCCGCCGCTGGGCCGGCGCCGCTGTTGGTACTGCTAGCCGGCAGCGCTTTGGCTGTTGCCGCCTTCGCTGAGCCCTGCGCACCGGTCGCGAGCACTTGACCGGCGATCCATCCGGAGGCGGGATCGGCTGCGGCAGCATCGGCTGCCGCCGGCGCCGTTTGCGTCTGTGCGGCGCCCAAAGGGTCGGCGCGTGTCGGGTCGCTTGCACCCGTGGTGCCACCGGCTTGCGCGGAATTGTCCAGCAGCGCAGCGCTGCTACTTGCGCCTGCCGAGGCCGCCGGCGTGCCGTTCGAGGCAGAGGCGTCGGCGGTGCTGGCGGTCGATGCGTCCTCGCTGGACGGCGAGGACGAGCCCGCTGACGCAGTGTTTTGCGCAGCCTTAGCTGCCGAGGGCGGATTTGCCGCGGTGGCCGCATCGTTGCCCTTTCCCGCGCCGGCGTTGCCGCCGGCACCGGATTGGCTTGCGTCGCGTTTCGGCGCGCTGCGCGCGTTGGGTGCTGATCCGCCCGGCCGGGACGAACCGTTGGAATTGCTGCGAATCGGGGACACGGGCGCGGACTGTTCGGCCGCTTGCAAGATCGGGCCGAAGTTGGACTCCGATCCGCCGCTGGCCGGCTGCGGGTCGGTGCGCTGCCCGGAAGCGGGCTGCGAAGAGATGACGGCTGGTTTCATGATCTGCTCCCGAACTGCAGCACGCTGCGCTGCGCGACCTCATCCGTATGGCGCTGCTCGCGTCGCGCCTCATGCTGTGCTTGCTCCTGTGCACGCCGCTGCGCCAGCGTCTCCAGGCTCTTGACCTTTCGCTGGCACACCGCAAGGTCGGCGCGCGCGGCGACGCTCGCCTGTTCGCGAGCTCCGACCTCACGCTGTTGCGCTTCCAGCGCGATTCGCAGCTTTCCGAGGAAGGCGCGCTGGTTGGCCTGCGCCGCCGGATCCAGCTCGTCGCCGGCACGAGCCTGCAGGCGCGCGGCGTAGTCGCTCGAGTAGCCGAGCAGCGTTTGCAAGTGATCGCGTGCCTGCTGCACCTGATGTTCCAGGTGCGCCACGCGCTTGGCGGCAGCGTCGCGCGCGGTGCGGGTCACTTCGAGCAGGGTGGCGAGTTGCGTCGAGTCCATGTCATTCCGGGTTCGTCGGTATCGATTGCAGCAGCGCGTCGATTCGCTCGGCCGCCTCTTTCAGCGTCGACGGCTGGTCCATCGGCTGCTGCAGGAACTCCTCGATGCGCGGGAACGCCGCGATCGCGATATCCAGCGCCGGATCGGCTCCGGCGACGTACGCACCGACCGAAATCAGATCGCGGTTGCGCTGATAGCGCGATAGGATCGATTTGAAGCGGCGCGCCGCTTCGATCTCGTGCGGGCCGCGCACCGCCGGCATCACGCGCGAGATCGAAGTCTCGACGTCGATTGCCGGATAGTGGCCGGCTTCGGCCAGCCGCCGCGACAGCACGATGTGTCCATCCAGGATCGCACGTGCGGCGTCGGCGATCGGATCGTGCGGATCGTCGCCTTCGGTCAGCACCGTGTAGAAACCGGTGATCGAGCCTCCGCCGGGCGCAGCGTTTCCGGCCCGCTCGACCAGTTGCGGCAGGCGCGCGAACACGGAAGGCGGGTAGCCTTTGGTGGCGGGCGGCTCTCCGATCGCCAGCGCGATTTCGCGCGCCGCCATCGCGTAGCGCGTCAGCGAGTCCATCAGCAGCAGCACGTGCCGCCCGCGATCCCGGAAGTGCTCGGCGATCGCGGTCGCATATGCGGCACCTTGCAGCCGCATCAGCGGTGGCGTGTCGGCCGGCGCAGCCACCACGATTGCCCGGCGCAGTCCCTGCGGGCCGAGGATGTCCTCGATGAACTCCTTGACCTCGCGGCCGCGTTCCCCGATCAGGCCGACGACGGTGACGTCGGCGGCCGTATAGCGCGCCATCATCCCCATCAGTACGCTCTTGCCGACACCCGACCCGGCGAACAATCCGATTCGCTGTCCGCGGCCGATCGTCAGCAGTGCGTTAATGGCGCGCACGCCAACATCGAGCGGCGTGCGGATCGGGTTGCGCTCCATCGCGTTGATCGGCCGCCGCGACAGTGGAAGATACGTAAGGCTCTGGCCTGCCGGACTGGCGAGCGGTCCGCGCCGGTCGATCGGCGCGCCGTTCGGATCGAGAACACGCCCGAGCAGTGCGTCGCCCACCGGCAGACGGCGCGTACGATCCTCGGCGCGCCGCCACGGATGGTTGACCTGGTCCACGCGAGGGCGCGCAGCGCGTGCTTCCTGCGCGACCACCATCGCGCCGGGCCGCAGGCCCTGCGGTTCGCTGGTCGGCATCAGGAAGAGGCGCTCGCCGGAGAATCCGACGACTTCGGCGTCGAGCCTCAGGCCGTCGCCCTGCACGACCAGCACCTGGGCGCCGACCGGGAGCTTCAGCCCCACCGCCTCCATCACCAGCCCCGCTGCGCGCGTCAGCCGCCCGCGCACCTCGAACGGTTCGCTCGAACCGGCAAGCGAACGGCATTCAGCGAGGAAATCCAGGAAGCGGTCGCGCTGCAGCTGCATGCCTGTGCCTCACGCGCCCGGCTTACGGTCGCCGCCGGCGGCATCTACGCCGTCCGATGCGGGCAGGTCGTCGACGCCAAGCATCGCGATCACGCGGCGCCAACGCGTCTCCACCGTTGCGTCGATCTCGCCCTGGGGCGTCTCGACGCGGCAGCCGCCCGGTGGCACTCCGGGGTCGGCCACGAAGCGGCAGCCACGGTGCATCCCGTCCGCCTCCAGCTCGGAGGACACCAGTTCGTAGTCGAGCGGACTGATGTGCACACGCGGATGCGCGGCGTGATCGGTGATCAAGGCGATCGCCTCGCGCACCGCTGGCAGCACGGCGTCGCGCTGCACGGCGAGCTCGCGGCGCAGCACCTGGCGTGCCACCTCCAATGACAGGTCCAGCAGCGCATCGGCTCCGCGCGCGGCAAGCTCGTCCAGGGCGGTCTGCAGCTGCGCGATTACGCTTCCGATGCGCTCCAGGTGGCCGGCACGCGCCTGCTGGTGGGCGCGGGTGGTTTCGAGCACGCCCTGCTCACGGCCGCGTTCGAACGCCCTGCGCTCGCGCTCCGACCACAGGCCGTTGGCGTTGCGCGAGACCTGTGCCTTTTCGCCCAGCGAACGAAGCTCCCAGTTGGCCGCGTCCCCGACCTGCTCCTTGGGGATCTTGCGCGAAAAGACGCGGTCAGACGCGCCCATGCGCGGTCTCCGGAAAGTGTTCGAGCTCAGACAAACGCATCGTCGGATCCCTTGGAGCCTAGTTGGATCTGGCCTTCGTCGGCGAGACGGCGCACCACCTTGAGAATCTCGCGCTGCTCGGCCTCGACCTCCGAAACACGCACCGGTCCTTTGGCTTCGAGGTCTTCTTTCAGCGTTTCGGCGGCGCGGCCGGACATGTTCTTGAAGATGCGCTCGCGCAGCGTCTGATCGGCACCCTTTAACGCGACGATCAGCGCTTCGGACTGGACCTCTCGCAGCAGCAACTGGATTGCGCGGTCGTCCAGGTCGTTCACGTTGTCGAACGTGAACATCTGATCCAGGATCTTCTGCGCCAGTTCGGTGTCGTGCTCGCGGATCGATTCGACGGCGGCCGACTCCATGTTGGTGCTGAAGAAGTTCAGCATCTCGGCAGCCGCCTTGGTGCCCCCCAGTGTCGCCTTCTTCAGCTTCTCGCTGCCGGCGAGGATCTTGGAGAGAACCTCATTGAGTTCCTGCAGCGCCTGCGGCTGGATGCCGTCGAGCGTGGCGACTCGCAACAGCACTTCATTGCGCATCCGATCACTCATCTGCTGCAGCACTTCGGACGACTGGTCGCGCTCCAGGTGCACCAGGATCGAAGCGACGATCTGCGGATGCTCGTTGCGCAGCAGCTCGGCGATCGTGCCAGGGTCCATCCACTTCAGGCTCTCGATCCCCGAGACGTCTTTGCCTTGCAGGATGCGATCCAGCAGCATGCTGGCCTTTTCTTCACCCAGTGCCCGCTTGAGCACTTGGCTGACGAAGGCGTCGGTGTCGCGCACGAGCGAGTACTGGCTTTCCTTGGTCGAATGGAACCGGGCGACCGCCTCTTCGATCCGCTCCCGCGGCACGGTGCGCAGGCGCGCCATCGTCTCGCCGAGCTTTTGCACCTCTTTGGGCGACAGGTATTTGAAGACCTCGGCGGCCTCCTCTTCGCCTACCGCCATCAGCAGGATGGCTGCGTGTTCCAGTCCGTCGTCGTCCATCGGCGATCAGGTCTTCGCTTCACCCACCCAGGCCTTCACCACATTGGCGACCGTCGCCGGATCCGAGCGGGCAATCTGCCGCATCTGATCCAGCTGCGAGGTCGGCAGCTCGGAGCGCGCGGCCGGCAGCGACTCGGTCGCCGATGGCGTCTCGGCCATGATCACGGGCTGCGAGCTGATCGCTTTCAGGGCAGGGCGCACCACACCGAACACCACCACCAGCGTCAGCACCAGGAATAGCGTGGCCTGGCCGATTTCCTTTGCAAGAGCGATCACCTCGGGCTGCTGCCACACCGGGGTCGGTTCGACCGGCGGCAGCTCGAGTTGGCTGAACTCCACGTTCACGACGTTCAGCGAATCGCCGCGCTTTTCGTTGAAACCCATCGCCTCGCGCACGAGCGCCTGGATGTTTTCCATCTCTTTCGGAGACCACGCCACGCTCGCGGGTGCCGCCGCAGCAGCGGGTGCGCCAGCACCCGCCGAAGCCGGCTGGCCGGCGGAGGCGGGCGGCGCCGCTGGCGCGGGTTTGTTGTTGATGACCACCGCTGCGGTCAGGCGCCGGATCTCGCCGGTGGCCGTTTTGGTGTGACGCACGTTCTTGTCGATTTCGAAATTGGTCACCTGTTCGCGATGCGAGCTCGCGCCGGGCGCTTGGGGCGGCGTGGCCGCGGAGGCGGGCGCGGAGGCAGAGCCGTTGATCGGAGCGGTCGGCGGCACCGGAGGCTGGTTCGACAATGCGCCGGGAACGCCCTGCGGGCCGGCGCTTCCCGTGGTGGAGTTCTCGGTGCTCGACTGCGAGCGGATCGCCGCTTTGTCGGCGGACTGGTTCGGTTTGTACGACTCGTCCATCTGTTCGGTGTTGGAGAAGTCGACATCGGCCGTGACTTGCGCCCGTACGTTGGCGCGGCCGACGATCGGCTCCAGGATGTCCTCGATCCGCTTGATCGTCGACGATTCGATCTGCCCGACATAGTCGAGCTGCTGTGCATCGAGCGCTCCTTCGCCTTCGCTCTGGCTGGCGAGCAGCGTGCCATGCTGGTCGACAACGGATACGTTCTTCGTGGTCAGCTCGGGCACGGACGAAGCGACCAGGTGGACGATTCCGGCAATCTGCGCGCGATCGAGCGTTTTGCCCGGATGCAGCTGAACCAGCACCGAAGCGGTCGGCGCCTGGTGATCGCGCAGGAAGCCCGAGCTCTTCGGCAGAGCAAGGTGCACGCGCGCGCCTGCCACGGGAGCGAGCGTCTGGATCGAGCGCGCAAGCTCGCCTTCCAGACCACGCTGGTAGTTGAGCTGTTCCTGAAACTGCGTCAGCCCGAACTTCTGGGACTCGAGGATCTCAAAGCCGACGATCGAGCCCTTCGGCAAGCCTTGCGAGGCGAGCTTCAGCCGGGCTTCGTGCACCTTGTCGGCCGGAACCAGGATCGTGCCTCCGTCGGCGTTGCGGTACGGAACATTCATCTGCGACAACTGCGCGATGACGGCGCCGCCGTCACGATCCGACAGATTCGTGAACAGCACGCTGTAGCTGGGGTTTGCGCTCCACAGCCACGCGGCGCTGACGATTGCGCCGATCAGTACCGTGCTCAGCACCATCAGCGCGCGGGCGCGCGGAGAGAAGCGGCCCAGCAACCCTAGGGATCTCGCGGTGGTTGGAACGATCGAAGCGTTTTCCATTGGCTTTGGGCCGCGACCCGGCACGCCGGAGGCAGGCGCCGGCGAATCGCGGTTTCTGGAATCCGATTATTCGAAGACTTGAGATCCCGTAAACGCGGATAAGGAGAGGAAATCCGACCGTGCGTGCGTCGCGAAAGTCCGTCCAGCACAGACTGAAATTGCGCGGGAAATAGCGTAGGAAGAGCACCCTTCTCGTCTCAGTGTCCGGCGTCAGCTTGACTAGATTGGCTGCTGCGGCGGTCGAATTCTTAGGCCGTCTGCGGGGGAACAATGGATCTGAAGGCAATCAATTCCCAAATTGCCACGGCCGTTGCCGGCGCACCGGCCGCGGGCGTCGGCGTGTCTGCGAAGACGGGCGGCGCCACATCCGATTTCGCCTCATCGCTGGACGCCGCACTGAAGGCGGTCAGCAACAGCCAGACGCAGGCCGAGGAGCTGCAGCGTCAGTTCGCGCTGGAGAATCCGAACGTCGGACTCGAAGACACCGTCGTTGCGATGAGCAAGGCGAGCATCTCGTTCGCCGCGGTCGTTCAGGTGCGCAACCGGCTGGTGCAGGCGTACGAGCAGATCATGTCGATGCAGGTCTGAGCGCTTCTTCCGCGCTCCTGATCTCGACAATTCTTAGAAGCCCAAACTAGCGAGCAGGTCGTCCACGCCCTTTTGATCGCTGACGACATCGTCTCGACCCTGCGGTGAGACGGCCGGTCCTTGCAAATCCCTCGATTCGATTCGCGGCCGTTGCGCGGCCGGCGTGGTCTCGATCAGCAGCCGGACCAGTTGATCCTCGAGCGTCTGGGCAAGCATGACCACGCGCCGGATCACTTGTCCGGTCAGGTCGTGGAAGTCCTGCGCCATCATGATGTCGGTCAAAATGGTGTTGGTTCGTTCCGCCTGGCTTCCGACGCCGCAGAAAAACTCGCAGGTCTCGTCGACCAGCTCTTTGCCAGCCGGGGTGCAGCCGCGTCCGCCGGACGAAAAGGTCGAAACCGCCCGCCAGCGGCTGCGCAGGCTGTCGGCCTTTTCGGTGAGCTCCTGCTGCACGGTGCGGGCGCGGTCCACGGCGTTCAGCACCTTTTCGGCGGCCTCGCCGGTCACCCTGGCGATATAGGCCAAACGGTCGCGCGCATCGGGCAGGTTGGCGCGCGCGTCCATGAGTTCGCGTTCGTACCCGAGTTCCCGTAGTGCGTCGTGCAGCGTACGCGTCAGCTGGCCGATGCGGCGCCGCAGCGTGTCCTCGGCCGCCTCGGCGTCCTGTTCGGCGACGGCCTGCAAGTTGGCGTCTAGTGGCATGTAGTTGGCGTCTAGTGGCATGTAACACCCGATTCGGGAGGGAAGGCGCGCAAGGCACTGCCGAATCGGGTGTTACATGCCACTATGGGTGCCATCGTCGGTGTCCTGGTCAGTGCGGCTTGTTGTTGTTTGCCTGCCATGTGGTTTGCCAATGAGCGATCCGGAAGCCTCATGCACCGCTCAGGCTTGCTTGCTCAGGATCTTCTGAACCTTCTCTTCGAGCGTCGCTTTGGTAAACGGCTTGACGATGTAGCCGCTGGCGCCACCCTGCGCGGCTTGCACGATGTCGTCCTTCTTCGATTCCGCGGTCACCATCAGGAACGGGATCGACTTCAGAGCTTCGTCGGATCGAACGCTCTTGAGCAGCTCGAAGCCGTTCATATTCGGCATGTTGATGTCCGAGACAACGAAATCGAATTTGTTGGCCTTCAGCATGCTGAGCGCCACCACTCCGTCCTCGGCTTCCTCGGCGTTGGCGAAGCCGATCTCCTTCAGCAAATTGCGCACGATGCGCCGCATGGTCGAGAAGTCGTCGACGATTAGAAACTTCACATCGGCAGTCATGGGGTCTCCAGCGTGCATGCGCGCAGCCGTGGCCGGCGGCTGGCGTCGCCTCTGCATTGTGTCGGCCGGCGCAGCCGCCCTATTGACCGAAAAGGGCGCGCAAACATCGTGTTTCGCACCTACTGCGAAGCAGGAGCTGTGGTGCCGGGTGCTGCGCTCGCGGGGGCAGGCGGCGCCGCTTGCACGCTTGCGGATGCGGCGCCCGCGTCGGGCGCGGCAGCGCCCGCCGTAGCGCCGACCGGCGCGGAGGCGGGTGGTGCGAGCGAGTCGGTCACGTCTTGCGGGTCTCCCGCCTCGATCTCTCCGCGCGCTCGTTGCAACCGCTCCTCGGCGATCTTGTTCAGCACGATGATCGAGATGCGGCGGTTCAGCGGATTGCGCGGATCGTCCTTATCGAGCAGGCTCGAATCGGCCAGCCCTACGACGCGGGCGATTTTTACGGGATCCATGCCACCGGCGATCAGTTCGCGGCGCGATGCGTTGGCACGGTCCGCCGACAGCTCCCAGTTCGAATACGCCCGCTGCCCTCCCGAATAGGGTGTCGAGTCGGTATGGCCGGTCAGCGCGATCCGGTTGTCGACCCCATTTAACACCTTGCCGATTTCGTGCAGGATTTCGCGCATGTAGCTTTTGACCTTGGCGCCGCCCAGGTCGAACATCGGCCGCTTGAAGTCGTCGACGATCTGGATCCGCAATCCGTCCGGCGTGATCTCGACCCGGATCTGGTTGCGGAAATCCGACAGCGTCGCATTCGCCAAGATTGCGGCGTCGATGTGGCCTTTGAGCTCTTCCATTTTCGCGAGCTGCTCGCGGCGTTCCCCATCGCGCTGACGCTCGCCGCTTTTGTGATGATCGGCCTGCTGGCCGCGTTTGCGCTGGCCCACCGTGCGGGTTAGATCCTCGCCGCCGCCGGTGATGACCGAGGTGGCGTCGCCGGAACCGCTGCCGCCGCTCATCGCGACCTGCAGCGGAGACTGAAAGTATTGCGCGATACCCTTCAAATCGCCCTTGGTGGTCGAACCGAGCAGCCACATCAACAAGAAGAAGGCCATCATCGCGGTCACGAAGTCGGCGTACGCGATCTTCCAAGCCGCCCCGTGCGAGCCGTGGCCGGCTTTCTTGATCCGCTTGATGACGATCGTTGACTTGGCTTTTTCGCTGGACGACGAGGCGGTCATGTCGAAATCCGATCGTGTTCCTGGCTACCGCTTCTGCTTGACGTGCTTTTCGAGCTCGACGAAGGTCGGCCGCTCGGTCGAGTACAGGATCTTGCGGCCGAACTCCACCGCCACCGCAGGCGCGTAGCCCTGCAGGCTGGCCAGCAGCGTCGCTTTCACGCAGTTCAGCTCCTTGGTCGCTTCGTCGACCTTCTGCTCCAGCAGCTGCGCCAGTGGGCCGACGAAGCCGTAGGAGATCAGGATCCCGAGGAACGTGCCGACCAGCGCCGCTGCGATCATCTCGCCCAGCACCGGCGGCGGCTGACCTACCGATGCCATCGTTTTGACCACCCCCATCACGGCGGCCACGATGCCGAAGGCCGGCAGTCCGTCGCCGGCCTTCTGCAGCGCGTGCGAGGGCGCCATCGCCTCGTGATGATGCGTGTCGATCTCCTGATCCATCAGGTTCTCGATCTCCAGCGGATTCATGTTGCCGGACACCATCATCCGCAGGTAGTCGGTGATGAACTCGACTAGGTGGTGGTCCGCGCCCACGCTCGGATGCTTCTGGAACAGCGGGCTCTTGGCGGGTTCGTCCACGTCGGACTCGATCGCCATCATCCCTTCCTTGCGCACCTTGGTCAGGATGTCGAACAGCAGCGCCATTAGCGCCAGGTATCGTGCCTTGGTGTACTTGGAGCCTTGCAGCAGCTTCGGCAGCGCGCGCAAGGTAGCGCCGAGCACCTTGGTCGAGTTGCCGGTGACGAACGCCCCGGTCGCCGCCCCCGCGATGATCAGCAGCTCGATCGGTTGGAGCAGGACGTGGAACGCGCCGCCTTCCATGGCGTAGCCGCCGAACACGGCTCCCAGGACCAGCACGTAACCGACGATGATGAACATGATGCCCAGCCCCGACTTTCGAGGCGAAGCGGCACACGCGCACAACCGCGGCCCCGCCCGCCCCGACTATTCATTGCGCTACCGTTTCTTCGGCAGAGCAGGGCTGCGACTTAAGCCGGGCGGCGCCGCAAAGGAGCCTGACACCCCCCTGCAAAGCGCCGAACACGCGCGCGACGCGTGCCCAATTCGCAGGTTTGGTGCGCCATCCCCCCGAAAAAAAAGAACCCGGCGGGGCCGGGTAAAGGGTCGGAGGAGGGAGCGAGAAAATCGGTTACGCCGCCAGTGCCTCGGTCTCGTTGCGCTGGCTGCCACGGCCCTTGCCCGCGCGAGCGGGCGGTTCGCACAGGCCGCAGACGTAATTCTTCGTGAGCTCATAGGTGTGCGTGACGAACTTGCCGCCGCACTTGCAGCAGGGCGTCAGCGTCACCATGCCGGCATCGACGAACTTCACCAGGCGCCATGCGCGCGTCACCGACAGCAGCGGCTCGAGCGCTTGCGCCCGGGTCTGCTCGATGTACAGCTCGTAGGCTTTGATGATTGCGTCGATCTCTTCGAGCTCGGTCGTCTTGTTCAGGTACTCGTACATGTTCAAGAACAGAGACGAGTGGATGTTCGGCTGCCAGGTCATGAACCAGTCGGTCGAGAACGGCAGCATTCCACGCGCAGGAGACTCGCCCTGCACCTCTTTGTACAGGCGCAGCAGCCGTTCGTACGACAGGTCCGTCTCCGATTCCAGGACCTGCAGGCGCGCGCCCAGCTTGATCAGCGCGATCGCGCGCTGAATCTGGCGGCTCTCGCTGACGATGCTCTTGATTCTCATCGCGCGGCTCCGGTCAGTTGCTCTCGGCGAACTGGCCCGCCATTACGATATTGGCGTGCAGTCCGGCGACGGCGGCGCCAGGAGCCAGTTTGGCGCGCGAGTGGCTGGTCAGCAGGTTCCATACGACATCGTCGTCGAACCGGAAGCGCAGGATCAGCTGGTTGCTGGCGGCGATTTTCATCAGTTGCGCCGGCGTCAGCTGGTCGATGATGGCGGCCACTTCTTCCGACACGCCGAGGCGGTACAGCGCCTGCGCGCGGTCGGCGCGGATCATGTGCTGGGCCAGCACCAGGTAGGCCAGGTTGACCTCGCGCACTTCCTGCAGCAGCTGCTCGTTAACGACCGGGGGGTTGCTCATCTCTTCCTCCTTGAAGAACCTTTGAAGGTTCGGATTGCGTTGCGAAGTGGGCCCATTTTGAGGATCAGGGGCGGCCGGCCGAAATCGGGGCATCGCCAAATCGCGTGTCGGAAAGTGGCTGCTGCACGTGTAGGAATTGCGCCTACATGCGTGTTTTCAGAGGCTTGTGAGCACTCTTGCGAATGCGTCCAGCGCACTCAAGACGTGCGCGCTCATGCCGATATACGAGTGGAAGCGACGTCGAAATCGACGTCCCAGGTTTCTCCCCCGCCCTGCGCGCCGCGCTGACTTCGGTCACCGGCGCGCTTTTTTTTTGGTAGGTCAGCTGGTCGCGCCGCAGCCTCATTGTGTGTGGCCAGTGTCCCGTTATTGCGTGAGTTGCACCGTACCCCCAATCCATATTGCGTTACCGCGCAACCTCCCGCGCAGCACCGGGGATCCCGTGTGCGCAATCCATTTCTTTCGTGCCAGCGGAAGCGTCGAATTGGCTGTTATCCAACCCCCTTTTCGAAGCGTCGCCATCTTGACGCTGGCATGCAAGCGGGATCCAGCCGGCTAAAGGTTCTTTCGGCCGGCACCGATAAGGCAACTAACGCGACGCCAAATTGGCGCGCGGAGAGAAACCGGCAGGCGCCAGAAACTGGAACGGGCAGCCGACTGGGTAAAGGGTCAGATAGCCCTGCACTGGGCTGCAGTTCGAGATAGAGAGGAAAAGGAGCAACAAATGCCACAAATCATCAACACCAACATCCTGTCGATGACGGCGCAGGCCAATTTGAACAGCACGCAGAACTCTCTCGCAACTGCGGTTCAGCGTCTGTCGTCGGGCCTTCGCATCAACAGCGCGATGGACGATCCGGCCGGTCTGGCGATCAGCACGCGGATGGGTTCGCAAGTCGGAGGCATGCACGTCGCAATTCGCAACGCCAACGACGCGATCTCGTTGTCGCAGGTTGCGGACGGCACTCTCGGTACCGTCAGCAACATGCTGCAGCAGATGCGTGACCTGGCTGTGCAGGCCGCCAACGGCACCAATGGTTCGAGCGACCTGGCGAACCTGCAGACGGAATTCACCTCGCTGGCCACTGAAATCAACCGCGAGCTGTCGCAGACTTCGTTCAACGGCAAGTTCATCCTGGGAAGCGATGCGGGCACGACCTCGTATCAGGTCGGCGCGAACGCCAACCAGTCCGTGAACCTGATCACGTCGAACCTGGCTTCGAACGGCACCGTGACCACCGTGACTCTGGATACGAACTCGATCGCAACCGGTGGCGCCAGCGCCTCGGGGATGATCACGTCGATCGACAGCGCCCTTTCGGCGATCAACACCGAGCGGGCCAAGTACGGTGCCGACGAGTCCGAGTTCCAGGGCATCGTCTCGAACCTGCAGATCGGCGTGACCAACCAGTCGGCCGCGCAAAGCCGGATCCGCGACGCGGACTACGCGACGGAGACAGCGGCTCTGACGCGCGCGCAGATCCTGCAGCAGGCCGGTACCGCGATGCTGGCGCAGGCCAACGCCCTGCCGCAGACGGTTCTGAACCTGTTGAAGTAAGCAACGCTCCAAATGGCATGCCGCGGGCCGCGCACCGCGGCCTGCCAGCCCGCGAAGGGCGCCATCCGCAAGGGGGCGCCCTTTGTCTTTTTGCGCTCTTATCGCGCTCTTGTTGTCCACGTGTTTGCGGGACGTCCGATTCTGTGTGTGTCCCTCAAGTTCGACCTGTACTGGTCGATGAATTGGAGAGGCGCACGAGTACGTTCGGATCGCGCGCACGCAAGCCATGCCAAGCATCGACTCGCCCAGCCTAGCTCCCACCTCCGCATGGGGCGGTGGTGTGGCGCCGGCCGCTCCGAGCGGCAATAGCACCCAGGGCAAAACTGCTCCCGAGTCTGGATCGACCGCCGGCGCCGTCACACCTGCGCAGGTCAAAGCTGCGGTAGCTGCTGCCAACCAAGCGCTCGATCAGAGTAATCGGGAATTGTCGTTCGTCTTCGACGATACGATTGGCCGGATGTTGGTCAAGATCGTCGACACGCGCACCAACACCGTGGTGCGCCAGATTCCGCCGGAGGAAATGCTGAAGGCAGCGCGTGCCCTGTCGGACGCGTCCAAACGCGGAGCCCTGCTGACCGGCAAGGCGTAGATCGTTCGAAGGACGGGTATGACCACCACAAGCAGCACCAGCGGCTCGAGCAATACGCTCGCCTCGCTGCTGTCCGGCTCGCTGAGCGGGAGCAATTCGAGCGGCTCCAGCACCCCAGCGCCCATCGGCGGCCTGATCAGCACCGGACCGCTCGACGTCACCCAGCTGGTGTCCGAGCTGGTAGCGGTCGATTCGCAGCCGATGCAGCAGCTGCAGTCGCAACAGTCCGGCGTGCAGGCGCAGTTGAGCGCATACGGGCAGGTCCAGAGCGCGTTGTCCAGTTTGGATACCTCGCTGACAGCGCTGAAGCTCGGCTCGGCCTTCACGGCTGCACAGGCGAGCGTGACGGGCAGCGGAGTCGGCGCCACCGTGACAGGGTCGCCCGCGTCGGGGTCGTATTCGGTGACCGTATCGTCGGTCGCCCAGGCGCAGGCCGCAGCTTCGAGTTCTTTTGCGAACGCTTCGACCGTGGTCGGAACCGGTACGCTGACGATCCAGCTGGGCACCTACAACGCCAAGGCAAACACGTTCACCGCGCAGTCCGGATCGAGCCCAGTCAATATCACGATCAATTCGAACAACGACACGCTCGGCGGAATCGCAGCCGCGATCAATAGCGCTGGTGCGGGCGTCACCGCCTCGGTCGTCACCGACAACTCCGGAAGCCGCCTGGTGGTGGCTTCCTCCAACACGGGCACCGTGAACGGCTTCAAACTGACCGTTGCAGACTCGGACGGCAATAACACGGACATGACGGGCCTGTCGCAGATCGCGTTCGATCCGACCGCCGCTGCCGGTGCCGGCCAGAATCTGACTCTGACCCAAGGGGCAGCCGACGCCGTGTACAGCATCAACGGCTTGTCGCTCACCTCTTCGACCAATTCGATCACCACCGCGATCTCCGGATTGACACTGAACCTGATCCAGGCGCCGCCCGTCGGTTCGACACTGCAGGCGCAGGTCACGATCGCACCGGATACCAATGCGGTGAGCAACAGCGTCAACTCCTTTATTTCCGCCTACAACAGCCTCGTAAACCTGGAAAGCAGCCTGACGAGCTACGATGCCAGCAGCAACACCGCGTCGGTCCTGACAGGCCAGACGCCGATGTTTCAGCTCTCCTCCCAGCTGCGTTCGATCATCGGCAGCCAGATGAGCGGCGTTTCCGGGCTGTCGTGGCTGGCCGACGTCGGAATCGACTTCCAGAACGACGGCACGCTGAGCCTGAACTCGACGAAATTCTCCGCTGCGGTTGCGTCGAACCCCAGCGCGGTCTCAAAGCTGTTCTCGAACGCGATCGGCAGCGGCAACCAGCAGGGGTTCGCGGTGCGGCTGGCCTCTTCTGTCGAATCGATGCTGGCTCCCAACGGCCTGTTGGGAGCCACCCAAACCAGCTTGCAGTCGACGATCTCAACGATGGGAGATCAGATCACTGCGATGCAGACGCAGCTGAACCAGGAGCAGCAGAACCTGACTGCCCAGTACAGCCAGCTGAACGCTGACCTGGTCACGGCGCAGCAGAACCAGACTGCCCTGGCCAACGAGCTGGCGGGCTTGCCGATGGCCAATTCGCTCGCCTCATTGCAGCTGCCCTGACTGCTTTTCCGGTCCAAACCCGACGTCTCGCGGCCTCAATGCAGGGCCCGCCGGCGCCGAAATAAGGGGTGGAGTTCGCAAAACGGGAGGGTGCAGGTGGCGGGATTCGGGGCGAAGGCTTATCAAAGCGTGGCGGTGCAGACGGCGGTCGGATCCGCCGATCCGCACCGGATGACCTTGCTGCTGTACGACGGCGCGATCGAAGCGATCCGCCTGGGGCGCGCTCACCTGGAAGCGCGGCGTGTCGCGGCCAAATGCAATGCGATCGGCAAAGCGTTGCGAATCGTCGCCGAGGGCCTGAAGCCGAGCGTGGATCAAAAGGCCGGCGGCGAGCTCGCAGACCGGCTGATCTATCTGTACGACTACATCACGATGCGGCTGCTGCAGGCCAATCTGCGCAACGACAGCAACGCGCTGGAAGAGGCAACAAAGCTGCTCACCGACCTGCGATCGGCCTGGGCGCAGATCGCACCAGGCGGGCCGCAGGGTGCCTCACAGGCGAAGGCGCCTGAGGCGGCCGCCGGCACAACGCATCCGGCCGCAGCCAGCGCAGCTGGCGTGCGCACAGCCGGCGCACGCACGGCGCTTCGCACGTAGGCGCGCCGGTCCAGTGGAAACGCGGGTGCACTGATGGCGCCGGACGACGGCAACGCAGCAGCGGCAGGGCACTGGAAGCCGGTGCCCGCGCTGATCGAGCGCTACCGCGATATCGCGCGCTTAAGCCATGACATGCTGGCCGCGGCGCGTCGAGAAGACTGGAACGAGGTGGCGCGGCTGGCGGCCGACTGCAGCAGTCTGATCGAGCGTCTGAAGCGCGCCGCACTGGTCGAACCACTGGACGAAGCCGAACAGCAGCACCGGCTCGAGTTGTTGCGCGAGATTCTGCGCGACGACGCACAGATCCGTATCCGCGCAGAGCCCTGGCTGGCGGAACTGGAGCAGCTGATGGGTCTGACGCGCAGCGATGGCCGTTCTGACTGAGGCGCCCGGGACGCCGCGACGATGAACGACGTAGCGATACCGGCGCGCGGTTTCTTCGAGCTGACCGAATGGCTCGCGCGCGGGCGCGGTGCTGCCGAAGCCAGCCGTTTCGAGGAGGCGCGGCAGGCCTATCTGCAGGCGATGAAACTGGCGCCCAATTCGATCGACGCGCTGCGCGGGCTCGGATATTCGCTGCTGCAACTGAAGCGGTTGGACGAATCGCTGCAGATGATCGAACGCGCACTGGCGGTCGATCCGTCCGACCTCCTTTCGCACCTGATAATGGGGCGGCTGTGCCTGCGGCTGCAGCAGCCGGCCGGCGCAGAGGAGCACTTTCGCACGATCCTTCGCCGGATCGAAAACAGCGCAGCGGCCCGTTCAGGTCTGATCGACGCATTGGTCGCGCAAGGTCAGCTCGCCGACGCCGAGACGCTGCGCGACCAGATCTTGCGCGCAGACCCCCAGTCCGAGGTCGGGCTGCTGGCCGCGGCGCGCGTAGCGGCGTTGCAGCGCGACGACGAGGCGGCGCTGCGCCACTTCGAAGCGCTCGTACGATTGCGGCCCGGCAATGCCGCGCACCGCTACAACCGCGGCCTGTGCCTGCTGCGGATGGGGCGCTTCGACGAGGGTTGGAGCGACTACGAATATCGGTTCGCTGCCGGTGCGGTGGACCTTCAATTGCCCTCGACGCCGCGTTGGGACGGCAAGCGAGTCGGGCACCTGCTGGTGGCCGCGGAGCAGGGACTGGGCGACGCAATCCTGTTCTCTCGTTTCATCGGCGACGCAGCCCGCGCGGCCGAACAGGTGACGCTCGTGTGTCCGGATTCGCTGGTCGGGCTGCTGGAGCGCAGCCTGGGTTGCACGTGCATTCCGGATCGCGGCGGGGAGCTGCCGCCGCACGACGCCCACGTGCCGTTGATGAGCTTGCCGCACGTACTGGGACTCGGCGCTGCCGCAGTTGCGGTCCGACCCGCCTATCTGACCGTCGACGCTGCGCGGCGCGAGCGCTGGTCGGAAGCGCTCGGTCCGCGCCAAAATGGCGAGGTGCGCATCGGCATCGTGCATGCCACCTCGGTGGCACATTCCACCGAGGAAAATCCGTTCACGTGCCGTTCCTGCCCTGCGGAGGCTTTTGTTTCCTTCACCGGAGCGCCCGGCGTTGCTGCCTACAACTTGAACGTGGGTCGCACGGCCGAGCAGGCTTGCGAGCAGTTGCCCGGGCTGCGCGGCCTTCCGCGAGAGCTGGGCGATTTCGACGACACTGCCGCGGTGGCCGGTTTGATGGACGCGGTAGTGTGCGTAGACACCGCGATCGCCCATGTGACGGGTGCGACCGGTGTGCGCACCGGCCTGTTGCTTCCCTATGCGCGCGACTGGCGCTGGATGTCGCGCGAGGGGCGCCTGCCGTGGTACTGGTCAGTTCAGGCCGCGTGGCAGGAGGAACCCGGCCAGTGGGCTGCACCGGTGCGCGAGCTGCGCGATTCGCTGGTGGCAGACAGAGTCAGTTGACCGGCATCAGCCAACGAGTTTTGGAAAACAGAAAGAACGGTTCACGAACGTTGCACCCCCAGGTTGCCGCATCGACCTGCGGCAGCACCTGTTGATGCGGGTACAGGGCTCCTTTCAGTCCCGCATCGGAGAATAGCTCCGCGATGTTGGCACCGAACAAGCGTACGTGGTCGTCCTGACCGAAGAAAAGTGATGCCGCTTGCGGCGTCGGACGCGAGACGAACTCCATCGTGTTGGCAAGCAATGTCGAATACGGTGTCTGCGCCACCAGCCAACCGTCCGGCGCCAGGCACCGCGACAGCTCGCACAGTGCCCGCGCGGCGTCATCGACGTGCTCTAGCACGTGGTTGCAGATGATCAGGTGGAACCTGCCGTCCGGATAGCCCAGGTTCTCCACGTCCAGGCGCGCATGGCCGGGATGGCGCGGAGCAAGGTCACCGGCGACGTATTCGCTGCGCGTTCCGGTGCGCAGCTTCTGCTCGATGTACCTTTCCGGCGCGATATGCAGGATCGGCCGATCGATCGCCTCTTGCAGCAAGCCTACAGCCGACATGTACAGCCAGATGTGGCGCTCTCGATCGTTGCATTGGCAGACGGGGCACAGGTGCAGGTTTGGATCGGAACCGATCACGTCAAGCAAGTCCATCAGCGGGCTGATCGCATGACGGTCGGGGTGAGGTAGCCAGCCGTCGATCCGCCGCTCGCAGATGGCGCACGTAGGCATGTGAACTCCAGCGGGCCTGTTTTGGCCCAGGTCAGGATCTTCGTGCCGGCGGCGGCGGGCAGTCCTTCGATTTGCGGGCACGGGAACATGCATTTCGGGGTAGCGATCGACCCGCCTGCGTTCGCAATCCGGGCATTGGCCGCCACCAATCCGTCTTTTCCGGCGAAGCGCCGCTTTGCAGGGCATTAGAGTGGATCACCTCTTGTCGTCATCGACAAAGCGCACGCATGACCGCACGACTGCCTGCCAGCACAATCCCGGACGCCGTGTCCTCGGCGGCGGGCCGGGCTCCGATCTACGTGACGCGGCCCCTGATGCCACCGCTGCGGGACTTCCTCCCGTACCTGGAGCGCATCTGGGCAAGCGGCATCCTGACAAATGGGGGGCCGCTTCACGCGCAGCTCGAGTCTGCGCTGTGCGAGTATCTCGGTATTGACTACATCTCACTCTTCAGCAACGGCACCTTGGCCCTGCTGACAGCAATTCAGGCATTGCGCATTTCGGGTGAGGTGATCACGACTCCGTACTCCTTCGTCGCTACAGCGCACTCGCTGCTTTGGAACGGGATCAAGCCCGTCTTCGTCGACATCGACCCGGGCACGCTCAACATGAACCCCGACCGGATCCAAGCGGCCATTACGCCGCGCACGACGGCAATCATGCCAGTGCACTGCTACGGCACGCCGTGCGATGTAGAGCGGATTGAACGCATTGCCGACGACTACGGATTGAAAGTCGTATACGACGCGGCACATGCGTTCGGCGTGCGCCGCGGCGGGCGGAGCATCCTCAGGCACGGCGACCTTTCGGTGCTGAGCTTTCACGCCACCAAGGTGTTTACCACGTTCGAGGGTGGGGCCGTGGTCTGCTCGGACGCAAAAACCAAGCAGAGGCTGGATCGGCTGAAGAATTTCGGTTACGTTGACGAGGTCACGGTGGTAGCTCCCGGGATCAACGGCAAGATGAACGAAATCCAGGCCGCGTGCGGCCTGCTTCAGCTCGAACACATCGATGACGCCCTGCAGCGGCGCGCCGAAATCGCCCGTGTATACCGCGACCGCCTCGGCACCGTGAATGGCATCCACTTTCTCCCGTTTGCGGTCGACGTGAAGGCCAATTTTGCCTACTTCCCGATTCTCGTCTCCCGGCCGTACCGACGCACGAGGGACGAGCTTTACGCGCACCTGCGGGCCCGCGGCATCTTCGCTCGCAGGTACTTCTATCCGCTTGTTTCGGATTTCCCGATGTACCGCGAGCTTCCTTCCGCAGACCACACCAATCTACCGGTGGCGACGGACGCCGCCGAACGCATTCTGTGTCTGCCGATCTATCCGTCGCTGAGCGAAGCGGAGCAGGAGACCGTAATCCGCGCGATTGTCACGGATTGAGCCGCAGCACCATGGTGAGGCTGGAGCTTTCGGCCCTGGCGAACTCGAAGCCGCATTTCTCGTAGAGGCGGATCGCGACGGTATTGCCGCGGAATACCTCGAGGCCGATCTTTCGCATCTTCTGCAACCGCGCGTGTGCGACGCAGCGTTTCAGCAGCTGAGCGCCAATGCCATGTCCGGTGAAGTTGCGCAGCACACTGACGCTGGTGACGTAGGCGGCTATCCCGGCGGGGTCGTTGCAATAGGCTGCCACCAGTCCGACCAGCTGACCACCGGACCACGCCTCGAAACGGATCGCGCACGTCGCGATTCTGCCCGAATACTCCTCCATGTCGACGCGTCCGCTCAACGGCGGGACGAAGTCGGCGTCGCACGCCCGCAGGTGCTCTGCCAGCTCGCGTCGGGTGGCCTGGTTGACGCGAAACTCGATCGGCGCGTTCACGGCTCCAATTCCGCCACTCCGAACCCGTACCGTCCGAATTCGTTGCCGTTGTAGAGCATCAGGATCCGGTCGCCGCACCGGAACACATGCGGGTAGCACATCATGTCCGAGTCCCAGTCGCCCGGCGGCGCATCCAGGCCCTCGAACTGGTCCGTGCGCGACCAGTTTGTCAGATCGTCCGAGTACGCGTGTCCGATGCGGTAGCCACGCGCCGGGTTGGTTCGGAAGTCGGACGACTGCCGATAGCAGAAGTACATGTGATGGCGGCCATCGATACCGATCACGGATGGCAGTGCCTGGCTTTCGTCGGCGCCGAGTTGATCGGCGACGATCTGGCGACCCTCGTCTTTGACCCAGTCGATGCCGTTGCGGGACGACGCATGCCCAATCTTGTAAGTCCTTTCCGCCGGCGCCCCGGGCGAAAAGGTCCTCCACGATGTGCCGAAGATGTACCACATGTGGAAGATGTCTCCGACCACCTTCACGAACGGATCCCCGACCAGGAAAGGTTCCCGCGGTGAGGCCGCCAGCACCGGCCCGTTCCCGATGCGCCGGAATGTGAAGCCGTCATCCTCGCTTACGGCGAGTCCGATCGCGGTCTCCACCGATACCGAGATTCGCCGGCTCCACCCGCTGATGTAGCCGTATACGCCCGCGCTGTGCCGCAACACATGGAACGGAAAAATGCCGTGCTCGTCGTAGCAGCCCAGACAGCCCAGGGGAAGGACAGTTCCTCGCGAGACCCCGATCACGCTGCGCAGGTCCTTTTGCATGTCGACGAACGCGACATGGCTCAAATACTTGCCGTTGTGTGGATCGACCGCACGGGTGGAAAAGTAGATGCGCACGAAATCGTCGAACACCAAAGCCTGCGGCGACTGGGCGAACTGGACACAGCCGTGCGGCAGGCGATGCCGCGTCGGATCGAAGATCCTTCCGAGCCTCTTCCACTTCATCGGATAAGCTTCCGCGCCTAGCGCATGGTCCCTTCCAGGCGCGCCAGGCCAAAGCCGTGCCGCCCGACCTGGTTGCCGAGATACGCCATGTAGGTGCACCCGTCCACGTCGAACACATGCGGGTAGCTCACCATCTCCGAGTCCCATCCGTCGGCCGATACATCGATGCCCACCCGGGCGTCGTCGCGCTCCCAGTCCACGAGGTTGGCGCTCGAGGCGTAGCCGATCCTGTAGCCCCTGTCCCGGCCCCGGTAGTCGCTGCTGTAGCGGTAGCAAAAGAACATGTGGTACTTGCCGTTGGCGTGAAAGACGTCGGGGCTCGCCTGTGCTTCGTCCTCCTCGATGCGGTCGGCGATCAGGTCACGCCGCAGCCGCGTCCATCGGATTCCGTCCAGCGACATCGCCATCCGGATCTTGTAGACGGGCTCCGGACGGCCACCAACGAGCTTCCACTTGCGCCCGCAGATGTACCAGAGGTAGAAGGTTCCGCCGAAGCGGCGGATCTTCGGTCCGCTGATCACGAAGGGTTCGTCCGGCGAGTACGCCAGGATCGGGCCGGGACCGAATTTGGTGAAGCTCTCACCGTTGTCGCAGCTGACCGCCAGCCCAATCGCCACGTTGAACGGCACCGATTCGCAGCGGGTCCAGCCGCCGTAATAGGCGAGCACGCGCCCGCCGTCCCGGATAACGGACATCGGATAGGTGCCGAATTCGTCGAACTCCCCTCGGTTTCCTAGTTCCAGGACCGGCCGCTCGCTGACTCGAATCATGCGCAACGGGTCCGCCCGGTCCAAATCGACAAAGGCGGCGTAGCTCACGTACTGGCCCTGCGAGTCGGCAGGCGGGCGGCAGGAGAAGTACACACGGACGAAATCGTCGAATACGAGCGTTGCCGGTGCCTGGGCGAATTCCCTCAGCCAGCTGCGCCCCGCCGCTTGCTCCGGCGAGAACACCCGACCGAGCTTGGTCCAACGCAAGGCAGTGCGCGACGGGGGGGATCCGTTCACCGACATCCGCGCGAATCCCGTTCACAGACAAGATAGATGCTCGCGCACAGCTCGGGATAGGTTCGGCCGACCTCGAAGCAGGCATCGAGGTACTGCGTCGACACGATGCCTGCAGCGAGCGCTGCATCAATCTGAAAGTTCGCTAGCGGCTTGAAGCAGACGCCGCCGTGCCGGCTCACGTGCAGACCGGCCTTGCGCGCGTCGGCGTGCAGCATGTCGAGGGTGTAGGTGGTGCGATGGCCGTGCGCGCGCTCCGCCGGCGTGACCGCGGTGAGGTGCTCGATCAGGCCCATGTGGACGGCGATCTGGCGGGATGGGGCACGGGCGTTGGGCGTGGCCACGAAGAGCCGCCCTCCTTCACCAAGCCAGGACCCGAACCGAGCGAGCTGCCCGACTGGGTCATCCAGGTGCTCGAGCGTGTGAACTAGGAAGATGTTGTCGTAGCGTGCATCCGGCTCGAACTGCTCGAAGCGAGCCTGGAAAAAGCGCGCCTGCGGCCCGGCGCAGCGCGAGGCAACCTCGATGCATTGCGCCGAGGCGTCAACGACGTCGACGCACCCGAAACGCTCGCACAGCAGGCCCGTAAAATGACCGTGAAAGCATCCCAGCTCGAGCGCGCTGCCGTCGCGCAGCTCGTCCTGCCAGGCGCGCATCATGTAGTGATGCATCTGCTCGTCGAAGCCGTACGAGTAGCGGCGCTGCGCGTGGTCGCGAGCCTCCTGGTCGTAATCGCGCGCGCCGACGCTGGTGGAAGTGTTCACGCGCCCGCCTCCTGCCGGACACCGACCGATGGCGCCGTCACCAGGTCGAAGTGGGTTGCGAGCCACTGCCGGATCGTCGCCACCGGATTGAACATCATCACGTCCAGAATCGACAGTGAGGGCACGAACGGTCTGCCGAACTGAGCGTACTGCAGCGGCCGCGAGCGAAGGAAGCTCAGCGATATTCCGTGCTCTGCGAAAGCAGGCGCCGAATACAGTTCGATCCCGCCATTCGGATTGATGTAGTTCGTGGCCCCCAAGCCGAGGCAGATCGCAATTACCCGCCGCTCGCCGCGCTGGCGATGGTCAACCGGCACCTGCGAAGACGCAACGATCGGTGTGGCGATGCTGAGGTGGCGGCACGTCCAAGTCAGCCCGTGGTGCAGGAAATCGAACAGATTGTCGCTTTCGAAGCCGAACACGAGCTCGAGGAGCGCGTAGGTTTTGTCGAAATGCGGTGCCTTGCGGTAGGCCCCCCGGACCTGGTTCAGCAGGCGCACCCGGTCGAAGTCCGCCGCCACGCGCCGGTCGCAGATGTCGAGGCTGTCGGAATCGTGCCTCAGCGAAACCGTGAAAGCGCTCGCTTCGCCGTTGACGAGCATGCGATTTCGGTTAATCCATCCCTTCTTCGTGTACTTGATGTTGTCGTATACGACGAAGCGGTCGACCGCGCCGATCAGCTGGAAGTAGCCGATGTACGGCAGCAGGTACGGCTGCATGATGGCAAGCTTCATGCCGGCGCCCCTGGCGGCTGTGGCGGAGAGGCCGCAACGAGCCTGGTTCGGCGCGCCTGTACTTCAAAGTAAGCCAGATCCAGTGTCTGGTAGAAGCGCGCGCTCAACGCCTGCTCCGGGGTCTCGCCGGCGGGCAACTCGAGGAAGCGGTCCAACACGGGGTGGCGCGCACGGTGGTGCCGGTACAGATCGTGCACTCGGGTCATGGCGCCGCGATAGTCGTCGGCCGAGATCAGCTGTGCCCCACGCGCGCTGCGCGCGAGCAGCTCCCATTCGAATACGCCGGCTGCCGAGCCTGGTGCCGCCTCGCTCGAGTTCTGGCCGGAGTGCTGCCGGAATGCCGATCCGAACACGCCGATCCCTACGATGTCGTGGCCCGCTCGCGCGAAGTTGTAGATCATCGACACATCGGCGAGGAAGCGCGACGGGCGTGCCTCCACCTCGAACGGGTGGGTGATGGCGTGCAGCGCCTCGGCCTCGATCAGAATGTTGCTCGGTTCCCCGATCGGATTGACGGCACGTGCAATCACCTGGCGGTAGATCCCTTCCGCGGTGATTCGGCTCACGTGGCCTGCGGGCACGGCCATCGGCGCCCCCAGTACGCGACCGGTTGCATCGATGAAGTGGCGCGGATGGAACGCGATCTTGGCGCCGGTCGATCGGACCGCCTCCAGCAGCATCTGTACCGACCGCGGGTAGAGCAGGTCGTCGTCGAACAGGAATTTCAGGTACTGGCCCTGCGCAAGACGCAGCAGATTGTCGCGGTTGGTCGCGTAGCAGCGCGGGGTCGGGTTGCGTTCGTAGCGGATGCGCGGGTCGTCCCACTTGGCGAGAAGCCGCTCGACGTCGTCGCCCGGACAATCGTCGCTGACGATCAGCTCAAAGTCGCGGTGCGTTTGTGCCAGCGCGCTCGCCACGCAGGCGTCAAAGTAGTCCGGCCGGTACGCCGGGATCAGGATGGAGACCGCAGGCATCGTGTGCGGGAGAAAAGGAAGAGCGGTTCGCGCGGATTGCAGCCCCATGTTGCTGCGTCCATGCCGGGCAGCACGTCCTCGTGGCGATACGCTCCGCCGTGCAGGCCGGCGGAGGCGAAGGGGCACGCAAAGTCGGCCCCGAACAGGCGCACATGCCCTCGGTCGCCGAAGAACAGATGCGCAGCCTCGGGGCGAGGTTTTGCCGTGAAGGCGAGCGTGTGCTTGAGCGTTGGCGCGTATGGACTCTGCGCCATCAACCATCCTCCATCAGAAAGCTGTTGGCCCAGCGCCCGCACAGTTTCACCCACGTCGGGGACGGCGGACAGGACCCGGTTGCAGACGATCAGGTGGAACCCGCCCGCCTCGCTCGCCGCCAGCGTCGTTTCCAGCTCATCGATCTGTGCCAAGGTCCACTCGATGGGCAGCCGGGCGAGCCTTTGCTGCAAGCGTGGCTCAGGGCCGACGTGCAGGGCACGCCGGCCGGCGACTTCATCCAGGATCCCTGTGGCGGCCAGATACATCCACGCGTGCCGCTCGCGGTCGTCGGCCCCGCACGTCGGGCAACCGTGGCGATCGGCGTCGGCGGCGACGATGTCGAGCGACCGCAGGGCGGGGCTGTACGCCTCGCGCTCTGGATCCGGCATCCAACGCTCGACACTCTGCTCGCAGATCACGCACACCGGCATCGGGTCGCCCGTCTCGCTCAGTTGTGCACGAACAGCACGCGCGGAATCTTTGCCACTCGCAGCGGGCTGCCCTTGGCGCGAGCGATATCCTCGAAGTAGGTCGCGTCGCCGGCAAAACCCTTGTCGCGGAAACCCGCCCTGCGCGCGAGCTCGGTGCGCACCACGGCAGCTCCGATGTCGATGTTGTTGCGGCTGTACTCGGTCGGGAAGTAGGAGTACGAGGGCGCTCGGCGCAGCCCAGGATTTTCGTGGCTGTGCACCATGTCGAACATCACGACGTCCGGGTCTTCGGCGGCGATCGCCTCGGCGATGTATTCCATCGCACGCGGCACGTAGTAGTTGTCGTCGTTGGTGATCAGAACGTACGGCGCAGCGACGTGCTGCAGCCCGTGCTCGCGCAGCGAGTGTCCGTAGTCGTTGAAGCGGGCGCTCGAATTCGAATGCAGGATGCGGCCCGGAGCCTGCTGCTCGAAATCGCGCACGATCTGCTCGAAACTCGAGTCGGGTCCATCGTGGTAGACGTGCGCGCGCCAGTTCGATGCGGTCTGATTCAACAGGCACTGCAGCAGCACCTTGAGCGGCCCGTAACGTTTATATGCGACGCACACGACATCGATCAGCGGCGACTGCCCGCGGGTCCCACCGGCCCCATCGGACTCGCCTTGGCCGTTCACCGAAGCGGCGGTCTCGAATGGATTGCGCATCCGGTGCAGTTGCTCGACGATCCCGCGCGTGGTGGCCTCTTCGTGCAGCGCGATCACGCGGCCGTTCGCTCCCTCACCGGCCGCCGCGCGCCGCGCCGACAGGAACGTGTGGCTCGGCAGCGTCAGCAGGCCCTGGAAGTCGCACGCACTCCAGAGGCGGTTGAACCGTTCGGCGGCGCTTGCTGCTGCACGCTGGGCGGTCGCGCCACCCTTCGGCGTGGTCAGCAGCATCTCCAGCACGGGATGTTTGGGCCGCGCGCCGAGCAGGGCCGTGCTCAGCACGCCGGGTCGGTTGGTCTCATCGCTCCAGCAGGCAAAGGCCTGGTTCGACAGCAGATCGTCGCCGATCGGCGTCACGCAGAACGAATCGGCGTCGGCGACTACGCCGCCCTCGACGCACAGGATTTCGAAGCGCATCCAATCGACCGCCTGTCGGATGTCGATTGCTCGCGCGGCATCAATCTGCGAGCGGCAGCGCCACGTGCTCGCTGCCAGGGCGGCCTCGTCCCACAGCTTGATGGTCCATCCAGGGTGGGCGCTGACCCAGCTTGCCAGATGCGCGTGTGGCGTGAGCGATGCGTCGCCGATCCAAATGAAATGCAGGATTTTCGGAATCATGCGGGCTCCTGAAGCCGCGCTGCGCGTGCGATCGCGGCGGCCGTGACAACTTCCCCTTCCAGGCCTGGTCCGAAGTCGGCACCGAACACCCGCGCGCGCATGCGTTCGTGCGCAGTCGTGGCTACCTTGCGAAGTAGGATCCGCAGGAATCCGGCAGCTTCGCGCGGGCACGGCGCCATTTTCGGATCGAGGTACTCCAGGCGCGCGATGGCGAAGCGGTGCGCAAACCAACCCATGTTCCAGAAGGAGTCCGTGAACTGGCTGAAGGACTCCTCGTCCAGGACGCGAACCTGGCCGGGATCCTGCCATCCCGATCCTGCGAGTGGATATGGAACCTCGATTGCGAGGATTCCGCCCTTTTCGAGCAGCTCCAGCGCGTTGGTCATCAGCGCCGCAAAGTCGGCAGCGCGCACGAACTCGCCCCTGGCGTAGATGGCTTCGAGACCGCCGCAGTCGAGCACGACATCGCCAAGGGTCGGAGAACGCAGTGCGAGCGGCAGCGGAATCGGATTCGACAGATCGAGCACAACGTCGGGATGGAAGCGCTCGCGAGTGTCCACGTTGATCCAGCCGGGCAGGTAGTCGTTGCCGCATCCCAGATTCATCCGGCGCGGCGACGCCACCGCGGCAGGCGAATCGCGCCGGCGCGCGATGATCGCGTGCCACTGCCGCTCTAGGAACGCGGCCAGTGGCCGCAACGAGTCGAGCGGATCGTTCGCGTGAAAGCGGCGGATCTTTGCTTCGGCCTCGGATGGGAACTGCGGGCTGGTCAGGCAACGGCGGATGAACTGCGCAATCGAATCGGCGGGCTGCCAGAACACCGTGTCTTCAAATTCGACGGGAACTTCTGCTGTGAGCTTGCGCTCGGAAATCACCGGTGTCCCGAGCGACAGGCAGTGAGAGATGCGAGCCTGTTCGATGCGCCCGGACTGGTAGAAGTGCAGGTTCAATACCGCTTTGGCTTGCACGATGATCGCGTCGCGCTCCGGCCCGTACAGCGCCTGGTCGAACATCGTCACTGCGCAGCCGGCAGCCTCGATCTGCTCGATCAGGCGTCTGCGCCGCTCGTTGATCGAGCCGAAGAACAGCAGATCGATCGGTCTTTGCGACAGCGGCGGAGCCGGGGTGGCACCCCGCAGGTACGGCGCGTCCAGAAAGCGAACGATCGGACCCTGCTGTGTCGATGCGTAGTGGGATTGGTTCGCGGCATCGTAGTCAAGCGACGGAAGCGCTCTGAGCAGGTCCAGATAGGCTTCGGTCAGGTTTGCCCCATCGCGCCCGGTCTGCTCCAGGTTGAAGATCACGCACGGGAAGTCCTGCGTCAGCTTCGGATCGAACCCTTTGTGGGCGCCGAAGACAACGTTCAGCCGATCGCGGTACAGGCGGTTTTTCGAAAGCAGGCAGTCGATTCCGAGGCGTCCCAGGTGATGCCGCAGGTAGCGCGCTTGATCGAGGAAGCAAAGCGCGTGAGGATCGCCAGAGCGTTGGACGATGCTCAGGTTGACGGCAATGGCCTGCACCAGGAACCCCGGAAAATCCACCTGCGAATGTTGGGTCCGGGCGGGCGTGAGGCACCGGCCGGGCGCGATGTCCCGCCTCGCAGAGCGGGCGCGCGAACCGATCCTAAGTTGGGCAGGGGCGGCGAGAAGTCCGGAATTGCGGCTTCATTGCCGGTCAATCGGAGAGGAAATTCGCCTCGGAATCGGAACGCGCTGCACGCCTGGCGTTTTCGGCGTCGATCAGTTGTTGCAGTACCTGAGTGTGGCTGTGCAGCGCCTGGCCCAGCTGCGAGATCGCCTCGGCCTGCCGTAGCTGGCGTTCGTCTTGCTCGGCGATCAGCTGCAGCAGTCCCTCGCGGGTCTGATCGAGGAAAGCCGTGAGATTGCTGCCCTGATAGTCATCAAAAGAAGCCCCGTGATCCATCGTCCCGAAGCTGCGGCTGTGCTGGCCGGTGCGCCCCATGTGTTGCACGTACGAAGTCGGCGTGACGTAGATCGGGATATTGTGCTTCGTCAGGTAGGCGCTCCAATCCCAGTCGAATTTGCGCGACACGGGAACGGCCGTCAGCACTTGCGCGAGCAGGCCGCGCTCCCACAGCGTGCCGGCAGCACCGACGCTGTGTTTGACCAGGAACCCTCTGGCAACGCCCGCAATCGCGTGCGCGGGCGTGTTGAAGACGCTGTACAGGCACGGCGCGGCACGGGCCGCATCGTCCGCGACGATCTGCAAGCATCGGTCCACCAGGTTGCGCGAAACCAGCATGTCGGCATCCAGGTTCAACAGGTACCCGCTTCGGCTGGCGACAAAACGGTGGAACAGCCGATGCATTGCCTGGTCGGCACCTCCCGAATTGGTGTCGGCGCGGACCACTTCCGCGGTCGGAAATATCGACCGCAAAAAATCGGCATCGAATTCCTGCGAGGCGTCGTCCAGGATCCAGACGCGAGCGCGTTCAAGGCCGTCGACCTGTGCAAGCGAATTCGCCAGCGCCTCCAGCAGTGAGCGGCGGTTGTAGGCGGTGATTCCGATCGTCAGGGAGGGGGACTTCATCGTTGGCCTTCCTCGCGATGCGCAGCGTCTAAAGGTTCGCAGCTCCCGGCGCTGCCAGGTGCTCGGGTTCGTGTCCGGCGGCGCAGCGCTCGTGCATCCGCGCGAACAGCGCCTCAAGGTCGCGCGTGTATCCAACGCTGTCGAACAGCGCGCAGCTTTCCCGGTTCAGCGCCAGACGCGCCTTCAAGTCGGCCAGCCGCTGCGGATCGCGTGCGAGCGAAAGGGCCAGCGATTCGTAGTGCGCGGCGTCCGTTGCGATCAACTCCGGCAGATCGATCGCCTGCAGCAGGCTGGCGGCAACGCGCGAAACGAACGTGTCGCCGGGGCAGGTGATGACCGGAACTCCAGCCCAGAGCGCGTCGCTGGCGGTGGTGTGCGCGCACACCGGGCGGGTGTCGAGCACCAGGTCGGCCAGCTGCAGCCGCGCGAGATGTCGCGTCTGGTGAAGTTGCTCGCCCCAGATGATGCGCTCCGTTGCGATGCCACGAGCAAGCGCCTCGCGCGTCAGATTGCGGCGTGCCTGCGAATTGGTCTCGTACAGCCACAGGACGCTGCCGTCGACCTGCCGTAGCAGGCGGCACCATGCATCGAACACCTCGGCGGTGATCTTATAAGGGCTGTTGAAGCTGCAGAACACGAATCCGTACTCCGGTAGGCCGCACTCGGAGCGCTGTGGGCGCGAGCCGATCGCTCGGCTGCGGTCGTTCGGCTGGTAGCACATCGGCATCTGCGCGATCTTCTCCGAGTAGTCGGCCGCGTGCGCGAGCGGCGTGACGGTGGGATCGCCGACGATGTAGTCGTAGAAGGGCGCGCCCAGTGTGCCCGGGAAGCCGAGGTAGTTGACTTGGATCGGGCTGGGCCGCAGTGCGAGGATGCCGTTGCGCGCGCCCAGCGTGTAGCCCTTTAAGTCCAGCAGGATGTCGACGCCGTCGGCGCGAATCCGCTCGGCGGCGGCACGGTCCGACATTTCGCGCACGTCGACGAAATGGTCGACTGCGTTTTCGATGCGACGGCGAGCCGGTGAGGCGTCGTCGGCTCCGTACGAGTACGCGGACACCTCGAAGCGGGAGCGGTCGTGGTGTTCGAGGATCTGCGTCAGCAGATAGGCGGTGGCGTGCTCGTGCAGGTCGCTCGACAGATATCCGAGGCGGATCCGCCCCGTTCCGGCGCGCGGTGGGCACGAGGGCAGCGGATCCAGTCCGGTGAAGATCGCGTCGGCGTACCTGCGCGCGGCGCCGTGCTGCTGCGCGCGGGTGGAGGGCTGTGCCAGCAGTTGGAACGGTTGCGAATAGCCGGCGCCCTCATCGATCAGCCGCATCAGCTCGGGCAGATCCTCTGCCAGGTGATCCCAGCGGCAGGCGTGCAGATCCTCGAACGCCATCCCGGAAAGCAGCTGCACCGCGTCGCCGCCGACCGCGATTGCAGTCTTGTAGCACTCGCGTGACTCTTCATGCAGTTGCAGCCGGTTAAAGACGTTGCCGAGCTGCACATGCCCGGCCATGTGATCGGGTTTGCGCGACAGGCCCGCCAGATAGCGGTCAGCCGCCTCCTGGAATCTTCCCAGGTGGTGCAGCGCCTGGCCGAGCTCGAAATGCACGTGATAGTCGCGCACGTTGGCCAGGTCTCTGTCGCCCAGCAGCGCGACCGTTTCGGTCTGCCGATGCGCCGCGTTCAGGCATTCGGCAGCCACGGCCAGCGCGGGTTCGGATTGCGGCGCGAGCTTTGCGCCCCTCTGAGCCGACTGCGCACCGTCATCGTAATGGCCGCAGCGCATCTGAGCGTGCGCGAGGTTCAGCCAGAAGACGCTGTCGGACGGGCTGCGCGCGACTGCGCGCTCGAAGGAGCGCAAGGCATCCTGCCAGCGGCCGTCGTTGCCGTCCGCGAGGCCCTGGCGGTAGTCGGCCTCGCCGGCAGGCGCAGGCCGGTGCGACGCCCGGCGCATGCTGCGGGCAAGCCCCTGCATTCGAGATTTCTCCGGGAATTCCTGAAGCCACTGTAGGGCGGCGCACGCGGGCGAAGCCGCGGAAAAGCGCGCGGAAGCGTCAGTAATTTCGCGTGATTTCGAGCATCGCCTGGCTCGCTTCCGTCCCCCGAGTCATCTGCATGCAGCACTACCGTCGGCGGGTCCTTCGGGTCAAGTTCGGTGAGGCATGCTGCTGCAGTGCTGACGCTCCGCTTCAAGAAAGATGCCTGGGATGCCTTCGCCAAGGAATTACGGCGGGCATCCTGGGGTGCAGCTGCGATTGCGGGTGCGATTGGCCTACGCACGAGCAGCGGCGTTGCTGCAGCGCTGGGCGCTCTTGCTTGGGCGGCCTTGCAGATCCTCGCCATAACCGTACAATCGACTGACGTCCGCAGAGAAGAGAAAGAATGAGTCTCGTTGCTGGCTTGGCCGTGGGGCTGGGGATCGTGATTGTTACAGCCATCGGCATGACGGCATTCGCGATCTATCTCGCAAATCGCGATGCTCGCGAGCATGAGCGACGCCAGCGAGCCAAGCTGATACTGCCCGATTCAGGTTTTCTCTGATTCGTCTCTCGGCCCCTGTCTGAGGCCTGCTACTCCATCGCACTCACCAAGCAGAACCCGGACGCACCGGTCACGGTGTCATCGACCCAGATCTTCAGCGGCGACCCCGAAGTCTTCGAGGCCAACGCCAGATCGAACATCCGCCGCCCGTCCTTGTCACCGGGCAGCAGGAACACGACGTGCCCTTCGGAAGAAGTTTTGCACGTGCCGAGTGAATCGACTCCGACAAGCGAAAACCAGTTCGATTCTGCGTTTCTCGCTGAGTCCTCCAAGTGGAGTGCACCCACCGTTCCGGTCGCGGAATAGCTTGCGGCGTTAGCGGTCGATAGCACGCACGACAGAGCAGATAAGCAAGCCAGCCGCTTCATGGTGTAAACGCTGATGGCGCTAGCTCACACTACCACGAGGGTGTGTCCACACTTGGTGGATTTCATCAACCCAGTGTGGGGCCAGGAGTAAGCAGGTGCTCCAAGCTTGGCCCGCTTAGCTGCTGCTGGCGGACCTAATAACCCCCGGTGCGCGCTGTTCCCACCTGCACCTACACCGCTCACTCCGCACCAACCAGGATCCGGAACCCTGCTTGGTGGAAATGGCGATCCGTCGTCAGCGCCTCGATCAACCGCAGCTCGCGCATCACGATGAAACTGCTGCAATCGGTGAAGGAATACGGGTGATCCGCATGTTTCCTGAAAAATGCCTTGGTCTGATCGAAGCGCAGCGACCCGATCCATTCAACGCGAATTCCCGCGCTGCGCTCGAGCAGATCAAGGATTCGCAAAGCAACGTGCTTACCCCCGCGGGCGTTCGCAAGGTTGATGGTCTCTGCGACCACGTAGTCACTTGTCACCAGCAGGCGACCGGAGCGAAGTAGTGCGCGAACGGTGTCGCTTGCGGCGGCGTGGTGAGCGTCGCGCTTGTCGATCAGTGCGTAAAGAACCGACGTGTCGATGAAGGTGTCACGAGCTGCCATAGACAATTCGGTCGATGTCTGCGTTGGACATCATCCCGCCCGGACCCTCTACCGCGAACGTCTCCAGATTCAGGAGCGGATCGTCGTCGGCCAGACGGCGACCCTTCTTCGATGGTGCCGGGCCCAGCTGCGCGACCGGTTTGCCGGCGCGGGCGATCGTGATCCGCTCGCCACGCTCGGCTCTGGCGACCAGCTTCGACAAGCGGGTCTTCGCGTCGTGGATATTCACAACGTCGTCGGTCATGGATCTTATATTAGCTAACTATCGTGGACTAAGCAAGGACGCCTGCGCGCGAACCGTGCTGCCAGGTGGCGGAAACCTCCGCTCTGACGACATTGACGGCGCTCGCCCGATACCGAGACGGGTGAGCTCAGCGAGGGAGCAATCGCCGGATCACGGGAAATCATCCCGGCCGGTCAGTTGGGAAATCCGGCGATACCGAATGGATTTGCCAAATTCACGACGGATACGTTTGCGAGCCCGTCGGGACCATTCCAGGTGCACTTCTACATGAACCCGTCGACCAGCGAAGTGTTCTATGGTTTGGACTACAAAACCCTATTTGTTCCTCCCTGGAAGTGGTGAACCTTGAAAGCGCGATGCATCAAGCTGATGGATTCTAAAGGCAACATTCAGGAACGCTCGCCGTGGCTGACGCTGGGTAACGTCTACCATGTGCTGGAGGTTGTTCAAGACACCCACAATAGGTGGTTGCTGCGGGTCATCGGGGACGGCGTAAACGGGGTTGCTCTTTTCCGCCTCGAACAGTTTGAGATCGTGTCAGCCAAGATACCCAATGCGTGGATCGCCGTATGGAATGCCAAGGGCGGCTTCGCATTAACGACGGAGGCTTGGAGTCAGGCCGGCTTCTGGGAAGCCTACTATGACAATGACCCAGTGGCGCTGCGCAAGTTCGAGGACGAAAAGCAGCTGGTGGTCGACGCCGATCCATGATGGCGTCCACAGCGCGATGTGCCGCGCACGCAGCAGGACGCTCCCGGCGCCGCGTGGTCGATCCGTAGGCGACTGCCTCGGTTCGATAGATGCACGTTCTTTGCACTACGCCTGCAGCGCCTCCGCAGGATCGACAAACTTATACCCGAGCGCCGATGCCACTGCGCGGTTCGTGACGCGCCCGTTCGCGACGTTCAGCCCATTGCGCAGGTGCTTATCCTCCATCAATGCCCGGCGGTGGCCTTTGTTCGCGAGCGCGAGCACGAAGGGAAGGGTGGCATTGTTCAGCGCGAAGGTCGACGTGCGCGGAACCGCCCCGGGCATGTTGGTGACGCAGTAATGGATCACGCCGTCTACCACGTAGGTCGGATCATCGTGTGTGGTCGGGCGCGACGTTTCGCAGCATCCGCCCTGGTCGATCGCGACATCGACGATCACCGAGCCCGGTTTCATCCGACGCACGGTTTCGGCCGTCACCAGCTTCGGCGCGGCCGCTCCCGGTACCAGCACGCCGCCGATCAGCAGGTCGGCGGTCGTGCAATGCTGCTCGATCGCATCGCGGGTGGAGAACACCGTGTTCAGCGGCCGGCCGAACTGGCGCCACAACGCGCGCAGCGCATCGACGCTGCGGTCGATCACCCAAACGTCGGCGGCCATTCCGAGCGCGATGTGCACCGCGTGGGTTCCGACCACGCCACCGCCCAGCACGACCACCTTGGCCGGGTCCACCCCCGGCACTCCTCCCAGCAGCACGCCGAGGCCGCCGTGCGCCTTTTCCAGGAAATAGGCGCCCGCCTGGATCGACATTCGTCCGGCAACTTCCGACATCGGCGCGAGCAGCGGTAGTCCGCCCGAATCGGACGTGACCGTTTCGTAAGCGATGCAGATCGCGCCACTGTCGATCAGGTCGCGCGTTTCCTCCTCATCGTGCGCCAGGTGCAGGTACGTGAACAGCACCTGGTTCGGCCGCAGCTTTTTGCGCTCCTCCGGTTGCGGTTCCTTGACCTTCACGATCATCTCGGCGTTCGCGAAGATTTCGCGCTCGCTTGCGACCACGTTGGCTCCGGCCGCCTGGTAGTGCGCATCCGCCAGCCCGACGCCTTCGCCGCAACCGGCCTGCACCATGACCTTATGGCCGTGTTCGGTCAGTTCGCGCACGTTGGCCGGAGTCAGTCCGACCCGGTACTCGCGCACCTTGATCTCGGTGGGAACTCCGATCAGCACGGTCTTCTCCCCTTGTCGTTAACCCGACCCTGTTAGCCCGGCCCTGTTGGCCTGTCTCATTAGCCCGCTTCGTTGGCGAGCCTCGTTACGCTGCTGCCGCTTCCGGGATGGCGCCGGGTGCGCGCAGCCCGGCCTGCAGCATACCCTCGCGATACGCGGCTGCCTGCTCCTGGGCGCGCCGGCGCTCGCTGCGCGCCATCCACAGCGAGCCGGTGAGCACACCGATCGATACCACCGCGACCGACAGCGTTGCCACCGCGTTCACGGTCGGATTCAGACCGAGACGAGCTCGCGCAAAGATGACAATCGGCAGCGTGCTCACACCGGGGCCGCTCAGGAACGAGCTGGTGACGACATCGTCGAGCGAGATCGTGAACGTCAGCAGCCACGCCGACACCAGCGATTGCGCGATCATCGGCAGCGTTACCAGCGTGAACACTTGCAGCGGACGGCAGCCCAGGTTCATCGCCGCTTCCTCCAGCGACCGGTCCATCGACAGCAGGCGCGACTGGATCACCACTGCCGCGTAGCAAGTGCAGATCGACGTGTGGCCGATCCAGATCGTCACGATGCCGCGTTCGGAAAACAGCCCGAAGACGCGTTGGCAGGCCACGAAGAACAGCAGCAGCGACAGCCCCGTGATCACCTCGGGCACGACCAGCGGGGCGTTGA
>JAFAIM010000004.1 GCA_019236735.1 Burkholderiaceae bacterium
GGCGACGAACCGAAGGCTGCGGCCGAATTCAAGAAGCAACTGACCGATGCGCTCAAGGCCTCCGGGTATCCGAGCAAAGCCGACCCTGCTCAGATCAACAAGCCGATGGTGATCCTGATTCTCGTGATCCTGGTGATCTACGTGACGATGGTGTACGGGCCGATCGCGGCGCTGCTGGTGGAGCTGTTCCCGACCCGGATCCGCTACACCTCGCTGTCGCTGCCGTATCACATCGGCAACGGCTGGTTCGGCGGATTGCTGCCGGCCACCGCGTTCGCGATCGTTGCGGGAACCGGAAACATCTACAGCGGCTTGTGGTATCCGATCATCGTCGCGAGCATGACGTTCGTGATCGGCGTGCTGTTTTTGCCCGAGACCAAGGACCGCGACATCTACGCGTCTGATTGACGCAGCGCGGCGGCAAGAAAAAGGGCCGACTCGTTCGGCCCTTTTTGTTGGGGGTTTTGAGGGATAATGCGCGCCCGCCAATTCCTTGCTGGCGGCGCGGCGGATTAGCTCAGCTGGTTAGAGCAGAGGAATCATAATCCTTTGGTCCGGGGTTCGAGTCCCTGATCCGCCACCACTCAACCTAAGGAACGGCGCCGCCCTCATCCGTACCCCGCGTCCACGCGCGGTCGACGAGGCGGGGCCGAGCCACTATGCTCGGATCCAGATGGATGCCTCGCTCGTCTACCGCAAGACCCGGCGTGGGGCAACCGAACTGGCTACCCACGGTGCGCTGTCGGCGCACGCCCGCGCCTTCCTGATTCTGCTCGACGGTCAGCGCACCATCGGCGATCTGGCCGATTTGTTCGGCGCCGAGCAGGTCGAACGCGTCATCGGGGACCTGGAAGCGCACGGATTCGCCAAGCAGGCCGATCCCGATAACCCGGACCCGACGACGACGTTGTTGTCGACGTCACCTCGAACGACAACGGCTCGGCTACCGGAAAACGAGTCCCTCGAGGCGCCGTTCGCGGCGACGGGCAGCGCGCGGCGCGCGCCGATTTGGATCGCAGTCGGTCTCGCGTTGCTCGCGGCGGGCGCGAGTGGATATTGGTTCGTGTGGCGCCCGAACCAGGGCCTGGAGCCAGCCATCGCAGCGGTTCGTCCCAGCGAGGCGAACGGTAACGGTGCCACGGCGGCGCCGGCCAATGACGAGCAGCCCGCTCCACCGACGCCAGAGGAATCTTCTCCTGGCGCCCGTGAGGTACCGATTTCCGGATTGCCAGCAATCAAACCGGTCGACAGGCTTGCTGCTGCCCCGCCTGCGACGGGCGGGACCGCGGGGGCGCCCTTGAGCGCTGCCCCGGTGGCCCAGCCTGCGCCAGCGCCGCCTGCCGCCGCCACAGGAAGTACGCCTTCCGCGATCGCCGCGGCCGGGTCCGCTCCGGTGCAAACGGGCGCAGCCGCGGAACCGGCTGCGGCTGCGGCTCCCCAACCGCGCCGCACTTTGGCGGAGGCGCAGGCAGGCAAATCCCCAGCGAGTTTCGCCGAGAAAACCGCGCTGGGACCATCCCCGTCTGCGACACAGCCGCCGCGAGAGCCAATCGAGGTGGCCAGCAACTCGCGTTCGGTCACCGCCGTGACCGCGGCCAACGATGGCGCGGCAGCAACGTCGGCTGGCGCGCCGCCGACCACCGGTTCAGAAGCGGCCGGAGCAGGCGATCAGGTCGCCGCGCTCACGCCGCCGGTCAAACCGCAGAGCGGTCCGGTCCAGCTGCACCCACGCAAACACGATCCGCCGGACTTCCCGGGGCGCGCAATGCGCGCTCACATCACGGAGGGGCACGTGCTCGCCCGCGTGTGGATCAACGCTGAGGGCAAAGTCGAGCAGGTCGACATCGTGAAAGCGGAGCCGCCCCGCGTATTCGACGAAGAGGTCAAGCGCGCCTTGACGGCTTGGACGTACGATCCGCCCGGCCGCCCGGCCAACGAAACCGTCCAGCTCGACTTCAAACCCTGACCGTTAAGAGTCAGGGCAGCTTCCGCGCCAGTCGCGCGAGCAGGGAGTCCAGAGCGCCAAAGTCGAGCAGAGCGGTCCAGCGCTGCAGCCGCCGCAGCAATCGCACAGCAGCGCTGGCGTCACCTCCGTCCAGCAGCCGCTGCATGCAGGTTTCCAAACGCGGGCGCAGCCGTGCCGGCACGATGACGCGCTCCTGGTCGGCACCGGCGAGCTCAGCGTTCATCAGCAGATGCGCTGCGGTGGAATTGTCGCGTTCGAACGGCCGCACCACGTTCACCAGCACGAAGTAAAAGATCGCGCGCGCAAGCCCCTCGGGTGTGCCCAACGCGAGCAGCGAGCCCACCGTCAGGTCGCGATCGGTGCCAGCGTCCGTTCGTTCGGCGGCACTTCGGCCCGCTTCGCCTGCGACGCGCGCGCTGGGATGGTTCGGACCGCGCAAGAGCGCGTGGCGCGCTCGCAGTGCCGCAGCAAATGCGGCTCCGTGCGGCGGCACCGAATTGCATAGCGGAACGGTGGACGCGAGCCGCAATACGCGCGCCAGGTCGGCGATCGGGCCGGCGTGCGGTGCTACCGCGCCACCGCCTGCGAGCAGCGCCGCTCGCGCCTGAGAAAAGACACGCCGTTCGAATCGATCGAAGCAATCCGACCAAGCTTCGACGAATGCCCGTTGCAAGCGATCCGTCTCTGTCCTGGCGGGCGCAGCGTTTTGCGGCCATCGCATGGAACGAAGCCTGTGCGCAAGCCGCTCGAGCATCTGCAGAGGAGATTGCCGCGGCAGAAACCCTTCGATCAGCTCTTGCAGCCGCTGGAACTGCCGCGGCATCGCCAGCGGTCGGCTCAATGTGCGCGCCCGTTCGCGCAGGCCGACCAGCGCCGCGGCACCCTGCACCTGCAAAATGTGCTCCAACTGCCGTCTGACGTACTGCTCGCCACGCGAGCGCCCTTGCGCTCCTCGAATTCGCGTCAGATTCTCCAGCAGCATTCGTTCGATCGAGGCGCAGTGCAACTGGCCACCATCGATCGGGTGATCGCCCGCCAGAGGGCCTGGGCCCCGCACGAGCGCCACGCGCAACCCCGGAAGCGCGACCGTGCGATTGAAGCGGGTCGGATGGCTCAGCACCAGAAGATCTTCTGCAAGCTCCGGAAAGCCAGGCGGGCAGGCGCTGCGGTACGAAACAACCGCCCCCGGCGCCAGCTCACGCAGGATCCGCAGCCAGTGGCGGCGAACCTGCGCAGCCTGCGGACTCGATCCTTCGCGCTTCAGGTAGATCCCGGGTGCAACCCGCGTGTACTCCCCGGCCGCGCAGCGCCGCTGCAGCGACCTGACGGCGGCGCCGCGCCAGCCCCGGGTGACAATCAGATCGTCCCGTGAACGCTCACCGGAGGGATCCATGCTCCGTTGCTCGGATCAAATCGTCGCCCCACCGCTCATTAGCTCAATACAGACACGTCGTTGGATCGATTAGAAGATACCTTCTACGGTAATTGGTTCGTAAATGTGTCGTCCTATAGCTAATTTACATCATTTAGTCAATTTTTCACTACCCTCTTCGCATGGCCGCCACTCTTGCCTTCCAACCGCGAGGCCAGGCGGCGACCGCCATCGCGCATCGGCGCACTCGTGGGCAGGATCTAAAATCGCCGCCCCGGATGGGATGGAAGCAATCGGGATTGCGGCGGTGAGCGAAAAGAAGGTCTTCATCCGTACTTTTGGCTGTCAGATGAACGAGTACGACTCGGCCAAGATGGCCGACGTCCTCGGGGCGTCGCACGCGATGGTTCCGACCGACTCGCCGCACGACGCAGATCTGATCCTGTTCAATACCTGCTCGGTGCGCGAAAAGGCGCAGGAGAAGGTGTTCTCCGACCTTGGGCGGATCCGCCACCTGAAGCGCAAGCGCCCCGATCTGCTGATCGGTGTCGGCGGTTGCGTTGCCAGCCAGGAGGGAGCCCGGATCGTCGAGCGCGCGCCCTTCGTCGATCTCGTGTTCGGCCCGCAGACGCTGCATCGCTTGCCGCAGATGATCGAGCAGCGCCGCGCCAGCGGTCGGCCGCAAGTCGACGTCTCGTTTCCGCAGATCGAGAAGTTCGATTCGCTGCCTCTTCCGACGCTGCCCACGCTGCCCGAACTGGGGCGCGCCAGCGCGTTCGTCACGATCATGGAAGGCTGCAGCAAGTACTGCACCTTCTGCGTCGTGCCATACACCCGCGGCGAGGAAGTTTCGCGCCCGTTGGAGGACGTTCTGACCGAAGTGGCGGACCTGGCCGCGCAGGGGGTGCACGAGGTGACGCTGCTGGGACAGAACGTCAACGCCTATCGCGGCCTCGATGGCGGCGCAGATGGCGGACACGCGGTCGATTTTGCAATGCTGCTCGACTGCGTGGCGCGCGTGCCGGGAATCGGACGGGTCCGCTACACGACTTCGCATCCGAGGGAGTTTTCCGCGCGGCTGATCGAGGCGCACGCTCGGCTGCCGCAACTGGCCGAGCACGTGCACCTGCCGCTGCAGTCGGGTTCCGATCGTGTGCTGGCGGCGATGAAGCGCGGCTATACGCTGCTCGAATACAAGTCGATCGTGCGCCGGCTGCGAGCGGCGCGACCCGATATCTCGATTACGTCGGACTTCATCGTCGGCTTCCCGGGGGAGACCGACGCCGACTTCGAGCGGACGCTGCTTGCCGCCGAGGAGATTCGCTTCGACTCCAGCTTCTCGTTCGTGTACAGCCCGCGCCCCGGAACCCCGGCTGCCGAGCTGCCGGATGGCACGCCGCGCGAGCGCAAGCTCGAGCGCCTGTACCGCCTGCAGCGCGCGCTGGAGGCAAGCAGCCGCTCGATCTCCGCCTCGATGCTCGGACGCGTCGAACGCGTGCTCGTGCAAGGCAGGTCCAAGCGCGACCCCGGCGAACTGTCCGGCCGCACGTCGAACAACCGCATCGTCAATTTTCCGGCACCTGCAGATTGGATCGGCCGCTTCGCCGACGTGCGGATCGTCGAGATCCTGCCGCACAGCTTGCGCGGCGAGCCGGCCTCCGCGCCGGGCGGGCGAGCGGAGCCCATCGCCGCGTGAGCACGGCTGCGCGCGCGGTGCGCAATCGCAATGCGCTCACCTTCGTCTTCGACGGTGACAATGAGACATTGGCGCACGTTACGGGCGTGCTCGACGAGAACCTGCGCCAGATCGAAAACGAGCTCGAGATCACGATCCAGCGGCGCGGCCACCGCTTCCGCGTAGAAGGCGCGCCCGAGGCGGCGCGACGCGCGGTACAGGTGCTCGAACACCTGCTCGCGAACGCGCAGCGGCCGCTGACGACCGAAGAGGTTCAGCTACACCTGGTCGAACAGCGTGTCGACCAGCGCGCCGGCGCTGCATCGCCGGAGCAGAGCGGCGAGGCCCCGCCGGCGCCGGAATTGCACACACGGCGGCGCGACCTGCACGGGCGCACGCCACGCCAGCGCGACTACCTGCAGGCGATCGTCTCGCACGACATCTGCTTCGGCATCGGACCGGCCGGCACCGGCAAGACCTACCTGGCGGTGGCGTGTGCAGTCGACGCGCTGGAGCGCTCCGTGGTGCAGCGGATCGTGCTGACGCGGCCGGCGGTGGAGGCGGGAGAGCGCCTGGGGTTCCTGCCCGGCGATCTGGCACAAAAGGTCGATCCCTACCTGCGGCCTCTGTACGACGCACTGTTCGACCTGCTCGGTTTTGACCGAACGCAGCGTTTGCTGGAGCGGCAGACGATCGAGATCGCGCCGCTCGCCTACATGCGCGGCCGAACGCTCAACCAGTCGTTCGTCATCCTCGACGAGGCGCAGAACACGACACCCGAGCAGATGAAGATGTTTTTGACCCGAATCGGCTTCGGCTCCAAGGCGGTCGTCACCGGTGACATCACGCAAATCGATCTTCCACGCGAAACGGCAAGCGGGCTGATCGAATCGCAGCACATCCTGCGCGACGTGCGCGGCATCTCGTTCACCTACTTCACCGCCGCCGACGTCGTGCGCCATCCGTTGGTTGCTCGCATCGTCGAAGCCTACGAACGGGCCGACAAGCTCCAACCGCAGCCGGCGCGTGGGCGCCGAGCAAGGTGACCCCTTTTCGCCCTTCGGGCCACGAAGCGCGCGCCCGCCAAAGCCCGAAGCCGTCGCGGGTTTCGGTCGTCGGAGCCGGCCGTTTCCGCTCGATCCCCTCACGCGGCACGCTGGCGCGCTGGGTGCGAGGAGCGCTCGAACGACCCGCCCACATCACTCTGCTGCTGGCCGACGCGCGCACCGCGCGCCGTTTGAACTACACCTACCGCAACCGCGACTACGCCACCAACGTTCTGACGTTCGGTTATCAGCAAGCGCCGCTGGTACTGGCCGACGTGGTCGTATGTGTGTCGGTTGCGCGTAGCGAAGCGGCACGCGAGGGAAAGACGCTGCGCGCACACCTTGCGCACCTGGTGATCCACGGCGTGCTGCATGCGCAAGGCTACGACCACGTGCGCGATGCCGATGCGCGCCGAATGCAGGCGCTCGAAACCGCCCATCTGGCGCGGCTAAGGATCGCCGATCCGTACGGTGAGCTAGCGCAAGCTTACGCGGCGCCGGAGCACCAGCGTGCGAAGCGCAGAATGCTTGGAAAGAGCGAAGCGACGGCGTAGCGGCGCGCGCGCTCATCGGCTATCCTGAAGCTGACGCAACCGCCGGACGGAGCGATCCGTTCGCATTCGATGTCGGAACCCTCACCGCGGCGCCTCTCGGTCGCCCAACGCCACAAAAGCCTGATCGAACGCCTGACAGCGTTCATCTTCCGAGAACCCGAGAACCGGGAACAATTGCTGGAGCTGCTGTCCGAGGCGCACGAACGCGACCTGCTGGACGCCGACGCCCTTTCGATGATCGAAGGGGTGCTGCAAGTCTCCGAGCTGCGCGCGCGCGATTTGATGGTGCCGCGCGCGCAGATGGACATGATCGACATCGACGAACCGGTCGAGACCTGGATTCCGCACGTGATCGAGACGGCGCATTCGCGTTTCCCGGTGTTCGAGGGCAGCCGCGACCACGTGATCGGGATCCTGCTCGCCAAGGATCTGCTGCGCTACTACGCCGAGCAGGACTTCGACGTGCGTGCGATGCTGCGTCCGGCCGTGTTCATCCCGGAATCGAAGCCGCTGAACGTTCTGCTGCGGGACTTTCGTGCCAATCGCAACCACATCGCGATCGTCGTGGATGAGTACGGAGGCGTGGCCGGGCTGATCACGATCGAGGACGTGCTGGAACAGATCGTCGGCGACATCGAGGACGAATACGATTTCGATGAGCAGGAGGACAACATCATCGAGGAGGCCGGTGGACGCTTCCGCGTCAAGGCGCTCACCGAGATCGTCCAGTTCAACGAACGGTTCGACGCGCACTTTCCGAACCAGGACTTCGACACGGTCGGCGGACTCGTCACCGACGCCTTCGGCCGCGTCCCCAGGCGCGGGGATTCGGTGGAAATCGACGGCTTCCGCTTCGAGGTGTTGCGTGCCGATCCGCGCCAGCCGCAGCTGTTGCAGGTCACGCGCGTGCCAAAAACGGTCGTAAGCGAGTTCGCCACGGCCGAAATGCGCCCACCGCACGACTGACCGGCACGCGTTGGAACCGCAGCGCACCGGTCCCGAGGCTCCGTTTCCGCGCCCCGACGCGCTGCCGAAAGCCGCGCTCGCCCTCGCATTACTGCTGAGCGTGGCGGCCGGTGGCGCGCACGCGCTGTCGTTCGCCCCGTTCGATTTGCCCGCTGTGCAGATCGGCGCGCTCGCGGTCCTGATGGCGCTGGTGCAGTTGCAGCCTTCGTGGCGGCGCGCAGCGGCGATGGGTTTCGCGTTCGGGCTCGGCTGGTTCGGCACGGGCGTAAGCTGGGTCTACATCAGCATGCACGATTTCGGCGGCCTGCCGGCGTGGATCGCCACGCTCGCCACGGGCGCGCTGGCTGCAGTGCTCGCGACATTTCCGGCACTGGCCGCCGGCGCAGCGCACCGCGCCACCGATCGGCTCGCGCCGCGCATGCTGCTCGCGTGGCCAGGCGCATGGGCGCTGAGCGAGTGGGTGCGTGGCACCATATTGACGGGTTTTCCGTGGATCGCGAGTGGATACGCGCACACCGACGGGCCGCTGGCCGGTTATGCGCCGCTCGCAGGCGTGTACGGGTTGTGCTTGATCTGTGCGGTTGTCGCAGGCGCTTTCACAGCGGTCATGCAGCCGCGCTCGGAGCTGTCGCCGACAGCGCGTGTCGGTGCGCTCGCAATGGCACTGCTGCTGCTGGCGGGCGGCCAGGTGCTGGTGGGCCGCCAGTGGACCCATCCGACCGGAGCGCCGCTGCAGGTCAAGCTGATTCAGGGTGACATTCCACAGGACCTGAAATTCGGCGAAGGAGGAACCGATCTTGCGCTGGGGCGCTATTTTTCCCTGATACCCGACCCACCTTCGTTGCACGCGGACCTGGTCGTTTTACCCGAGTCGGCCTTCCCGCTTCCGCTGGACGACCTGCCGGCCGATTCGCGCGAGCGCCTGCTGGACTTTCCTCAGCAGCAGGGAACCGCACTGATCTTCGGCGTGTTTCTCGAACACCCGGCGGGCGAGTTCTACAACAGCGCGGTCGGCCTACAGGGGCGCCAGAGTCCGCAGCCCTATAGCAAACGGCACCTGGTGCCGTTCGGCGAATTCATCCCGTTCGGCTTCCGCTGGTTTGTCGACCTGATGCAGATCCCCATCGGCGACCAGCGCAGCGGTGCGGACTACCAGCCGCCGATGCACCTCGCCGGCCAGAGAATCGGCGTGAATATCTGCTACGAGGATTTGTTCGGCGCCGAGATCATCCGTGCCTGGAAGGATCCGGCGCTGGCGCCGACGATCCTGTTGAACCTGTCCAACCTGGCGTGGTTCGGCAGCTCGATCGCGCTGCCGCAGCACCTGCAAATCTCACGAATGCGCGCACTCGAAACCGGGCGGCCGGTTCTGCGCGCAACCAACACTGGCGCCACCGCCATTATCGACCCGCAGGGACACGTGCAAGGCGTGCTGCCCTACAACCTGATCGCCACGCTGCGCGGCGAGGTACGCGGCTACGAGGGCCGCACGCCCTACGTGATTACCGGAAACGCTCCGGTGCTCGCGCTGGCGGCGACCCTGTACGCGATCGCCCTGTTCTGGAGCTACTGGAGCTGGGCGCGCACTTCCCCGCCCGGGTGAGCGGCGCTGTGGACATTGACGTACAGCCCGCCCTCCTTGAGCGCCTTCATCTGCTCAGGGGTCAGCTTTGCACCGGCAGGCGTCTTGTACGTATCTCCCTCCTTCACGAGCGGGATGATTACGCCGCCGTTGCTGCCGGCCGCACCTGCGTGGATGTGCGCCATCGTGCCGTTCACTCCGGTGGTCGTGACGCTGCCGGAGATCGATCCGTCGTCACCGACCGTGAACATGCCGCTGCCGGCAGCGGAACCCGTCACGGGTGGAACCTCGTTCATACCCGACAGCTTGACGCTGACTTCGGCGCCGAACGCGGTTGCCGTGGCAAGGGCGCCGACGACGAAACCCGCACACATCACAGACTGTTTGAATCGAGTCATGTTCTTTCTCCTCTCTGGGATCGTCCCTCAACGCGGCTCAAAGTGCCTCGGTTGACCGCGAACCTTGCGTTTATCGCCGATCGGCGCATGCAGGAGAATAGCGAAATCGGGCTAGCTGCAACGCGTGACACGAAGCCGTGAACCAATCGCGATCCGAAGGCAACACCCACATCGAGGCAACACCGCGCGAACTGACTGCGCGAGGCATTTTCCTCGGTGGGGCGATCACGCTCGTCTTTACTGCAGCCAACGTTTATCTCGGTTTGAAGGTGGGTTTGACGTTCGCTACTTCGATCCCTGCAGCGGTGATTTCGATGGCGGTGCTGCGTCTGGTCCGCTCCTCGAGCATCTACGAGAACAACATCGTGCAGACGGTCGCCAGCGCGGCGGGAACGCTGGCGGCGATCATCTTCGTGCTACCCGGTCTGATCATGATCGGATGGTGGCGCAACTTTCCGTATTGGACCTGCGCTCTGGTCACGGGCGTCGGCGGCATCCTCGGCGTGATGTTCTCGGTGCCGCTGCGACGGGCGCTGGTTGTGCATACCGATCTGCCCTACCCCGAGGGAGTGGCGGCGGCCGAAGTGCTGCGAGTGGGCGATGTCGCCGGCGGCGGCCAGAAACGCGGCGCCGCCGATGCGGAAAGCCGGCAGGGCCTCGCGATCCTGACGTTCAACGCCGTCGCATCCGCCGCGTTCTTCGCGCTCACCAAGACGAAGCTGCTGGTGGACGAAGCCGCCGTTTTCTTCCGCATTGGCCCGGGAGCAAGCGGCATCTCGGCGAGCCTGTCGCTGGCACTGATCGGCGCCGGCCACCTGGTCGGGCTGTCGGTCGGCGTCGCGATCCTCGCCGGCATCGCGTTCGGTTGGTGGATTCTGTTGCCGATTTTGACGGCCGCTTCGAACTTGTCCGGCTCCGCGGAGCAAGTGGCGCTCATGGTATTTCGCGGCGACGTTCGATTCTTCGGGGCGGGCGTGATCGGTGTCGCAGCGCTCTGGACGTTCGCGCGGATCGTTCGGCCTGTCGTCGCCGGCCTGCGATCCGCAATCGACGCTTCGGCCGCCCGCCGCCGCGGGCCGGCTGCGCTACCCCTGACTGAGCGAGATCTTCCGATCGGAATCGTCGGCGGCGTGAGCGCGGCCGCGCTGGGCGCTGCTGCGCTGCTGCTTGCACGCTTCATCGACGGCGGAGCTCTGGCCGGGCACACTGCCACTCTCATCGCCGCCACCCTCGTGTACATCGCGGTGGCGGGAGTCGTGATCGCGTCGATCTGCGGCTACATGGCGGGGCTGGTCGGAGCATCGACCAGCCCGGTTTCGGGTGTCGGCATCCTGGCCGTCGTCACCGCAGGCCTGATGCTGCTCGCGATCGGCGGCGCGCCCTCGAGCGCAGGGCAGTCCGACGCGATGGTCGCCTACGCGCTGTTCGCGACAGCGATCGTGTTCGGCATCGCGACGATCTCGAACGACAACCTGCAGGATCTCAAAACGGGTCAGCTGATCGGAGCCACCCCGTGGCGGCAGCAGGCGGCACTCGTCGCCGGTGTCGTGTTCGGATCGCTTGTTGTTCCGTGGGTGCTGAACCTGCTCAATGCCGCGTACGGTTTTGCCGGTGCTCCCGCCGCCGGACCCTCGGCGCTGCCGGCACCGCAGGCGGCGCTGATCTCAGCGCTCGCGCAGGGCGTGTTGGGCGGCAGCCTGAACCTGCGGATGCTCGAGCTTGGAGCCTTGGCTGGAGTCGCGGCGATCGCCGTCGATGCACTGCTTGCACGTGCAAGGTGGATGCGCTTGCCCCCTCTGGCGGTGGGGCTGGGAATCTATTTGCCGATGGGCGCCAGCCTGCCGGTGGTGCTCGGGGCAGTGGCCGGGCACTTCTACGAGCGCTGGGCGGAACGTCGCGACGATCCGGGTTTTGCCAAGCGAATCGGCGTGCTGATGGCGACAGGGCTGATCGTTGGCGAGAGTCTATTCGGCGTCCTCTATGCCGCGGTGGTGGTCGCCTCCGGCAGCGACGAGCCATTTTCGCTGGTCGGGGCCGGATTTGCGAACATCGCTCTCGCTGCCGGCTCGTTGGTGTTCTGCGCACTGGTCGGCTGGCTGTACCGCCACACGAGCAATGCGGCGCGCCGTGTCCAATGAACGGAACTGCTGAGCAGAGCCCTCAAACTGGAGCTTTTTTGCACGCCAGTTCGAGCGTTTCGCCACATCGCGGCGCATCGCGAGAGGCGCAAACTCTGTACCCGCTAGCTCATCCGTGCGATTAAGCGAAGCGCCCCGCGGCCGTATGCTTGCACGCGAGGTAAATTTTTCCCGATGTGGCTCCCATTCGATCTGGACGACCGCGTAACCGCATCGGCAGTGGCCGCTGCCGGAACGATCATTGGCGCGCTGATCCAGCTGCGCATCGCGTGGAAAAGGGAATTGTCGGACCGGGCGCGAGGAGCGCCTGTCACAAAGAAAACGCGACGAGGGCCGGTGCTGGCCGTGTTCGTGCTGCTGATCGCCGCGGGTGTAGGCGGATTCGCCTTCTCGGAGTCGCTGGTGCGGCAGTCGCAACAGGAGACTGCGGCACTTCGAGGCGAACTTCGCACCGAGCTCGAACAGATCAATGCCACCGCTGCACGTCTCGAGCTTGCCGCCCGCGACGAGCGCGCGCCATTTTCCGCGGCGCCAGTCGAAGGTGTGCGGCCGGACGAGACCACCGCTCGCGCTTCCGAGGCGAGCGTAACGGTGACGGTTGGGCCCTGTCACAAACGCGAAGCCGGCGCCGGCGCGTCCGCTGCCTGCGAACAGCAGGATGCGCAACCGGTCACGTTGTGCGCGAGCGTCCCGGCCCCGGCCACTGTCACCGAGTCGGCGCTGTACGCCAGACCTGAGGACTCGCAGCAGGCCTGGGAAGACAGCCGTGTTGCCCCTGGCGGTGATGTCGGACGCGCTCGGTTCGCGGACAAGCTGTTCGAGCGCGCCGAGTCGACCCGATCCAAGCAGGTCTGCACCAGTTTTTCGGTGTGGGACGGTGATCACGCATATAGCGCGCGGCTGATGGTTCGCTACACGCCGGCGGTATCAGCGGAAAGTGTCGCAAACGGCAGCGCGCCGAGCGCTTCCCCAGCGCCAAATCCCGCGGCCACAGGCGCACCCATTACGGCGGCAGCGCCGGTTTCCCCGACGCCTCGCTGATTCTCGCGCGAGACTGCGATTTTCTCCGGCAACGAGCCGGACTAATTGTCCGAGAGTGTTCCGACCAGCGTCAGCTTGCTGACAATACGCGACGGCGACACAAAGCGGCTCGACTCCCCGTGGCTCTGGGCCTGCCGCACGAGCTCCCAATAGCGCTCCGGTTCGACGAACTGCAAAAATGGGTTGATCGTCTCGGGGCAGTCGTCCGAAACCGAGCTCGGAGCCGCTGTAGCGGTTGGCTCGGCTTCCTGGTCTGGCGCGTAGGGCATGCTCGTACTCCACGAGGAACCGCAGTACCGGACGGCGCTGCGCCGTCTGGTCGATGCTTGCAGGCTAGCCGCCGCTCGACGGCTCGATGTTCCGTTTTTCCCGGTTTTCCCCGCCCAACCCGCGAGATTCGCGGGCTCAGGTATTCGCCGGATGCCCTCTTCGGAGAATGACCTGAACGTCCGAAAAGCGCTTCAGACCGATACTCGAGCCGTTCTTTCTTCGGGAGACGGTGCGTTGAGGCCGATTCTTCTGCTCAGGAACAAATTGCGCGGCTTAATGGGCATTCGGCAGGAGCGGGCGCTTCCTCGGCGCCGCCGGAAACCTCGAATCGGGGTCGGCATCGCGTGCGGAGACGTGCGCATGATCGTGCTCGCCGGAATGAGCGACGAACTGTGGGACTGGCTGATGGATCGAGGCTGGCGCGAAGTGACCTATCGGCCGGACCGTCGAACGTATCGCCATGTCCCGGTGTCCTGCGTTCGGAAGCTGATCGATGCGACGGATGACCGGCGCTCGCACGATTTGGAACTTGCGCTGGCGCGCGCCGAGTTTCGGGACTGCTATCGAGTCGACCCTGACGTACTGCCCACGTACGTGCAACGCCGATAATCAGCCATAGCCGCGCGCCATTGCCCTTGCGACCCCGAAGAAACATCCGCCGGTGCGCAGCCGCCGATGGGCCCAGTTCGAGACTGCTGCGCATCGAGTCCGACCCCTTACGCGCAAAAAAACAGCGGGTCGAAGAAAAAGGGCCTGCATCTTGCAAGCCCTTGATTATTTGGCGCGCCCGGCAGGATTCGAACCCGCGACCCCTTGGTTCGTAGCCAAGTACTCTATCCAACTGAGCTACGGGCGCGTAGGGGTGATTTTATATCAGGGGCCTTGCGCGCAGCCGCCACGTTAACGCAGCGTCAACGATCCATGCGGGATCGTTCCTGTTTTGCATCCCTTTC
>JAFAIM010000063.1 GCA_019236735.1 Burkholderiaceae bacterium
GAGCCACCGTCAGCTCTTCGCCGGACCTTTCAGGCACTGCGACATGAATTTCTTGCGCTCATCGCCCTTCAGCACTTTTTCGGCCGCCTGCCTGTTGCAAGCTTTCATCTTCTCCTGCTGCGAAGTCTTGGCTTTCTGCTCGGCTGCGAACGTGCACAGCGGCGCGGCCAGCATCGCCGCGATCAGGATTCGGTGGAGCATCGGTCCCTCCTTGGCGTCCAACCGTGTGATTGCAACACCTGCCGGCCGGAAATGCTTCGCCGAGGGTGGTAGCTACGAATCGTCCTGACTTTCCATCGCCTCGCGCTGGCGCTGCTGAAAGTCGAGCATCGTATCGATGCCGCGCAGCTTCAGGATCGTGTTGCGCACGGCCGCTTCCAGCAGAACCGCCAGGTTGCGGCCGGCCGCTACCGGGATCACAACCTTGTGGATCGGTAGGCCAAGCACTTCCTGCGTGGTGCCTGCGAGCGGAAGGCGCTCCAGACTGTCGGCGGCGCTGCGCCGCATTAACTCGACAATCAGGCGTAGCTTCATCTTCCGGCGCACGGCTGTCTCACCGAATATGGCCCGGATGTCCAGCAGGCCCAAACCACGAACTTCCAGCAGATTGGCCAGCAGCGGCGGGCAGCGTCCCTCGATCGTATCGGGGGCAACACGCGCGAAGTCGACCACGTCGTCCGCAACGAGGCCGTGGCCACGGCTGATCAATTCCAGCGCAAGTTCGCTCTTGCCCAGACCGGACTGCCCGGAAATCAGCACACCCATGCCGAACACATCCATGAACACGCCGTGGATCGAGCAGTGCTTGGCGAGCTGCTTGGCAAGATAGATACGCAGTACGTCGATCACCTCGGCCGAGTCGCGCGAACTGGCGAACATCGGCAATCCCGCCGCAAGGGCGATCGCGACCAGCTCCGGCGGCAGCGATCTGCCCTCGCCGACGATCAGCCCAAGCGGGCCGCCCTGGATCAGCTCGCGCAGCACCTGCTCGCGCCGGCCCGGAGGAATGCGGGTGACGTAATCGACTTCGGTTGCACCGAGCACGTGAATTCGCTTCGGATGGATCAGGTTCAGGTGTCCGACCAGCTCGGCCGCCTGCACGCTGATGCCACTGACGTCCGGAAAGACACGCTGGCCGGCCGCCGGCTCGCCGATCCAGTGCAGATCGAGTGCGGTCGCGTTGTCTTCGAACAGCGATTCGAACGTCAGCATGTCAGGCTGCGGGGCGGATCGGCTCCCAAGCGGCCACCATCGCAAGCAGCACGGCAGGCTGGGTGATCGTCTCGAGCTGCTCGCGCATCGACGGCTCGGACAGCATCTGGGCCAGTTCGGATAGCACCTGCAGATGCTGCTGGGTCGCGTTTTCCGGAACCAGCAGCGAGACCAGCAGCCGCACCGGCTGACCATCCGGCGCACCGAATTCGATCGGATCTTTCAGCCGGAGGATCGCCGCCGCCGCGCGCTTGAGCCCGCGCAGGCGGCCGTGGGGAATTGCCACACCTTTGCCGAGTCCAGTCGATCCCAGCTGTTCGCGAGCCATCAGGCATTCCAGGATCTGCGGCTCGCCCATGCGGGAGCTGCCGGCGAATACTGCAGCCGCGCGCTGCAGCGCCTCACGCTTGCCATTCGCTTCGACGTCCAGCACGACGTTCGGCAGCGACAGAAGGTTCGAAAGTGAATTCATGGGGGTCTAACGCCCCAGAGTCGGGCCGGTTGAAGTCGACCGGCAGAAGCCTACCGGCCGCTGTTACCGCTCTTACTCCGGTTGGGCAACCGTTTTTACCCCTCTCACTGCCAATTCAAAGCCCGACGAGACAGTGACTGTTCACACCGACCCCGCTTGTTGTAGGCATGTACCGGGTCGGATCGCGGCGCAGTATACGCGCGGCTTCCGGCCGCCGCGTGTCTCGTTGCGCTGCGGCAACAGCCGCAGCCCCCCTCGGCCGGCGAAGCCTTGCAATTGCGCGCCGCTTACTGCGGCCCGGCCTCCGACTGGTGCTTCAGCGGCACGCGAATGTGGTTTTTGACCCGATCTTTGTAGCGCAGGATCTGCCGATCGAGCTTATCCATCATCACGTCGATCGAGGCATACAAATCCGGCTCCACCGATGCGGCGTGCAGTGCCGAGCCTCGCACCCGTAGCGTGATCTCGGCCTTCTGCTGCAGCTTGTCCACGGACAACACCACATCAACGTCGATCACGTGGTCGAAGTGCCTTCGGATCCGCGCGAGCTTGTCGACCACATAGGTGCGAAGCGCCGGGGTCACGTCGAGGTGATGGCCGTGGATATTCAGGTTCATGCAGCACCCTTTCGGTGAGGATGTGAAAATGGGCTCACAGTGTTTTGCGCAATGCCACGGGGGCGATATGCAGCAGTTCCCGATACTTGGCGACGGTACGGCGCGCCACGACAATTCCCTGTTCACCGAGCAGTTCGGCAATGCGGCTGTCCGACAAAGGTCTGCCCGGATCCTCCGCTGCGATCATCTGCCCGATCAGCGCGCGAATCGCGGTGCTCGAGGCGGCGCCACCGGCGTCGGTCGCCACGTGGCTGCCGAAGAAGTAGCGAAGCTCGAACACGCCGAACGGCGTTGCCATGTACTTATTGGCGGTCACCCGCGATACGGTCGATTCGTGCAGCCCGACTGCGTCGGCGATCTCGCGCAGCACAAGAGGGCGCATTGCGATCGCACCGTGCGAAAAGAAGTGGCTCTGGCGCTCGACGATCGCCTGCGCTACCCGCTGAATCGTCTGGAACCTTTGGCGCAGATTGCGGATCAGCCAGCGCGCCTCCTGCAATCTGGCAGCCCAGGACGCATGCGAAGGCGCGCCCCGGTCGCGTTTGAAGATCGTCGCGTAGGCCTGGTTCACTCGCAGACGGGGCATCACGTCCGGATTCAGCTGTGCGGTCCAGCGGCCTTTTTGTCGCCGCACCAGGATGTCGGGTACCACATAGTCCGGAGCCGTCGTAGCAAAGCCTAATCCCGGCCGCGGGTTCAGTCCATGGATCAGTCGGTGCACTGCACGCAGTTCTTCGTCCTCCGCTCCGACGAATTTTTTCAGCTTTGCGAAATCACGATTGGCCAACAGGAGCAGGTGTTCACTTACGATCCTTCTGGCGAGGGTCAGATCGCGCCGTTGTGCCTCGATGGCCGCTTGCGCGCCACCCGCTTGCCCGAGCAAGAGCAGCCGCGCGTTGACCTGCAGCAGCAGGCACTCCTGCAGCGAGCGTGCCGCGACACCCGCCGGATCGAAGCTTTGGAGCAGGCGCAGCGCCGCGGACAGCTCTTCGGCTTCGACCGCTTCGACGGCCGGGCACAAGGCCTGGATCTCCTCGAGCGAGGCCCGAAGGTAGCCGTCTTCCTCTACCGCTTCGATCAGCAGCCCGATCAGGGCGCGGTCGCGCTCGGAGGCCTTGGTCGACGCAAGTTGTTGACGCAGATGATCTCGCAGCGTCGTTTCGGCCGCCGCCCATGCGAGTGCTTGCGGCTCATCGTCCTCGTCGCGCGCCTCGCGTGAGCCACCCCAGTCGAGTGTGCTCGGTGGCGAATCGGTTTCGTCCGCCGCGCCTGCGTGATCGGACGTCGCCCGTTCCGGTGCGGGCGAATCCGATGCCGCGGGTCCCGAATCGGTGTGCTCGCCGGCGTCCGCCGCCTGCGCCGCGCCGCTCCAGTCCTGCAGGATGGCGCCGTCGGCCGCGAGGCGGGCGTGTCCTGCCAGCGGATCGTCGTCGCGCTCCAACAGCGGATTGTCGATCAGCGCCTGTTCGAGCTCCTGGTTCAACTCCAGCGTGGATAGCTGTAGCAGGCGGATCGACTGCTGCAGCTGGGGCGTCAGCGCCAGATGCTGTCCGAGACGCAGCTGCAGCGAGGCTTTCATCACTCCAGCATCCGCGCTACATCCTGAAGTGTTCGCCGAGATAGACGCGCCGAACCGACTCGTTTTCCACGATCTCGTCTGGCCGGCCTTCGGCCAGCACGCTGCCCTCACTGATGATGTACGCGTGATCGCAGATACCGAGCGTCTCGCGGACGTTGTGGTCGGTGATCAGCACGCCGATTCCCCGCTGCTTCAGGAACCGCACGATGCGCTGGATCTCGATCACCGCGATCGGATCGACTCCGGCGAACGGCTCGTCCAGCAGCACGTACTTGGGCCGCGCGGCGAGAGCGCGGGCGATCTCCACCCTGCGGCGTTCGCCGCCGGACAGGCTGACGGCCGTGTTGGTGCGGATGTCCTCGATCTGCAGGTCCCGCAGCAGTTCGACCAGGCGCTGCTCGATTGCGTCTTGCGCAAGCGGCCGCCGGTCCTCGTCGCGCTGCAGCTCGAGCACCGCACGCACGTTTTGCTCGACTGTCAAGCGTCGGAACACCGACGCCTCTTGCGGCAAGTACGACAGTCCGAGCCGCGCACGGCGATGGATCGGCAGGTGCGCGATCGAGCGGCCGTCCAGGCGGATCAGACCGCCGTCGAGCGGCACCAGCCCCACCACCATGTAGAAGCACGTCGTCTTGCCTGCGCCGTTCGGGCCGAGCAGTCCGACAACCGCGCCGGGCTCGACCGACAGCGATACGTCCTTGACCACCAGCCGGCCGCCGTAGCGCTTGGCGAGTTTTTCTACGACGAGACCCCGCGCAGCGAGTTGTGCGTCCGCCTCGGGCGCGGACTGCTCCCGCGCGGGCGCCGGCTGCTCCTGTTCAGGCGACCGCTCAGTCGGCAGCGCGCTGGCGGCGTTCATTTCGAGCTGCCGCGGCTCGCCTCGCCCGCGCCGGGTGCGCTGGGCGCGGGCGCCGGTGCGGGGGCGGAAGCGCCTTCGGTTGCGCGAGGTGCGATTCGCGCGGTCACGCGGCCGTTGGAACCGGCCTGCAGATCGTAGTGCGACGTGCGAGCGTCGTAGGTGATCTGGTCGCCGGTGAATTCGTCGCGCAGCACGCCATTTTCGTACCGTCGCACCACCGCGTGCGTGAAAAGCTTCACGGTGTCGTTGCGATTGTCGTACTCGATCCGCTCGGCTACGCCGTCGAACGTCTGCTCCACCCCCGGCTTGGTCGGGTCGCCCCTCTCGTGGAATGTCGCAAGCGAATCGCTGCTGCCGGTGACGACCGCGTATTGGTATCCGTCCGGATCTTCGCGATAGTCCATCCGGTCGCCTGTGACTCGGATCGTGCCTTTCGTCAGGATCACGTGGCCCGTGAAGATCGAGATCTGCTTCAAGTCGTCGACCGTCTGGTGGTCGCCAACGATCAGGGTTTCCTTTTCGCGATCGGCTTTCTCGGCTCCCGCCAGCACGGGTGCGAGGCATGCCGCCAGCGCCAGCAGCATGCGGAAACTGCGGCCGGAAGCAAGCATTCGACGAGTGTCCACGGTCATTTGTGCTGCGGCTGGATCGTATCGACCACATCGGCCATGAACTCGATGTGGCGCGCAACGCTGTCGAGCTGCATGCCGAGCGCTCGGATCGAGTCAGCCCCGCGGTCGACCAGCACGGCGCGGTCGGTCCAGTACCGATCCTCGTCCGGTTGCGCGAGAAGCAGCTCGGTGGTGACGCGAAGCGGCGGCTCGCCGGCGGGCGATGCTCGAGTCAGCACCACATCGCCCGACAGGCGGATTTGCTCGCCGTCGTTGTCCGCATGCGCCTCGCGCGCCACCGCTTCGATGCGAGGTTCGTCCGGCCGCAGGCTCACGAGATGCGGATTTACCAGGTCCATGTCGTCGTTGCGGGCGTAGTGCGTCATCCGGTCAGCGAACAGCTTGTACTTCGCCCGTCCCTCCGAATCGAACTGGATCAGAGTGACCTGATCCGCATCGGCGTCGACCTGCGGACGCGCGGCCTCCTGCGCGGCGCCACTTCGCAGCGAACGCGAATACCAGTAGCTGGTTGCGGCCACGAGTGCCAGCAACACGATCGCGATCAGCGAAGCGACCCGGTCACGCATCGGACCGCTCCATCGGTGCGTGCTGTCGCCGGCAGCGAAGGACATATTCGGCCAGCGCACGCACGGCGCCGCGCCCGCCGCCGAAGCGCGCGATCCAGTGGGCCGCACGCCGTACTTCGGGAGCAGCATCGGCAACCGCGGCTGCGAAACCAACGTTCGCCATCACCGGCAGGTCGGGCCAATCATCGCCCATGTACGCACACTCGGCCGCCGTCACCCCGGTGGTGGCCAGCAGGCGCTGCAACGCCGCCAGCTTGTCCCGCTCGCCCTGGAGCACCGGCGCGATGTCGAGCTCGCCGGCGCGCCGCTCGACGATCGGCGACGCGCGCGAGGACAGCACCGCAACGCGCAGCCCCGCCTCGCGAAGCAGTCGCACGCCGTGGCCGTCGCGAGCGTCGAATACCTTGAATGACTCGCCGTCCGGACCGAAGTACAGCCTGCCGTCGGTCAGCACGCCGTCCACATCCAGTACGACCAAGCGCACGCGCGAAGCGCGCAATGCGGCCTGCACAGTGCGACCGGACGCGCGCCTTGCGGGCAGCTTCCTGGGAGACGCCACCTGATCTACCCGATTCCTGGCGGTCCGTGGGGTCCGTGAAGGCCAACGCGGCGGGCGATTGGCACTCTAGATCACCCGCGCGGCCATCAGGTCGTGCATATGCAGCGCACCGATCAGGCGGCGCTGCTCGTCAACCACTAGCAACTGGTTCTTGCGGCCGCTGTCCAGCAGCTGCGCCGCCTCGACCGCCAGCGCATGGGGCGCGATCGTCAGCGGAGTCGGCGTCATCACGTCCCGCACGCGAGTTGAGCGGGTATCACCCCCGCGTTCGAGCAGCCGCCGCAGGTCTCCGTCGGTGAAGATTCCCGCCAGCGTGCCGTCTCCGTTTCGCACTGCGGTCATTCCCAATTGCTTCAAGGAGATCTCGCGCAGCGCATCCATCACGCTTGCTTCGGCGGGAACGACCGGGATCGCATCTCCCGTGCGCATCACGTCGGATACCCGCGTCAGCAGGCGTCGCCCCAGCGCACCGCCTGGATGCGAGCGAGCGAAATCGTCCGGACCGAAACCGCGCGCATCCAGGCAGGCGACGGCAAGCGCGTCGCCCATCGCGAGCATTGCGGTGGTCGAAGAGGTCGGAGCAAGGTTCAGCGGACAGGCCTCGCGTTCGACGTGGCAGTCCAAGTGCACGTCAGCATGGCCGGCGAGCGATGAGGATGGGTTGCCGGTGAACGCGATCAACGGAGTTCCGCCCCGTTTCAGGATCGGGACGATCGTCAGCAGTTCGTCGGTCTCGCCCGAATACGACAGTGCGATGAACACGTCCCGCACCGTCACCATGCCCAGGTCGCCGTGCGCAGCTTCCGCAGCATGGACGAACAGGGCCGGGGTTCCGGTGGATGCCAGGGTCGCGGCGATCTTGCGGGCGATGTGGCCGCTTTTGCCGACGCCGCTGACCACCACGTGTCCGCGGCAAGCCAGCACCAGTTCCACCGCGCGAACAAATCGCCCGTCGAGGCGCTCGGCCAGAGCGGCCACCGATTGAGATTCGGTCTGTAACACCTCGCGTGCCAGCCTGACCGATTGCGCGCCGGCGCGCGCCTGCAGCGTCGCGCTCGGTGTTTGGGACATGTCGGTAGGGCTCAAGAAGGCCTTCATGAGACGTGGTGTTCGCCGGCGGGCCGGAACATTCACCGTCCGCGCCCTCTCGCAGAGGGCGGCAGGCACGGTGGCCGATGATACTCTGCGGCTTCGACCCTGGCACAGGACTTGCTGCGGCGCGCCCGATGCCTTCCACCCTCGAAGTGACGCTTCTGCTGCTCGCCTCCTCGGTGGTCGCGGTCGGGGTGCTGCGCGCGCTGAACCTGCCGGCCCTTCCGGGTTACCTGCTGGTCGGAATCGCGATTGGACCGCACGCGCTGGCGCTGGCTCCCGACAGCCCCGACACGTACGCGCTCGCCGAGTTCGGTGTCGTGTTCCTGATGTTCTCGATCGGCCTGGAATTCTCCCTGCCGCGGTTGCGCAGCCTGCGCGCGATCGTTTTGAAGGTCGGACTGCCACAGGTGGTGGTCACGCTTGCGGTCGTCGTCGCAATCGGCTGGGTGCTCGGAGCGCGGATCGGAGTCGGCTTGCCCGGTGCGTTCGCGCTTGGTGCAGCGCTGGCGATGTCGTCGACCGCGATCGTTTTGAAGCTGCTGGCCGAGCGGCTCGAACTCGACACCGATCAGGGCCGCATCGTTGTCGGCGTGCTGCTGTTGCAGGACGTCGTGGTCGTACCGCTGCTGGTCATCCTGCCGGCACTGGCGGCGCAGCACGGCGATCCGATGATGCAACTCGCCTGGGCAGCCGCTCGCGCCGCGGTGCTGCTGGCGCTTTTGCTTGCCGGAGGCCAGTGGGTGCTGCGACGCTGGCTGACCGCGGTGGCGCGCCGGCGCTCGCGCGAACTATTCACGCTGAATCTGCTGCTGATCACGCTGGGGCTGGCTTGGCTGACTTCGCGCGCCGGGCTTTCGCCAGCGCTGGGCGCATTCGTCGCCGGCATGCTGATTTCGGAAACCGAGTTCCGCCACCAAGTCGAGGAGGACATCAAGCCGTTCCGCGACGTGCTGTTGGGGCTGTTCTTCGTCACGATCGGGATGCTGCTCGATGCTCGCCAGGTCGTTGCACATTTCGGCTGGGTGCTGGCAGCGTTGACGGTGCCGGTCGGAGGCAAGTTCGCGCTGATCGCGCTGCTGGTGCGCCGGCAGGGCGAAACCGTCGGCACTGCGATCAAGGTCGCGATGCCGCTCGCCACCGCCGGCGAGTTCGCGTTTGTGATCTTGAATCAAGCTGGTCAGCTGAACCTGTTGCCGCCGACGCTGATGCAGATCGTGCTCTCGGCGATGGTCCTTTCGATGTTGGCCACGCCGCTTCTGGTGCAGTACAGCCACGCCATCGCGCTTCGCTGGTCCGGTGCGGAATGGATGCAGCAGGCGCTGCAGCTGCATCGGATCGCGACCCGTTCGATCGCCAACCAGGATCACGTCGTGATCTGCGGCTTCGGGCGCAGCGGCCAGCACCTTGCGCAAATGCTGGAGGAGGAAGGCATCGGCTACGTCGCGCTCGACCTGGATCCCGACCGCGTGCGCGAGGCTGCAGCCGCCGGCGCCTCGGTCGTCTATGGGGACGCGGCGCGCCGTGAAACGCTGGCGGCGGCCGGCGTATCGCGCGCCGCGGCGCTGGTGGTGAGCTACAACAACGTGCCATCGGCGCTGCGCGTGATCCACTTCGCGCACGAGCTGAACCCGCGCCTGCCCATTATCGTGCGCACGCAAGACGATTCGGCGCTGGACAAGCTGTTGCAGGCCGGCGCCACCGAGGTCGTTCCCGAGGTGTTCGAGGGCAGCCTGATGCTTGGCTCGCACGCGCTGGTGCTGCTGGGAGTGCCGCTCGCGCACGTCGTGCAGCGCGTGCGTCATGCGCGCGACACGCGCTACCGCCTGTTGCGCGGGTACTTCCGCGGCGCCGACGACGCCGAAGATGCGATCGACGATGAGCAGCACGTTCGGCTGCACTCGGTGCCGATCGAGGCCGGCTCGGCTGCGGCGGGTAGGGCGCTCGGCGCCCTGGAGTTGGCGGCGATCGGAGCCGAGGTCAAGGCGGTGCGCCGGCGCGGGATCCGGGGCGACGACCCCAGCAGCTCGCTGGTGCTGGAGCCGGGGGACGTAGTCGTTCTGCACGGCACCGCTGAGGCGATCGAACTGGCGGAAGCGCGGCTGCTGGGGCAATAATCGAGCGTTGAGGATCCGGAGGTGGAGCCATGCAAGAACCATCGTTGCCGGTCACGGCACCGGCGTTCCGCCAGGTAGATTCGGGCCACGGCTTCCAGTGGTGGAGCACATCCTGGCAGTGGCTGTTCCACCGGGGTGCGACGGCTGTGTGGATCGTGATGTGCCTGATCGCGATGGCCATTTTCTTCGTTCTGCACGTGGTACCGCTGCTGGGGTCGATCGCCGCCCAGGTCGCGCTCTTCATGTTCGCCGGCGGGCTGATGCTTGCGGCGCGCAAGACCGATGAAGGAACGGCGCCCGCGATCGGGGATCTGTTCGCGGGTTTCGGCGAATCGCTCGGACCACTGGCGATCGGCGGCGCCCTGCTCGTGATCGCAGTGTTGCTGGTGGTGGCGGCAGCCTCCATTGCAGGCATCGGAGCCCTTGCCGGCGGCTTGCTCGGTGGCATGGCGGGAAACATCGCGGTGCTGGCGAGCCTGAGCGGCACCGCGCTACTCGTGTTGCTGGCGGCGCTTCTGCTGCTGGTCCCGATCGGTATGGCATCCTGGCTCGCACCCGCGTTGATCGTGCTGCGCAAACAGCCGCCAATGGAAGCTTTGAAGGCCAGCCTATCGGCGTGCTGGGCCAACCTGGGGGCCCTGACTGTCTATGGACTGCTGTGGATCGCGTTCGCGATCGTCGCCAGCATTCCTTTGGGGCTGGGCTGGCTGGTGCTGTGGCCGCTGATGGTGCTGTCGACGTACGCGGCGTTCCAGGACCTGTTCGAAGGAAAGTAGCCCCGAAGCCCCGGCTACGCGCGAGGCATCGCGCGCGAGATGATCCGGTCGAACTCGACATCGGCCGGCAGCGCGCCGAACTGGTGGTGCCCTTCACCGTCCAGCCGCGAGCGGCAGAACGCGTCGGCGACCCATTGTGGCGCATCGCGCGCCAGCAGCGCGGCCTGCAGAATTGCGGCCATCCGGTCGACCAGCGCGCGCGCTCGGGACTCGATGTTGACGCTGTGCCGCAACTGTGCTTGCAATTGCGCAACGGCGCGGTCGAGCGACGGGTGGGCGCCGCGCGAGCGCGTCACCTCGTCGAAATAGGCCTGCACCACGTCCGGCGTCTTGCCCATCGCGCGCAGTGCGTCCAGGCACTGGATGTTGCCGCTGCCTTCCCAGATCGCATTCACCGGCGCTTCGCGGTACAGGCGCGGCATCGGCGAATCCTCCATCACGCCGCTGCCGCCGATGCATTCCATCGCCTCCGCCGCGTGTGGCGCGACACGCTTGCAGATCCAGTACTTGCCCACAGCAGTGCAAAGGCGAGCGAGCAGATCCTCGTGCTCCTCCAAGCGCCGGTCAAGCGCACCCGCGATGCGCATCGTCAGAGCCAGTGCCGCCTCCGATTCGAGCGCCAGGTCCGCCAGGACATTCTTCATTAGCGGCTGCTCGATCAGCAGGCGCCCGAACGCTCGGCGCTGCGAGCAGTGGTGCAGCGCCTGCGAGACCGCCATTCTCATGCCGGCGCTGGAGCCGATCATGCAGTCGAAGCGCGTCATCGCCACCATCTCGATGATCGTTCGCACCCCGCGGCCCTCCTCGCCGACCATCCAGGCGAGGGCGCCGCGCAGCTCGCTTTCGGCCGATGCGTTCGAGACGTTGCCCATCTTGCGCTTCAGCCGCTGCAACTGCATCTGGTTCTTGGTGCCGTCGGGCCGCCAGCGGGGCAACAGGAAGCAGCTCAGTCCGCCGGCCGCCTGCGCCAGCACCAGGAACAGGTCGCACATCGGGGCCGACACAAAAAACTTGTGGCCCACCAGTTCGTACGGCTGCCCGGAACCGGGACTCGCCATCGGATAGGCGCGCGTTGTGTTGGCGCGCACGTCCGAGCCTCCCTGCTTTTCTGTCATCGCCATGCCCACCGTCACGCCGGACTTCTCGTGCGCAGGCCGATTGACCGGGTCGTACACGCGTGCGGTGATTCGCGGCTCCCACGCAGCGGCCAGATCCGGTTGCAGCCGGAGGCTTGGGACCGCCGCGAAGGTCATCGTGATCGGGCATCCGTGGCCGGCCTCGACCTGCGCATGCAGGTAGTAGCGCGCGGCGCGGGCGGCGTGGGCGCCGGCTCCCGGCGCGGTCCATGGCGAGGAGTGCAATCCCTCGGCGATTGCCGTTTGCATCAACGCGTGGTAGGCGGGATGGAAACGGACCAGGTCGATGCGGTGGCCGAACCGGTCGTGGGGATCGAATTCGGGCGGGTAGCGGTTGGCCAGCAGCCCGAGCTCCAGGTACTCGGGCGCGCCGACACGTGCGCCGAATTCGAGCAGGCCCGCTTCGGACGCTGCCGCACCCTCGCGCGCCACCGCTTCGCGCAGCGCTCGGTCGCACTCGTACAGGTTGATTCCCGCCAGCTCGGTCGGCTGGTTGACAACCTCGTGGGTGGCGGCGAGAAATGGGTCCTGCGCCGCGCTGTTCGCCCCGGGCGGTGTCGTCAGTTCCATGGCCGGATCATTGTGCTCCTGTCGGGTCAGCACGACCAGCTTGGCGGAACTCGGTGACCTCCCGTGGGTCCGCTCACGCCGCTTTGACGACTTCCTCGCGCGGCGCCAGCACGCGGCGCAGGCAACGGCCCGTGTGACTCGCCGGCTCGTCGGCGATCTGCTCGGGCGTGCCGGCGGCGACGATGCGCCCGCCGTCCTGTCCGCCATCGGGACCGAGGTCGACCACCCAGTCTGCTGTCTTGATGACTTCCAGATTGTGCTCGATCACGACCACCGTATTGCCGGCGTCGCGCAGCCGGTGCAGCACCTTCAGCAGCAGTGCCACATCATGGAAATGCAGCCCCGTGGTCGGTTCATCCAGCACGTATAGCGTACGGCCGGTGTCGCGCTTGGACAGCTCCAGCGCAAGCTTGATGCGCTGGGCTTCTCCGCCGGACAAGGTCGTCGCACTTTGCCCCAGCCGCACGTAGCCCAGTCCGACCTCAGCCAACGTCTGCAGGCGCCGATGCAGCGCCGGTACCGGCTGGAACATCTCCAGCGCCTGCTCGACCGTCAGGTCCAGCACTTCCGCGATGTTCAAGCCCCGGTAGCGCACCTCCAGGGTCTCGCGGTTGTAGCGCCGGCCGTGACAGACGTCGCACGGCACGTACACGTCGGGCAGGAAGTGCATCTCGACACGGATCAGGCCGTCGCCCTCGCACGCCTCGCAGCGGCCGCCCTTCACGTTGAACGAAAAGCGCCCCGCCTCGTAACCGCGCTCGCGTGCCACCGGCGTTCCCGCGAAAAGCTCCCGGATCGGCGCGAACAGGCCGGTATACGTGGCGGGGTTGCTGCGCGGCGTACGTCCGATCGGCGCCTGGTCGACCGACACCAATTTGTCGAAGTGTTCCAGTCCGGCCACCGAGTCGAACGGCGCCGGTTGCGCGGTAGAACCGTACAGATGGCGAGCGACAGCCGCTGCGAGCGTGTCGTTGACGAGCGTCGATTTGCCCGACCCCGACACACCCGTCACGCAGGTGAGCAGCCCCACTGGCACGCGCAGATTCACGTGCTGCAGGTTGTTGCCACGGGCGCCCGATAACTCCAGCCAGAGCAGGCTCGGCGCCTCCCGCGCCGGCGGCACCGCGATTCGCATCCGACCCGACAGGTACGCTCCGGTGAGCGAGGCGGCCTGACGGGCGATCTGCTCCGGAATGCCCTGCGCCACGACCTGGCCGCCGTGTTCGCCCGCGCCCGGCCCCATGTCCACCACGTGGTCGGCTGCGCGAATCGTCTCCTCGTCGTGCTCGACCACGATCAGCGTATTGCCAAGGTCGCGCAGCCGTTTCAGCGTCTCGATCAGCCGCTGGTTGTCGCGCGGATGCAGGCCGATCGAAGGCTCATCCAGTACGTACAGCACACCGGTCAGCCCGGAGCCGATCTGCGAAGCGAGCCGGATGCGCTGCGCTTCGCCTCCGGACAACGTGTCGGCGGCGCGCTCCAGCGCAAGGTAGCTCAGGCCGACATCGTTCAGGAAGCGCAAGCGCGCGACGATCTCGTCGACGATACGACGGCCGACCTCGCGGCGCGCTCCCTCGAGCTGCAGCCCCTCCAAGTAGTGCTGGGCCTGCGCCAGGTTCTGCCGCTCGATCTGGAAGATCGCACGCCGCTCAGAGCCTTCGCCGATGAAGACGTGCCGCGCCTCGCGCCGCAGCCGCGTGCCCTCGCACGACGGACACGGCCGCACGCTGCGCAGCTTGGCGAGCTCCTCGCGCACCGCCGGCGAATCGGTCTCACGCCAGCGTCGCTCCAGATGCGGAATCACGCCCTCGAACGGCTGCGGGCGAGGTGACCGCCGGCCACGCTCGCTCGCGCGTTCACTCGTCATGGCGGGCGGAATCGGCTCGCCACCGCTTCCGTGCAGCACCTCCGAGCGGAACTTGCGATCCAGTTTTTCCCATGGAACGTCGATGTCGACGTTGCGGTGACGCGCGAGCGCCTCCAGGATCCCGAACGCTTGGCGGTTGCGCGAATCCCAGCCGTGCAGGGCACCGGCCGCGAGGGTCAGTTCAGGGTGCGCGACGACGCGCGATTCGTCGAAATACTCGTTGATTCCGAGGCCGTCGCAGGCCGGGCAGGCACCCAGCGGGTTGTTGAAAGAGAACAAGCGCGGCTCCAACTCCGGTGCCGCGTATCCGCACTCCGGGCAAGCGAAGCGACTCGAAAACTGAGTCTCCTCGCCGTTGTCCACGTCGAGCAGCAGTGCTCGCCCGTCGGCGAGCTTCAGGGCCGTCTCGAACGACTCGGCCAGGCGCGTGCGCGCGTCCGGACGCACGCGCAGGCGGTCGATCACGACGTCGATCGAGTGGTGCCCGCCTCGTGCGAGCAAGGGGACCTCGTCAGCCTCGACGATGGCGCCGTCGATGCGGAAGCGCACAAATCCGCGCGCGCGCAGATCGTCCAGCAACTCGGCGAATTCGCCTTTGCGTTCCCGTACCAGCGGCGCCAGAACGATCACGCGCGCATCGTGCGGCCGCGCCAGCGTCCAATCGACCATCTGCGACACGCTGTGCGCTCCCAGCGCCCGCTCGGGGTGGTCCGGGCAATGCGGCCTGCCGGCGCGCGCGAACAGCAAGCGCAAGTAGTCGTGGACCTCGGTCACGGTGCCGACGGTCGATCGTGGATTGTGGCCGCCGGACTTCTGGTCGATCGCGATCGCCGGCGACAGCCCCTCGATCTGGTCGACGTCGGGCCGCTGCATCAACTGCAGGAACTGGCGCGCGTAGGCCGACAGCGATTCCACGTAGCGGCGCTGCCCTTCGGCGTACAGCGTGTCGAACGCGAGCGAGCTCTTGCCGGAGCCCGACAGGCCCGTGAACACCACCAGCCGATTGCGCGGCAGATCCAGATCGATGTTCTTCAGATTGTGAGTGCGTGCGCCGCGTACCTGGATGCGGTCCATGGAGGGGGCGGAGTGAGGCGAACCGATCAGTGTAGCGCCGCGCGCGCCGTCGCGTGCGGTCGTAGGACTACCTCGACATCCGTTGGTGACCGTCGGCTGGCCGGGCCGTTCGTCTCCGTAGCCGTCGGCCGGCCGGGCCTACCGCCGGGTCTCCTCCCTGCGCGGGCCGGCGACATCTTGTCGTCGCTGTGCACGGCTACCGCGCGGCGGAAACACCGCAGCAGTTCAGAGCGACTCAGCCGTCTTCTGTCCTGTACCGCCGCGCTACTTCCAGGGGTCGCCGGCCTGCTCGCTCAGAGACACCGACGGTCTCCCGTCCGGCCGACGGAAAACGATCATCGCAACGCACAGGTTCCAGCGCAGTGCTCTAAGGTCATCGTGGCTCGACACGGAGCTGCGCTGACCTACAACACCGCGCTGGAACGAGGACACGGTGATGATCGTTTTCCGTTGGACTGGCGGGAGAGCGTTGGCCCTGGATGCGAGCAGGCGAGCGGCCGTTGGTACAGCGCGGCGGTAAAGGCTCGTTGTCGGCCGAGCTGCTCTGAACGGCTGCGATGCTTCCGCCGCGCGGTGCCGAGCGCAGCCATGTTCGGATGCCGATCGCCCGCGCAGCAGACAGGGCCGACGCTAGGCCCGACAGTCCAACGGCTACGGATCCGCCGGTCGACGGCTACGGACAACTTCCGGCCGGCTCAGTCGGTCAAGGGACCCGTGTCGGCGTCGTGTCCGGGCGCCTGCGAGCGCTCTTGGGCGGGACGGTCGGAGCGTCGCGGCCCTCGCGACAGTTCCACGCCCAGCTGCTTCAGTTTGCGGTACAGGTGCGTGCGCTCCAGGCCCGCCCGGTCGGCCACCCGTGTCATGCTGAAGTTCTCGCGCGCGAGGTGGTATTCGAAATAGACGCGCTCGAACTGGTCGCGTGCCTCGCGAAGCGGCTGGTCCAGACTTACCGGAACTCCGCCGGCGGCGGCTGCGCCGACGCTTTCCTGGGGTCGGACCTGTGCGGAGTCGCGCGCGTCGTTGATGACCGGCGTGGCAACGGCCTGGCGCAACGCCTGTGCGTTGCGGGCCTGGCGCGAGTGCTCCAACCCGCTGCGCACCGACGACAGCAGGCGGGACATCGCGATCGGTTTCTCAAGGAAATCGAGCGCGCCGAAGCGCGCTGCTTCGCTCGCCGTGTCGATCGTCGCGTGGCCCGACATCATGATTACTGGCATCGTCAGCTGGCCATTGGCCGCCCATTCCTTCAACAGGGTGACCCCGTCGGTGTCGGGCATCCAGATGTCCAACAGCACCAGGTCGGGCGGTTCGGTGTGGCGCATTGCGCGTGCCGAGGCCGCGCTGTCGGCCGTCAGCACGACGTGCCCCTCGTCCGAAAGGATCTCGGAGAGCAGTTCCCGGATACCGATTTCGTCGTCGACGACCAGGATATTGGCCATGGGTGAGGCAATCGTCCGCGCGACTAGGCGGCCGTCGCGGCCTCGACCACGCGTCGGAACACGACCGTCACGGTCGCCCCGGCTCCGCCGAGGCGGTTGATCACCTCGACACTGCCATCGTGTTCGTCGACGATTTTCTTCACCATCGCCAATCCGAGGCCTGTCCCGCGCGGCTTGGTTGTCACATAGGGCTCGAATGCCCGCCTAAGTATATTCGCCGGGAATCCAGGGCCGTTGTCCTCGACCGAAAGGCGCACTGCGCGTGCGGTCGAACCGGAAGCGCGCTCCGTCCCATCGATTGCCACCGCCTCGGTGCGGATCACGATCCGCCCGGTTTCGCCACCCGGGCGACGCGTGGCGGTGGCCTGTGCGCCAGCGATCGATTCCTGCGCGTTCGCGACCAGATTGTGGACTAGCTGGCGCAAGTGCGAGGGGTCGCCTTCGATCATCGGCAGCTCCTGTGAAAGCTGCAGCGTGATCCGCACCGCGGACGCCCGGGCGCCTTCGTCCGCGCCCGCGCGCTCCGTGCGCGTCTCGGTTCGCTTCTCGGCCCGCTTTTCGGCCCCATATAGCGAGCCGATCTCCTCCACCAGAGCGTTCAGGTCGAGCGGCGCGAGCTGCGGCGGCGGCAGCCTTGCGTAATCGCGGAACTCGTCGACCATTCGTTTCATAGCAGCGACCTGGTTGACGATCGTCGAGGCGCCGCGCGCGAGAACGTCGGCCTGGTCGGGCGGCAGCTCGCCGGCCAGCTTCATCTGCAGCCGTTCTGCGGCGAGCTGGATCGGAGTGAGCGGATTCTTGATCTCGTGGGCCAAGCGCCGAGCGACCTCGCCCCAGGCCACCGCTCGTTGGGCCGAAATCACCTGCGTAATGTCGTCGAACACGATCACCATTCCCGGGTGCGCGTCCAGCGGCAGGCGCGAGCCGCGTGCGAGCAGCGAGAGCGGTTCCGCTCCGGGCTGGGCCCCTGCGCGGTCGAGTTTCATTTGGCGCTGCCAGGAATCCTTCGGAGTGGCGGCGAGCGAGTGGTCGCGGGACGCAGCCGCCACGTGCTCCGCCAACTGCGGATGTACGTCCGCAAGCGCCTCGCCGATCCGGTTCTCCATCCGCACGCCAAGGATGCGACCGGCGCCGAGGTTCGCCGTCACGATGCGCGAATCCGCGTCGAGCACGATCACCCCCGCCGACAGGTTGGCCAGCACACGCTGCAGGAAGCCTCGCGCGGTTTCCAGCTCGCGCGAGCGCGCTTCCAGAGTTTCGCGCGCGTCCGAGAGCTGCCGCGTCATCTCGTTGAACGAGCGCGTCAGCACGTTCAACTCGTCGTTGCCGGCAAATTCGCGCACCGGACGATAGTTTCCCTCCGCCACCGCGCGCGTGCCGGCGGCAAGTTCGATCAGCGGCTCGGTCATTGAGCCGGCCAGCATCACACTCGAGGCGATCGCCGCGAAGATCAGCAGCAGCAGCGTCAAGGTCAGCGTCAGCCGGTACATCTTCTGCAGGCCGACGCGGGACAGCGACAGCTGCTGATACTGCTCGTTGCCCGATTGCAGGTTCTGCAGATCCGCCGCGACGTCCGGCGCGACGGAACGGGTCAATTGCAGGAAGCTGGGTTCGGTCAGTCGTACGCCAGCCGGTGGCTCGCGTGCGCCCAAGGTACCCAGCGAGGAGCCCGAGCCCAGCACCGGCGGCGAAGCAGAGGGAACGGGGACGATTACCCGCGTGCGCAGACCGCCGCCGGGTTCCGTCGATCCCTCGTCGCCCTCGATCACGGCCAGTCCGCGCGCCTCCTGAGCGGCGTGCAGCGATCTCGGGCTGGGCAGAAGCGGCGGCATCAGGCCCCCGCTTCGGGTGCTGCTGGAGCCGAGCAGCGACCCGTTGGCCGTCACCCACAGCACCTCGTCGGCTCCCGCTCGTTCCCGCAGCTGCTCGAGTTTGCGGATCTGGTCGGCCGGCGGGGTATCGGCCAGCTCGGCCGCCATCGTGTGCGCCCGGCTGCGCAGTTCGTCGCGCTGCCCCTCGAGAACCGCGCGCCCCAGCTCCAACCCGGAATTCAGCGCGCCCTCAACCTGGACATTGAACCACGATTCGATCGAACGCGATATGAACAGCGACGACACCAGATAGACCATCACGCCGGGCGCGACGCCGATCAGCGCGAACGCGAGCGCGAAGCGCGTCATCAAGCGCGCGCCGAAGCGGCCTTTGCGCACGCGGTGCGCCAGCCGCAACGACAACGCGGTCACGACCGCGAACAGCACCAGCGCGATCACGCCGTTCAGACCCAGCAGCAGGGGATAGTTGCGTTCGAACGCCGGACTGTTGCCACTGGCCAGCGCCAGCACCAGCAGCAGCACTCCGGCGAGTGCGAGGGCGCCGATCAGACCGTAGCGAACGATGCGGGGCACGGCAGGTGTCGAACGTCAGTGTTGCGGGTCGGCAGCGATCTTCACCGGCTCCCAGGCGGACGCGAGCGCCCAATCGTGGTTCGTCAGCGAATCGACCTGAAACGGCTTCGGAAGCATCGTGGTATCGAGCCGTAGCCGCACGCGCGGTACCAGGTGATCGCGCGACTCGGCAGTGGTGCGCCCCGCCACCTTCCAATCTCGAACGGTGCGCACGCCCGCCAGCGCCTCCTCGAACGTATCGAACGGTTGTGGCAGAGCGCCCTGCCGCGACAGCCGGAACTGCCTGGTCAGTGGACTGTAGCTGAGGCGGTACACGCGCGACTCCTGCGCGAGCCGCTTGTCGAACCAGTACCAGCGCGTGCGCACCAGTTCGAAGTCGATTGCGAAATAGACGGCGATGCCGTGTTTGACCGCCTCCTCGATTGCCGGCGACGGTTCGAACGCGAACTGTGCGTTCAGGTACAGCCCCGGCTCGGGATCGCCCCGCACGTCCAGTTCGGCCGACTGGACCGAGACCGATTGCTCTGCCCAGGCATCCCTTACCGGCGTCAAAATCAGCGCCAGGCCCGAGGCCAGCATCGCGGCCAGCCAGAGTCTGCGCCCTGCGGCTGCGGCTGCGGCGCGCACCGCCCGCTCGGTTTCAGTCAGCACGAGGGGACCTTCTTCTCGAGCAGCGCGAAGAAAAAACCGTCATGATCGGTCGGCAGGTCCGATGGCAGGCAGGCCGCGTGCCCTGCGTCCGCGCCGGCGGTCGGTAGCAGCTGGCACCAGCGGCCGGGCGCGCCCGGCAGCGCAACTGCGCGCGCGTCCGGGTGCCGCTCGAGGAACGAATCCGCCTGCTCGTGCGCCTCCTGGCGAAAGACCGAACAGACCACGTAAAGCAATCTACCAGCGGGTGCCAGCAGCGGCCATACGGCATCGAGCAAACGAGCCTGGTTCGTTGCTAATTGCGCAACATCGGTTTCACGGCGCAACCATGGGATGTCCGGGTGGCGCCGCACAATGCCGGACGCGGTGCATGGCGCATCGAGCAGGATTCGATCGTATGGGTGCCCGTCCCAGTACGCCGCAGGGTCGCCCGCGTCCGCGACGAGGACCCGCACCCGCGATTGTTCCAGACCCAGCCGCAAGAGATTCTCGGCGACGAGCCTGGCGCGTACGGGATCGACTTCGACCGCGTCGATGTTCGCGTCCGATAACTCGGCAAGGTGTCCCGTCTTGCCGCCCGGCGCTGCACACGCGTCGAGCACGCGATCTGCGTCGCTCGGCTGCAGCCATGGCGCGGCCAATTGCGCGGCGGCATCCTGCACCGATACCAACCCTTGCGCGAACCCCGGTATCCGCGCGACCGGCAGCGGCCGCTGCAGTCGAACGGCGCTTGGTCCGACTCGCGTGGCGGCGATCGACTGCTCACGCAGAAGCGCCAAGTAGCCGTTGATGTCGCCGCGCCGGCAATTGACTCGCAGCACGAGCGGCGGCTCGGCGGCGGCGCTCGCGAGCACGCCTTCCCAGCGGTCGGGGTGGTCGTGCCGGACCCGCTGTAGCCACCACGGCGGAACGTTCAGCCGCGTCGCATCGTCCAGTAGCAGCTCTGGCAACAGTTGCTCGCGCCTGCGCAGGAACGAACGCAATACCGCGTTAACAAATCCCGCCGCGGCGCGCATCTGCGGCTGGTTTCGTGCGGCCTGCACCGCCTGGTCGACCAGCACGTGCTCGCCATATGCATCGTCGAGCAGCTGCGACAGAGCCACCGCAAGCAGGCCACCGATTTCGGGCTCAGGTGCGCGGGCTGCCAGACGTTGCAGCAGCGCGTCGATCAGAGCGCGATGGCGCATCGCTCCGTGGCAAACGTCGCGCACGGCGGAACGAAGGGGATTCGACGCCGCCGATTCGTGCCGTTGCAGCTCGAGCGCACGGTCCAACGCTTGGCCGGTGTGTACGCGTACCCAGACCGGCGCGGCCGCGCGCAATACCTCCGAAAGAGGCGCGCCTACCGGCATGTTCAGCTGCTCTGCCAGCGAGCGCCGGGAACGATCGGTGTTCCGCGCAGGAATTCATGCACTCGCAGCCGCCGGCCACCGGCGCGCTGCAATTCGCGGATCACGATAACTCCCTGTCCACAGGCAACGCGGACGCCTTCGTCCGTCGCCGCGAGCACCACTCCCGGCTCGGCGCCATGCGCTTCCTCGGTGGCCTGCGCCGACCAGATTTTCACAAGGCGGCCGTCGAGGTGTCCGCACGCACCCGGCTGCGGGTCGAACGCACGGACACGCCGTGCGAGCGCTGCCGCCGACGCGGACCAGTCGAGCGCCGCTTCGTCCCGCCCGATCTTGCGCGCATGGGTGACGCCGTCGGCCGGCTGCGCGACCGCTTCCCATCCGCCGTCGGCTGCCTTGGCAAGCCAGGTCGTCGTCAGCGTCGCGCCCACCTGCGCGAGGCGTTCGGTCAGCGTGCCGGCCGTGTCGTCGGGTTCGATCGGGATTGCTTGCGCGCGCAAAATTGGCCCGGTGTCCAGCCCAACTTCCATTTGCATCAGCGTGATTCCGGTCGCGGTGTCCCCGGCCTCGATCGCGCGTGCAATCGGCGCGGCTCCACGCCAGCGCGGCAGAAGCGATGCGTGGATATTGATCGCGCGCACGACCCCGCCGCGGCCGCTCAGCCCACGCGGAATGTCGAGCACCGATTGCGGCAGGATCAGCCCGTAGGCGGCCACCACGAGCAGGTCGGGCGCTGCCGCGCGCAGCGCATCCAGAGCCGCGCGGGCTCCGTCATCGTTGTCGATCTCGCGCAGCGTGCGTGGTGCTGCCAGCGGAAGGCCTCGAGCGGCCGCCAGGATTCCCACTTCGCTCGGCCGTGGCTTCCAACCCCGCCCCGCGGGACGCTCCGGCTGCGTCAGGACCAGATCGACCGTGTGGCCAGCGCGCAGGATCGATTCCAGCGCGACGGCAGCGAAGTGAGGGGTACCAGCGAAAACGATCCGCATACCCGAAACCCTCCGGCCTTCTTCTTTGATCTCAGGTCAAGGCTGTTTGCCGGGCGTGGCGCTTGCGCATCCGGGTTCGGATCCGCATTTGTTTCAGTGCCGACAGGTACTCGACGAAGACGCGGCCCTCCAAATGGTCCATTTCGTGCTGCACACACACCGCCAGCATGTCGCTGCAGTCCCGTTCGAAAGGCCGCCCGTGCTCGTCCATCGCTCGCACCCGCACTTTGGCGGGACGACGCACGGTCTCATACACGCCGGGGACCGACAGGCATCCCTCCTCACACTCGATCGTCTCCTCGGACGCCGACAGCAGCTCCGGGTTGATGAACACATGCAACGCATCCTTGGCTTCGGACACGTCGATGACGATGATGCGTTCGTGCACGTCGACCTGAGTTGCCGCCAGGCCGACGCCGGGTGCGGAGTACATCGTCTCGGCCATGTCGGACACGAGCTTGCGCAGTCGATCGTCGAAAATGGTCACCGGACGCGCAATCTTCCTCAGGCGCGGGTCGGGATATTCCAGGATGGCAAGCTGGCTCATAAGTCAGGTCCAAAAGACCCGAACAATTCGCGCTGACGCGCGGTAGTCCCATTCGCTGCGCTCATGGGCGTCAGAAGTCAGGTCCGAACTCGGAATATTGCGATGATCAGCGTCTTTTTCATCGTTTCCCGCACCGCCATGGCGCGATACTCGCCCAAACCGAATCACGTGCCGCCGGTAGGGCGCCATCCAGTCGGATCCATTGCGATATCAAAGGTTTGGACGCACAATTTTACGGGACTCCATAGCCCCGCCCTTCACCCCTTCGAGGTCCGCAGGAATGACCAATCCCAGTATTTGCGTGCACTCCGCCCGCCACGACGCCGGTTGCGGAATTGGACAGACCCAGCTGCGCGCGCTGCGCGTAGCCGTGCTGCTGGCGAGCGTGCTCGCCCTGCCGGTGTGGGGGCAAACGTCACGCTATCCGGTTACCGATGACCAGCGCCAGACGGCCAACAAGGTTGCCCAAGAGGGCGTGCCTCTGTCGGAGCTGGCGCCGGGGGCGCCCGATCGCTACACGATCAAAAAGGGCGACACGTTATGGGCCATTTCGGTCCTGTACCTGAAATCGCCGTGGCGCTGGCCCGAGCTTTGGGGCATGAACAAGCAGCAGATTGCCAACCCACACCTGATCTACCCTGGCCAGCAGCTGGAGCTGATCAGGACGGCGGAAGGGCGGGCCGTGTTGAGGCTGGTGGGCACCGAGAGTCAGGTCCCTATCGCCGCGGCAGCACCAGCGGCAGCGCCCACGCCACCGCCGGCTCCGGCCGAGGCAACGCTTCCCCTCCAAAAGCTGGAGCCGCGGATTCGGGACCTGGGCGATGTGACGAAGGAGCCGATCCCGAGCATCCCGAACCGGCTGATCGAGCCGTTCCTGTCGCAACCGGGGATCGTGTCGGCCGATACGCTGGCCAAGTCGCCACGCATCGTCGCTACACCAGAGGATCGCGTCTACCTGGGCCGCGGAGACGAAGCCTACGCCCGCGGCATCACAGACCCGGCGCTGACCGATTTCCATGTCTTCCGGCCGGCGCGCCCGCTGTTCGAACCGGATGATACGAGCCATTCCAGGCCGATCGCGTACGAAGCTTTCTTCCTGGGCAGCGCCCACGTCGTTCGGCACGGTGAAATCACAACGTTGAAGGTGACCGACAGCCGCGCCGAGATCGGGGTCGAGGACCGGCTGGTGCCGATCGAGCGTGAGCCGCTGATCACGTACGTACCGCACTCGCCGCAGCGCGCGATCGAGGGCTGGCTGATCTCGGTCTACGGCGGAATCGGGGACGTCGGCGCGCAGAGCATCGTTGCGCTGGACCGTGGTGCGAGCGACGGGATGGACATCGGAACCGTATTGGCCGTGAGCCGCAGCGGCAAGACAGTTCGCGACGCCACGGTGCCAGGCAGCCAGTACATCAAACTACCCGACGAGCGCGTCGGCCACATGTTCGTGTTCCGGGTGTTCGACCATATCTCTTACGCTCTGGTGATGACGGCCACCGGCCCGATCAAGGTCGGCGATCGGTTCGGGCTGCCCGAGCGAGCGGCTGATAGCGCCTCGACCGACGAGCGGCCGTCGCGGCTGGCGACCACCGCGCGCTGAAGCCACAGAAATCCCTGGGGCGGCAGCGTCCGGCGCGCCCGTCTCGCGGTGCGCGCCTTTCGCACCGCCTTGCGGCCTCTCGCGCCGCCTTCTCGGTCCTTCGCACGGGATGATCGACGACAGTGAGCGGCGAGCGTGGCTGCGCCTAGCGCTCACCCATGGCGTCGGAGCGCGCGCCAAACTCGACCTGCTGTCGTCTTTCGGGCTGCCCGCGGTGATCTTCGAGGCAGGCCGATCAGCGCTGGTACGCGTGGTCGGCGAACAGAACGCGAGCGCGCTGCAGGCGGCCGAGCCCGAGGATGCGATCGACCGCGCGCTACAGTGGCTGTACGCGGATCCATCGCGTTCGCTGCTCACGCTCGCCGACGCGGACTACCCCGAGCTGCTGCTGCAGCTACCCGACCCTGCTGCGGTACTGTATCTGCAGGGCCGACGCGAGCTGCTGGGCCCGCCCGCGCTGGCGATCGTCGGCAGCCGCAACGCAAGTCGTCAGGGTGAGCTCAACGCACGCGCCTTCGCCGCGCACCTGGGCTCCTGCGGCCTCACGATCGTGAGTGGCCTCGCGCGCGGGATCGACGCGGCGGCGCATCTGGGCGCGCTCGAAGCCGGCGCTGCCACGATTGCGGTGTTGGGAACCGGCGCCGACATCACATACCCCGCGAGCAATCGCGCGCTTACGGAGCGAATCGGGCGCGACGGGCTGCTGCTGTCAGAATATCCGCTCAGCACACCGGGGGTTGCGAGCAACTTCCCGCGGCGCAACCGGCTCATTGCGGCGATGGCGCGCGGCGTGCTGGTGGTCGAAGCCGCGCTGCAGTCGGGCTCGCTGATCACCGCTCGGCTGGCGGCCGAGCTCGGGCGCGAAGTGATGGCGATTCCCGGCTCGATCCATTCGCCGCTCGCGCGCGGCTGCCATCGGTTGATTCGCGATGGGGCACGGCTGGTGGAATCGGCGCAGGACGTGTTACAGGAGCTGCGTTTGGAGTCGTTGCGACCGATTGCGCCGGCGGCGGATGCTGCGCCCGCAGCCACGCTCCGCGACGAAGCGCTGCTGGAGGCGATCGGCTTCGACCCGGTCGATCTCGACACGCTTTCGCAACGCACCGGGCTGGATTCCGGTGCGCTGTCGGCACGCCTGTTGGAGCTCGAGCTGACACAAGATATTGAGCGCCTGGCCGGCAATCGCTACCAGAGATTGGGGCGCGGGTGAGTTTTCGGTTGCGTTCGCGCGCCCGGCTGCGCTAGATTCGAAGAATCCATGTTCGACGTGCTCGTCTATTTGTACGAAAACTACAGCGCGCTCGCCGCTTGCCCTGGGTACGAGACGCTGACTCGCAAGCTGGCCGATGCCGGTTTCGACGCGGACGAAATTGCCGACGCGATGGTCTGGCTGCACGGTCTGGCGAGTGCAACGCTGGCCTCGAGCGTCCCCGATCGCTCCGATCCGCGCACCTTCCGCGTCTACACCCGGCAAGAGCAAGCGGCGCTCGGCGCTTCCGCGATCGGCTTTCTCGCTTCGCTCGATCGCGACGGCCAACTAAACCCGGCGCAGCGCGAGATCGTGATCGAGCGCGCCGGCGCGGTTGACACGCCGATCACGCTGCAACGCCTGAAGATCATCGTTCTCATGGTCCTGTGGAGCCAGTCGATCGATGTCGACCTGGCGCTGCTGCAGGAGCTGCTCGACGACGACCCCGATCCGGTTCTGCATTGATGCAACGGAGGTCGCAAATCGGCCCGCACAGGGTGTTCTTCGACAGCCTGTTAGAGTTCCGGCCGCACCAAAGCGAACGATGTCCAAGAAGACGCTGATCATCGCTGAAAAGCCGTCCGTGGCCACGGACATCTCGCGCGCGCTCGGAGGCTTCGAAAAAAAGGCCGATTATTTCGAGAACGACGAGTACGTACTTTCCTCGGCGGTGGGCCATCTGCTCGAGCTGCACGAGCCCGAGCAGTACGAGGTCAAACGAGGCAAGTGGAGCTTCACGCACCTGCCGGTCATCCCACCCCACTTCGATCTGCGGCCGATCGAGAAATCGCAATCTCGCCTGAAAGTCCTCGAGAAGCTGATCCACCGCAAGGACATCGGGCATCTGATCAATGCCTGCGACGCGGGGCGCGAAGGCGAGCTCATTTTCCGCTACATCGTGCAGCACGCGCGAGTGCACCATCCGATCTCGCGCTTGTGGCTGCAGTCGATGACGCCCGCTGCGATCCGGGAGGCATTCGAGCAACTGCGCAGCGACGCCGACATGCAGCCGCTCGCCGACGCCGCACGCTGCCGTTCCGAAGCCGACTGGCTGATCGGCATCAACGGTACGCGCGCGATGACCGCCTTCAACAGCCGCGACGGCGGTTTCTTTCTTACCACGGTCGGCCGCGTGCAGACGCCGACTCTGACGATCGTGGTCGAGCGCGAGGAGCAGATCCGGAAGTTCGTCGCGCGCGACTACTGGGAGGTCCGGGCAGAGTTCGCCTGCGCGGCGGGTACATACGAGGGGCGCTGGTTCGATCCAGGCTTCCAGCGCAGCGAGAGCGATCCAGAACTGCGCGCCGAGCGGCTGTGGAACGAGCAGCGGGCGCGCGACATCGTCACGGCGTGCGAAGGCAAGCGCGGGCGCGTCAGCGAGGAATCCAAGCCAAGCACGCAGCTGTCGCCGTTGCTGTTCGACCTGACCTCGCTGCAACGGGAGGCCAATTCGCGCTTCGGCTTCTCCGCCAAGGCAACGCTCGCACTGGCGCAGGCGCTATACGAGCGGCACAAGGTTCTGACCTATCCGCGCACCGACTCGCGCGCGTTGCCCGAGGATTACGTGTCCGTGGTGGTCAAGACGATGCAGATGCTGTCCGGCGGCAAGGCGGGCGGCAAGCACCGGCAGGAGGCGGCGCCTCTGCGTCCCTTCGCGCCGCATGCTCGGCGCGTGCTGGACCAGGGCTGGGTCAAGCCGAATCGCAGAGTCTTCGACAACTCCAAGATCTCGGACCACTTCGCGATCGTGCCCACACTGCAGGAGCCTGGGCACCTGTCGGAGCCGGAACTGAAGTTGTACGACATGGTGGTCCGACGCTTCCTGGCGGTGTTCTTCCCCGCTGCCGAATACCTCGTGACCACCCGCATCACGGAAGTCGAGAGCCACTCGTTCAAAACGGATGGGCGGATCCTGGTCGAACCGGGCTGGCTGGCGGTGTACGGGCGCGAGGCACAGGATGCGCAGGCTTCGCTGGTGCCGGTCGAGGCCGGCGAAACCGTGCGCACGGCCTCGATCGGTGCGACCGCGCTGCAGACACGGCCGCCGGCGCGTTACACCGAGGCGACGCTGCTGTCGGCAATGGAGGGCGCCGGCAAGCTGGTCGACGACGACGATCTGCGCGCGGCAATGGCGGGCAAGGGGCTCGGCACGCCCGCCACGCGTGCAGCGATCATCGAAGGCTTGATCGCGGAGCGCTACCTGGTGCGCGACGGGCGCGACCTGCACCCGACCGCGAAAGCCTTCCAGCTGCTCACGCTGCTGCGCGGCCTCGGGGTGGAGGAGCTGACCGCTCCCGAGCTGACCGGCGAGTGGGAGCACAAGCTCGCGCAAATGGAGCGCGGCGCGCTGAAGCGGTCGTCCTTCATGCGCGAAATCGCCAAAATGGCACGCCACATCGTCGAGCGCGCGAAGAGCTACCAGTCGGACACGGTTCCCGGCGACTACGCGACGATGCAAACGCCCTGCCCGAAATGCGGCGGCACCGTGCAGGAGAACTACCGGCGCTTCGCATGCACCAAATGCGACTTCTCGCTGCCCAAGCATCCCGCCAGTCGAACGTTCGAATATGAGGAGGTCGAGCAGTTGCTACGCGATCGGACCATCGGCCCGTTGACCGGCTTTCGCAGCAAAATTGGCCGTCCGTTCGCTGCGGTTCTGAAAATTTCGCCGGAGTTCAAACTCGAATTCGACTTCGGCAACAGTGCCGGTGACGACGAATCACCGGCGCCCGATTTCAGCGGGCAGACGTCGCTCGGCACGTGCCCCAAGTGCGGCGGTCGCGTGTTCGAAATGCCGATGGCCTACGTCTGCGAAAACGCAGTCGGGCCGTCGAAGAGCTGCGACTTCCGCTCCGGCCGCGTCATCCTGCAGCAGACCATCGCGCCGGATCAGATGCACAAGCTGCTGTCCGAAGGGCGTACCGATCTGCTGCGCGATTTCGTCTCGAATCGCACTCGCCGCAAGTTCGCCGCGCGCCTGGCGCGCGAACCCGACGGCTCGATCGCCTTCAAGTTCGAACCGCGCGCGCCGCGAGCCGCCAAGGGCGCGCCTCCACCCTCCCAGCCGCCGGCAGACGACGCTGCACCGGCACAGGCGCGGCCGGCGAAATCGGCCCGGCGTCCGACACCGCCAAAAGTGCCGCGCACCAAGTCGGCGCCCACTCCGAGGCGCGCCCATGCCAAATCGAGCCGGGCCGCCGTGCCGGCGCCAGCCCAAACTGTCAAACCAGCGGCGATCCCCAAAAAAGCTGCCGGAAAGGCCGCGGCGGCCGCAACACGTGCTCGCGGCGTCGCAAAAAAGACCTCATCCACCGCATCCAGCGGTGTCGTCCGTAGGCCCTCCGCTACGTCCGAGAAGAAGAAGCCGCAGCGGCGTACCGCCTGACGAGTACGCACGCCGGGGGCCGCGGGCCCAATTACTGAAGGTTTTACCATCGAATAATAGGGACGCAGTCCCGTTAGACCTGTTGCCCACCCGATCGGCAGGGTGGATCATCCATATCGTCTAGCGTGTGTGCAGCAGGGAGGGGGCGGCGCGATACCTTTCGCACCGCTAACGAGAAGCAAGAACCGACCGGTTCGAGAAGAAAAGATGCAACAAACGGACGCCGGACTCACTCGCCTGGAAAGCGACCACAGTCCGGGAAGTGCGGTGCACTGGGCACCGAGCGTGATGACGCTGGATGAGTTCGTGCAGCGGATGCCGCAAGTGCAGCCGCCGTGCGCGTACCGGCTGAGCCTGGACAGCGGTGTCGAGTTCAACAACGTGAAGCACGCATTCGAGCAGCCGCTGGCGGTGCGACTGGATACCTGGCTCCGGCTGCTGCGAAGTCTCGGGGTCAGTATGGTGGCCGCCGCGCGCCGCGAGGATGTCGCCTCGGGTGACGAGACGGTCGCGCGCGTTCTGATCGGGGCTGCCAGCGAGAACGCTGGTCCTGCGTTGGCACCGTCCGGAAGGCGATCTCTGCAGGATTGCCGGCGGGCACACAACTTGAGCATGGCGGCCCTCGCACACCAGATCGGGGTGTCGATCGACACGGTGACATCGGTCGAGCGCGGGCATGGCCTGCTGCGCAACGTCGTTCGCGTGTGCGAGCAGTTCGGACTGAAACTGTTCGTCGCTATGCCCGGGCGGTTTCGCTCGGTCGACGAGTTATGGGCCGCACATGCGGAGCGCTACCTGCGCGCCCCCAAGCAGTTCCCCTTGCGGCGCCCGACTCGGAAGTTCGACGTGCCGCCTGAGATGGATCCGCCGACTCCGCCACGACGCAGCGGCCCGCCGCGCAAGGCGAGGAAGTCGCAACAAAGCGGCTAGATCAGGGACTGCAACGAGTCTGCCGAGGCGATTGCCCTGAGCAGCGCCCGATTCGCCTCGGCCGGTTCGATGCCCAGCTCGGCCTGGATGCGAGGTAGCAAGCGAGGATCGGGAGCCTCGAATTCGCGCGCGATCTGCAGCAGCGACACGTACGGACCGCTATCCGCCAGTAGCGCCTCTGCGATCGACGCCGGCAAGTGTGCATCGCGCAACAGATCAGCCAAGCGCTGGCCCGTGATCGAATCCAGCAGCGAGAACGTGCCGACAATGAACGCGTCGTCCCTCTCGGAGCGCGGGCGGCGGGCTGCCGCCAGCAGGTTCTCCAGCAGATGTCCCCGCGCAACCGCCACGTAGACCAGTGGCGCTGTGCCTTCGTCCTTGTCCGCGATCGCAAGCAGCAACACCAGCCACTTCACCAGCCGCTGGTACCCGAGCAGCGAGATCGCGTGGCCGATCGATGAGACGGGTCCAGAGCGGCGCAGCGCAGCGCTGTTGGCGAGCGTCAGCAGCAGGTAGGCGAGCCGAGGCTCGCCGCGGAACACCCGCTCCAGTGCACTGACACCGGCGTCGGCTTGCACCAGGCGGATCAGTTCAAATACGGCGGTCTGCGTCGGAGTTGGGCCACCCGGCTCGCGCCGGTTCGGCGCCTGCAGCGGCCAGCCTGAAGTAGCGTGCACACCCGAGGAAAAATCTGCGTCGATCTGTGCGTGGTCCGATGCTTCCAGAGTCAGGATCGAGACGTTTGCCGGGTCGACTGTCTGCGGAACCGCCTGGCGTGACGGCGCCACCAGATACTGAAAGTATGGCAAGCGCTCGGGCGGGACTGCGTCCGGCCCGTCCACGCGCAACGCCATGCGCACGCCTTGCTTGCGCACTTCGAACATCATGTTCAACCAGCGGTCATCACGCAGGTCGTCCAGCCCGAACTCGAGCAGCACGTTGCGCGGAGCGCGCCACCCTTGCATCGCTTCGTTGAGTTCAAAGTCGCCCGGCGAAAGCACGATCAGGCCGTGCGGAAATACCGGCTGCTCATCGACTTCGGTTGTCAGGCCTGCCAGAACGCAGTCGAGCAGCGCGCTGAGGGTAACTTGTGCGCCCGGCTCTCCTTGCGCGCTTCCCGCATGCGCAATTGTCAGACGCACCCCGATCGGCTTGCGGTCGCGGCCGACGAGCACGCGCCAGGCGATGCCGGCCTCACCGAGAACGGCCGGATCCGGATCGGCCTCGCGGATCAGGTCCCTGTCCGTGAACTCGAACACTCGCACCTCGTCGGGCAGCGGTCGCTTCGGGCGCGCGATCACGCCCCACGCCATACGTTATGGCGAGGCTGGCGGCCGGAACCGCGGATTAAGGGCAGGATCCGCCTCCTAGTTGGGGCGATTGCGGGGCGATTGCCACGCAGCCCCAAGCGCGGACGACATCCGAACAGCCGGCAACCCGTTAACAGTCAACCACTAGAATCGCGCGCCTCATGCTGCTACACGGAATCTGCATCGCCCTTTCGGCGCTGCTCCTATTCCTCGTCCAGCCGATCGTCGCCAAGCAGATCCTGCCGTGGTTTGGCGGTGGTGCAGGAGTGTGGACGACCTGCCTGGTGTTCTTCCAGGTGCTGCTTCCGGCCGGATACGGGTACGCCCACTGGGTGGCACAACGCCTGGCGCCGCGACGGCAGTGGCTGCTGCACACCGCTTTACTGGCGGCGAGCCTAGCCTTCCTGCCGATCGAGGTTTCGGATCGCTTCAAGCCGGCAGGCGGTCAAGACGCTGCCGCGGCGATCCTGACGCTGTTGGCCGCAACCATCGGCCTGCCCTATTTCCTGCTGGCGTCGACGGGCCCGTTGCTGCAATCGTGGCTGGTGCGCCGCCAACCGGCGCGCTCGGTGTACCGGCTGTTCGCGCTGTCCAACGCCGCCTCGCTCGCCGGTCTCATCGCGTTCCCGCTTTGGATCGAACCACGCTACGACTCTCACGTTCAGGCGCTCAACTGGAGCTTTGCATACGCGGTGTTCGTGTGCACGTGCGCGGTCGTGGCGTGGCTGTCGAGGCAGACCGATGCTCAACCGATCGGGCCGGAGCGTCCGGGTGCCCGTCTCGCTGTGCGGGCCTTTCGCCACCACGAGGGGCGGAGGCGGGGTTTCGCGAAGCGCAGCTTCGCGCCGCCGCAGCCGGCGCGCCCTGCGAGGCGCGCCGTCCCGCCGCTGTCGCTCGCCGGGCAACCCGAACACTCCGGCCCAGTTGAGACATCATCTCCGCCCTCCGCGCGCAGCGCCTGGGTGTGGCTGTGGCTGTCCGCACTGGGTGTCGTGATCCTGCTCGGATCGACCGCCCACATCTCGCAGAACGTCGCCTCGGTGCCGTTCCTGTGGCTGGCGCCGCTGGCGCTGTATCTGGCGAGCTTTGTGCTGGCGTTCGGCGGTATCTCGGGCCGTGGCTGGTACCGGCCGGCGTGGGGGATCCCGGCAGCGCTCGCGAGCGCCGTGCTGATGGCGCTCGGGCTGTCGGCCGGTTCAGGAGTGCTCGATGTGTCGCTCGCAGTACCGCTGTACTGCGCGGGTGTGTTGTTCACGTGTCTGTTCTGCCACGGGGAGCTTGCGGCGCGCCGCCCTGCGGCCAACGCAGCCAATGGATTGACGCGCTTTTACCTAATGATTTCGCTCGGCGGCGCGCTCGGAGGCGTTTTCGCCGGCCTGATCGCGCCGCGCGTCTTTAACGGCGTGTACGAGCTTCCGCTTGCCCTCCTGGGGGTGTGCGCCTCAGCGCTGCTGGCCGCCATCGCCCCCGGATCGGGCGGCCCCCCGCTGCGCTTGCTGTGCGCGTTGGCCGCGATTGGCACCGTCGCTACCGCCTGGTGGGATGTCTCGTTCGTCCGCTTCCTGCGTTCCGATGTGATCCTGATGCGCCGCAACTTCTACGGCACCCTGCGGGTGCGCCAGGTCGGTGAGGGCGATCTGCAGGTGCGGCGACTGCTGCACGGCGTGATCCTGCACGGCGAGCAGTTGGTCAATGGCCCCGACCGCATGGAACCCGGCTCCTATTACGCCCGCAGTTCGGGAGTGGGCCGCGCGATCCTGGCGGCCCAGCGGCGGCGGCCCGAGATCCGACTCGGCGTGATCGGACTCGGAACGGGCACGCTGTCCGGATACGGCCGCCAGGGGGACATGGTTCGGTTCTACGAGATCGACCCCGACGTGGTGGCGATCGCTCATCGCGAGTTCACGTATCTGGCCCAGACGCCGGCCGAGGTGCAGATCGCCATCGGCGACGCCAGGCTCTCGCTGCAGCGGGAGCTCGCGCAGGGCCGCGCACCACGCTACGACGTGCTCGCCGTCGATGCGTTCTCGGGCGACTCGATTCCGGTGCACCTTTTAACCCGCCAGGCGCTGCAGGTGTACGCGCGCTGCCTGAGCGACAGCGGCATCGTCGCCGTACACATTTCGAACCGCTTCCTCGACCTCAAACCCGTACTGGCGAACCTCGCTGCAGATCTGGGCCTAAGCGCCCGGCTGGTGAGCGACGATCCCCCCGAGGACGCGCCGGCCTTCCGCTCCGACTGGGTGCTGCTCGCGTCGCGCGAAGACGCATTTCATCAGCCCGAGTTCGCCGGTCATGCCGCGCCGATCGCTCCGGATCCGCGTGTCGGCGTGTGGACCGACCAGTTCAACAATCTGCTGCGGATCGTAAAAACCACGCCGGTGCAAGCGCTGCGGGAGCTGTGGTCCGACTAAAGCGCGCTGCTTTCTGCGATACTTCCGCGCCGCCTTGCCTGATTTCCGATTTCACCGCGTCTGGAACAAAATGCCCGAGAACAGAAAGAAGACCAGCGCGCGCAGCACCTTGAACGCCGGGCGCGCTACAGCTCACGCCACGAACGGCAAGGCCGTAATGAACGGCAAAACCGTCGCAACGCCGCTCAGGAAGATACTCGTGCGCGATTCGCTCATCCACGGCCGCGGCGTATACGCAGCACGTCGGATCCAAAAGGGGGAACGAATCATCGAGTACCGCGGCGAGCGCATCACCTGGCGCGAGGCCGACCGGCGACCGCCGTCGGATCCGGCCGATCCGCACCATACGTTCTACTTTTCGCTGGACGACAACCGCCACGTGATCGACGCCAATGTCGGCGGCAATTCGGCGCGCTGGATCAACCACTCGTGCAGCCCGAACTGCGAGACGGAGGAAACCGAGGATGGGCGGGTCTACATCCAGGCGATCCGCAACATCCGGCGTGGCGAGGAGCTCTCGTACGACTATTGTCTGATTATCGAGGAGCGGCTGACACCGACCTTGAAGCGCCAGTACGAGTGCCACTGCGGCAGCCGCGCCTGTCGCGGCACGATGCTCGCCGTGAAAAAACGAGCCGGTTAAGACGTTCGTTGGTTTACGGTCGGCGCGCGTCGGGGCGCTGCGGCGGGCGATCGTCGAGCAGCATCACCGTGCGCCATGTCGCCTGGGCGATCTCGAGCGCGATCCAGGCGACCAGGCCTGCCAGTGCAGCGCGGATCGACGCCGATCCGAGGCCGTGCAGCGAGCTCACCAGCGGGCCGTGCGCCCATTCGAAGGCAATCCCGCTGCAGATTCCGAACTTGAACATTGCGATTCCGATCCGTGACAGAGAGCGGGCGCACGCCGCCTTCTCTGCGGAAGTCGGCGCCGGCGCAGAAAACTTGAGGTCGGAACCCGCTAGCGCGGAAGGTCGATGCTATCGAGCGCACGGCGCAGCTCGCGCAGCTTGGCCTTCACCCGCCCTTCGTTCTCGGGCCCCAGCCGCATCAGCAGTTTCTGTCCGGCCGAAGCGTCTTGAAGGTCCGGGTCCGCATAGTCGAACATCGCGCGCGGCGCCACCAGCGCGACGGGTGGCGGCGGCTGCGGCGCCTCGAGCATGTCGTCGACCGCCTCGATCAGCCGGTCGTTGAATTCGCCCTTCGGGTAACCGAGCTCGCGATAGGCCTGCTGGAACAGCGGATAGTAGTGGCGGTACGTCGTCACCAGCCCGGCGATGTCCAGTTGTGTAACCAGGGTCACGTAGCGCGAGTAGCGTGCAGCGTTGGCGGGGCTGATTGCAACGCTTCCGCCCTGATTGGCGGTCTGAAACGTGCCACCGGGCGAGCGCACGGGCAAGACCTGCTGTGGAACCTTGTCCTCCGGCAGGTTATCGACCGTCGCGACGATCCGATGCACGACGCCGGGCCGAAGCAGAAGCGATTCGGCGCCCGTCCCCAGCAACCGGGTCAGTGCCTGCAGCATCTCGGTGTCGCTTTCGGCCAGCGTCGGAAGCAGCGGGCCGGTTTCCGCCGGCTGGGGCGGCGGCGGGGCCGGAGCGGCGGCGGGCAGTGCGGGCGCAACGGGGGGAGGCGGCGGCGCCGGTTTCTCGCGCAGCACGAACCAGTAGAACGCCGCTGCCGCCGCTGCAAGCATCACGACGATCAGCACACCGCGCAGAACGTTGCCGGATCGCCCGCGTTCCTCGAACGAGTCAATCATGGTCGTCGCCGATGATCGATGCAATCCGTTCCATCAGCACTCCTTCGAGACGGGGTGCAATCTGCGCGGCCATCATGTTCTCTCGGACCTGATCGGCGTTGCGCGCGCCCGTGATCACCGTGCTCACGTTCGGGTTTTTCAGACACCAGGCGATCGCGAGCTGGCCGACGGTGCACCCAAGCTCACGCGCCACTTCGGCCAATGCCGCCACCTTGGCATTGCGACCTGCGTCGAGCAGGCGCTCCTTCAGGAACGCGTAGCCCTCGAGCGCGCCACGCGTGCCCGGTGCGATCCCGTCGCGGTACTTGCCGGTGAGCAGGCCCGATGCGAGCGGGCTCCAGGTCGTCAGGCCCAGACCGATTCGCCTGTACAACGACGCGTACTCCTCCTCGACGCGCCGCCGGCAGAACAGGTTGTATTGGGGCTGCTCGGTGACCGGTTTGTGCAGGTGGTGGCGGTCCGCGATTTCCCACGCCGCCCCGATCTCGTCAGCGCTCCACTCCGACGTGCCCCAGTACAAAGCTTTGCCGCGCTCGATGATGTCGTGCATTGCACGAACGGTCTCTTCCAGCGGCGTATCCGGGTCCGCTCGATGGCAGAACGCCAGGTCGACGTAACCGAGGCCCAGACGCTCCAGCGAGCCGTCGATCGCCCCGAGCAGATATTTGCGGTTCAAGGTGTTGCGTTCGTTGGGCCCGCCGCTGACGCCCCAGAAGAACTTGGTCGAGACGATGTAACTCGCTCGCGGCCATCCGAGCTCGCGCAAGGCCGCTCCCATCACCCGTTCGGCCTGGCCACCCGCGTACACCTCAGCGTTGTCGAAGAAATTCACGCCAGCGTCGCGCGCGGCCGACATGCACTGCACCGCGCCGCGCACGTCCAACTGATTGCTGAACGTGACCCAAGCGCCAAACGAAAGCTCGCTGACTTTCAGTCCGCTCTGGCCCAGTCGACGATATTGCATTCTTGCGAGAAAGCTCAGCTTCGAAGAGCGCGCCCCGCCTTCGCGCCTGCCGGCGCGGGCAAACCCGCGGCGATGCGCGCTTGTAGCGCACTTTCACTCTCGCGGCTAGCCCCAGTTCCTATAGCTGCGACAATGCCTCCAACACCTGGCCCGACGTCAGAATCTCCGGCAGCACGCGCGGCCGTCCGTTCGAGTCGTACAGCACATACAGTGGCACGCCGCTGCGCCCGAAGCGGGCGAGCTCGCGCGCAATCGCATCGTTGCGGTTGGTCCAGTCGGCGCGCAACACCGTCACGCGCCGCTGCGCGAGCGCGGCAGCGACGCTCTCGGAGCGCAATACGAAACGCTCGTTGGCTTGGCAGGTGACGCACCAGGCAGCGGTGAAGTCGACCAGAACCGGACCGCGCGCAAGCGCGCGGTCCAGCTCGGCGGGCGACCACTGGCTCCACGCGTCCGACTTCACCGTGGTTGCGCGCGCCTGCGGCAGCACGGGGTGGTGTGTTGCGCCGACCAGGGTCAGCGCAGCCAGCACTGCAGCCGCAATTCCGAGCCAGCCGAAGCCGCGCGCGCCGCGCTGCGCTTGGCCGGCCGCCCACGCCGCCAGACCCAGTGCCACTAGTGCCGCCAGAACCAGTGCCAGCGCGTCGGTACCGATCTGTTGCGCGAGCACCCACAGAAGCCACACGCAGGTGACGAACATCGGGAACGCCATGATCTGGCGCAGATGCTGCATCCAGGCACCCGGACGCGGCAATCGCTGCAGCAGCGGCGGCGAAAGCGTCAGACCCAGGTAGGGCGTTGCCACGCCGGCTCCGAGGGCCGCAAACACGGACAGCGCGACCGGCGCGGGCTGCGTCGCCGCATAGCCGAGCGCGGCGCCCATGAACGGAGCGGTGCAGGGCGACGCAATCAGCGCGGCAAGCACGCCGGTTGCGAAACTGCCGCGCAGATGGTGATCATCGAGGCCGCGCATGGCGGTCGAGTTCAGAAACGCAGTGCCGAGCGAAACTTCGAAAGCGCCGAGTAGATTCAAGCCGATGCCGAAGAACAGCGCGGTCAACAGCGCGACTACGAGCGGCGCCTGCAGCTGGAAGCCCCACCCGAGTTGCGCACCTCCAGCGCGCAGCGCGACCAGCGCGCATGCCAGCAGTAAGAAGCTCGCAATCGTGCCCGCGGCGAAAGCGAACCCATGCGCTGCGAGTGACGGGTCGCCGCGGTGGCGGTGCTGGATCAGCGCGAGCAGCTTCAGCGACAGCACCGGGAACACGCACGGCATCAGGTTCAGGATTACGCCACCGACGAACGCGCCCACCAGCGCGATCAGCCAGGACATCGAAGCGCCCGCCGCAGCTGCCGCTTGTTTACTTTGATCTTCGTCGCGTACTGCGGGTTGCGGCTGCGGTGACTGCGCCGGAATCACTCCCGCTGCCAGCGGCACATCGATCACTCCGGCCCAGCCGGGGCTGGCGGTGGCGCTGTCTCCGACTCCCGGGCCGCCGTTCGCAACGAGAACTCCACGCAGCGCCCTGAAGTCGGCCGCGACCGGTTGTGCCGCCTGCAAATCGAGCGTTGCCAGCGCCGAGGCGAGCCGGAACGACTGCGGGGCAGCGGGCTGAATTCGCAGGGGTTCAAGCGGGAAAAATTGCACGCGATCGAGCGGCCGATCGGGTGCGAACTGCAGCCGAATGCGACTCCCGTCCAGGGTCGCGCGCGCTTGCGCAAGAGTCAGTGGCTGCGGAATCTTCGAGGCGGTTGCCGCGAACTCCTGCTCGAATTTTGCGGGCGTGGCGCGGGCCTGCACCGCTACTGGCAGCTCGAGCGTCAGATCGGCACCCTCCGGTATGCAGACGTCCTTGCACACCAGCCAGTCGGCATGCGCGGCCAGACGGACCCGGCTGCCCGGCAAGGCCGTCGGTGGCACGGCGATGTCCACCGGCAACAAAACGGTGCCCTCGTACCCGTAGTTCGCCAAATCGCCGACCCGCAGTAGCTGCGGCACCGGCCATTGCACCGGCCCGGCTTGGAAGCCCTGCGGCAGCTTCCAGCTAAGGCGCGTCGGCAGACCGGCGTCACCGGGAACGATCCAATAGGTATGCCAAAGCGGCTGATGCACCAGTCGTAGGGCTACACGGGAAGTGCGCCCGGCGACGAGCGAGTCGTATTCAGAAACGAGGGACGCAACAACATGCTCGGAGGGCATTTGCTCCGCCGCAGCAGCAGCCGTTCCGCTCGCGGCGATCGCGAACAGCACCGGCAGGCCATCCCGGAGCCAGTCCGCGGTGTGCCGAAAAGTGCGCCTCATGGGCAGGGTCGCACGGGAATGCTCCGGCCTGCGCCGGGTCGTGGGTTTCATTCAAGAGGAAACAAGCAAGCGTGCCGGTTCGATTGGACCTGCCCGCCTCGTTCAGGTTGCAGCGACGAGGCATGTTACCGCCGGCCGACGCTGGCCCCGCCAACCGCCCCGGTCGGTTTCGAAAAGGGCCCCATTGTCCTGTCTTCACGAGCCTTTTCCGGGCGATCTTCAGCTTAAGACATGCACTGGCAGTGACGATTCTCAAACCATTGGTCCGCCTGCGGACCGACGACTTGGCGCAGTTGGTCCGCGCTTAGACTAACCTTTAGCTGGGAAAAGGAATTTGACCGTGCGTATCCTGATGGTAGAGGACGATGCCGCACTAGGTTCGTCCACGACACGCGGCCTGGAACTGGAAGGATTCACGGTCGATTGGCGAATCGATAGCAATGGGGCCGAGGCGGCGATGGTGTCCCAGCGATTCGACGCGATCGTTCTGGATCTCGGGCTTCCTGGAACTTCCGGCGAGGAGCTGCTTCGCGACTGGCGGAGGACGGGTAATCTGACCCCAGTACTTGTTCTGACGGCCCGCGGGTTCATATTGGACCGCGTGCGCGTGTTGAACCTGGGCGCTGATGACTATCTGGTCAAGCCATTCGATCTGCTCGAGCTGAGTGCTCGTCTGCGCGCGCTGTACCGGCGTCAGACCAGCCAGAACAATGTCAACCTGGAGTTCGGCGCGCTGCTACTTTCGCACCACGAACACACCGCGGTGTTCAACGGCAGCCGGGTCGACCTGACCAAACGCGAACACCGAATCCTGGAAACCTTCCTGCGCAATCGCGACCGCGTGCTCAGCCGCCGACAGCTCGAGGATGCCCTGTATGGATGGGGAGAAGTGGTCGAGAGCAACGCGATCGAAGTGCATATTCACAACCTGCGCCGCAAGCTGTCGCGGTCGCTGATCCAGACCGTTCGTGGTGCCGGCTACCGCTTGAACCAGGACGTCAATGCCTGAGCCTGGCGCGGCGACCGCGAAACACGCCTGGTCGCTGCGCCGCAGGCTGCTGCTGCTGACCGCTCTGGTGACGCTTGCCGCCTGGCTCTCCGGCGGCGCGGCTGCGTTTTTCATCGCGCAAGAGCTGCGCAAGGTGTCACCGCTCGCCGCCCTAATTGGCCTATTCGGTTTGTTCCTGTCGCTCACGGCGCTGCTTGCGGTCAGCGCCTGGATGATCAATCGCGCAACGCTTTCGCTTCGCGATTCCGCTCACCAGCTCACCGAGCGTTCCCCGGACGACTTGCGCCCGATCGAGGTGGCGAGCCCGCCGCGTGAGGTGCGGCCGCTGCTGGACCAAATCAACGCTCTGTTCCTGCGCTTTGCGCAAGCGCTTGAACGCGAGCGGCGCTTCACGTTCTCCGCCGCGCACGAGCTGCGCACGCCGCTGGCGGCGGTCAAAGTGCACGCCCAGGTGGCGCAGCTGACCCGCACCGCTAGCGAGCGCCGAGAAGCGCTGGAGAAGCTTTTGCTCTCGATCGACCGCGCCTCGCACATGGTCGACCAGTTGCTGACGCTGTCGCGAGTGGAAGGAATGGTCGCTCTGCGCGAGGCTGCGGCACGGCTGCGCCTGGACGTCATTGCTGCGCACGTGATCGAGGATGTCCGTCCGCTGCTGGCGCGACGCGGGCAGCGGATCGACGCCCACCTGGCTCCGTGCGAGATCGAAGGAATGGAATTCGGGGTCGCATCGCTATTGCGCAACCTCGTCGACAACTCGATGCGCTACGCCCCCGATGGCAGTCCGATCCGGGTGACGGTGCGACCGGAGGGCGAGCAAGCGGTCGCGATCGTCGAGGACGCGGGGCCTGGCATTCCCAAGGAAGAGCGGGCGAGGGTCTTCGAGCGCTTCTATCGCCTGTACAGCGACGAGGACGGGTGCGGGATCGGCTTGTCGATCGTGCGAACCGTTGCGCAGGTGCATCGTGCAGGGGTTGACATGGACCAATCCGACCTTGGAGGGCTCTGTGTCAAGGTCGCTTTCCCGCAGCACGGCCACGCGCCGATTACCCAGATACCCGCGGATGGGGATTCCCGCCCTCGAGCTCCGGGCTGACTGATCCCTCGAGAAAATATTTCCCGGAAGCTTGCTAAGGGAACAACGCTAGGCTAATCTGCTCACCCGGGCGTTATGCCAAAGAAGCGGGATGGGTAGATACGCTCATCCCTCATTTCTGACAATCGCGTCCGGAACGTCTGAGCGGTAACTCTTACCGGCGCGCATCCGCAGTGCAAACCGGATCGGGGAGAACTCGGTGGCTGCATTATTCACCCCTGCGCTTTCGCACCGCGCGACTTCGTCATCGTTTTGCACCAGCGCGCGTTCGACTCTGAGGCCGCTCGCGGTGCGAATCGCACACACGCGTACGCCGCCCCGCTTTCGCGGCAAGGGCTTCACGCTGATCGAGTTGCTCGTCGTCGTCGTCATCATCGGTTTGCTGGCCGGGCTGGTTGCTCCGCGCTACTTCGGCCAGATCGGAAAATCGAACACGAACATCGCGCGCGCGCAAATCGAGCAATTCGGAAAAGGACTCGACGCGTACCGCCTTGATGTGGGGAGCTATCCCACCACCGAGCAGGGATTGGCGGCGCTATTCACGAAGCCCGACGGCGCGGTCGGTTGGAACGGTCCCTATCTTCAGAAGCAGCTGCCCGCCGACCCATGGGGGCGGCCGTATTTGTACAAGTCGCCGGGAGAGCACGGTGACTACGACCTGTATTCGTACGGCTCCGACGGCCAGCCCGGCGGCACCGGCGAAGCGCAGGACGTGAACTCCTGGGAAACGACTGCCGTCGTCAAGACGCAGTAATTGCGGCACGCATATACGCAACGGCGATGGACGGCACTTTATTCCTGTTCGAGGTCGTCGCTGTCGCGCCCAACGGCGCGCTGCTCACCGAGCGGCTGAGGGCCTCGGATGCGGAAAAGGCGAGCGCGCAACTGCGGCTGCGCGGGCTGCGTGTGCTGTCGTGCCGCGAAGTGCGCAGTTCGTCCGGTTTTCAGGTGCTGCGGCGCCGGCGCCTGGATATCGCTCTGTTCACCGACGAGCTGGCCGCGCTGCTCGATGCCGGACTCGGAATGGTGGATACGCTGCGCACGCTCTCGCAGAAGGAGCGCGACTCGAGCGGGCGCCAGGCGCTCGAAGCCGTGACGCGCGATGTGATCGAGGGCCAGCCGCTGTCGGCCGCGCTGGCGAACCGCGGGGACCTGTTCCCGACGCTGCTGGTGGCGTCGGTGTCGGCGAGCGAGCAGACCGGCGATCTGGTGTCGGCGCTGCGCCGCTTCAGCACGCATCTGGAATCGATGCGGATGCTGCGCGGCAAGCTCGTTGGCGCAGCGATCTACCCGGCGCTGCTGCTGGCGGTCGGATCGCTGGTCGTGATTTTCCTGCTTGGCGTGGTCGTTCCACGCTTCGCGGTGTTGCTCGAAGGGGCGAGCAAAAAGCTCCCTCTCGCTTCCCAGATGCTGCTGGGATGGGGCAAAACGGTGGCTGCATATCCTGCGCTCTTCCTTGGAGGCTTTGCCGCGTTTGTCGCGCTGATCGGGTTCGGATTTTTGCGCGCCGCCCGCAGCGGCTGGCAGATTCCGGGGCTGCAGCGGGCGTGGCTGATCGGGCCTCTGGTGCGCCAATTCCGGCACGCCCAGTTTTATCGAACCAGCAGCATGCTGGTGCAGGGTGGAATCCCCGTGCTACGCGCATTCGATATGAGCCGCCGCCTGCTGGCCGAGGAAGATCAGCTTGCGCTGGACGGTGCGCGCAGGCAGATCGCCGAAGGCCGACCGATCGGCCCGGCCCTGGCGCAGGCACAGATCGCCGACACGATGGCGTTGCGGATGCTGGAGGTGGCGCAGCGCACCGGGCGCCTGGCCGACGTGCTGGCGCGGATCGCTTCGTTCCAGGAGGCGGCGCTGAGCCGCGCGATCGACCTTACCGCGCGGCTGGTGGAGCCGGCGCTGATGATCTTCATCGGGCTGGTGATCGGCGGGATCGTGGTGCTGATGTACATGCCGATCTTCGACCTGGCAACGAGCTTGCAATGAGCGAAGGACGAAACCCGCGGATGGCGGATGAACTGCTTGCAACAGCGATGCTTGTGAAGGCCGCGGGGGGCGAAGGCGGGGTTTCGCAAAGCGAAGCTTTGCGCCGCCGCAGCCGGCGCGCCTTGCAAGGCGCGCCGTGGAGGCCGAGAGGGGGGTCGCAGACCACCCTCGAAGCCGATCCTCCTGCTTTTCGGTGCCGAAGCCGCCACGGTTGGCAACAGGCAACGTACCTCGAAGCTGAGATTTGCGCATGAACGCGCCCGCCAGCCTGAACAACGTGCTCAGCGACGACCTGGTGCGGCGGGCGCTTGACCAGGCCGGAACGCGCCGTCCGGTGGAAGCGCTGTCGGAGGCGATCGGTCTGGCCGGCCCGCAGTTCGTCGCCACCGCCGCCGCCTATTTCGGTTTGAAGCCGATGGGGTTGACGGACTTGCGCGCCTGCACGCCGGATTTCGAGGCGATCTCGTTCCTGGAGTGCAACCAGCGGCTGACGATCGCGCTCACCACGGCCGATCAGCGCACGTTGGTGGTCCTGACCGATCCGCTCGATACCCGCACGCGCGGATGGGCCGCCGAGCGGATGCGCCAACGCCGCCGCAACAAGCTCGGTTGGGGTCTGACGTCGACCGAGGATCTGCGAGCGTTTCTTGCGCAGGCCGAGCGTTCGATGCGCGCGATGGATGCGGTCGAGTCGGTCACGGCGGGTCCGAGGGCGAACGATTCGCAGGCAGTTTCGGTCGCGCTCGCCGATATCAGCGCCTCGAGCAGCCCGATCGTCCGGCTAGTCGATTCGACGATCCACGACGCGCTCAAGGCGCTGGCGAGCGACATCCACTTCGAGACGCACCAGGGCGGGTTGACGATCAAGTACCGCGTCGACGGCGTGCTCGAGGTTGTCAAGCGCGTCGACGGGCTGGAGGCTGCCCACCATGTTTTGTCGCGCATCAAAGTGTTGGCGGAGCTGGATATCGCCGAACGGCGCGTGCCGCAGGACGGCCGCATCAAGGTGTCGGTGGGTGAACGCGAAATCGACTTGCGCGTGTCGGTCATGCCGAACATCTTCGGCGAGGACGCGGTGCTGCGGATCCTCGACCGCAACAACCTCGGCGGCGAGTCGCGTCAGATCAAGCTGGACAACCTCGGCTTCGAGCCGGCCGTGCTGGACTTCATCCGGCGCCTTTCATCGCTGCCGCATGGCCTGCTGTTGGTGACGGGGCCGACCGGGAGCGGAAAGACGACGACACTGTACGCGGCGCTCGCCGAGATCAACACCGGGCTGGACAAAATCATCACGATCGAAGACCCGGTCGAATATCAGGTGCAGGGTGTGCTGCAGATCCCCGTCAACGAGAAAAAGGGGCTCACTTTCGCGCGCGGCCTGCGCTCGATCCTGCGTCACGACCCGGACAAGATCATGGTAGGTGAGATTCGGGACCCGGAGACCGCGCAGATCGCGGTGCAGGCCGCCCTCACCGGTCACCAGGTGTTCACCACCGTCCACGCCAACAACGTGTTCGACGTGATGGGCCGCTTCACCAACATGGGCGTGGACAGCTACAGCTTCATGTCGGCGCTCAACGGCATCCTGGCGCAGCGGCTGGTGCGGTTGAACTGCCCGCGTTGCGCCACGCCCTATCGGCCCCCTGCCGAGTTGCTGGCGCGCTCCGGCGTCGACAAGCGCGCCGCCTATACCGCGCGCTTCCGGCGCGGGCTCGGATGCACACACTGCCGCGGCACCGGATACAAGGGGCGCCGCGCGATCGCCGAGACGCTGGGAATGAGCGACCGGATGCGCGACCTGCTCGGCGCGCGCGCACCGATCTCGCAGATCAAGGCCGAAGCACGTGAAACGGGGTTCGTGGGATTGCGCGAAGCCGCGCTGAACGCGGCGATGAGCGGCGACACCACGCTAGAGGAGATCAATCGTGCCACCCCCGTCGAATAGCGCTCCCGGCTCCGCGCCTGGCTCGCCCTCCGAAGCGCGCGGCGCGAAGGAGGGCGGCGCTACGCCGGGCAAGCCCGCCGCAGCGGCAAAGGCTTCCGCCCCCGGGCCGAGTAGCACTTCAGCGGATAAGGCAAAGGCGGGCTCACCCGCCGCAGCGGCGCCAGCCGCGAAGGCCGGCAAGGGCCGTTTTGCGCTCGGCCGCCGGGTGCGCTTGCGAGTCGGCGCGGAAGGTGCACGTGCGGATCTGCTGGCGGGCTGGAGCAAGCCGAAAGTGGTTGCGACCCAGCAGATTGAGTACCGACCGGGCGTTGCAACTCTGCCCGAGGCGGTCCTCGCGCTCGATCCACTGTTGGCCGCGCTCGTCGCCGCCACCGGCCCGATCCGCGGGTTGACGTGCGACGTGCTGATTGGCGACGCCTGGATGCTGTACGACGTGGTGCGCGCCGATTTGCGCAGCCTTCCGCCGCGCGCTGCCGACGACGTCGTGCGTTCGGCGCTCGCCGACGTGGCAGGACTGCCGCCGAGCGACGTCGCAACACGCTGGCAGACCCAAGCGGGTGGGCGCTGCACGATCGCCTGCGGGATGCCGGTTGCAGCGTTGCCTTCGCTGCAGACGCTGTTGAAGACGCACAAGCTGCACCCTGGCCAGATCGTGGGTGAGTTCGTGCACGAGTACAACGCCCATCGCGACCGCCTGTGGTCGCGCAACGCCGTCATTTCGCTGGTGCGAGAGACCGGCACTCAACTGGCGGTGGCAGCGGACGGCGTGCTCACCGCGATGAGCTTCGAGCTGGGCGTTCGAGCGCCGGAGGATCTCGAAGTGCGCGGACGCGGCCTTGCGCGTGGCGCCGGCATGACGCTGGACACCGAAACGCGCTTCTTCGCGCTGCTGCCCGCGGGCTGGACGCCCCCCGCTCCATGGGTCGCGGTACCGACCAACGCGTAAGAGGCCGCGACCATGTCGGAGAAGACCAAGGCACCGAAACCGCGGAAGCTGGCGCGCCTGGACCTCGATTTCTCGCCTGCCCGCCGCAACCGGCCAGCGGGCTGGCTGCTGCTGGCAGCGGGGCTGGCGGCCGCGCTACTGGCTGCGGTGCAGTTCCAATCGGCGCAAGCGGCCCGCACCGCGCTCGCCACCGACTTGAGTGCAACCAATGCACGTTTGAACGGGACCAGGCCGGAGGGCGTGCGCGCCGGACCGCCGCTGGATCCTCGTGTGTCCAAGGCGGCCAATCAGATCGCGCACGAGCTGCAGATGCCGTGGGCGGAGATGCTGGCGGCGCTCGAGTCGGTTCCGGCGCCCGATGTCGCGCTGCTCGGCGTGGAGCCATCGGCGGTGCGCCACGTCGTGCGGATCACCGCGGAAGCGAAGAACTCGGCCGCGATGTTGGACTATCTGCAGGGATTGCAGGCCAGCAAAGAATTCTCGAACGTGTGGCTGACCTCACACCTGGTGCAGGCGCAGACCCCCGGCACGCCGGTTCGGTTCATCGTCCAGCTGAAGTGGAGCGGCGCATGAACGGGTTCAACCTCGCGCTGCACGCATCGCACCGGCTCGCACGCTGGATCCGCTTCCGCTTGGGTTTGGCCGGAATCGCGGGCGTTGCGTTGCTGGTAGCGGCGGGAGTCGGGATGGTGCTCGCAACGCGCACCCACCATGAGACCGCGTGGCTCAGCGCCGCCGCGGAGCACGCGCGCGAGCGTCTGGCGAAATTCGGCGCAGCACGCCCAGCCGAGGAGCACACGCCGGCCGAACAGCTCGCGCGCTTCCAGCAGTGGTTTCCGCCCTCGTCCCAGTCGACCGCCGACCTTCGTGTGATTTTCGCTGCGGCACAGTCAGCGCACGTGGACCTTGCTCGCGGCGAGTACCAGGTGCGGCCGGTCGATGGCTCGGGGGGCTTGGAGCGCTTCGACGTCATCCTTCCGGTCAAAGAGCACTACGCGCCGGTCAAAGCGTTCGTCGCCGATGTGTTGAACAAGCTGCCGCACGCGAGCCTCGATGAGTTGCGCGTTGAGCGGCCGGGTTCGGCGGCCGACCAGCTGGAGTCGCGCGTGCATTTCACGCTGTTCTATCGGGAGCGCGCGTCATGACCGGCGAGAAGCCTGAACGCCCCGCCTGGTTCCGGCCGGCGATCCTCGCCACAGCCGGCGCCGCAACGTTCGCGCTGGCCTGGCACTTTTCCGGGTCGTCGGACGCGGTCGTGCAATCGGCCGGCCGCGCGGACGATTCTTCGTCCGGCGGCGCGCGTGCAGCGGAGGCGGCGCCCTCCTCGGCGCCGAGAGGCGCGACGGATGGCAAGCTGGCCGAAGCGGGGGCGCCGAGCCTGCCGACGCGCAGCCGCATCGCCGAGTCCACTGCGACGGACCCGTTCGCGGCCAGGGGCTGGTTGCCTCCGCCTCCGCCTCCTCCGCCCCCTGCGCCAGTGCTGCCGCCGCCTCCGCCGCCTCCGCCGACCGCGCCGCCGGTGCCGTTCAAGTTCGTCGGATTGATCGAAGAGAAGGCGGCCAAGCCGGCAGCGTTTCTGACCAAGGGCGATGCGCTGTTCGTCGTCCACGTCGGCGACGTGCTCGAAAGTACATACCGGGTCGAGTCATTCAACTCGGCCGAAGTCATCGTCACCTATCTGCCGCTGCAGCAGCGCCAGACAATCGGAGTCACAGGAGGATGAACATGCGGTTCTGGCGTTTGCCCAATGGGAGGTTGGCGGTGGCCTTGCTGGCCGCTGCGGGGGTCGTTGCCGGCTGCGCGGTATCGCGTCAGCACGCGCATGGGCTGGATGAGATGGCCACTGGCAATAGCGAGAAAGGTCTGGCGGACCTGGCTGCGGCCAGCGCGGCCGAGCCGACCAACTCGCAGTACCGTCTGGATTACCTCAAGCACTTGAGCTTGGCGGTCAACGGCTTGCTGGCGCAGGCCGATGACGCGCGCCGCGTCGGGCAGATCGAGGCGGCTCGGCAGCTGTACCACAACACGCTTCGGATCGATCCGGGCAACGACCGCGCGCTGCGCGGGCTTTCGAACCTGGAGATGGACGAGCGGCACAACGCGATGCTGGCCGACGCCGAGAAGTTGCTGGCGGCGCACCAGCTGAAGGAGGCTCAGGACAAGGTGCACGCGGTGCTGCAGGAAAACAGCGCGCGCGGCGACGCGAAAAGGCTCGCCGTCCGCATCGCCGACGAAATGGACAAGGCCGAAGCCGCGAGGGCGGCGCAGATCGCGGCCTCCTCGGTGATGAAGAAGCCTGTGTCGCTGCAGTTCCGCGACGCCAATCTGCGGATGGTATTCGAGGCGCTGTCGCGAACCACCGGACTGAACGTGATCTTCGACCGTGACGTACGCAACGACTTGAAGACGACGATCTTCGTGCACGATGCGTCGGTCGAGGATACGGTCGACATGATCTTGCTGCAGAGTCAGCTGGAAAAGAAGGTCCTGAACGCCAATACGCTGTTCATCTATCCCGCGACCGCCGCCAAGCAAAAGGAATACCAGGATTTGAAGGTGCGGGTGTTCCAGCTGTCCAACGCCGACGGCAAGACCGTGCAGAACTCGCTGAAGACAGTGCTCAAGGTTGCAGACATGTCGCTCGACGACAAGACCAACACCCTGATCGTGCGCGGCACGCCCGACACGATTGCGGTGGCCGAAAAGATCATTGCGGCGCAGGACGCGCCCGACCCCGAAGTGATGCTGGAGGTCGAGGTGCTGGAGGTCTCGAGCGACCGCATCCGCAACCTCGGCATCGCGTGGCCGAGCACGTTCGGGGTGCAGACGCCCAGCAGCCTCAACGGCATCCCCGTCAGCAATCTGCGCGACTACGGGCGCATTCCATTGAACCAGCTGCTGGTGACCGGCGGCCCGTTCGGCGCGACCGCCAATTTTTCGCTGACCGATTCCGACGGCAAGGTTCTGGCGGCGCCCCGTATACGCACGCGCGACAACCAGAAAGCCAAGATTCTGATCGGCGAGAAGGTTCCGGTGATCACCAACACGGTCACGCCGGTCTCGACAGGTCCTGCGGTGGTCACCGGTTCGGTGCAGTACCTGGATGTCGGCATCAAGCTGGAGGTCAAGCCGCACGTGTACCTGGAAGGCGACGTCGGTATCGAGTTGAGCATGGAGGTGAGCAGCATCCTCGGCACGGTCACGCCACCGGCAGGCAGCGGTACCAGCTCCGGAACCGTGGCCTACGACATCGGCACGCGCGACGTGACGACCAATTTGCGGCTGCGCGACGGCGAAACCCAGATCCTGGGCGGCTTGATTCAGGACAACGAGACGCTGTCGGCGAGCAAGGTGCCGGGTATCGGGGAGTTTCCCGTGCTGGACCACCTGTTCGGCTCGAACAACCATGAAGACAAGAAGACGGAAATCGTCCTGTCGATCACGCCGCACATCCTGCGCGCGCCGACCGTGGCCGACTCCCGCGCTCGCGACGTGTTCAGCGGCACCGAGTCGTCGGTGCGCGACATGCCGCTGCGGCTCGACCCGGTCGGATCGGTAAGCGGGGCGCCAAGCACCGCAGGTGCCGCTCCCACGCCGGGTTTCGTCGGCGGCGGCGCCACGGGTCCGGCGATGCCTCCTGGTGCTCCCGCGAACCTGCCGACCGTGAATCCAAACTACCCGCGTAACGATCCGCGCGTTCCGGTGCCGCGACATGAGCTTCCGCCCGGTGTGACGGCGCCTCCGTGGCTGAACAATCCGCCGGCGCAGGAGGGCGAGACCCCGCCGCCGCCTCCGGTGCAAAACTTCCCGGGCGTGCCGGCGACACCCGAAGCGCCTGCGCCCAACACTGCGCCCAGTGGCGCAGCCGAGGCGCCGCCGGCGCCCACACCTGTTCCGGCGCCGCCGCCGAACACGCAGTAGCAGCGAAGGACAGCACGTGCGCATGGTCTCCTCCCCCCAGCTCACGAGCGCACTTGGCGCTCGCGTGGCTCGCGCACGAGCGCCTCTGCGGCGACCCCGCCTTCGCGTCTTCGGCGCTTCGGCGGGCAAGGGCTTCACGCTGATCGAGCTGGTGGTAACGCTCGCGCTGGTCGGCTTGATGGCGATGGTCGCGGTGCCGCTGTACGAGGTGACCGCGATCCGGATGAAGGAGATGGAACTGAGAACCGCGCTGCGGCAGATCCGCAGCGCGCTGGATGCATACAAGGACGCGGCCGATGCCGGCAAGATCCAGAAAGACCCGAGCGACTCCGGCTATCCGCCCAACCTGAAGATTCTGGTCGAAGGAGTCGATACGGCGCAGCAGAGCAGCGTGAATCTGCAATCCGTCAGCAGCATGGCGAGCGGTGCGAGCGCCAACGCAAATGCGAACGCGAACGCATCGGACACTGGGCCGACCCGCCTGATGTTTCTGCGCCAGATCCCGCGAGATCCGTTCACTCCCGATCCGTCGCTGCCACTCGAGGAGCAATGGGACACGCGCGCCTACGGCTCACCGCCGAGCGACCCGCAGCCGGGCAAGGACGTGTACGACGTGATGTCGAAGTCGGCCACGATCGGCAGCAATGGCATGGCGTACAAGGAATGGTGACGCGAGTGCGACGCTTCCAGACCTCGCTTCTGGCGCTGCGCCCGCCCCGCCTTCGTGTCTTCGGCGCTTCGGCGGGCAAGGGCTTCACGCTGATCGAGCTGATGGTCGTGATGGTGCTGATCGCGCTGTTGCTGACGCTCGCGGTGCCGCGTTACTTCGGCACGATCGACACCGGCAAACAGAGGGTGCAGCTGCAGAACATCTCGGCGATTCGAGACGCCATTGACAAGTATTACGGCGATGTTGGCAAATACCCGGAGACCTTGCAGGACCTCGTCGATAAGCGATATCTGCGCTCGGTCCCGATCGACCCGATCACCGGAAAGACCGATTGGGTTTCGATCCCGCCGACCGATCCGAACCTGACCGGCGTTTACGACATCCGAAGCGCCAAGGCGCCCGAGGGAGGAACCAATGCGAACGGTTCCTGAGCGTGCATTGCAAAGCGCGGGGCCCGCTGCTGCCCGAGGGCTGGTGCTGCTGGCACTGCTGATCATGCTGATCCTGGTCGGTGTCGGGGCGCTCGGGGCCGCCGAGGTGTGGTCCACCACGCTGAAGCGCGAGCGCGAAGCCCAGCTGCTCTTCGTCGGCGAACAGTACCGGCGGGCGATCGGCGACTATTGGAGGATGAGCCCGGGGCGGCGCGCCTATCCGCCGTCGATCGACGTGCTCCTCACGGACGACCGCTTCCCCAACCCGGTCCATCACCTGCGTCGCGTCTATCGCGACCCGATGACCGAGGCGGGCGACTTCGAGCCGATCCTGCAGGCTAACGCGATGATCGGAGTGCACTCGACCTCGACCGATGCACCGATGAAGAAGACAAACTTTCCGCCCAGGCTGGCCCAATTCGAGAACGCCGAATCCTATGCGGCGTGGCAGTTCATATTCGTTCCCGTAGGGGTGAATTTCAACCCGGCCGGACTGAATCAACCCGCGAATCCGAACGCTCCATCACCGTTCAACCAGGGACCCGCACCTGGCGTAGCTGTGCCGCAAGCTCCCACCGGAAGGTAGATGCCATGAAAAGCCGAATCCTGATCGCCGAGGACCACAACCTGCTTCGCCAGGGTCTGCGATCGCTGGTCAACTCGCTACCCGACTTCGAGGTCGTTGGCGAGGGGCGCGATGGAAAGGAGACTGTGCGACAGGCGATCGCGTTGACGCCCGATCTGATCCTGATGGACCTGTCGATGCCCGGCATGAACGGCATCGAAGCGACCGCGCAGATCAAGCGCCGCATGCCGGCCACCAAGGTCGTTGCGCTGACCGCGTACAAGACCGACGAATACGTGCGCGAAGCGCTGCGCGCGGGCGCCGACGGCTACATCCTGAAGGACGCCTCGTACGACGAACTCGTGATGGCGCTGCGCAGCGTGATCGGTGGCAAGAAATTCCTGTCGCCGGACGTCTCCGGACACCTGGTCGACACCTACTTGCACGGCGAGCGCGCCGAAGCGAAAGCGGCGCCGTGGGACAAGCTGACCGCCCGTGAGCGCAGCATCCTGAAATTGATCGCCGAGGGTCGCACCAATCGAGCGACCGCCGAATTCCTGAACGTCAGCCCGAAGACGGTCGAAAAGCACCGTGCCAATTTGATGCGAAAACTGGGTCTGCGCAATGTCGCCGAGCTGACGCTGGTGGCACTGGAAAGCGGATTGATCGAGCGGCCGGGCGCGGTATCGCGTCTGTTCAACGGCGCAGGTGGGGGCGGGGAAGAGGACAACTCGGAGGTCGGAGACTGGCAGCCAGTACCGTCGCCGCAGCCTGCCGTTTGATCGGACCGAAAGCCGCCGCGCTGAGTTTCGTTAGGCCGCAGCGGTAGCGAACAGCTCCGCGCTCGATGCGAGTTTCCAGCTCGCGTTCACGCGCGTGCCACGGTGCGGCGCCGTTTCCAGCGACAACACGCCGCCCGTACCATCGATGCGCTTGCGTATCGCGTGCAGCCCGAGCCCGAAGCCCTGCTCGGACACGCGCGTGGGATCGAAGCCGACCCCATCGTCGTCGATCGCCAGCCGCAGCTCATCGCCCATTTTGACCAGCGAGACATTGACCCGGGTCGCATGCGCGTGCTGCGCCACGTTGGCGAGCGCCTCCTGGGCGATCCGAAATACTTCGAGCTTCCAGTCCCCTGGGATCTCACGTTCCTCCACCGAGATGCGGCAACGGACCGAAACCGACGGGCACGCACCTTCAAAGCCGCGGCAGTACCACTGCAGCGTCGGGCCCAGCCCCAGGTCATCGAGCAAGCGTGGCCGCAAATCCGTAGAGATCCGGCGCAGTTCGCCCAGCACGTCGCGCAACCGGGCGGCGGCGCCATTGAGCACCTCGCGCGCATCTTCGGACGCCCCTTGCGACAACCGCGACTGGGCATCCTCGATCATGTACTTGACCATCACGACCAGCGGCGCGACGTCGTCGTGCAACTCGCCGGCAACCTTCGTGCGCTCGGCCTCCTGGGTGCGCAGCAGGCCATAAGCGAGCCGCCGCAGCTCCAGGTCGCCAGGGGTCGCCTGCGAGCGGCTGCGGCGCCGCAGCCTGCGCTCGGACCAGGCGATCACCGCGCCAGGTTCGCCGTCCGGGAACGGCTGCGATTGCGCGGTCATCTCGACGAGTGTCTGCCGGCCGCTGCGCCCGCGCATCATCAGCTCGAAACTGTCGGTCGATCCAAAGCGCACTCGCGCCGCCGCGACTTCCGCCGCAGTGCGCCAGCCTTCCGCCGCGAGCTCGGCCAGCTGCCTGCCGATCATCGCCTGCGGCTCGTATCCAAGCATTGCGGCCGCGCTCGCGGTCGCCTCCCGGATACGGTCTTGGCGGTCGAGCCACACCGCCGCGACACCCCCGCTGGCGAGCGTAGGGACTCCTTCGCCGGGCCCTTCGGCCCGCAGCAACGTCGGCGGTTCAGATTTGGCCTGCATTTGCGACCACGGCTCCAGCTTCACGCGTGGCGATCGATGCCACGCATCCGCTTTCGGCCCTCCATGGGATCTGGGACAGCACCGAATATTTTAAGACTGCAAGTCATCATCATTCGCCGCCGGCTCCGAAGCAAGAGCTGCTAGCGCCATCTGGGGAACTCGAAAACCCGACTTCTTGAGGGGGGAGTTCGAGTAGGAACACTACCCAGCCTCCAATCACGCGCGGGCGGGTTGCGCCCACCGCAGTGATCGCTCACGATGCTCGTTGGAGCAGTAGCCACCGCTTACCGCTTCACCGCACTCGGCTTCTAAGCTCAACCACCGAAGAACGGCGTAGCGGCGCGTTGGGGGACCTTAACCTGGTACGGGCTTGCCCAGGCGTGACAAGACTTTCGGTACGTAAGAAAGCGTCTCGTTGATCTGCGGAATTCGGTAGCCGGCGCGCACGACCGCGGTTTCACCGGCGTTATAGCCAGCCAGAGCCAGTCTTAAATCGCCATCAAAGAAGTCGAGCAGCCACTTCAGATACAGCGCGCCGCCTCGCACGTTCTCCAGAGGATCGAACGCGTTGCGCACACCGAAGCGCTGCGCCGTCTGCGGCGTCAGCTGCATCAGTCCCTGCGCGCCCTTTCTCGAAACCGCTTTGGGGTCGTAACCCGATTCGACTTCGATCACCGCATGCAGCAATTGCGGCGACACCGCCGTCTCCTGAGCCACTTTCTGGATCACTGGCTCGATGCTTTGCACGCGCTTCGGATCGGGAGCGAACCCGACGCTCACCGACGTGGGGGCGACCATCACCGGCGCCGGCTGCGGTGCATTGATCACAACGTCCGGGGTATCGCCCGTCTGGAAATTGGACAGAACGACAGCGCCGGTTGTGCGGTCCACACCCGCGTAAATCTGCGCCTGCGCCGGTGCCGCCAAACTCGAAACTGCAAGCACCAGCAACGGGAACAAGATTCGCCGGTGAACCTTCAAGACACACTCCATTCGCCCCCGCGAGCGGGCCGCCATCACTGAGCGTATTGGAATCCTGGCGACGCATTCCGGGTAGTAGGGGTGCTCCCCATTTTGGTCCGACAGTGCGCCGATTTCGCGCTGGTATGCCGCGCGCGATGCCGACGGTCGGTGCTTCTCCGTGAAGGTGCGTGCTAACCGACCAGGGTGTCTCGCAGCCGCGTGCGCTCGACCGTCAGGAAGTTGTGAAATTCAGGTCGCCGCGCCAACGCGCCACGACACATGAACGCGTGTCCCGTGGCGAGGTACGGCCTCTAGGCTGCTCAGGCCGCCACTGGCTCGCGCCCACCGGTCGATCAGGTCCAGCCCGGAGCCGTGTTGCGAGGGATGCAGGCGCCTCCAGCGTTGCACGTTGAACCCGACGCCGTTGTCCTCGATGGCCAGGCGAAGCTCGCCCTCGAAGATCGATAGCAGCACCCGCACCTCGCTGGCCTTCGAGTGGCGCGCTACGTTGTCCAACGCGGCCTGGACCATCCGGAACACCGCCAGCTTCAAATCGACCGGTACCTCGCGCTCACCAACGGTGATGCGCGGCAGCACAAGGATTGCGCGGTGCTCCTGGCCGAAGTTGCGCAAGTGCCAGGCGAGCGCAGGCAGCAGCCCAAGATCGTCCAGCACATGCGGCCGTAGCTCCGAGCTCAGCGCCACCAACTTATCCGACACGTCGCGAATGCGAGCGCTCGCCGCACGCAGCGACTCGGCCGCCTCTTCGACCCGTCCGTCGGCGATGCGCCGCAGCGCCTCTTCGATCAGGTAGCGCGACATCGTTGCCACCGCAGCAACGTCGCCGCCGAGCACTTGTGCAAGCCGCTCGCGCTCTGATTCCAGCGCCCGCACAAACCCGTCGGCCAGGCCGGATTGGCCAGGTGCAGGGCGAGCGCCAGCCTCGGAAGCGCGTGCGCCGCCGCTCCAGGTCGAGGTTCTCGTGCCGGATTGTTCGGTCGAAGTCGCAGGTGCGTCCATCGGCGGACGTCAAGCAGTCGAGTATCGAGGCGATCGCCGTATATATGGCATGCGATACCACTGTAGGCGAGCCTGTATATCCATTTACTTTCTCAGTAATTACAGATAGGAAAGTTTGCGGTACGAGTATACCGCTACATCCACATTATTGGTATGGTCGATAAATTCCCGCTAGGAAAGCTTCACCGGCAGCACGATTCGCGCCAGCAGACCCGGCTCGGCGTCCTGCAGCTGCAGCGATCCGCCGTGCAGCGTTGCGATCGCCGAGACGATCGACAAACCGAGGCCGTTGCCGGGAATGTTGCGACTGTGATCGAGGCGATAAAAACGTTGGATGACGCGCGGGCGCTCCTCGGCGGGTATGCCAGGGCCGTTGTCGCGGACCGCCAGCGTGACCGAATGCGCACTGGCCTGCGCTCCTACTTCGACTGTTGTGCCAGGGCCTGCGTACTTGATCGCGTTGTCGATCAGGCTCGCGACCGCACTGGCGATTAGGTTACGGTCGACGCGTGCCGGAACGGCTGCACCATCGCCGTCGAGCTTCAATTGGATGCGATTTTCCTCGGCGGTGGCGTCGTACAGCTCGACCATGTCGTGCGCGATTCCGTTCAGATCGATGAGCTCGAAGGTTTTTGCCCGCATCCCGGATTCGGCTTCGGCAATCTGCAGAAGCTTGTCGAACAAGTGCGTGAGCTCGTCGATGTCTTCGATCGCCACTTCCGCAGCGTCCGCCACCGTTGGGGCGCTGTTGCGCTGATGCAGCGCGCTTTCCAGCTTGCCGCGAATTCGGCCGAGCGGAGTGCGCAAGTCGTGGGCGATCGCGTTGGAAACGTGCCGCACGCCGTCCATCAGCTGGCCGATGCGATCGAGCATTCGATTGATGTCCACCGCCAGGCGGCCGAACTCGTCGCTGCTGACGACCGGAATGCGCTGGCTCAAGTCGCCTGCCTCGATCCGCAGCGCGGTTCGCCGGATCTCGGCGATTCGCCCCTCGATTTGCCGCCGAAAGAGCAGCGCGCCGGCTGCGAGCATCAGCAACGATGTTGCTACCCCCGATAACAACGCCCGCACGACCAGGCTGCGAATCCGCTCGTGCTCCGTGAGGTCGTACCCGACATACAGCAGGCTGCCATCGGCAAATCGGGAGGCAATTATTCGGCTCGCAGTTCGCTTCCCCGATCGGACCACTTCGCGGGTGGCGACCGCATCGAGCTGCGGCTGGTCGTGCGGTACCTCGGTCAGATTACCAACGATGGCTCGGCCGTCGGGCGACACGAGCAGGAAAGTCTCGGTGTCGCTGTCGATCCCGTCATGCAGATAAAACTCGATCTCCTTGGCGACCCCCGCAATCGACCGGTCCTGCGAAACCCTCGTCAGTCTTCCAGAGATCGCGCGGATCTTGGCGTCGATCCGCTGGTCCATCACTCCCACGGTGCCGAAGTAGAAGACCGCCGAGGCGATCAGGATCGAGACGCCAACCAGCAGCGCGTATCCGACCGCTAGGCGGGTCGCGGTCGACGGACCTCGCTTGCCCCATCCGACTCGCGCGGACATGCGCGGGACTCCCGAATTGCCTCTCGAGGGGCTAGCTGCCGGCGCTGAGGCGATAACCGACGCCCCGCGCCGTGTGGATCAGAGGTGGGGTGAAGTCCTTGTCGATCTTGCCGCGAAGCCGGCTGATCTGGATGTCGATCACGTTGGTCTGCGGATCAAAGCGGCAGTCCCAGACGGCCTCGAGCAGCATCGTCCGCGTCACCACGCGCCCCTCGTTTCGCATCAAGTACTCGAGCAGCCGGAACTCGCGCGGTCGCAACGAGATCGGCGTCGTTCCGCGCATCACCTGGAACGTCTGCAAATCGAGCACGAGGTCAGCGACGCGCAGCTGCGTCGCCGCGTACGCAGGTTTCGCGCGACGCAACAGCGCCTCGACTCTCGCGAGCAGTTCGGAAAACGCGAAAGGCTTCGGCAGGTAATCGTCTCCTCCGGAACGCAAGCCGCGCACGCGCTCGTCCACTGCGCTGAGGGCGCTCAGGATCAGCACGGGGGTGGTCTTACCAAGGTCGCGCAGCTTGCCGACGATCGACAGCCCGTCGACCTTCCCGGGCAGCAGCCGGTCCAACACGACCACGTCCCAGGACTCGTTGCTGGCGTGGTGCAAACCGTCCAGGCCGTTGTCGCAGGCGAGCACATTGAAGCCCGCCTCCCGTAAGCCACCGCAAACGTACGAAGACGTCTCTACGTCGTCCTCGATGACAAGGCACCTCAAATGCGGCCCTCCTGGCAGCGTGTACTGCAACCCATCGCGCACAATCTTAAATCCGAATCTCGCGCGGGCGCACGCGCCGCCATACCCTGCCTAATCGCGCGGCCTGGGCTTGCTCCCTCCGTCCTTGTCCACTCTGCCGCCCTCAACCGTTTTGGAGGAACCTCGGCTTTCATCGTCGGGGGCCTGAACGTCCTTCGGGCGGGGTTTCTTCGCTTCGTGTTCGTTCTTGGCTACTCCGGTGCCGGTGAGCGGGATCGACACCGTGGTCGTGTCCTGACTGGGACGACCGGCGTCGCTATCCCGCCCGCTCTCGCCGGCGAGCGCCAGCAGCGGTGCAGCCACCAGCGCAATAGCGAGCGCGGTGAAGCTGCTGCGGTTGCGAATGCTGAGCTTGGTGGAACGAATCTTCATGATGGTCCTCAGGAGAAAATCGCACGCCGGCTCCTGCGAGCCGTACCGCTCTCCCGCCCCATTCCTGCCGTCGCCTGCGAGAGGAGAGCAACCCCTAAGAATCGCTTCCGCGCAGGTCTTTGTTGTTGAGCCAGTTCGACTCTGGCTTGTTTGGATCCTACCACCATCCCATCGATGCGCGAGTCGGTCGCGACGGGTGGCTTCACTTGCCGACGAACGCAAAGCGGCCTCGGTTTCAGCGCACGCATAAAGCGCCCCGCCACACCTACTTCGGCGCTTCGGGGCTGCCCGGCGCCGCTGAAGGGACGCCGGGACGCGCCGCGCGAGGCGGCGGCATCTGCCCAAGGGAAGGCGGCGCGCCGAAGCCGGCGCTAGAGGAGCGCGGGTGCGCCCCACCAGGCCACGCGAACTCCCGGTCGGCAAGAAGCGGATTGAGCAGCACCTGATCGATCACCATGCGGTCGCCGGGCCGTCCATCCGCTCCCCTTGTCTCAATTCGCATCGGAATCTTAAGGCCGTCGAAATCCTTGTAGTCGGCGTAATACACGAACACGGTGCCCGAGCGGCCGCCGCCGTGCACCTCCCGGTCGTATCGGATTTCGAGGAACGATGCGGCATCGACCCACAAGTGGCGAGCGCTTCCCGATGGCAATCTGACCAGCAGCCGATACGCCTTGCGGCCGTCGACCTCGTCGGTGCCGTCGAGCGCGACTGCGATGCCTTTGGCTTCGTGGCCGACCAGCGGCCCGTCGATGCCGGGAGCGTCCTTGGCGAAGCGGACTTCCTCCGGCGTGAACGACGCCAGCTCCGCATCGCCGCCGCGCGGCGGACGCACTTTCCAGCCCTGGTTGCCGTCGAACGCACGTATCGACTTTTCGTTCTCGACGGTCACCTCGAAGCGCTCCTTGTTCGGGCGCTTCATCTGCAGCACGAACGGCACGGCACCCGCCTCGGAACTCATCGATTGCAGGTGTCCGAGCCAGACCATCGTATTGACTTTGCGCCAGGCATCGAGCCCGCCACGCGCAGCGACGTTCTTCTCCACGATCTGATCGACGGTAAGGTCATTGGTCGCCATGGCTGCCTCGGCTGCGTCGGCCACCGATGCCTGCGCTGCGGCGCCGGCTAGGACCAGAGAGGCAGTCAGCAATCGGATTGCAATCGGCTCGGCTCTCACGGACAGTCTCCATCCACGATCATCTCGGCATCTCGTTCTCGCAGGCGGCGCTCATGGCACGATCCAATCGGTGTCGACGATCACGCCGGCGCTGGGCGCCGCAGCCGCGGCAGCGGGGACTGAACCGGCAGGCAGCGTCCGGGGTGTCCCGTTGGACGCGACCTGAGCGCCGGCCGGTGGCGCAGCCAGCCGGACGATGTATCCGCCCTTGGAAGCGAAGCGCTGGCCCGGCGCCAGCGCCAGCCGCCGGTAGTAGCCGTCGAGAAGTTTCACGCTCACCATGTTCTCGATCTGCTCGATCAGGTAGTCGGGAACGAGGTCACCGAACGCATGCCCGATGCCCTCGGACAGGACCTGGCAGGCGATGTAGGTATCGACCTGGACCCGCTCGGCCACCACCGGGATGTGTTCCGCGCGGAACCACGTGAGCGGCTGCACCAGTCGCACCGAGCGCCGCTGCGGCAGATCGACGGGATAGGTGATTCGAGTTGGCCCGCGCCAATTCGCTGGCAGCGGCGCTTGCTCCAGTCCCGCCATCAAGCCGGAAGCGAAGATCGCGATCGAGTTCGGCGGATCAGCAGGCAATGCACGCAGATCCCCGCCGCGCAGCCACAGCACGACCGTGTCGCCCGCACGCACGTCCGCGAGCGCCTCGCGCACCGCGTTCGGCGCGCCATCGGCCGGCAGCGGCCGCTCGATCCATTCGAAGCGGGACCCGCTTCGCAAAGCGTGCGCGGCCGCTTCGCCGACGTCGCCGCGCCGGTAGATCTGCACGACTCGCCTGCGGTCATCGCCGCTTCGGAGGGCAGGCCCGGCTTTATCCAACTCACCCCGAATCAGATCGGCCTCGAGCAGCACGCCGCGCGAGAAGTACAGCGGGTAAAAATCGCCCTCAGCGACCACCGGCAGCTGCACGTTCGGAAACAGGCACGGCAGCGCTTCATGTTCACAGAAGCGGTGCACCGGAGCCCAGTCGCGGCCGCCGACGCCCGAGATCACCGCAAAAACCGGCTCGGCTTCCAGGTGCCGGTTCAGTTGGGCCTCCCATGTGTCGGGTGGGCCGGAAAGCTCCCACACGTGAAGCCGCCACTTGCGAACGACCCGATAGTGAACGCGACGCGCCGATACCATCGGAGGATCGTGCAACCGCTCGTAGTCGTTCTTGTTGGAGAAGAAGTGCTGCAGCACGTCGATCATCCCAGCCCGTTCGGCCGAGTCCGCGTCGGGCGTAACGATCGTTGCGAACTCCACGTAATCGTGGGTCACGCCGCGAGTGGGCTCCCTGGACAGGGACCTCAAATAATGTACGAGCGTCGCGGCATCCGCGTCGTTCAGCGCGAAGCGCGGCATCAGGTAACTCAACGGTTTGCCGTCGGCATTGATGCCTTCGCGAATTGCGCGCACCAGCGTCTCGTCGGTGTAGCTCTCTCGGCGCCCCCCGGTCGCAGCGGGAGAGTGCACGAGCACGTCTGGTGGGAGGCGTTCATCCGGATTGAGAAGATACTTGGCCGTGATTGGAGGGATCGTGATTCGCCCTTCGTTCACGCCGATACCGCTGCGCCGGTGGCAGTTGGAGCAGGCGGCGGCTTTGCCCTCGATCGCCATTCCATTTTCGCGCACGGCGCGCAAAGGCTCGCCCGAGGGCAGGATTCCTTCGCGATAGATCCGTTCGGCTGCGCCCGCTGCGCCGCCTTGCGCTGCGATGGCACCTTCCGCCGCCGCGCCTGCGCCAGCGCAGGCGGTCAGCAGAGCCGCCAGCGCGATCCAGTCGCGACTTCGCATCGGTCTGTCGTTGTGTTCATGCTTCACGGGACGTTCCAGTCGCCATCGGCTGCCAGTGTCGCGCCTTGCGGGCTGGCAAAGCGAACCAGAAAACCGCCTTTCGACGCAAAGCGCTGCCCCGCTGCCAGCCCGAGGCGCGGAAAGTAGCCGTTGACCACGCGCGTTCCCAAATGCATCTCGAGCGTCTCCAGCAAGTGGTCCCGGACCAGATCCTCGCCGATCATGCTGACCGTTTCCGACACGGCCAGACACGCGAGCCAGGTATCGGTCTGGACACGCTCGTCGACCACCGGGATCTGCTTGAAGTGCATCCATCCGAGCGGATAGTCCATTCGAACCGCGCGCGCTTGCGGAAGATCGAATGGATACGTCATCCGCGCGACCTCGCGCCAGGCGCCCGCCAGCGGCGCGTGCTCCAGGCCACTCATGATTCCGGACACGAACACGGCGCGCGCCGCCGGCGGCTGCGGCAGTGTTTCGATGTCGCCCGGGCGCAGCCACAGCACAAGGCCATCGTCCGGACCCACGTCCGAGAGCGCCTGCCGTAACTTAGCGGGACCGGCTTCGGGCTCGATAGCACGGTCGACCGTCTCGATGTTCGCGGTCGCGTGGCGCAGCGAGGCCGCAGCCGCTTCGCCAATGTCGCCGCGCCGATAGATCTGAACCAGCCGCCGCGGCGACACCTTTGTATCGAGCGACCGCAACCGGCCCGCGATCAACTCAGCTTCGAGCAACACACCCTTGGAGAAGTAGACATCGTAGAAATCCTGCTCTTCGTCGGGCGGGAGGTCGACATTGGGAAACAGGCACGGCAGGCCTGATCGCTGGCAGAAACGGTGCACCGGCTCCCACGTTTCGCCGCCGATTCCGGAGATCGCGGCAAAGACCGGCTCGCGCTTCAGCAGTTCGTCGAGCTGTGTCTCCCACGATTCCGGTCCGCCGGTGAGCCGCCACACGTGCAACTGCCACCGGTGCGCGATCGGAGTGAAGCGCTGCGACAGTTGCGCCGGAGGTCCTTGCCCTTCGTCGAACACGTTCTGCTTGCCGAAGAAGTGCTCCAGCACGTCGAGCATGCCCTTCCGCTTGGTCGGGTCGGCGTCGGGCGTGATGATGGTCGCGAACTGCAGCGTTTCCTCGCCGACCCCCGGCGAAGGCCGCCGGGAAAGCTGCTTCAGGTAGGCGATCAGCGATGCCATGTCCGCGTCGCCGATCGAAAAGCGCGGCATCAGGTAACCGAACGCGCGCCCGTCCGGCCCGATCCCTTCACGGATGGCCCGCGCCAGCGTTGCGTCCGAGTACGCGGGGCGCTCGGCCTGCCGCAACAGCTCGGGCCGCGCCCCCGGCTCAGCCATCGTCAGCGCCGCATTCTGCAGGTCAGTGGGGCGCCTCGAGCCGCGGGCACGGTACAGATACTTCGCCGTGACCGGAGGAACCAGCGCCCGGCCCTCGACCTCGCCCAGCCCGCTGCGGCGATGGCAGTTGGCACACGCCGCGGCCGGCCCTGCGATTTCGATTCCCGCTGCGCGCGCACCGCGCAGCGGCTCGCCAGTGGACAGCACGCCTTTGCGATAGATGTTCTCGCCTGCCACCGGCACCGGCGCCTCCGGACGGCGCAGCGGTACCGCCAGGCAAGCGCTAGCCAGAGCGAGCAGCGAAAGCCAAGCCGCCGCAGCGCGCTGGCGAACCACGCTGTTTGGACTGCGATTCATCGCGACGATCTACGTGCAGCCAAGCCCCATAGTGGCTGCCAGCCTGCGACCCCGCTTACTTCGATTGGGTCGCTGCGGCGGTCGGAGCGGTCTTAAAAACGCGCGCCGGAGACAGCTGCGCAGGCGCCGGCTTTCCGAACAGCGCGTCGTCCAGCTTGGGGTTCAACGCAACCTGCTCCACCGTCATCTTGTGGTTGAAATGAACGCCCTCGACCCTGGTTTCGAACATGTACGGAATCTTCAGGCCCTGGACGTCGCGGTAGTCGCTCAGATAGGTACCGACCGGGCGCATCTTCCCGTCGAACCGGCGAGGGGCGTCCTCGATTTTGGCCTCCAGGAAGGTATTGGCGTCGATCCAGATCCGATGGGCGTTGCCCAGCTTGTCGGTGAGTTTGAGGCGATAGGTCGGCTTGCCATCGACCATCTCGGTGCCGTCCACCTCGATCTTGCTGCCCTTGGCCTGGTAGTCGAGCAGCGGCCCGTCGAAGCCCGGCCCTTGCTCGGTCTTGCGCAGTTCGTCCGGCGAGAATGGCTCGGGATCGGCGCGGTTCAGGTACGGGCGCAGCTTCCACCCGTTTTTGCCGTCGTACACCTGCAGCGACGTCTGCCCCTCGAACTCGATCGCGAGGCGCTGCTTGTTCGGGCGCTTGACCTGCAGCGTGTACGGCAGCCACGTGTCCTGCTTGCCGCCCGCTTCCATCTTGCCCGACAGCTGCATCGTCTGCACCGCGCGCCAGGCCGCTAGGCCGCCTCGGGCGGCAGCGTTCTTCTCGGCGATCTGGGCCGCTGCCAACTTTGGCAGATCGGGCGCGGGAGCGGGAGCAGGCTGAGCGGCCTGGGGTGGTGTAGGCGCCGGCGAAACCGACGGATCACGTTGGATCTTGACCGCCGCCGCTTCCGGCAAATGGCACGCGAGCACAAGTCCCAGAGCAAGGCAACCGGCTCGCCACGACTTCGAAATCCTCACTTCGTTCTCCATCATCCGGGGTTGAACCTCTGCAAGCACACGCGCCTTAACCCGGTCGACGCGAGAGCCGGGACCTTCCAGCGTCCGCTACTCGACGATCAGGCCGTCCAGGTGAATCGGCCCGACGTTCACGTCGATCTTGTCTCCCGGCTTCACGAGCTTGCCGGGGTTGGCAAACACCATCCAGTATTCGCGCCCCTGTTCCAGCGTGGTCACCTGCTGTCGCAGTTGTCCGATCTTTTCCATCGTCGGCACCGTCAGCTTGTTGCCGGTTTTCCAGTCGGTGATATACGGCTTGGCGCTCTTGTCGCCGAGCAGATGCGCCTTGTCCGGGTCCAGTACCCGATACCGGAACTCCAGCGACGCGCCCGACGAGATCGAACGAACCTGCAGATGATCCACCCCGTAGCGCGCGGCGTACCACATCTGACTGCGGTGGCTGCTCGGAAGCCCATGACTGTAGACCTTCGAAACCGGCGGGGACGCTTGCGGCCCGCCTTTGGATGCGGACGTCGGCGGGCTCGCAGCCGACTGCGCCCGCGCGCCGGACGAAAGCAGTGCGGCGCCCAGCGCGAAAACCAGCATCGCGCAGCAACTGAAGGCGTCGATCCGATTCGAGATCGGGCAGAACTTTGCAGGGCTCATCACTTTGCTCAGGAGCTTATCCGCTCGCAGATCGCCCTGCGAGCGGCAACGCACTCCCTCCGTCCCTGCCTCTGCCCCTGCGCGAAGCGGTCCGTCGGGACGCTTCCGCGAGGTTGGTTCTTATGAATCGGCCAGCGGTGTTTGTTGTCTGCCGCTGGCCGAATTTCCATCCTACTACCATTAACGCGTCACGACTACTTCCCGACCGTGACGTTCAGTTGCGCGTCCTGCAGCCCCGCCTCATTTGGGCGAAACGTGACGTCGACGGTGCACGACGCACCGCCAGCGAGTCCCGCGCCACCGATCGGGCAGTTGCCGTTGCTCACCGTAAACTGGCTCGCGCTGGCAAGCGGGCCGCCGACGCTGATCGCGTTGAGCAGGATCGGAGCCGCGCCCGGGTTCGTCACCGTGATCGGCCGGGTGGCCGCGGCGCCGAGCGGAACGCTGCCGAACGTGCCGGCGGCCGGGGTGATCAACGGCCGCGCGCCGCCACCGCCGCCGCCACCGCCGCCGCCACCACCTCCGCCACCGCCACCGGCGGGCTGGATGGCTCCCATGTCGAACGTGTTGCCCCTCGGGTTGCCGAAGAAGTCCGTCGTCGGATGCGCCCCCCCCTCTACGGTCCCGCTTTCCGGGAATCCCGCATTCGGCGCGTAATTGCCGAGCGGGTTGCCGTAGATCAGAGGGGATGCATTCGTTGTGCTGCCCACCGTGGCCGCCCTCGCGATCGTCGGATTCACCATCGTCAACGGACCGTAGAACATGTTGACCCAGTTGTTCCCCTCGTCCACCGTTGCTGCCGGCGTCAGGTTGAAGGCCTGGTAGAACGGGTTGTTGTCAGGCACTCCGGGCGGTGTCGTGATGCCCACCGTTCCCGCGTAAATGCAGCCTGGCGCACCCGCGGGACCGCCTCCCGGTGATCCCGAGCTGGTGTTGTTGCAGATCAGGGTCGCAATCTCCGGCGGAACGCGCGAACCGTTGCAGTACATGCTTCGGAAAAGGTTCCTACCGTTAGCAGGTCCCGCATGGTTGCCCGTGCCGGTAATTCCGGTTAGCGACGTGAACATCGAGTGGGTCGGGTTCAGCTTGTAGCCGCTGCCACCCGAAACCGTCGTGTCTCCGTACACCCCGATGTCCCAGAAGTTCGCGCCGCTCGCGCACGCGCCCGTGCCGCCGGTGACCACGCCGTTGGCGAACGTCGGTGTTGCCGACTGGCTCACCGGCGGAGCCAGAACAACCACTGCCACCCCCGTGGCGCCGGAAACGGTCATCTGGAATGGCCGGTTGTTGAAGACGATGTCGTTGGACATCACCGGCAGCGAGACCTTGGCGCACGAGCCCGCAACCGACGTGGTACCAGCCGTATAACCCGCCGTGCCCACGCTCGCGCCGGAGCCCGGCACGTTTAGCAGCCTCGAAGTGGCGCCTTCGATTCCGGCGTCGCCGGAGCCAGCGCCGGCGCCGGTGGTGACCGTACTGGTGAACGAGTTCGGGCATTGCACGGTCGGACTCGTAAACGCCGGGCTCAGCAGCAGGCTGTGCGGGTGCGTGACCAGCCCGGCCGTCTGCGGTACCGACGTCGTAATCGGGTTCGTGCAGCCCGCTCCAGTATCGGGATTGCAGAGCGGCGGCGGGGTGTTGGCGAACTGGGCACCCAGCGTATCGAACAGCACTCCGGCCGTGGCGGTCCCGTCGTTGGAGACCACGGTGTTGTTCTCGAACAGCACGCTCACCGCGTCCTGGATCGACACGCCACCACCTTCCCAGCCGGCCACGTTGTTCGCGATCACGATGTTGGTCACCTGGACCGT
>JAFAIM010000058.1 GCA_019236735.1 Burkholderiaceae bacterium
ACGGCTGCTGCAGGTGCTCGGCAGCCCACGCATCGAGCAGCACATTGCCCGGCCCGCAGTCGAAACCGGTCACCGCCTCCGCGCTCGCGGCCGGCGGAAGCCCGGTCACGTTGGCGATTCCGCCGATATTGACGACCGCGCGCGGCGTGTCGCTGCGGAAAATTCCCGCGTGGAAAACCGGCAACAGCGGCGCCCCTTGCCCACCGGCTGCGATATCGCGGCTGCGAAAATCGGCCACCACGTCGATGCTGGTGAGCTCGGCTACGGTTGCCGGCGCATTGAGCTGGATCGTGTAGCCCGCATCCGGCCGATGGCGCACCGTCTGTCCGTGCACACCAATCGCGCGCACGCGCTCCGGCTCCAGCCCTGCGTCGAGCAGCAATTCCTGCACCGCTCCCGCGTAGCAGCGCGCAAGGTGCTGCGCGGCGATCGAGCTGCGGTGCAGCTCGTCAAAGCCGCTCTCGGAGAGCTGCAGCAACTCGTTGCGCAGATCGTCCGCGAGCGCCAGGCGCGCGGCCGCGACCAGGCGAGGCTGCGATCCGGAAAGATCCGCCAGCACCGCGTCTACGCCATCCAGGCTGGTGCCGGTCATCACCCCGATGTACAGCTCGGACCGCTGCAACGACTCGCCTTTCGCCGCGCTCGAAAAGCCCATTAGACTCCAAGCGGCGCGCCGGCGCATGCGCGCGCTCTCGAAACGCGCCGATTATTTCTTCCGCATGTCCAGGTCAACGCCCCCTCCACCGTCCACGACACCGGGCGATTCCGCCGCGATCGAGCACGCCCTCGCGGTCGTCCGCCGCGGAAGCGAGGAGCTGCTGGTCGAATCCGAACTCGCCGACAAGCTGCGGCGCTCGCAGGCCACGAGCACGCCGCTGCGCTGCAAGTTCGGGTTGGATCCGACCGCACCGGACATCCATCTGGGCCATACCGTCGTGCTGACCAAGCTGCGCCAGTTGCAGGACCTCGGCCACACCGTGATTTTCCTGATCGGTGATTTCACCTCGATGATCGGCGACCCCTCCGGACGAAACACGACGCGGCCGCCGCTGACGCGCGAGCAGATCGACGCCAACGCGCGCACCTACTTTGAGCAGGCCGGGTTGGTCCTCGACCGCGCGCGCACCGAGATCCGCTACAACTCCGAGTGGTCGACGCCGCTGGGGGCGGACGGAATGATCCGTCTGGCTTCGCAGTACACGTTGGCGCGGCTGCTCGAGCGCGACGACTTCAGCCAGCGCTACCGCGACGGCCAGCCGATCGCGATGCACGAGCTTTTGTACCCTTTGATGCAGGGATACGACTCGGTGGCGCTGCGCGCCGACCTGGAGCTCGGCGGCACCGACCAGAAATTCAACTTGCTGGTCGGGCGCGAGCTGCAGCGGCACTACGGTCAGGAGCCGCAGTGCATCCTGACGATGCCGCTGCTCGAGGGCCTCTACGGCGTCGAGAAGATGTCGAAGTCCAAGAACAATACCATCGGCATCACCGAGGCGCCGGCCGAGATGTTCGGCAAGGTGATGCGAATCTCCGATGACCTGATGTGGCGCTACTACGAGCTGGTGTCGTCGCGCACGCTGGCCGAGATCGAGGCGTTCAAGCGCGAGGTGGCTGCAGGCCGTAATCCGCGCGACATCAAGGTGCTGCTAGGTCAGGAGATCGTGACGCGCTTTCATTCAGCTCGCGCTGCCGAGGAGGCGCTGCGCGAGTTCGAAGCGCGCTTCCGCGAAGGCGAAGCGCCTGCCGATATGCCGCAGCTGAACCTTTCGCTGCAGGGCAAGCCGGGGCTAGCGGTTCCGGTGCTGCTGAAACTGGCTGGACTGGCGCCTTCGACCAGCGAGGCGATCCGCGCGATCGAGCAAGGCGGCGTTCGCGTCGATGGCGAGAGAGTGGACGATCGCGCGCTCGTGCTGCCGGCGGGAACGTATGTGCTGCAGCTGGGCAAACGCCGTTGGGCGCGAATTACCCTCAGCTGAGCCGGCCCTGCGGACGCCGGCGGCTGTTTCGTGCCTCAGCGAAACAACAATTCGAACAGATCGCCTTCGGTGCCGAATTCCAGCTGCACCGACAGCCCTGAATGGCGCTGCGGCTGCAGCGTACCGTTCGACGCCTCCGCGCCGCCGAAGCGCAGGTCGTTGTACTTGACGAGCAGTCGCTGGTGCCACTCCGCAAAGGTTCGGTTGTCCAGGTACAGCTCGAAGGATGTCGGCACCGCGGTCGGGCCGAGCACGTCCTGGCGCTCTACCTGCCAGGCGCCGACCGTATGGCCGATGCTCGCATCGACGCCGAATACGATCTGAGGCGTCAGCGTCAACTGGCCCAGCACGCCGATCTCGGCGGTGAAGTCGGCATAGCCCCCCGTACTTGCGAGGCCAGAGGAGTTACGCAGCGCGGCGTGCTGCCCGAGGCCGACGAACGGCGTCAATGCGAACCGGCGCTTTGCGCCGAACTCCTGCATGTACCCCAGGCGCAAGCGCATCGACTCGGATTCCGTATTGAAAGGCCCGCTGTTGTTCTTACTCGCCGCGCCGGTCTCGGGATCGAGCAAGTCTCCTCCGAAATCGACCTGGCTCAGGCCGAACGACACTTCGGCTCTTGTATAAAAGTTCGGACGCCCGAACAGTTTTCGCATGCGCGTATTCGCGTAGCCGAGGTCGAGTTGCGGTCCCGACAGTTCGTTCGGAATCAGACTCTTCGAGGTGTCGATCGACTGGAAGCGCTCGCGCAGATAGGTGAGGCCCAATATCAGCGACTCTTGTGTGTTGGCCTGCCGGATCAGTTCATCGGCACGAGACGCCTGCGGCCAACAAAGGCAGGCGAGTAGCAAGGAAGCGAGCAGTCGGGCCATCGGCAAGCGTCCGAGTGTCGCTTATAGTCGCATCGGGCGCGCACGCCAATCCAAGGGTCGCAGGGGACATGGATATCGCTGCGAAAGGGGTGCCTTCCAGCTGCTGCTGTCACGCGCTGGTCGCCGCCGCGCTGTCGATGGCGACGACTTGCGCTTGGGGCCAAGCGGTGGCCGTGAAGGGCGGTACGTACGGAGCAGGAGTCGAGCTCGAATACGGTCTGGGCAGCCGCTTCGGTGCACGGCTCCAACTCGACGGCGGAACGACCTCGCACAGCCTGAACAAGACGAGCATCGATTACGACGGACACTTTCGATTCGAGAACGCGCTGGCGCTGGCCGACTGGCATCCATTTGCCGGCAGCTGGCGTATGTCGGCTGGGTTTGTCTACAACGACAACCGGATCGACCTGACGGCCAAACCGACCAATGGCAGCTTCACGATCAACGGCAACACCTACCCCGCCGCCTCGGTCGGGTCGCTGCATGGCACGTTGGACTTCAACAAGGTCTCCCCTTACCTGGGCACCGGATGGGGCATTTCGCCAAGCGGCAAGGGGTTTTTCGGTTCGGTCGATCTGGGTGTGTTCTGGCAGCCGCAGAACGTGTCCCTCACCGGCGTCTGTGGGGCGCCGATCCTGAGCACGCCCACGTGCAACCAGCTGCAAATCGACGTTGCCGCAGAACAGGCGAGCCTGCAGGAGCAGACCCGCGCTTTTCGCTGGTGGCCGTTGCTGCAGTTGGGCTTCGGCTGGCGCTTCTAGCCGCTGCAGTAGCCGGAGCATCCGTATGCTCCGGCGGCTTGCCTCTCAGGCAATCGCTTCGGCCGGCTGGCCGCTGCCCGCTTGCTGCGGATCGTGCCGCGCGTGCTTGCCGGAAAGAAACGCGTACATCGCCGGCACGACGAACAGCGTAAACAGCGTCCCGATCCCCATTCCCGTGAAAATCACCAGCCCCATCGCGCGGCGGCCCGAGGCCCCCGCGCCGGAAGCGATGACCAGCGGAACGACTCCGAGCACCATCGCCGCGGTCGTCATCAGGATCGGACGTAGCCGCACGCCGGCGGCTTCGACGACGGCCTCGATCTTCCGCTTCCCCTGTTCGCGCAGCCCGTTGGCGAATTGCACGATCAAAATTCCATGTTTGCTGATCAGCCCCATCAATGTGACCAGGCCGACCTGCGTGTAGATGTTCAGCGTCGAGACCTGCGCGTACGCGTTCAGCGCGGAAATGTGGAACCCGTACAGCAGAATCCCGTTCAACGACGTGATCAGCCACATCGTGAACAGGGCGCCGAACAGTGCCATCGGCACCGACACCAGGATCACCACCGGGTCGCGGAAGCTCTCGAACAGGGCAGCGAGCGCCAGGAACACGATGATCAGCGCGAACAGCAGCGTGATCGCGAAACCGCCGGATTCCTGCACGAACTGCCGGGTGCCGCCGGAGTAGTCGATCTGGTACTGATCCGAGGCTGCCGCGCGCGTGGCCTCACGCAAGAATGCGAGCACCTGGTCCTGAGACACGGTCGGAGCGTATACGCCGCCGATCGTCACCGAGTTGAGCTGCTGGAAGTGCGCGATCGTCTCGGGCACCGTCTGGCTTTCTAAGCGGCCGACGGTGCGTACCGGCACTACCGCGTCGCCCGGTGTGCGGATGTAGTAGTCGAGCACCTGCGACGGGTTGAGTCGGTCCGTCTGCAGCACCTGCGGGATCACCTTGTAGGAGCGCCCCGAAATCGAGAAATAGTTGACGTATCCGCCGCCGAGAGCGCTCGTCAGGGCGCCGGCGACGTCCTGCTGATTCAGCCCGAGCAGCGCGATCATGTCGCGGTCGACCGCTAAGGTCGATTGCGGCTTGTCGATCTTCAGATCGCTGTCGATGTAAAAGAACATTCCGCTCTTGCGCGCCTTGTCGACCACTGTGCGCGCCACCTCATTGAGCCGATCGAACGGCTCGGTCGTCTTGATGACGAACTGCAGCGGCAGGCCGGACGTCCCCGGCAGCGGCGGGAACTGGAACGCCGCCACCTGCGCCCCGGCGACCGAGCTCCACTCGCGCTGCAGTTGCTGCTGAATCTCACCCGCGCTGCGTGTTCGCTGGTTCCAGGGCTTGAACATCACTCCGCCGAAGCCTTGGTTGATGGTCGGGTTGCCGCTGATCTGGAACATCTGGTAGTACTCGGGCAGCCGGCGCGAGATGTCGAATACCTGCTTCGAATAGCTCAGCATTTGCGCGGCGGTCGCGTCTGGAGCGCCGATGATCTGGTTCAGAACGATCCCCTGGTCCTCCTGTGGAGCCAGCTCCGACTTGGCCGTCGAGTACAGGTACATCACAGCGCCGAGCAGCAGCAGCCCCATCACAACCGGCACCTGCCAGGTGGCCAGCATCGAGCCGAGCAAGCGCACGTAGCCGCGGTGCACCCGGTCGAATTGGTGGTCGAGGAACGCTGCGAAGCGACTCTCACCCATGCTCGCGCCGAACAGGCGAGAGCACATCATCGGCGACAGCGTCAGCGCGATGATCCCGGACACGGTCACAGCTCCGGCCAGCGAGAAGGCGAACTCGGTAAAAAGGGCTCCGGTCAAGCCGCCCTGGAAGCCGATCGGCACGTACACGGCGACCAGCACGACGGTCATCGCGACAATCGGCCCGCCCAGCTCGCGCGCCGCGATCAACGCCGATTCGAGTGCGCCGCGACCTTCCTTCAGGTGCCGGTCGACGTTCTCCACCACAATAATGGCGTCGTCCACCACCAACCCGATCGACAGAACCAGCGCAAGCAAGGTGAGCAAGTTGATCGAGTAGCCGAGCGCGAGCATTACGAAAAAGGTTCCGATCAGCGACAGCGGCATCGCCACGACCGGGATCACCACCGCGCGCAGGCGCCCGAGGAACACGAAGATCACCGCCGTCACGATCAGCAGCGCCTCGACCAGCGTCTTGACCACTTCGTCGATCGATGCGTTGACGAACTCGGTGGCGTCATACGCGATCTTGCCGTTCAGCCCCGCCGGCAGCTTCTGCTGGATCGCCGGGAACGCCTGGTGCACCCGGCGCGCCACGTCGAGCAAATTGGCCTCCGGCGCAACCTTGACGCCGATGAACAGCGAGGCCTGCCCGCCGAACGCGACGTTGAAGTCGTAGTTTTCGGCGCCGAGCGTCACGTTGGCGACGTCGCGCAGGCGGACAATGGCGCCGTTGCGCTGCGCCACGACCAGGTTGCGGAACTCGTCGACGCTATGCAAATCGGTTCCGGCGCGCAGGTCGACGCTGACCGCCTGCCCCTTGCTGCTGCCCAGCGCCGCCAGGTAGTTGTTGGACGCGAGCGCGGCAGACACGTCGGCCGCAGTGACACCGTGTGCCGCCATCCGGTCCGAGTCGAGCCACGCGCGCAGCGCGAAAAGGCGCGCACCGAGGATTTCGGCGTTCTTCACGCCCTCGATCGAATCGAGCTGGGGCTTGACGACGCGGTACAAATAGTCGGTGATGTCGTTCGACGGCATCACGCCGCTGTAGAAGCCCAGGTACATCGAATCGATCTGCTGGCCGATCTGAACCGATAGCACCGGCTGCTGCGCCTGCGGCGGCAGCTGGTTGCGCACCGAATTGACCTGGGTCGTGATGTCGGTCAGCGCACGGTTGGAGTCGTAGTTCAGGCGCAGCGTGGCGGTGATCACCGACTGACCCGTAATGCTGTTCGACGACAGGTAGTCGATCCCCTGCGCTTGCGCGATCGCGGCTTCCAGCGGCTGCGTGATGAAGCCGGCAACAGTGGCGGCGTCGGCGCCGTAATACGTGGTACCGACCGTCACGATGGCGTTCTGCGTCTGCGGGTACTGGTTGATCGGCAAACCGGCGAGCGCGCGCAGACCCAGCACGAGGATCAGCAGGCTCACCACCGCCGCCAGCACCGGGCGGTGGATAAAAAGGTCGGTGAAGTTCTTCACTGTTCCTGTGGCTTCGGGTTCGGGTTGTTCGGCGGCTGCACCGTGTTGTTTACGATCAGCGGCGTTCCGTTCGTCAGCTTCATCTGGCCGCTGGTGACGACGGTTGCGCCCTCGTCCACACCCTTGACGATCGCCACCTGGTCGCCGCGCGTCGGGCCGAGCGTCACGAACACCTGCGTGGCGGCAAGAGCGCCGGCCTTGCCGCCCTGCACCGGCTGCGCCAGGAACACGGTGGTGCCGTACGGGTTGTAGGTCACCGCTGCCTGCGGCAGCGTGATGTAGCGCTCCTTGCCGCCAGTCTGCAACGTCGCCTTGGCGTACATGCCGGGAAGTAGCGCGCGGTCGCGATTGGCGACCGTTGCCTCTACCTGGATGTTGCGGGTCGAAGAATCGATCGTCGAGTTGATGGCTGTGACCTTGCCCTCGAATTCGCGTCCCGGCCAGGCGTTGCTCGTCACGGTGACCGCGCTGTTGCGAGCGATCCGTGAGATCTGCTCCTGCGGAACGTAGAAATCGGCGTAGATCGGATCGATCGCCTGCAGCGCGACGATCTTGTCGCCAGCGTTCAAATACTGCCCCGGTGCCACCGTGCTGATTCCCAGTTTCCCTGCGAACGGTGCGCGGATCGTCTTCTTGTCGAGCGTGGCCTGCGCCTGCGCCTGCTGCGCAGTCTTGGAACGCAGGTCGGACTCGTCAGAGTCGATCGTCGCTTGGCTGACCGCCTGCACCGTCAGCTGCTCGCGGTCGCGTGCGAGTGTGATTGTGGCAAGGTCGACCGCCGCCTTCAGCGACTCCAACTGTGCGCGCTCCACGTCCGATCGCAGCTCGACCAGCACGGCGCCGGTCGCGACCTCGCTGCCCGAGGAGAATTTCACCTTGTCGACCTGGCCGGCAATCTCCGTGCTCACGTCCACGCCGCGAATCGCGCGCAACGTGGCGACAGCACCCAGGCCGCCCTGCCACTCCTCGGCGTGCGCCGTCATCGTCGACACGGTCGCAGGCGGCAGGCCGCCCTTGCCCATATTCGCCTTCATCTGCGCGGTCGAGAACAGATTGAAACCGACCACGAAGGCGATCACCGGAACGACGACGAACAGCATGATCACCATCCGCAAGAGCAGCGAGGGCTTGCGGTCTTCATCCGGATTCATTGGCTCGCTCATATTCCCGTCGGTCCCATCGGTTGGTCCAGTCAGTTGCTGCCGTCCGTCGGCTTTGCGTGCGAATCGTTCCACCAGCCGCCGCCGAGCGCGCCGAACAGAGCGACCGTATCGGCAAAGCGGTCGGCTTGGGCTTGCACGACCGCGATTCGCGTCTGCTGCAGCTGCTGCTGCGTGTTCAGCAATGTGATGTAGTTCACCGCCCCGACGTTGAACTGACGCGAGGCCATCTCGAACGCCTCACGCGCCTGGCGTTGCGCCTCCGCTTGCGCCTGCAGCGCGACCGCGTCTGCCTCCAACGCCCGCAGCGCGTCGGCGACGCTGGCAAACGCTGCCAGAACGGTCTGGCGGTAGTTGGCTGCCGCCGCGTCGAATGCGGCGATCGCTTCGCGCCGGTTGGCCTGCAGTTGGCCGCCGCTGAAAATCGGCGCGAGCAGGCTCGGGCCGATTCCCCAGACGGTCGCATCGTGCTTGAACAAGCTGCCGGGGGTCAAAGCCTGTGTTCCCACGTTTCCCGATAGCGTGATCTGCGGATACAGCGCCGCGGTCGCCACGCCGATCCGGGCGCTGGCAGCGTGCAGCAAGGCCTCGGCCGACAGGATGTCGGGCCGCTGCCGCACCAGGTCGGACGGCACGCTGACGGGCAGCTGCAACGGCAGCTGCAGCCCCTCGAGCTCGAAGGACGGCAGCCCGGCCCCTTCGGGGGGTTGGCCGGCATACAAGGCGAGCTGATGTCGCACTTGCGCAAGCTGACGCTGCAGACCCGGCAGCAGCGCGCGGGTTTGCGCCAGCGCCGTGCGCTGCGCCAGCACATCGGAGCGCGTGACCGCTCCCACATTGAAGCGCACCTCGACGATCCGCAACTCGTCTTGCTGCAGCTTCTCGATCTCTTCGTTGGCCTGGATCTGCGCCCGCAGCGATGCCTCGCGAATCGCGGTGGTCGCCAGGTTCGAGGTCAGTGCGAGGTAGGTCGCCTGCAGCTGGAAGTCGGCGCTGTCGACCTGCGCCTGCAGCGCTTCGAGCTGGCGCCGGATGCTGCCGAACAAGTCCAGCGGGTACGACACGTTGACCGACGCGTTGTACAGCGTGAAAACGCTGGTGCCGTTTTGGCCAAACTGCGCTCCGGCGAACTGCTCGCGTTGCACGCTCGCCTGGCCGTCGACAGCGGGCCAGGTCGCCCCGCGCTCGGCTGCCAGCTCCTCGCGCGCCTGCCGCAGCGTGGCCTGCGCGGAAGCGACGGTCGGGCTGTCCTTTAATGCCTGCTCGATCAGGCGGTCGAGCGCCTCAGAGCGAAACAAGGCCCACCACTGGCGTTGCAAGGCCGAGCCCACCTGGAATTCCTGCGGGCTTCCGTGGTCGACCTGAGCGCCGGCGGTCTGCGCGGGCAGAGCGTCGCCGGTATACCCGGCAATCTGCGGCGCCGCTGGGCGCTGGAAGTCGGGCCCGACCGCGCACGCGGCCAGCGCGGCCGTGGCGAGGGCACCCCATATGAGCGGGCGTTCCAACATCCTGTCGAGACTCTCCAAAAAGGGCTGCGATTGTATCGGTGTGCGATCCAATCCGTCCGCACATCCCCGCGCTCGGGCAGGTTTTCAGCAGCGCAATCGATCGTGGCATGCGTGCGTTCGCTCGCCAGCCAATTTGCGACGAAACGTCGATTCGGGCGCACGAGCCGTGCCCGGCGCCGGTAAAGCGGGGTTCAGGGGCCGACCGTACAATGTCCGCGATGATCGCGTTGATCCAGCGTGTGTCGCAGGCCAGCGTGCGCGTGGGAGCCGAGGTGGTCGGGGCTATCGATGCGGGGCTTGTGGCGCTGGTGTGCGCGCAGCGCGAAGACGGTGAGCGGCAAGCCGACGCGCTTTTGGAGCGCCTGCTGCAGTACCGCGTATTCTCCGACGAAGCCGGACGCATGAACCTTGGCCTGCGGGCGGTCAACGGCGGATTGCTCCTGGTTCCGCAGTTCACGCTGGCGGCCGACACCTCGAGCGGATTACGGCCGAGTTTTTCGCCGGCGGCGCCGCCCGAGCTCGGGCGCCAGTTGTTCGAATACATGGTCGCGCGAGCGCGCGCCGTCCACGCGCCGGTGGCGGCTGGCCGCTTCGGCGCGACGATGCAAGTGGCGCTGGTGAACGAAGGACCGGTGACCTTCTGGCTGCAGACCGGAGCCGGGCCGCGCGGTGAGGTGGCACGAGAGGCGGCTGCGCGATGAAATGCCCGTTTTGCGCAAGCACCGACACTCAGGTGATCGATTCGCGCGCGTCGGACGAGGGCGCTTCGATCCGGCGGCGCAGGCGCTGCCTCGGATGCGACAAGCGCTTCACCACCTATGAGCGGGTCGAGCTGGCGCTGCCTTCGATCGTCAAGCGCGGCGGCAGCCGCGCCGAGTACGATCGCGACAAGCTGCGCGCCTCGATGCTGCTGGCGCTGCGCAAACGGCCGGTTCCCCGCGAGGCGGTCGACGACGCCATCGGGCGCATCGAAGACAAGCTGCTGTCGACGGCGCAGCGCGAGGTCAAGAGCGAGAAGCTCGGCGAGCTGGTGATGCGCGAACTCAAGCGCCTCGACAAGGTCGCTTACATACGGTTCGCGTCGGTGTATCGCAGTTTCGAGGACGTCGACGAGTTTGCCGAGGTCGTCAAGGAAGTGCGGCCGTCGCGCCGCCGTGCCCGTACTGGGAGTTGAATTCCCGCCGGCTGGCCCCATCTGTCCTTCGTGTCGGCGCCGCGGGCGCTGGAACGAGCACAGGAGAGACACGAATGAACGCCATTATCAGGCGCGAGCCGTTTGGCTCGCTGGTCGACGATTTTCTCGGCGACTTCTTCAACCGGGCAGGCTGGTCGGTGACGCGCAGCGCGGAGCTGCCGGCGGCGGTGCGGGCTCGGATGGATGTGATCGACAAGGGGGACAAGTACACGGTGTCCGTGGATCTTCCGGGAGTAAAGAAGGAAGACATCCAGGTCAGCGTCGAAGGACCTCGCCTGTCGATTCGGGCCGAGAACAAGAGTGAGCGCGAAGTCAAGGACAAGGACGGTTCCCGCCTCTTGCACCAGGAGCGCTTCGCAACCAGCTACGCGCGCAGCGTCGAGCTGCCGGACGAAGTGACCGATCAGGGTGCCGAAGCGGTGTTCGACGACGGCGTGCTGCGGCTGACATTGCCCAAGCGCGCGCAAGCCGTGAGCAAGCGCCTTACGGTCCAGTAAGACTCCAGTAAGCGAAAGCACGGCAAGGCCTCGCCTGCGATTACGCAGGCGAGGGTTCATCCGCTGAAATCTAGGGTGGAGTGTTCGGGCTGCCCGGCGAGCGAGAACGCCGGGACGGCACGCCTTGCAAGGCGTGCCGGCTGCGGCGGCGCGAAGCTGCGCTTCGCGAAACCCCGCCTCCGCCCCCCGTGGTGGCGAAAGGCGCGCACAGCGAGACGGGCACTCGGACGCTCCATCCTGGAATTGGATGGCGACTTCGCCTGCGTAGAATCGGTACGCATGTACACCGACGCGGACCACCGCTTCATGTCGCGTGCGCTGGAACTCGCGGCCAAGGCGATGGTGGTCGCGACGCCTAACCCGCGCGTGGGCTGCGTCGTCGTGCGCGATGGGCGCATCATCGGCGAGGGTTTTACCCAGCGGCCGGGCTCGAATCACGCGGAGATCGAAGCGCTGCTCGATGCGCGCAGGGGTGGTCACGACCTGCACGGCGCGCACGTCTACGTGACGCTCGAGCCGTGCGCCCATTTCGGCCGCACGCCCCCGTGCGCGACCGCGCTGATCGAGGCGCACGTGGCAATGGTGATCGCAGCCGTGGAGGATCCCAATCCGCAGGTCGCGGGCCGCGGCCTGGAGATGCTGCGGCAGGCCGGAACGGATGTTCGATGCGGACTACTCGAGCAGGACGCGATCGAGGTGAATGCGGGTTTCTTCTCGCGAATGACGCGAGGACGCCCATGGGTGCGAGTCAAGGTGGCCGCCAGCTTGGACGGGCGCACGGGGCTGCACAACGGCGCCTCGCAGTGGATCACGTCCGAGGCCGCCCGCGCCGACGGCCACGCGTGGCGCGCACGCGCATGCGCCGTGTTGAGCGGAATCGGTACGGTCCGCTCGGATGATCCGCGTCTGTCGGTGCGCCTGCTCGAGACGCCACGTCAGCCGCTGAAGGTTCTGGTGGACAGCCGCTTCGAAGTGGAACCGCAGGCGCGGCTGTTCGACGGCAACCCGGTGCTGGTGGTCTGCACGCGGCGCGATCGGCGCAAGGCGGAGCAGCTCGGAGCGCACAACGCCGAGGTTGTCGAGCTTGGCGCGGACGCGAACGGCAAAGTCGATCTGACGGCGCTGATGCGCGAGCTGGCGCGGCGGGGAATCAACGAACTGCATGTCGAGGCCGGCGCGCGCCTGAACGGCTCGCTGCTATCGGCAGGTTTGGTCGACGAGCTGCTGGCGTACCTGGCGCCCTGCCTGATCGGGCCCGGGCAGCCGATGATCGATCTGGCCGAAATCTCCAGCTTGGAACAGGTCCGACGGATGGCGCTGCGCGAGGTCGTGCGCGTCGGCGAGGACATTCGTGTGCTGGCGCGGTTCCAATAGGCTGACCGGGCACGCCATCGGCCTTCGAGCAATGTTCACCGGCATCGTTCAGGTAGTCGGAGCAATCGAGCGGGTCGAGGCGCGCGAGCGCAGCGTGCGCTTGCTGGTGCAGGCTGCGCCGATCGACACCGCCAGCCTGAAAGTCGGCGACAGCATCGCGGTCAACGGATGCTGCCTGACGGCCGTCTCCGTGGCAGGAACGCGCTTCGAGGCCGATCTTTCCGAGGAGACGCTGGCCCGCACCGCCAACCTGGATCGTTGCGGTCCGGTGAATCTGGAGCTGGCGATGGCCCTGGGCGACCGGATCGGCGGACACCTGGTGTCCGGGCACGTCGACGCGGTCGGCATCGTCGGCGCGCTGACGCCTGCCGGCGAATCGAGCCAGGTGCAGCTGCGCGCGCCCGCCGCGCTCGCGACGTGCCTGGCGTACAAAGGTTCGCTCGCGGTGGACGGCGTGAGCCTGACGATCAACCGGGTCGAGGACTTGGATAACGGTTGCGAGGTGACGATCCAGTTGATCCCGCACACGCTGGCAGCGACGACGCTGGCCCACCTGGCGGTCGGACAGCGCGTGAACCTGGAAATCGACCCTCTGGCGCGCTACGCGCAGCGCGCGATCGAGAAAATGGCGGCCGCGATCGGTGCTGCCCTGCGCAGAAAGGGCGCCTGATTCGCGCCCTGGGGCACTAGAATTCCTCCCATGTTGTCGCCACAGCGTTCCGCACCCGCGTCCGCGGTCGAGTCGCCGATCGCGCCGACCTCCGAGATCATCGCCGAGGTCGCGCGCGGCGGCATGGTCGTTCTGGTGGACGACGAGGATCGCGAAAACGAGGGCGACCTGGTATTCGGCGCCGATTTCGTTACGGCCGACAAGATCAATTTCCTGGCCAAGCACGGGCGGGGATTGGTATGCATGCCGATCACCGAGGAGCACGCCCGCCAGCTGCGGCTGGCACCGATGGCGCAGGACAACCGCACGGTGCACGGAACCAACTTCACGGTGGCGATCGAGGCGGCTGCCGGTGTGGCGACCGGCATTTCGGCGGCGGACCGCGCGCACACGATCCGCGTCGCTTCGCGCCCGGACGCGAGACCCGAGGACATCGTGCAGCCGGGTCACGTCTTTCCGCTGGTGGCCCGCTCCGGCGGTGTGCTGATGCGGGCCGGTCACACGGAGGCCTGCTGCGACCTGGCGCGGCTGGCAGGCCTGTATCCCTGCGCCGTGTGCTGCGAGATCATGAACGACGACGGTACGATGGCGCGCCTTCCAGATCTGATCGGCTTCGCGCGCCGGCACGGCCTGAAGCTGGGAACGATCGCTGACCTGATCCACCATCGTGCGGCCACCGAATCGCTGATCGAGCGTATCGGTCACCACGCGGTGAACACACCGGCCGGGGAATTCGAGCTGATCGCGTACCGCGATCTTGCGGGCGACGGCACGCATCTGGCGCTGGTGCGCGGCGAGCCGCGGCCGCAACAGGACGTCCTGGTGCGGGTGCACGAGCCGCTGTCGGTGCTGGACTTGGTCGACGCATCGAGCGGGCGGCACGCCTGGACGCCTGCGAACGCCTTGCAGCGCATCGCGCGCGAAGGCTGCGGCGTGCTGGTGCTGCTGAACTGTGGCGAGAGCTCGCAGCAGCTGCAGCAGCACTTGCGCGCGTGGGCCACGCCGGGCCCGGAGCCGGCAGCCCCGCGCGCGGCGGCGCACGATCTGCGCACGTACGGCATCGGCGCGCAGATCCTGCGCGACCTGGGAGTGGGGCGGATGCGGCTGATGGCCAAGCCGCGCAAGATGCCTTCGATGGCCGGGTTCGGGTTGACCGCGGTCGGATACCTGGAGAGCGACTGAAAAATGGCAATTGACTCGATCCCCCCCGATCTGGATGGCGCTGGTTTGAGGATCGGCATCGTGCAGTCGCGCTTCAACGCGTGGGCTGGCGAGGCGCTGCTCGAATCGTGCGTGGACGAGTTGCGTCGCCTCGGCGTCGACGACGACGACGTGACACACGTGACAGTGCCCGGCGCGCTTGAGGTGCCGATCGCTCTGGCCAAGCTTGCGCAGGCGCAGGATTACGACGCGCTGATCGCACTCGGTTGCGTGATTCGGGGCGACACGCACCATTTCGAAGTGGTCGCGACGCAGTCGGCTGCGGGGATCAGCCGCGTCGCGCTCGACCACGGCGTTCCAGTGGCCAACGCGGTGCTGACGACCGACGATGAGACGCAGGCGCGCGCACGCGTCGCCGACAAGGGGCGCGAGGCGGCCCGCGTGGCGGTCGAGATGGCCAACCTGGTGTGGTCGCTGGAAGAGGGCGGCGAGGAGGAAGGCGCGCAGTAGTCATGGACTGCGCTGATACCGACGAACCGGCCGGCGAGGGCGGCGCTGCGAAAGCAGCCATCCGAAGCCCCCGCCATCGCGCACGCGAGTTCGCGCTGCAGGGGCTTTACGGCTGGCTGCTCGCCGGCGGCGAGTGCGGCGAGATCACGAGGCGCTTCCAATCCTCGCCCGGCTATGCCGAGGCCGACGAGGCGTACTTCATCGAGTTGATGCAGCGCGTGACCGCGTCGGCTGCGGCGCTGCGCGCACAGTTCACCGATGCGATCGACCGGCCGTTGGCGCAGCTCAGCCCGATCGAGCACACGATCCTGCTGATCGCCACCTACGAGCTCGCGCACCGTCCTGAGATTCCCTATCGCGTCGTGATCGACGAGGCGGTCGAGCTCGCCAAGGACTTCGGCGGCAGCGAGGGATATCGCTACGTCAACGCTGTGCTGGACAAGGTCGCGGCGCGGATGCGCCGCGCAGACGCTGGCGCCTGAGGGGCTGGGTTGATGACGGAGTTCGAGCTGATCGCCCGCTACTTTGCGCGCCCGGTGCATGAGCGGCAGGGCGTCGGCGACGACTGCGCGCTGATCGACGCGGGCGAGCGCACCCTCGCGATCACCACCGACCTTCTGGCAGAGGGCGTGCACTTCTTCCGCGACGTCGATCCGGCTTCGCTCGGACATAAGGCACTGGCCGTGAACCTGTCGGATCTGGCTGCAGCAGGTGCACGCCCGCGCTGTTTCCTGCTGGCGCTGTCACTGCCGCCGCCGCGCGCCGACCCGGCTTGGCTCGAGGCATTCTCGGGCGCGCTGTTCGAGTTGGCGGGGCGCGAGGGCTGCGAGCTCGTCGGCGGAGACACCACGCGCGCCGCAGCCGTCGGCGCTGCGGACGGCCCCGTCACCGTATGCATTACCGCGATTGGAGAGGTTGAACGCGCGACCTTGCGTGGGCGCAGCGGTGCCCGCGCTGGCGACGACCTGTGGGTTTCGGGCGAGCTCGGCGATGCCGCGCTCGCTTTGGCGCACGCCCGCGGCGAGGTCCGGCTGGGTCCGCAACAGGCCCGGGACTGCGAGCGGCGCCTGCTCTGGCCCCAGCCGCGCGTCGGGTTAGGGCTCGCGCTTCGGGGCCTGGCAAGTGCCGCCATCGATATTTCCGACGGACTTGTAGGGGATCTGGGGCAAGTGCTGGAGCGCTCTGGGGTGGGGGCGGATGTGCAGGTGCCACAGGTACCTCGCTCGGAGGCGTTGCGGGCGGTCGAACGCACGCTGCAGCTGCGCTGTCTGTTGGCCGGGGGCGACGATTACGAGCTGCTGTTTACTGCGTCCCCGTCGCATCGGGAGGCCATTTTTGCGGCTGCGCAGCACAGCGGGATCGGAATAACCAGGATCGGCTCATTGACAAAAGAGTCGGGTTTGCGGTTGCTGGGGGAATCCGGGATCGACGCTACACTGCGCGGATTCGATCACTTCGCAGGCACGTGCCAGGGGCCGCCTTCGTTCGATCCCACCCGGCGCACCTGATTGCAGTCGGCTTTGGCGCCGGTCTGTTGCGCCCGGGGCCGGGAACCTGGGGCACCGCCGCGGGGTGGCTCCTGTTCGCCGGGCTGGGCCAGCTGGTGGAACTGCCGAGGGCAGTCGCAGTTCTTATCGGCGTAGCGGGTCTGCTGGTCGGGACCTGGGCCGCCGGGCGCGCGGGCGCCGCCCTTGGGCACCACGATGCCGGCGAGATTGTGATCGATGAGATCGTCGCGTTCTGGCTGGTGCTCTCGCTGCTGCCGGGCGGGGACCGCCCGTGGTTGCTGCAAGCAGTTGCGTTCGTTCTGTTTCGGCTGTTCGACATCCTGAAACCGGCGCCGATCGGTTGGATCGAGCGGCGCTGGCCCAACGCAGTCGGCGTGATGGCCGACGACCTGATGGCGGGCGTGTACGTAGTGGTGGTGATCCAACTGTGGATACGGCTGTCGTGACGCCTCGCGACCTGCCGGCCGAGCTGTGGCGCAGCGCGCAGCGGCTCGGCGGATTGCTGGTGCGCGAGCGGCTGATGCTTGCCACTGCGGAGTCGTGCACTGCCGGTGGGGTTGCATTCGCGGTCACCCAGATCGCCGGATCGAGCAGCTGGTTCGACCGTGGCTTTGTCACGTATTCGAACGAATCCAAACTCAAGGTGCTTGGCGTTTCGCCGGTGTACCTGCGCGACTACGGTGCGGTGAGCGAGCCGGTTGCCCGGTCGATGGCACTGGGCTGCCTGAACCACAGCAACGCGCAAGTCGCGGTGGCGGTGAGCGGGCTTGCAGGTCCCGACGGCGGCACCGTATCCAAGCCGGTGGGCACGGTGTGTTTCGCGTGGGCGATCCGGCGCGATCCTGCCGTCGCGCCCTGGGTTCGCACAGCCACGCGTCTGTTCGACGGCAATCGCGCGGCAGTTCGGACGCAGGCCGTGCTCGAGGCGCTGGAAGGGCTGAATACGCTGCTGGAACAGCGGCAGGACGTGTAATCGCGCCCTTTGCAGTCGTCTCGTTGTCCGGTTTGGCCGTCAGGCCACTCTTCGCACGCGGCGCGACGCTTCGATGCGCTCGCGCGTCTGCAGCGCGGCTTCGCGGGCGTGCTGCGCGAACGACTCGCCCGTTCCTGCATACAGGATCGCGCGCGAGGAGTTGATCACCAGTCCGGCGCCGTCCGCGTCCAGTCCGGCGCGCAGCGTCGCGTCGATGTCGCCTCCCTGCGTACCGATACCCGGTACAAGAAGCGGAAGCGTGGGCGCGATCTGCCGCACTCGGGCCAGTTCGAGCGGGTACGTCGCTCCCACCACCAGGCCGAGCTGGCCGTTCACGTTCCATTGCGACACCGCGAGGTGCGCGATGTGCTCGTACAGACGTTCGCCGCCGGCATCCAGCATCTGCAGCTGAGTGCCTCCAGCGTTGCTCGTTCGGCACAGCAAAAATGCACCGTGCTGCGCGCTTTGCACGAACGGCTCGATCGAGTCGAATCCCATCAGCGGCGACAGCGTGACAGCATCGGCCCGGTAGCGCTCGAACGCCTCGCGCGCGTAGTGCTGCGCGGTCGATCCGATGTCGCCGCGCTTGGCGTCCAGAATGACCGGCACCCCCGGGTGGCGCTGACGGATGTGCCCGATCAGCGCTTCGAGCTGATCCTCGGCGCGCTCGGCGGCAAAATGCGCCGCCTGCGGCTTGAACGCGCAAACCAAGTCCGCTGTGGCGTCGACGATCTCGCGGCAGAACGCCAGCAGCGCATCACTGCGCCCTGCCAGATGCGGCGGCAGCCGCTCCGGATCCGGATCCAGGCCGACGCACAGCAGCGTGCCGTGATCTTTCCATCGCGCCGACAGCTTTTCAACGAAGGTCGGCGGCTGGGACATGACGGCGATTGTACGTTTGCGCTGGGCCGTACCCATCAATGGCCCGTGGACGGCCAAACGAATTGGAGCCGTTGGCGTGCCGGAATCGTTCACGTTCGTAGCCGCCGGCCGGCCGGCCGAGCGTTCGTGGCCGTTGGACTGTCGGGCCTAGCGTCGGTCCTGTCTGCTGCGCGGGCGAGCGGCATCCGAACATGGCTGCGCTCGGCAGCGCGCGGCGGAAACATCCGAGCACACCAGAGGACCTCAGCGCTCTGCTGTCCTGTACCGCCGCGCTGTACCAACTGCCGCTCGCCTGCTCGCATCCAGGGCCAACGCTCTCCCGCCAGTCCAACGGAAAGCGATCATCATTGCGCCCTCGTTCCAGCACGGTGTTTTTAGGTCATCGCAGCTCCTGATCGATCAACGATGACCTACAGCACTGCGCTTGAGCCGTCGCTGCGCGATGGTGGGTGCCCGTTGGCCGGACGGAAAGCGTCGGCCCTCGAACGCGAGCAGGCGCCGGCGACCTTGCTCCTAGCGCGGCGGAACAGGACGGCGATCTGCTGAGGTGCCCTGAACGGCTGCGGCGTATCCGCCGCGCGGTATGCGCGCACAGCGACAACCAGATGTCGCCGGCGCCCGCGCAGCGGCGAGGGCCGGCGGTAGGCCGGCCGGCCAACGGCTGCAGACACACGAACAGCCCGACAGGCCAACGCTCCGCTACCGTAGGCGCGGCCGGTCGACGGCCGCGATCTCCCCGCGGCCCGGCCGGTCGATGGTTCCTACGCTCCCGGAACGCTGCCGTTCAACGTGGCGGCTGAGGTGCTGCGCAAATCGATGAACCCCGGCAGCGGAACGATCCTGCGCGTGGCTGCTCCGTGGCCGGCCTGCCACAGCCGCACGTACGCGTAGTAGTAGGCACCGGGAACCGGCATGGCGGAGTCGCCGGCCGGCACGCCGTTGAGCGCGAACGAGCCGGTATTGGTACCGCCGTTGGTGCTCAGGAACGAGTGGCAGTCGTAGGTGTCGACGATCGCGGCGAAACGCGCCAGCACGAGCTCGCACTGGTTGTCGACGCCGATTCCGCTGAAGGCGAGCGTGACGTTGATGGTGCCGGACTGCACACCAGACAGGAGCACGGGCGGCGCCGGAGTGAAGGTCTGCGACGTCGATGGCGCGGACGGCGGCGGCATCACGCCAGCCGTTCCCAGCGTGTAATACGCGACTTCGTTGTCCGCCACGGTGAAGGCGCCCGCGCCTTCCACCGGCGTCTGGCTGTTGAATGCGAGCGCGTTGCCGCCGTTGTACGGCGCCACATGCAGCGACGAGGTCGAACCCTGCAGCGGGATCGGATTCCGGAACGTGCCGTTGAACGGATCCGTATTTCGCCCGCGCACCTGGTAGGGGACAGCGCCGGCGCCGCTGAGCGTCTGCTGGAAGATCACGTAGCCGGACGTCAGCGGGGCAAGCGGCGCGTTCGCCGCAAACTGCGCGGTGTATTCGCCGCTGTTCAGCGTCAAGGCGATCGGGGTCGACTGCAGCCGGGTCGGAGCCAGCCCCAAGCCGCCGGGCGGCACGCTCCCCATGGTGACCGGAACGGTCTGCACGATCATCGTCTCGATGTTGCGCCCGCGGATCAGAACGTCGTAGGAAGCAATGGCGTTGCCGCTCGCGTCCTGCGTCCAAAGCGGGTACAGCGTGAAATTGCCGGTCACCGGATCGACGGTGGTGGCGCGCGCCACATAGTGGCGGCTGCCGTCGGCCGTCAGCAGCTCGGCTTTGACGATCAGATTGAATGCGCACGCCGGCGACTGGGCACCCTCGGCGGCGATCGTCTGGCACAGCTTGCTGGGGTCGACCGTTCCCGTGATGGCCGCCACTTGCGTCATGTCGTAGTAGCGCAGGTTGGGGCGCATCGTGAAGTACGTCAGCGTGTCATGCTTGAACGGCACGATGGATTGCTCCAGGTCGAAGTCGACCGCCAGGTTCACCGTTGCGCCCTGTACGACGTTGAACGTGCCGACGAGCTGGATACCCTGCGTCGGATAGGCGATCTCCAGCGGTGATTCCAGGGCCGTCGTGCTGTTGGCGGCGAGATACTCGACCTGGTCATTCCACTGCAGCGCCGCGCCGTTCGAATCCTTGGTTGCCAACGCAGAAGCATCGAGTGGGGCGTCCGGCCCGTCCAGCAGGAAACGGATCTGCCGATAGGTTCCGACCGGAAGGCTCATCCCGGAGAACAGCGTGTTCAGCGCGCCGTTGTTCAACGTGGTCAGGTCGATCGTGACCGGAGCCGGCAGTTTCATCGTCACCCAGGTCGCATCGCTCGCGCTCCACGCTGCGTTCGGGTCGGTATGGAACGAGATCGCCGTGAAGGTGACCCACAGGTGCTGGAATTCGTCGCTCGGGCCGTCGGTGATCTGCAAGTTCACCGTGCCCTTCATCTGTGTGGGCGCGGGGTTTGCCCCGCCTCCTCCGCCTCCGCACGCGGTCAAGCCCAGGATCAGTGCGCAGCCGGCGCCGGCCGTCAGCATGGTCAACCAGTTCGAACGTTTTTTCACGATGCGCTCCGCGGTGTGTGAACAACAGTCGGATTGCATCCCATTGTCTGCCGCTGCGGTGCGTCCGCCGGTAAGCGAGTGTGTCCGATTGTTAGGATGGGGCCTGGCAACATGCTGGTTGGAAACATCCGGTCACCGCAGATACGAATGTGATGGGTGGCGCCGCCGGGCCAAGCCCGCGAAATCGAACACGCCGTTAACGTACGCTCTCCTCGATGATGACTTCGATGACACGCCGCGATGCGGTGCTGCTGCTCCTGATGACGCTGGCATGGGGATTTGCCTGGCCCGTGATGAAATTCGGAGTGCGCGAGCTTCCGCCGCTGTTCTTCCGCTCCCTTTGCATCGCCGGCGCACTCGTGATCCTTGCCGCATACGCGCGCGTTGCCTCGATTCCGCTGGCGTTGCCGCGCAGCGACTGGCTCGACATCGTCCGCGTTGCGGTACCGAATGTGGTGATATGGCACTGCGCGATGATCCTGGCGCTGACGATGCTGCCGGCCGGGCGCAGCGCGATCTTGGGGTACACGATGCCCTTGTGGGCGGCGCTGATCGGCGCGCTATGGTTCGGCGAGCATCCGCCCGCGCGCCACTGGCTCGGAGTGGGGGCTGCGCTGGCGGCCACGTCGCTGCTGCTGTCGTCGGAACTGAGCTCGCTGGCGGGGCGTCCTGCCGGGACCTTGCTGATCCTGTTCGCCGCCTTCTCCTGGGGCTACGGTACCCACCAGGCGCGTCGCCGTGCGATCCACGTGCCCGCGCTGACCGCGATTTTCTGGTCGCTCTCGCTGGCGCTGGTCGTGCTGTTGGCCGGGACCATTTTGTTCGAGCGCGACCGGTGGCGCTCGCCCGACGCACTGGAATGGGTCGCGATCGCGTACAACATGGCGATTTCGATCGCGTTCTGCCACGTCGTGTGGCTGCACCTGGCGCGCCGGATGCCGCCCGCAGCGAGCGGGCTGTCGATGATGATGATCCCGGCCCTCGGCGTGTTCTCCAGCATCTGGCTGCTCGGCGAGCGACCGCGCTGGCAGGACTATGTTGCGCTGGGCTTGATTGTCTTCTCTCTCGCGACCGTGCTGCTGCCCGCGCGCGGCAGGCCCGCACCCGTCGAGGCGTCGTGATCGTTCTGGAGCCGCGGCCGGTCTGGCGGTTGTAACGAGTACTACGCCGATGCTCGGGCGGCGAGGTGCCTGCGGATCAGCCGCAGCAGTTCTTCTTCCTGGTACGGCTTGCCGAGGTATTCGTTGACACCCAGCTCGAACGCGAGCGCGCGGTGCTTGGCGGCCGTCCGCGAAGTAATCATCAGGATCGGGATCGCCTGCGTTTCCGGATTCGACCGCACCGCGCGCGTCAGGTCGTAGCCGTCCATCCGCGGCATCTCGATGTCCACCAGCAGCACGTCGGGCATCGTGTCCTGCATCTGCCGCAGCGCGTCCACGCCGTCCTTGGCCAGCAGCACCTGAAAACCCTGGCGTTCCAGCAAACGCTGCGTAACGCGGCGCACCGTGAGCGAGTCGTCCACGACCATAATGGTGGCGCCGATCGCCTCGGTATCGACGTCGATTCCCTCGACCGGCGCAGGCACGTACAGCGGCGAAGGCTCCGGCGCTCGCCCGATCAGCTGCACCGGATTCAGGATCAGAACGATCTCACCGCTGCCGAGGATGGTTGCGCCCAGCACGCCCGTCAGGCGCGATACCTGCGGGCCGACGTTCTTGACGACCACTTCCTGGTTCGGAGTCATGTCGTCGACCACCACCGCCAGCCGGTCCTCGCCGGAGCGCAGCAGGCCAACTGGCGTCTGGCGCCCGACCAGCGCGAGCGGAGTCTCGATGCCGAGCAGCTGCGCCAGCGGGCGCAGCACGACGGTGCCGGAGGAGCCGAACGCGAGCATTCCGTCGCGCAAGCCCGCGTCGACATCGGACGCCTTGAAGCGACGCACCTGCTGCACCATTGCCGATGGGATCGCGAATCGGCGGCCCGCCACCGTGGCGAGAACGACCTGGGTCACCGCAAGCGTCAGCGGCAGGTAAGCGGTGAAACGCGTACCGCGTCCCGCTTCGGTGGTGACGAGGATCCGGCCGCCGAACGAGGCGAGCTCCGAGCGCACGACGTCCATCCCGATCCCGCGGCCGGCCAGTTCCGTGACCTCGTGCGCAGTGGAAAAGCCCGGAGCGAACACGAACTCGGCCAGATCGCGTTCGCTCACATGCCGCTCTCTGTCGAGCAGGTTCAGTTCGATCGCACGCTGACGGATGCGCTCCAGGTTCAACCCGGCGCCGTCGTCCGAGAACGTGACGATGATTTCGTTGCCCTCGTGCTTGACGTCGATTCGCAGCTCTCCGCTTTCGGGCTTGCCAAGCGTCAGGCGCCGCTCGGGCGGTTCGATTCCGTGCACGATCGCGTTGCGAACCAGGTGTTCGAACGGGCCGCTCATCCGCTCGAGCACGCCGCGGTCGATCTCGGTCGTCCCGCCAACGATCTCCAGGTGCACGCGCTTGCCGACCTCTTTCGCGGTCTGGCGTGCGACGCGATACAGGCGCTCGGACACGTTCGAAAATGGCACCAGCCGCACTCGCATCAGCTGCTGCTGCAGCTCGCGCGTCAGGCGCGACTGCGCGCTCAGGTCGTTGTCGGCCAATTGCAGGCCCTTGAGCATCGTGCTCTGGACCATCGCGACGTCCTCGACCGATTCGGCCAGCATGCGGGTGAGCTCCTGCAGGCGCGAGAAACGGTCGAACTCGAGCGGGTCGAACGCGGCTGCCTCACGGGCGAGCTGATCCGACCGCGCTTGGATCTGCGCTTCGGCCTGGATCTCGACCTCGCGCAGCTGGTTGCGCAGCCGTTGGATGTTTTCGGTCAGGTCGGTCAGTGAACCGCGCAGCGTGCCGACCTCGGTCTCCAGCTTGGAGCGGGCGATCGACACCTCGCCTGCGTGGTCGACCAAGCGGTCGAGCACGTCGGCGCGGACGCGAATGAACGGGGCTGCCGGAGCGGCGGGGGCGACGACCGGTTTCTCCGGCTCCGCCGCCGTTTCGCGCGCGCCCGTGGCGGTGGCCGCCGTGCGGGCCTGCAGCTCGGCCTCTTCTGCCTCGGGTTCCTCGGCGCTGGAAGCTGCCGCGACGCCATCGGCCTCCGGCGCTGGGCTCGGTTGCGGCGGCGCGTGCAGATGGTCGAACAGCGACAGCGCCTGGTCAAATTGGCTCTGCAGGTCTTCGATCACGACCGCCGGCACGCTGACCAGCTGCATCGCCGACTCGATCCGCGTTTCCATCTCGTGCACGAGTTCGCCCAGGCTCATGGCGCCGGCCATCCGCGCGCTTCCCTTCACCGTGTGTAGGCACCGCATCAGGTCGCGCGCCGCTTCGCGGTCGTTCGGATTCACCGCAAGCGAGCGCAGTCCAATGCCGATTGCCGGCAGCAGATCGTGCGCTTCGGTGATGAACACGTGCAGCAAATCGGGGTCGAGCTCGTCGCGCAAGGCGCTCTCGGGGCGAGGCACCAGGCGCGATGCTTGCGCGGCTTCCTGCGCAGGCTGCGCCGCCGAAAGGGCGGCCCCCTCCGAGGCGAGCATTCGCGCATCTTCCTCGGAATCCTCTGCGCTTGCGGCTGTCTCTTCGTCTTCGACTTGCTCTTCGGCGGCTGCGCCAGGCGGCTCAACGGCCGCCGCTTCCGGGGATTCCTCCGGCGGCGGGACCATCACGAGTTCGATTCCGGCGGGCGCGTTGCCCAGCGCCTGCTGGTGCCGGTGTTCGATCTGAGCGCGCACGACGCCGAGCAGCTCACGCACGGCGGCTGCTTCCAGGGATCCTTCCGGCGGATGCACCCCGGCGGCGAACTGGAGCAGCATGCCGCGCATCTGCTCGATCGCGCGATCGAGCACGTCGAACTGCGATGACGTCAACGCCGGCGCCAATCCGTGCTCCCCGGCCAGCTCGTGCATCAGCGCCTCGAGCGGCTCGGCGATCAGGTGGACTGGATGCAGCCCGACTGTGGCACTGATGCCGGCCAGCGAATGGGCGCGCCGGACCGTGTTCGGCGATACCGGACGCTCCGGTTCGTAGCGCCATTCGCCGACGTCCTGCGCCAGCGCGCGGACCGCCTCGTCCGATTCGTTCAGGAACACCGAGTACAGGCCGTGGCTGATCTCGATCTCGCCGATCCGGCGGGTCTGCTCGTATAGGGGCTGCAGGCCGGAGCTCTCCGCGGGCCACGCATCGTCCGGCGGCACCTCATCGTCGGCCCTGCCCTCCGGCTCGTCCTCCGAAGCGGCGGAAGCCGCGGAGGAGGAAGCGCGAAGCGCGGAGGAGGGGGAATCGATGCGCGCCAGCTCCACCAAATCAGCCAGTTCTTGCTCCGCCGCCGATTCACGCTCGGCGTCGCTCATCTCGTCTGCTTCGATCGGAGCTTCGGCTTCGAACGCTTCGCTGGCTGCTTCGAGCGGCTCGCCCGCCTCGCTTTCCAGCGCGTCCTCGTCCAACGTCAACTGGTACTGGCCCTGCGGGACAGCCGCGGTCGGCAGCGCCGGCGACCCTTCGGCCTCCGCGCTGCCGTCATCTTTTGGGGGTGCGTGCCCTGCCATCAAGTCCGGAATCTGATGCCCGGCGGCGGAACCGGCCTCGCGTACGGTCTGCGCCATTTTCACCAGCGGCGCCGGGTCGATCGGCGCGTTCGGGTCAGCCGCAACCTGTTCGAGCCATCCGCGCATTTCGTCGCTTGCCTGGCGCGCCAGCCCGAGCAGGTCTTCCGTGGCCGAACGCTCCTGCGCCAGCCACAGGTTGAAACACTGTTCCACCGCCCACGCGCCGTCGGCGAAGCTGCGCAAACCCACCATGCGGCCTGAACCCTTCAGCGTGTGGAAGCCCCTGCGCACCGTGGTCATCAGACCCAGGTCGTGCGGCTGCGCACGCAAAAGCCCTAGGTGTTCGTCGATCGAGTCGAGCACCTCGGTGCCCTCTCCCACGAAGATCTCGTGCAGTTCCTCAGCGGCGGCCGATTGGCTCGCCGGCAACGGCGCGGTCGGCTGCGGCACCGCGGGCCGGCTCGGTGTCAGCCGCTCGACCAGCTCGATCGCGGACTTGCGACCGCCGCCGCTGCGCAGGCCGACCAGCAAGCGCATCGAATCGGCCGCCAGGGCGCGCAGCGACCCGCTATCGAGCAGGTCGGCATCGTGGGCCAGCTGCGCCAGCACCTCGGCGATTTGCCGCTGGAACCCCTGGTCCTCCGGCATCACCGCAAGGCGCTCGGCAATCGCGCGAGCCTTGTCCAGCCGCTGCTTGGCGGCTGCTTCGACATTCACCGCTGGTGCCGCAGGCCCCGCTTCGTGCGCAACGTATGGCAGCTCGATCTCGTCGCCGACGCCTGGCGCGCCCGTGGCAGCTTCGGGAGCGCGAGCCAGGTCGGCCGAGAACAAGCCCGTCGTCGGGTCGTAGCGGAACATCCCGCGCGGGCGAGCCGTGTCCTGCGCCAGCGTTTCCACAAAGAATCCGATCGCGCCGAGGTTCTGCGCGATCCGCGTGAACTCTTCCTGAGTGGCCGGCGCAGAGGCGTCGGCCAGGCCGGCGACCGAATGCTGGACGTTGCGCAGCGCCGCCACCGGCTCCTCGTGCCCCAGGACCGACATCACGCCGCAGACCTGGTCTACCAGCGGCCCGATGCCGGCGAGCTCATCGCGCTGCGCCGGAGCGCGGAAGAATCGATCGAGCCGCTGCTCGATTTCGCGCAACGTGGCCTGCGTTTCGGAAACGACGGTTCCGATCGACAGGCGCTCCTGCGCGCGCCGCGCCAAATCCGACAGCCACGGGCCGGCCTCGGGCAAGGCGTGACCCTCGAGGGCGCCGTGCAGCCGCTCGATCACCTTGCGCGCGCGCGCGGTGGACTCTGGATCGAGCTGCGGCAACTCGTCGGCGCCGGTCTCGACGAACAGCAGCGCTGAGGCGACCTCCAGACCCAGTCCTTCGCGCGCAGCGGTCGGGCGCTGCGCGAAACCCTCGGTGACTCGGCCGATCCAACCCAGCACCTCGGCAAGCGGTGCCGCATGCAGACGCGTCGCGGCGACGCGGCCGTTCTCGATTTCCTGGCGGTAGCGTGCCGGGTTGGGCGCGGCGCTCGTGACCAGCTGCCCCCATAGAGTCTTGGCTTGTGCCAGCGCCTCGCGCAGCGCTGCCAGCGCGTCCGGATCGACCGTGGTGAGCGTGGCCCGCTCGAAGTCGGCAGGGATCAGCGCGTCCAACCCGTACAGGCGCCTGATTTCGGCAACGCGCGCCACTTTCTCGTCGGAGCGCCCAACGTAGTACAGCGCGTCGACCATCAGCCGCTCGGCCACCACCTGTCCGCCGTCGACCAGGCGGCGCAATTGCAGATTCAGGCGTGCCAGCAGTCGCTTCAGATCCAGGTCCACAATGACGCGATGCGCGTCCAGCGCATCGAGCACGCCGCGCACCACCCACCAGAAGCTGCGAGCCAGCCCGCGCTGCGGCAGGTGCTCCAGCTCGCACAGCGCGTCGCGCATCTGACGGCGCGCGCGCGCGTCGTCCGCGTTGCGCAGAAAGCCGAGCAGGCCCTCCTCATACATCACCCGGCGAATTCGCAGCTGGTCCGTTGTGAATGCGCGCGCTTCGATGTTGTGGAAGGCCGGGCGCCGCGACAGGTCCGGGAACAGCAGGTCGGCCGGGTGCACGCGTGCCGCGTGGTTCAGCAGCAGAATGTCGCGGTAGTACGGATACAGCCGGATCGGCTGGTTCGGGCGACCCGCCAGCAGGGACTCGAGGTATGCGCGCACGGCCGACAGCGCCGATTCGACGTTGCGGATCGCCGATGGCACGCATTCTTCCGGCTTGCTTTCCCAGCGGTGCAGCAGCTGCTCGACGGCCTCGGCTACCAACGCCACACCGCGCAGGTCCAGCAGTTGCAGAGCGCCGTTGCTCTGGTGAATCTGGTTGCGCGCGTCCCGCAGGCTGTCGAGATCCTGTTTGTTGCCGAGGAATGCGCGCGTTGCGGCCACTGCGTGGCCGAAGGCGGTGCGGATCTCGTCGATGACCCACGCGAGCGGTGCCACGTCCTGCGAGGCGCCCACCAGCTGGTTAGGATCGTGGATTTCGCTCATCCGGCTGCCACCCGGAAGCGGGCCACCGACGCCTTGAGTTCGCGCGCCAACGTGGCGAGCTGGCCGATCGACTGCGCGGTCTGGCGCGTTCCGTGCGACGTCTGTTCGGTCACCGTCAGAATCCGCTCCATCGAGACTGCGACGCCGCCGGCGGAGCTCGCTTGCTCGGACGTGGTCTGCGCGATCCGCTCGATCAGCTCGGCGAGCTGGCGCGACACGCGGCCGATTTCGGCCAGCGCCGTTCCGGCCGCATCGGACAGCTTCGTTCCCTCGACCACGCCCTGCGTGCTGCGTTCCATTGCGGTCACGGCGTCCTGCGTATCGGTCTGAATCGTCCGCACCAGCGCGCCGATCTGCTTGGCCGCCTCCGCCGAGCGGTCGGCCAGCCGCTGCACCTCCTCGGCCACGACCGTGAAGCCGCGCCCGGCCTCGCCGGCCGAGGCGGCCTGGATCGCCGCGTTCAGCGCCAGCACGTTGGTTTGTTCGGTGATGTCGGTGATCAATTCGACGATCTCGCCGATCTCCTGCGAGGACTCGCCCAGCCGTTTGATTCGCTTGGCCGTTTCCTGGATGTGTTCGCGGATCTCGTTCATGCCCGCGATCTGGTTGTACGCGGCGCGCTGGCCGCGCTCGGCAGCTTCCAACGAGGCGCGCGCCACTTTGGCCGATTCGCCTGCACCGGTGGAAACATCATTGATCTGCTGTGCCATCTGCAGCACCTTCTCGCCGGTGCCGCGAATCTCACGACTCTGCGATTCGGACGCCGCGAGCAGCCGGGTGGCGATGTCGCGCGCCTGCGTCGATGCGGTGTTGACCTGCTCGGCCATTCCGTTGATGCGCCCGACCAGCCCGCGCAGCTCCTCGACCGTGTAGTTGACCGAATCGGCGATCGCGCCCGTGATGTCCTCCGTCACGGTCGCCTGCACCGTGAGGTTGCCGTCGGCCACCTCCTGCAGCTCGTTCATCAGCCGCAAAATGGCAGCCTGGTTTCGCTCGTTGCGACGCTTGCTCTGCTCCTCCAGGCGCTGCAGCTCCATCATTCGCTGCTCGGACTCACCGGCGCGCCGGCGCGAATCGCCCAGCATGACTTTCGCCATCGCCAGCGAGCACAACAGAGCCGCCAGCCAGAACGCTCCCATCGCGCCAACCATTACGCGGCTCAGCTGTCCGCCGCCGGCCGCGGAGATCAGGTCGGAGGCGGCCGCGCGCAGCGACTCGGTGCTGGTCGCAATCGTGCGGGCCGCGTCCCTGGCCAGCCCGATCGACCGGGCATTGGCGAGCGCATCGGCGGAGGGCGCGAGCAGGTCGCGATGGATCTTCACCAGCTCGGCCAGGCGGCCGCGCGTTTCGGCGTCGCTGACGGCAGTAAGGCGCATCGAGTCGCTGCCGGCGAACAGCCCGACGGTCAGGTCCCGGAACAGCGCGATGTCGTGTCCGAGCGCGGCCGCCGCATCGCTGCTGCTGGACGACCCCGAGATCATCGAGTTGGCGCTGCGGCCGATCGCTTGCGTCAGTGCCAGCAGCTGGCCGGCAGCTGCCACCTCGCGGTTCGAGCCGTTGCGTTGCACGATCGAGTTCAGGACGCCCTCGGCGAGCTCTTGCATATGCGCGGTCGACTCGTTGATCCGCGCCACGAGCTCGCTGAATGTCGCCAGGTTCTTGCGCTGCGCCGTCAGCACCGCGACGGCGCCCTGCGTCGTCTTCCAGCGCTCCTGCAACTGGGCGAGCGGCGTCTGGATGTCCGATCCGGCCGCCGGCGTTCCGCTGGCAGCGTCCCCCTCGGCGAGCGCCGCCAGGTCGCGCTCGATCTGCTCGCGGCTGTCGCTGAGCTCCTTGAATCCGTCATTGGATCCCTGCACGGCGGTCGGTGCTGCGCGTGCGAGACGGTGCGACTGCGCCTGCAGATCGTACGCGCGGGCGGTTCGCTCGCCGGCACCTGTCGATGTCGTCGCGGTCAGATACATCATGGCGGCGCCGGCGGCGACGAACAGCACCATTGTCACGCCGAGAATCCGGATCTGGCTTCCCAGCGGGCGGCGTCCGATTACCGGCAGCGGCCGGCTCAGCCAGCCTTGCAGCCCGCGTCCAGATTCGTCCAGCGGCTGCACGACCGTCGGAGGAATCGCAAGGCGCTCGGGGCGGCGCGACCGTCGCCGCGGGGGAGCCTCGACCTTGAGAAAAGTCGGCTCGGCGCTTGCAGGCTCCTCCGGCGCCTTGGCCAGTGTGCCCTTGGGGGGCGTCAGTGGAGGGTCCAGTGCCATGTGGTCTCCTGCGGCTTCGCGGTGCTTCGCACCCGAACGGTTCGATGCTATCGCCAAGGCGGGCGCCTCACGACAACCCTAAATCCCGATCGACAGGAACTGCTCGGTCGCCACCAGGCGACGCAGGTCCAGTTCGATCAGCGTGGTAGCGTCCGCATCGCGAAAGCGCTCGCGTTCCCACGGCCGCGACGGGTCGGACACATCCCCCAGCGGCTGCAGGTCCTTCAGGTTGCGCAGGCCGAATGCCCGAGTCACGATGATCGCCGCATTGATCTTCAACGACTCGCCGAGCACAACCAACTGCAAAGACTCTTCGGGCGTCATCGGCGCCTGGCCGGCGAAGTGCATCAGGTCGATCACTCCGAGCAGGCGGCCGCGCACGTTGGCCAAGCCGCGGAACCACGACCGGGTCCAGGGCACGGGCGAGATCTCGGGCAGCGCAACGATCTCGCCGGTCGCGCTCAGGTCGAGCAGGTATCCGGTATCGGCCATCCGCACCGCCAACCGCGCCGGCTCGGCCGATTTGCCGGGTGCGGCGCGCAGTCGCTGGGCGAGCAGCGTGGAGAAGTCACGCAGGCGTCCCGCCTTGGGGCCGTCCTCGAGCTCTAGTTGCTCCTCGCCGACTCGTATCATCCCAGTGCCGCGATCTTCTCGAGCAGATCTTCAGCCTTGACCGGCTTGGTCACGTAGTCGCGTGCCCCCTGGCGAAGCCCCCAGATCCGATCGGTTTGCTGCGACTTGCTCGTGCACATGATGATCGGGATCGACTCGGTCGCCGGGTCGCGAGACAAGCGGCGCGTGAGTTGGAAGCCGTTCATCCCGGGCATGATCACATCCATCAGGATCAAATCCGGCAGCGCATTCTTCAACTTGGCGAGCGCATCATCGGCGTTCTCGGCGGTGGTCACGCTGAATCCATGCTTCTGCAGCAGCTCGTTCAGGAAATACCGCTCGGTTGGAGAGTCGTCGACAATGAGGATCGATTTGATCGGCATGGGCGGCGGGTCTCGTTCGGGTTCGTCTCTGCGGTCTCTTGCGTCTCGGCGCAGCCAGCTGCGGACTCAGTTCTCAATTCATTGAGTACTGTCGCACAGCGCTGAGCAAAGTGTCTTTCGTGAACGGCTTGGTCAGGTATTCACTGGAGCCGACCATTCGGCCGCGCGCGCGATCGAACAACCCATCCTTGGACGACAGCATCACCACCGGCGTGCGGTTAAAACGCGGGCTGCGCTTGATCAGGGCGCAGGTCTGGTATCCATCCAGCCGCGGCATCAAAATGTCGCAAAAGATGATGCTGGGCTCGTGGTCGTTGATCTTGGCCAAGGCTTCGAAGCCATCCTGGGCCAGGATCACCTGGCAGCCGGCTTGCACCAGGAAGATCTCGGCGCTTCGCCGGATCGTGTTCGAATCGTCGATCACCATGACCTTGCGACCGCGGATCTCGCTGAAGTCTTCCGCTGCCATGCTCACTCCCCGTACGCAGCCCAGCGGAATCCGGTGCAACCGCGTCCGGCATCAGCCCGGCCCGAATCCCGGTCCGATGCAAATTCAGCGATTGTAATCACACACTAACTCGGGTCGGATGTCCGCTTCGAGCCGGTCACAATTCGACCATCTCGAAATCTTCCTTACGAGCACCGCATTCAGGGCAGACCCAGTTCGGGGGAATTTCTTCCCACCGCGTGCCGGGAGCAATCCCGTCCTCCGGTGCGCCGCTCGCCTCGTCGTAGATCCAGCCGCAAATAAGGCACATGAACGTGCGGGTATTTACCGTCGTTGTCATGATTCGGCCGCGCGCGGCGAGTTCGTTAACATACCGACGACAGGATGATAGCTTGTACGCTCAAAAGAGGCCCATTTACCTGCCGAATCAAGGGTTTCACCTGAACCGCAGTCAGCAGCTTTTCGAGCGCGCGCAGCGCACCATCCCCGGCGGGGTGAACTCTCCGGTGCGGGCGTTCCGCGCTGTTGGCGGCACCCCGCCGTTTATCGCCCGTGCGCAGGGCGCTCTGCTATGGGATGCCGACGGGCGGCGCTACATCGATCTGGTGGGCTCCTGGGGCCCGATGATCGTCGGGCACGCGCACCCGGCCGTGCTGCGTGCGATGCAGGAGGCGGCGGAAAACGGCCTATCGTTCGGTGCCCCGACCGAGGCCGAAGTCGAATTCGCCGAGTCGATCGTCAATCTGGTGCCGTCGATCGAGCAATTGCGGCTGGTGTCCTCTGGAACCGAAGCCGCAATGAGCGCGGTTCGGCTGGCGCGTGGCGCCACCGGCAGGGACCTCGTCGTGAAGTTCGAGGGTTGCTACCACGGGCACGCCGACGGCATGCTGGTGAAGGCTGGCTCCGGAGCGCTGACACTCGGCCATCCGAGTTCGGCTGGTGTGCCGGCGGACGTGATTCGCAACACCCTGGTTCTCGACTACAACGACTGCCAGCAGGTACAGGACGCGTTCCGCCAGCACGGGCCGAAGATTGCTGGCGTGATCGTCGAGCCGGTGGCAGGCAACATGAACCTGGTGCGGGGCAGCGCCGAGTTCCTGGGTAGGCTGCGCCAAGAGTGCACGCGCCACGGCGCGCTGCTGGTGTTCGACGAGGTGATGTCAGGCTTCCGCGTTGCGCTGGGTGGGGCCCAGCAACTGACCGGGGTCGCTGCCGACATCGTCGTGTTGGGCAAGGTGATCGGCGGCGGCATGCCGCTGGCGGCCTTCGGTGCGCGCGCCGAGTTGATGCGCCATATTGCCCCGCTCGGTGCCGTTTACCAGGCCGGAACGCTCTCGGGCAACCCGATCGCGGTGGCCTGCGGCCTGGCCACTCTGCGCCTGATCCGGGAGCCCGGCTTCTACGAGCGCCTTGCGCTTCGCACCCGTAATCTTGTCGAGGCTCTCGCGCAGGCTGCAAGCGCACGCTCGATCCGGTTCAGCGCCGACTCGGTCGGTTCGATGTTCGGAATGTATTTCGCGAGCAGCGTGCCGACGAGCTATCGCGAGGTGATGCAGTGCGATCGCGAGCGTTTCAACCGATTCTTCCACCTGATGCTCGAGCGCGGCGTGTACCTGGCGCCCTCCGCGTACGAGGCCGGGTTCGTCTCGAGCGCACACGACGACGCGATCATCGCTCAGATCGTCGCTGCTGCCGGCGAAGCGTTCGATGCGCTCACGTAGGCAGCAGACGGGCCGAAGCGTCCGGGTGCCCGTCTCGCTGTGCGCGCCTTTCGCCACCACGGGGGCTCGGCGCGCAATTCGCTCGCCGGGCAACCCGAACACTCCGGCCCGACGGCTGCCTTCCGTCGCGCTCGCGGTCGGTTGCGCACTGCTCGTGTGCGCGATGCGCGCTGTGGCACTGGATTTCGGCGCGCCGGTCCGTGCAAGCCTGTGGTCGGAGCAGGACGGCGTCGCCCTCGGCCGTTCGTTCACACTCGGCCTGCGTCTGCTGCACGCTCCCGGCTGGCACAGCTACTGGATCGTGCCGGGCGACGCGGGTCTGCCGACGCGCCTCACGTGGAGTCTTCCGCCCGGCTTCCGTGCGGGGCCGATTCAGTGGCCGGCGCCGCGCCGATTGGCGGTCGGACCTCTGGTCGACTACGGCTACGAAGGCGACACGTTGCTGCTGACGGACGTTCAGCCCGGACCCGACCTGCTGCCCGGGGGCGAGGTGCGCATCGAAGCGAAGGCGCAATGGCTGATGTGCCACGACGTATGCATTCCGGGCTCGCAGGATCTGGTGGTCACGTTGCCGGTACGAGAGGCGGGCGCGCTGCACGCGACCGCGGAAGCACCCGCGTTCGAACGCGCTCGATCACACATTCCGCGCGAGCGCAAGCTCGCACGGGCGGCCGCCACGCTTGCGAACGGCCATGTGACATTGCAATTTGCTCTGCCGGCGGAGGGGGCGCCGCACGGCCTGGAATTCTTTCCGCTGGAGGCCGGCCGCATCGAACCGTCCGCTCCCCAGACGGTGCGCGTTGCCGCAGATACGGTGCAGCTGGATTTGACCGCAGCCCAGCCGATCGCTGCCGACTTTCTCACGTTGCACGGCGTACTGACCGTCGACGGTGGCCCCGACGCCGGCGGCTGGGCAGGTACGATCGAAGTTCCGATCACCGCGAACAGCCCGAATTGATCGGCTGCAGCGGGCCGGGTTCCATCGCGCCGCCACGCGCGCTCCTGCCGGCGCCGGTAGCGTGGGAGCGGGCAAGCGCAGTGCGCCATTCTTTGTCACCGCTCGCCGGCGTACGATTAGGGTCGTGCCCGGAAGATGAAGATGGATCTCGAAGTCGTCGACGCGCTGAGGGCAGCCGGCGTACCGGATGACAAGGCGCGCGCGGTCGTCGCCTCGCTGCATCGGGAGATCGACCAGCGCTATGTGCTTCACGCAGCGCAGCTGGCGACGCGCTCCGATCTTATGGAAACCGCGGCGCGTCTCGAGCGTCGGCTCGGGGAAATGGCAACGCGTGCGGATCTGGCGGAAACCGCGGCGCGTCTCGAGGGTCGGCTTGGGGAAATGGCAACGCGTGCGGATCTGGCCGAGCTCAGAACGGCAACGCGCGCGGATCTGGCCGAGCTCAGAACGGCAACGCGCGCGGACCTGAACGAAGCCTTTGCCCGGCTGGAGGCCAAAATCGCCGAAACCAGGGTGGATCTGATGAGATGGTTCTTCGGGTCGTTTCTGGCGATGGGTGGGGTGCTGATTGCGGTGCTCAGACTCACGGCTCACTGAGACGGATCAGCCTTTTTCCTGCACCCAGTCGAGCAGCGCGTCGAGCGCTTCGGTGGCGGCATCGGCGTTGGGGTGGTTGATAATGGCCACGACCGCGTAGTGATGGCCGCCTGCCGCCAGCACATACCCGGCAACGGCCCGCACTCCTTCTAAAAGCCCCGTTTTCACATACGCGCTTCCCGCGGCCGCGGTGCGCGACTTCATCGTTCCGTCCATTCCCGCGATCGGCAGCGAAGCAGCAAACTCCGGCATTCGCGCGCCGTCGTATGCATGGCGCAACAGCCGTGCGAGGCTGCCGGCCGATATGCGTTCCCGCCGCGACAGCCCGCAGCCGTTTTCCAACACAAGTTCCGGCATCGCCAGATTCGACCGCGCCAGCCACGCGTGCACCGCCTGCACCGAGCGCTCCGGACTCGCCGGCTGCTGTCCATCCGGCTCGCCCAGCGTCAGGAACAGCTGGCGCGCCATCACGTTGTTGCTGAACTTGTTGATCTCGCGAACGATCTCCGAAAGCGGAGGCGACTGCTGCTGCAGCAACTCGAACGCGCCGGACGGTGTGCGGCCTTCGCGCACATGTCCGATCCATGTCCCGCCGCTGGCTTCCCACAGCGCGCGGAAGGCGGCGCCCACGTACTGCGTGTGGCTCAGCACACTGACATGCCAGCTTTGCTCGGCGCACTCGAGTGCGTAGCGCCCGGCGAACTTCGGAGCCCACGGGTCGGCGAAGTCGGCTTTCAGGCGCCCGCGCCAGTCTCCGCACGGGCCGGCAGCGAGCGGAACGCTAGCGGGCAGTTTGACGCCGGCGAGCGTCGGGGTGGCGACGATGTGCGCCAGGTGCGCTTCCGGGTCCGGGACGAACTCCAGCGTGAGCGTCTTGAAGTTCACCAGCAGCGCATCGGGTGCAACGTTGTACGGGCGCAGGTCGTTGCCATCGATCGACGATCCGGCCTCCACGTTCGGCTCAAACGCCGACTTGTCCAGCACGAGGTCGCCGCGCAGCTGACGCAAACCCAAGCCGCGCAGTCGATGTACCAGCATCCAGAAGCGCTCGATCACGAGGCTCGGATCACCGCTTCCGCGCAGGATCAGGTCGCCGTCCAGGCGGCCACCGCGTGGATGCGACGAAGCGTAGACGTCCGTATGCCATTGGTACGTCGGACCCAACATCTCGAGCGCCGCGTACGTCGTCAGAAGCTTCATCGTCGACGCCGGGTTCATCGGCGTCGACTCGTTCATTGCCAGCTCGATCGCTCCACCGTCCAGCGGCGCCACCACAAACGCGGTTGCCGTCGGTGCGATCTGCTCTTCGCGCAGCGCTGCGGCAACCGGCGGCGGCAGCTGTGGGGCGGCTGCAGGCGATTGCGCGAGCGCGCCGCTGCAGGCAAGCGCTGCCAGCAGCGCCACGGCCGCCAGCGCGCCGCTATGACAAAGGTGGGGGTGAAGGGCAGGGCGAACCCCTGCCACCGATCGCATCCGCGTGCGGACCCAGGCGCTCATCCGCTGGATCGTACAGCGGCGCCGGGATCGTACAGCGGCCGATTCCGTCAGCGATTCAGCGCAGCCGCCAGCCGCCGGCGAAACGCGGACACCAGTTGCGGCTGTTCCGCCGCCAGCTCGAATACGGACAGCATCGTGCGCCGCGCCGCGCCGTCGGCGAAATCGCGTTTGCGTTCGACCACTTCGATCAGCTGCGTCAGGGCCGGCTCGAACTCGCGCCGGGCGATGTACCACTGCGCGAGGTCCAGTCGCGCCTGCAGGTCGCTCGAATCGGCCTCGATTCGCTGCCGCAGCTGCTGCTCGTCGGGCCCTTCAGCGAGGCCTTTGAGGCTGGCAAGGCGAGTGCGCAGCGCCTGCAAACGCGCGTCGTCGCGCAGCGTGGCGCCGGCGGCGGCGAGCGACCGCTCGGCCTCACCGATGCGTGCCTCGTCGATCGGAGACGGCAGGCGCTCGAGCAGAAGCTCGGCCAGATCCAGGTGCACTTGAGCCGCCTGCGGATCGAGCGCGATCGCCGCGCGCAGCGCTGCGACCGCCTGTGCCAGCTGTCCGGCCTGCGCCAGGCGGCGTGCCTTGCGCCGCTCGGCCTCGCTCGGGTTCGGCAGCAGCCGATCGATGAACTGGCGCAGCTGCGCCTCGGGCAGGACGCCGACGAACGCGTCGACCGGCTCTGCGTCGACGAAAGCCACCACATACGGGATGCTGCGAATCCGGAATTGCGCCGCCAGTTCGGGGTTCTCGTCCGAGTTGATCTTGACCAGGCGGAAGCGGCCGCCGTAGTCCTGCTCGAAGCGTTCCAGCATCGGCCCGAGCATGCGGCACGGCCCACACCACGGCGCCCAGAAGTCCACCAGGACCGGCGCGTCGCGCGAGGCCTCGATCACATCGCGTTCGAAAGACGTTTGTCCGATTTCGAGCATGGCAGCCTCCAGCTGCCCTAGATCGGGGTCGGCGCGCGGGAATCAAGCCCGCGGAGCCGGTCTCGCCGGTCTCTCAGTTGAACAGATGCAGGAGCCCGAGGCCGGCGCGCCGATGCGAACCGAACCCGCGCTGCACGCGCTGTTTTAGCAGGTCCGGGTCCGCCACTTCGAGGGCACCTTCGAGCATCGCATAGTCGATTCGGTACGGGACATCCCCGTAGCGGAAGCGCAAGCTGTTCAGCGAGGCGCTGAACATCAGCGGCTTGATCCCGAATCCGAGCGCGCTGGAGTTGAACCACGATTCGAACTCCATCGCGGTGCGGTACGGGTGCACCACCTTCTCGTCTCCCTGCTGCACTTCGTTTCCGACGCACACTGGCAGGCTGAAGTGGTACATCAGCCCCACTGCCAGTTGCAGCACCACCCGCTTGGGCTCCAACGCGATTCCACCGGACGGCATCCCGCCCCACGGCACCGTGGAGCGAACCCAGAAACGGCCGGGAACGCTGCTGTCGGCGCGGAACAGAAATTGTCCGGTTCCCGCTTTCTGTCCGAACACCTCGCGCAGGCGCTCGTGCGCGGTGATCGGATCACAGTCCGACTCGAACGCGACCGCCGTCTCATACAGCTCGATGTGAGGGACTTCAAGCTGCGTAAAACCCACCAATGTGATGGGCTTCGGCCGCGTTTTGGGCCTGCCGGCCTGCGACGTCTTCGACTTGGCGGCGGCCTTCGGCGCCAGGCGGCTTTTGGCGGTGTCCGGTTTGGTACGGGTTGCGCTCATCCGGTTGCGGGTTGCGTTCATCCGCAACACTAATTACTGGATGTGTCAGGCAAGCACAGTCGCACGGACGGATTAGCTCGTCAAGAAAAAAGCGGCCGCCCGTAGTTGCTTATCGGGCAGCCGCTTTGGGCCGATGCTTTCCGGCCCGGCAATGCAGTTTGGGGCCACGCTACCTTACGCGGGGACCTTTCCGCTCGCTGCGTTGGATGCAGCCGCGATCGCGCTCGAGGCCGCCTTGGCAGCTGTCGCGAAGTTGGCCTGCGCCCAGTCGTTGGCCTGGCGCGTGACCTTCGAGGTCGTGTCGAACGCAGAGTTCGCCGCTGCCACCGCTCCGCGCAGCATCGCTACGGCCTGCTCCGATCCGGCCGGGGCGTTCTTGGACGCGTAGTCCAGCACTTCGGCGATGCGGCGATTGCCCTCGGCGATTTGCTGCTCGACTACTTTGGCGATTTCCGCGCTCACGCCATTGGCAATACCGACGACGTCGCGTGTGTAGCCGACGAGTCTCTCGAACGACGGTTGGGCCGAAGCACCCGACACGGCGAGCAGGTCGCTCGGGTCCTTGACACCCGACAGCGACTGCGCCGTTTCGGTGACACCGTCCAGCGCCTTGCGGCTGGCGGCGATGTTCAAGTGCGACAGTTTTTCGGTCGCGGTGACCAGGGCGTTTCCGATGGAGCTCAGCGCCCTGATATTGGCGCGCTGCAGTTCGATCAATTGGCTGGGGGTGGTGACGTTCATGGCTGCCTCGCTAAGTTGGTGAAATCGGTTCCGGTATCTCGTTCGCAGCGCCTGTATCGGTTCGATGCTGCACTGCACAAGCGCAGTATATGCTGCGCCGCACAAATGTCAACAAACACGTAATAACTGAAGTGCGGTACGTAAGGAAACTTGATCGGCTGGCGCGGATCCGCGCCGATGCGTCTTCTGCTGCGGCCGGTAGTTGAAATCCGTTCGACCGCACATATAATCAGCACTCTACTGGTTAGAGTGCTAACCAGTGACTATCCAAGGCCTTAACGGATTGCGGCTTTTGAAGTTATTGGAAGTTAACGAATTTTGACGGGAGAAGTCATGAAGATTCGTCCACTGCACGATCGCGTGATCGTCAAACGCCTGGACAACGAGCGCAAGACAGCATCGGGGATCGTGATTCCGGACAACGCCGCTGAAAAGCCCGATCAGGGTGAAGTCGTGGCAGTCGGTCCTGGTAAGAGAGATGACAACGGCAAGCTGATCGCGATGGATCTGAAGGTCGGCGACAAGGTGCTGTTCGGCAAGTACTCGGGCCAGACCGTCAAGGTCGAGGGCGAGGAGATGCTGGTGATGCGCGAGGAAGACATCATGGGCGTGATCGCGTAAGGCGCGCTACGCAGGCAAACCAATCGATTCGGAGTGAACCATGGCAGCTAAGCAAGTTTTTTTCAGTGAAGATGCGCGCCACAAGATGATTCGCGGCGTCAACATTCTGGCCAACGCGGTGAAGGTCACACTCGGGCCGAAGGGCCGCAATGTCGTTCTCGAGCGCAGCTTCGGCGCTCCCACCGTCACCAAGGACGGCGTATCGGTGGCCAAGGAGATCGAACTGAAGGACAAGTTCGAGAACATGGGCGCACAGATGGTCAAGGAAGTCGCCTCCAAGACGTCCGACACTGCCGGTGACGGCACCACCACCGCGACCGTGCTGGCGCAGGCGATCGTGGTCGAGGGCATGAAGTACGTTGCCGCCGGTATGAACCCGATGGACCTGAAGCGCGGGATCGACAAGGCGGTGCACTCGACGGTGGAAGAGCTGAAGAAGATCAGCAAGCCGTGCACCACCAGCAAGGAGATCGCACAAGTCGGCTCCATCTCCGCCAACGCCGACGAGGCGATCGGCAAGATCATCGCCGATGCGATGGACAAGGTCGGCAAGGAAGGCGTGATCACGGTGGAAGACGGCAAGTCGCTCGACAGCGAACTGGAGATCGTCGAGGGCATGCAGTTCGACCGCGGCTACCTCTCGCCGTACTTCATCAACAGTGCCGAGAAGCAGATCGCCGTGCTGGAGAACCCGTTCGTGTTGCTGCACGACAAGAAGATTTCCAACATCCGCGACCTGCTGCCGGTACTGGAGCAAGTGGCCAAGGCCGGCCGCCCGCTGCTGGTAGTGGCGGAGGAGGTCGAAGGCGAGGCGCTGGCGACGCTGGTGGTGAACAACATCCGCGGCATCCTGAAGACGTGCGCGGTCAAGGCGCCGGGCTTCGGTGACCGCCGCAAGGCGATGCTGGAAGACATCGCGGTCCTGACCGGCGGCGTCGTGATCGCCGAGGAAACCGGCATGACGCTCGAGAAGGCTACGCTGCACGATCTGGGCCAGGCCAAACGAGTCGAGATCGCGAAGGAGAACACGACGATCATCGACGGCGCCGGCGAGAGCAAGAGCATCCAGGCGCGCGTGAAGGCGATCCGCCAGCAGATCGAGGAGGCGACCAGCGACTACGACAAGGAGAAGCTGCAGGAACGCGTGGCCAAGCTGGCCGGCGGTGTTGCGGTGATCAAGGTCGGCGCCGCCACCGAGGTCGAGATGAAGGAGAAAAAGGCACGCGTGGAAGACGCCCTGCATGCGACTCGCGCTGCGGTCGAGGAAGGCATCGTGGCCGGAGGCGGTGTGGCGCTGCTGCGTTGCCGGCAGACGATCAGCGGGCTGAAGGGCGACAACCCCGATCAGGACGCCGGTCTGAAGATCGTGCTGCGCGCGATGGAGGAGCCGCTGCGGATGATCGTCGCCAACGCGGGCGAGGAGCCCAGCGTGGTCGTGAACAAGGTGGCCGAGGGCAAGGGCAACTACGGCTTCAATGCCCAGACGCACAACTACGGCGACCTCGTCCAGATGGGCGTTCTCGATCCGACCAAGGTCGTGCGCACCGCGCTGCAGAATGCCGCTTCCGTCGCAAGCTTGATGTTGACGACCGATGCGATGGTGGCTGAGCTGGTCGAGGACAAGCCCGCAAAGGGCGGACCAGGCGGCGGAATGGGCGGCATGGGTGGCATGGGCGACATGGACATGTAAGGAAAAAAGCGCTAAGCGGGCGCTCTTTTGGTGCCCGCCGCAGACAGTCGGTTTACAGTGGCACCGCCGGGAAGCCGGCGGTGCTTTTTTTTGGCGCGAGCTGAAAAGAAAAAGGCGAGGCGAGAAAAAAGGGGGAGGTATGCCAGAGGTCATCGATATCTACTCGCCGATGGAGGAGCCGGCGCCGCCGCCTACCGCGGCTGCCGCGCCACGGCCATGCAGGATCGAGTTCACCGGAACCGGGGCGGAATACTTTCGTATCTGGATCGTGAACCTGCTGCTCACGATCGTCACGCTGGGCATCTACTCGGCGTGGGCCAAGGTGCGCAAGCTGCAGTACTTCTACCGCAACACGCGCCTCGATGGCGCCGTTTTCGACTACCACGGCGATCCGATCGCAATCCTGAAAGGGCGCGGCCTGGCCGTCGTGCTGTTGGCCGCATACAAGTACGCGCCTCCTTTGCTCGGTTCGTTCGGGCTGATCGTGGTGCTCGGCGTCCTTGCGGCGGCGCCGTGGCTCGTGGCCCAGTCTTATCGCTTCCGCCTGCACAACACGAGTTACCGCGGATTGCGCTTCCGCTTCGACGGGCCGGTGCGGCAGGCGTACCTGATCTTCGGGCCGCCGATCGCACTGCTGCTGATACCTGGTGCGCTTGCCGCGCTTGTGCCGGGGAGCGATCCGAAGCATCCGGATTTCAGGGTAGCGGCCGGCATCGGAATCGCCTACCTCGTCCTGATGCTGTTGTGGCCCTATCTGCACTTCTGCTTTAAGCGCTGGGAGCACGGTCACGCTTGGTACGGCCGCGCGCACGGACGCTTCGAAGCTCGTCCCTGGCATTTCTACCGCACTTACCTGGCCGCTGCGGGGATCGTGCTCTTGTGCCTGATTCCCGCTGTTCTGCTTGTACGATGGAACGTGGCCACCTTCAAGGCGGGTGGACGTCCTGGCGCGGCTTTCAGTCTTCTATTCGCGTTCGGGTTCGTGTTCTATGCGGCTCTCATAGCTGCGGGAATTTTCGCGCGCGCGAAGCTGCAGAATTTGGTCTGGTCGCACACTCGCCTCGGTGAGATCGGTCTCGCGAGCGACGTGCGCCCCGGTCGCCTGATCGGGATCACATTCGGAAACCTGCTGATGGTCGCATTCAGCCTGGGCCTGTTGATTCCGCACGCGCTGACACGTGTGATGAAGTACCGGATCGAATCGATCCAGGTGCTCGACGCGGCCGCCTTAGGGAAGGTTGCAGCCGATGCTGGGACCGGGCCGGTCGGTGCGACTGGCGAGGGCGCGGTCGATCTGATGGATCTGGACATCGGGCTTTGAGCAACGATCCGGACGCGCCTGAACGGAAGATCGTCGCAAGCTACTACGACGGCCGCTCGTCCGAGCCTTTCCTGGTCGAACTGGAGGTCGACCGTACCGGAGTCACATTGCTCGGC
>JAFAIM010000094.1 GCA_019236735.1 Burkholderiaceae bacterium
GTGCCATATCGATCACTGCTTTGACGATCGCCAGCGAACGGGCATCCTTCGTGCAGGCGACCGTGAAGGTGCGGTCGAGTTTCACCCGGCTGATCGGCAGGTCGCGCAGATGCGACAGGCTGGAATACGCAACCCCAAAGTCGTCCAACGCGATCTTCACTCCCGCCTCGTGCAGCCGGTCGATGTTCTTGCGCGAAATCGGCGAGGTATCGAGCTGCGCAGTATCCAACCCCGTCTCGGTCACTTCGATCTCGATGTCACCCGGCGCCAGGCCGAACTGCTTCAGGGCGGCGAGGACGTTGTCGACGAAGAGGCGCTGCTGCAACTGCTTGCCGGAGATGTTGATCGCAATGGGAGGCGAGTTCAGCCCGATCTGGCGCCAGATCTGGATCTGCCGGCACACCTCGCGCAGCACCCAGTCGCCTACTCCGACGATCAGCTCGCTTTCCTCGGCGATCGGAATAAATTCGGTCGGCGGGATATCGCCCCGCTCGACGTCCTTCCATCGCAGCAGTGCCTCCGCGCCGACCATGCGCCCGCTTTTCATCGAGACCAGCGGCTGGTAGTACAGCCGCCGATCGCGCGCCTCGAACGCCTGCCGCAACCGCTGCTTCAACTGCTGCCGCAGGTGCTCGCGCCGCGCGATCGCCTGTGTGAAGACCGCGTGGGTGCGCCGACCCAGCTGTTTCGCATGCGACATCGCGGCGTCGGCCGCATTGAGCAAGGCGTCCAGATCGACGCCGTCCTGCGGGAAAAAGGCAACCCCGACGGAAGCCGTTACCGCAATCTCGAGGTCGAGCACCGGCTGCGAAATCGCGTCGATGAGTTGCCGCGCCACATCCTCGGCTTCTTCGCCGCCCGTGACGCCGCTCAGCAGCGCCACCAGCTCATCGCCGCCGCGGCGAGCCACCAAGCCGGGCTCGCGCACGACTTCGCGCACGCGCTGTGCCACCTGCATCAGCACCTTGTCGCCGACCCGGTGTCCGTGGCCTTTGTTCAGCACGCCGAAGTCATCCAGATCGATGTACAGCATTGCGCACATCTTGCCTTCGGCGTGCGCGTTCGCGAGCATCCGCTGAGCCCGTTCGTCGAACCCCTGCCAGTTGGGCAGCCCCGTCAGCGCGTCGCGCATCGCAAGGCGCTCGACCGCTTCGTGGGTGCGCATCTGTTCGCTGATGTCCGTGCCAACGCCGCGATAGCCGACGAACCGGCCATCGGCGTCGAATACCGGCATTCCGCTCGCCATGTGGTAGTACGGCTGCCCATCGGCGCCCCAGCGGCGCACGATCAGGTCGCGAAACGGCTTGCGCGCTTCCAGGGTGGCACGGTGCTCGGCCCAGCTCTGCGGCCAGATCAGCTCCCCTTGCATCTCCCAGCGTCGCCGGCCGATCAGGTCCTCGTCGCGAAGCGCCAGCCTGCCGGGGACGAGGCGCTGGATCAGGGTGAAACGAAGCGTTTCGTCCGTTTCCCACAGCCAGTCGCAGGAAAGCTCCAGCAGCGAACGCAGGCGCTGCTCGCGTTCCAGCGAAGCCCCGTTTTCCTGCGCAGCTGCGTCGCGCAGCTGGCCGCGCGATTGCAACGCGCTCAGCAGCGGATCGCCGCCTTCTGTGATGTCACCCGCCACGATTCGGCCATCCGATTCGGCCATCCTTCAGCCACCCTACAGTACGCCCGCCGGCCGCGCTCGGGACTGGGGGCGAACCCCCAAAAAGCATGGCGAATTCAGATGTCAGCTTCTGCCTCGTGCCCGTGCTCTTCCAGCCACGCGCGGCGGGCGGGCGCCTCGTTACGCCCCATCAGCATCGTGAACGCTTTGGTCGTGTCCGGCGCAGGCAAATCGCCCAGCCCGACCGGCAGCAGGCGCCGCGTGTCGGGATTCATCGTAGTCTCCCACAACTGCTCGGCGGACATCTCGCCCAGGCCCTTGAAACGGCTGATTTCCCACGACGATTCGCGCACACCCTCATCGCGCAGCTTGGCCAGCGTAGCGTCGCGTTCGGGTTCGTCCAGACAATACAGCCGTCGCGCGGGCCGGCGCCCCTGCGCCGCAACATCGATGCGGAACAGGGGCGGCCGTGCCACGTAAACGTTGCCCTGCTCGACCAGGCGCCGGAAGTGGCGGAAGAACAGCGTCAACAGCAGTACCTGGATGTGGGCACCGTCGACGTCGGCGTCGGCCAGGATGCAAATCTTTCCGTAGCGCAAGCCCGACAGGTCCACCTGCTCGTCGGGTGAATGTGGATCGACACCGACCGCGATCGCAATGTCGTGCACCTCGGCATTTGCGAACAGCCGGTCGCGCTCGACTTCCCACGTGTTGAGCACCTTGCCCCGCAGAGGAAGGATCGCCTGAAATTCCTTGTCTCGCCCCATCTTGGCCGACCCGCCAGCAGAATCGCCCTCGACCAGGAACAGCTCGTTGCGCGCCAAGTCGGTCGATTCGCAGTCCGTCAGCTTGCCGGGCAAAACGGCAACCGCGGAGCCTTTGCGCTTCTGCACCTTCTGGGCCTCGCGCGCGCGTGCTTGAGCCTGCCGGATCGCCAGCTCGACGATGCTGCGCCCGAACTCCGGGTTCTGGTTCAGCCAGAACTCCAACTGGGGCCGCACGAACGATGCAATCAGCCGCACCGCATCGCGGCTGTTCAGCCGCTCCTTGATTTGCCCCTGGAACTGCGGATCGAGCACCCTCGCCGATAGCAGGAAACTGGCTCGACCGAACACATCGTCCGGCAGCAGCTTGACGCCTTTCGGCGTCAGGCCGTGCGCCTCCGCAAACGCCCGCACAGCATGGAACACACCCTCGCGCAGGCCAGCTTCGTGCGTACCGCCAGCCGGGGTCGGGATCAGGTTCACGAAAGACTCGCGCGTGGCCGCGCCGTCCTCGGTCCACGCAAGCACCCAGCGCGCACCCTCGCCGGGCGCCCAGGCGGGGTCGTCGTCCGGTGCATAACCCTCCGCCTCGAACAGTGGGGCGACTGCGGCAGTAGCCAGCGACTGCTCCAGGTACTGACTCAAACCGCCCTCATAGCGCCAGCGATTGCGGCGACCTTCGCGTTCGAACTGCAGGCTTACTTCGAGCCCGGGCAGCAGCATCGCCTTGCTTCGCAACAGGCGCTCCAGCTCATCGGCCGGCACCTGCACCGTATCGAAGTACTTGCGATTCGGCCACACGGTCACGCGCGTTCCGCTCGCGGGATCGCTCGCGCGCGCCGCGCGCGACGCGAGCGCAGAGCGCACCTCGCCGTCCGCGAAAGAGATCGTATGGACTTGCCCATCGCGCCACACCGTCACTTCCAGGCGGCTCGAAAGCGCGTTGGTGACCGAAACGCCTACACCGTGCAAACCGCCCGAGAACGAATACGCGCTGGCAGCTCCCTTGTCGAACTTGCCGCCAGCATGCAGGCGCGTGAACACGATCTCGATGACCGGCTGGCCCTCCTCGGGATGCAACCCGACCGGGATTCCGCGACCGTTGTCCTCAACGCTGATGGCCCCGTCCTTGTGCACCGTAACATCGATCCGAGAGGCGCTGCCTGCGAGGACCTCGTCCGCGGCGTTGTCGATCACCTCCTGCACGATGTGCAGCGGACTATCTGTCCGGGTGTACATACCCGGCCGCTGACGCACGGGTTCCAGGCCCTTGAGGACCCGAATCGACGCTTCGCTATAGTCGCGGCCTTCGGAGCGCGTTCGAGACATGTAATGTGGGCGGACGTGGTGGGTGCGGTGGTGCGAGGAAGCGAATTTTATCCACAGAGCGTGTGGATAACAGCCGAACCATCGGCTCCAAACGGCGCGGGCACTGCGCCTAGCTGCACTGCCCGCTTGTTAAGCATTCGCCGCTGGGCAGCAGCGCCTAGTGCAGGGGATCGCCGACGCGCCGGAGCACTCATCTCCCGGTAGCACAATGGATAGTGCACGCGCCTCCTAAGCGTGAGATCCAGGTTCGACTCCTGGCCGGGGGACTGAACGAAAAGTTCTTTACAAGCATCGCTCTTGCTGTTAGTGGAAACAGCAGGTGAAGAATCAGCTGCCGAGCCATTGGTCGCGGTAGTGCTTCAATTCCGCGATCGACTCGTACACGTCCGCGAGGGCTTCGTGGCGGCTCTGCTTTTCATAGGAGCGGAGCACATCCGGCTTCCAGCGCCTGGCCAGCTCCTTTAGCGTGCTCACATCCAGGTTCCGGTAGTGGAAGAACGACTCGAGCTGCGGCATCCAGCGCGCCATGAAGCGGCGGTCCTGGCAGATCGAGTTGCCGCACATCGGCGAGCGCCCCGGGGCAACATAGCGCGCCGCCCACTCGAGCATCTGCCGCTCGGCCTGGGCCTCGTCCAGACGTGACTCGCGCACCCGCGTGGTCAACCCCGAGCGTGTATGCGTCGAGCGGTTCCATGCATCCATCCCGTCGAGCACGGAATCGTCCTGGTGGATTGCGATCACCGGGCCCTCAGCGATCACATTCAGGTCGGCATCGGTCACGACCATTGCCAGCTCGAGCACGCGGTCGGTTTCGGGCCTCAGGCCGGACATTTCCATATCGACCCACACGAGCCGGTTGTCGCCGGGTACCGGCGCACTCGCGGCTGCCTCGGGCTGCGGTTGCTGCTGTGACATAATTTTCCGATCCACTGCTGCAAGCGGCCGGGCGATTCTCGCACGGCGGACTCTCGTCGGCGATGACCTCTGCTCTCCTCACCTGGATCTTTGTGGCCGCGCTCGCGCTGAACGTGGCTTTGAAGTACTGGCTCGCGGCGCGCCAGATCCGCTGGGTATTGCGCCGCGCGGACGCCGTTCCGGATCAATTCGCCGCGCAAGTGAGCCTCGATGCCCACCGCAAAGCCGCCTCGTACACGGTTGCCAAACAGCGCCTGGCGATGACGGAGATCGGCACCAATGCTGCGGTATTGCTGGCGCTAACGTTGTGCGGAGGCCTGCAGGCGCTGTCCAATCTGCTCAGCGGCTGGCTGGGAACGGGCACGATCTTCCAACTGGCGCTGGCCGCCAGCGTCGCAGTCATCCTGGGTCTTGTCGATCTGCCGCTCGAGTGGTATCGGCAGTTCCGCATCGAACAGCGCTTCGGCTTCAACCGGATGACGCTCGGGCTGTTCCTGGCCGACCTGGCAAGGTCGGTGGTGCTCACAGCGGTGATCGGCTTGCCGCTGCTGGCCTTGATCCTGGCGCTGATGCGATCCCAAGGCTCGTACTGGTGGGTGTACGCGTGGGCGGTGTGGTGCGCGTTCACGGTGTTGATCACGGTGCTGTTCCCGGTGCTGATCGCTCCGCTGTTCAACCGTTTCACGCCGCTGGCCGATTCGGACCTGCTGCAGCGGATCCGCGCGCTGCTCGGCCGGGCGGGCTTCCGCGCGAGCGGCATCTACACGATGGACGGCTCGCGTCGCTCGAGCCACGGCAACGCCTACTTCACCGGGCTGGGAGCCGCCAAGCGGATCGTGTTCTTCGATACGCTGCTGGAGCGCTTGCAGCCCCCGGAGATCGAAGCGGTGCTGGCGCACGAGCTTGGCCATTTCCGCCTGCGCCACGTCAGCAAGCGCCTCGTGCTGGGGTTCGCGTTGAGTGGCGTGATGCTGGCGTTCTTGAGCTGGCTGATGCAGCACGCCTGGTTCTATCGAGGGCTGGGGGTCGAGCCGCTGCTACAAGGGCGCAACGATGGCCTGGCGCTGGTGCTGTTCTTCCTCGTGCTGCCGGTGTTCACGTTCCTGTTCGCTCCGCTGTCCAGTTTGCTGTCGCAGCGCCACGAGTTCGAGGCCGACGAGTTCGCTGCTCGTTACTCCTCGCCCAAGGCCCTTGTGGACGCCCTGGTCAAGCTGTACAAGGACAATGCAACCACTCTGACACCAGACCCGCTTCATTCGACCTTCTACAACTCGCACCCACCGGCCGCAGCCCGGATCGAGCGGCTGCTCAGGCTTGCGCCGCCGGCGGCGACCTGAAGCTCGCCAGCTCGAGGCCCGTCGATATGAAGCGGATTTTGCGTTGCGATCACCCGCTCCACGCCGAGCACATCGCGAATGTGCTCCGAGCAGGCGGATTCGCCTGTGAGGTGCGGCGGGCGGCGCTGTATGGCGCCGTGGGCGACATCCCGTGGCAGGAATGCGCGCCTGAGATCTGGCTGCGTGACGATCACGAGGAGCCGCTGGCGCGGAGGCTGCTCGAGGAGCTATCGGCCCCCAGCGCCGGCGAAGCCTGGCAGTGCGCACGGTGTGGAGAAAAACTGGAGCCGCAGTTCGCCGCGTGCTGGCAGTGTGGCCAAGTTCGCTGACGCCCAACCGATTTCGCAGATGTACGCCCGAATCAGAGCAGGGTAGCGGCAGTCAGCAATAGCAGCAGCACCATCCATAGTACGAGCGCGCGCCAAACCAGACCGACTGCGGAACGCATCGCTCGCGGATCGGGTTCGGCGAGTCCCGCACCCTCCTGGCCCGGCTCGTCGAAGATCCGCGCCGACTCGCTCTCGGTGAGCACACGGAATCCGAGCGCTCCACCGGCGGTACCCGAGATCAAGATCTGCGAATCCGCGAGCTCGCCGTCGACGACCGCCGAGATCCGCCGCCAGCAATAGACAGCCCCCTCGAAGTCGCCGACGATCGCAAAGCCGAGCGCGGTCAGGCGCGCAGGCAGCCAATCGATCACCTGAAACGCGACGACGGCGAAACGCCCGAAACCGTCCGCCGCCAGCGGCGCGCCGCCCGGCGGCAGACGCGGATTCCAGCGTCGCCGCACGAACTCGGCCAGTCGATACAGCACCGCGCCGGTCGGTCCCGGAAGAACCGCGAACCAGAAGAGAACCGCAAAGACGTGGCGATGTGCCTGGATCAGGCCGATGTCGATCGCTTGGCGCGCGATCTCGCCCGGGGTCAAGTCGCCGGTGCGCAGCTCCGGGTCGGCCCGATGTTTCAACTCCTGCAGCAATTCGCGCGCCGCGCGGACATCGCCGCTTTCCAACGCCTTCTGGATACGGGTGAGCGGATGGCTGAACTGGCGGAATCCGAACGCCAGATACAGCACCGCCACATCCAGCGCCAGCACCGCGCCCCAGTGCAGCGAGCGGGCGGCGTAATACACAGCGCCGGTCAGCAACACGCCGCCGCCGACAAACATCAGCCACGCGTAGACACCGTGCCGGGGCCGACCCGCGTTCATGTGCCGGGCGGTCGAATCGGACAGCGTTGTCGCAAGCACGTGCACCGGATTGTTGGCCGGAAGGGCGAACGCCTGCTCCAGCAACAACGTCGATAGCAGTGCGAGCCAGGCGATCATCGCGCGCTCTTCCGCAACAGCACGGCGTACAGGAAATTGAGATATTGGATCGGGATCATGCGGCTTTGAGAAACGCGTACAGGTTGCGCACGATCGCAGCGGTCACGCCCCAGATGAAGCGCTCGCGCGGTCCATCCTGGTACGGAATCGAGTAGACCAGCCGTCGTTCGCCGCGCGTGGTTGCGATGCGGCGCTGGTGGTTGCCCGGGTCCATCAGGAACGCGAGCGGCACTTCGAACGCCTCCTCGACCTCGGACGAATCCAGCTTCCAATGCACGGGCGCGTCGATCATTCCGACGACGGGGGTCACCTCGAAGCGGGTGATGGTTACGTACACCGGCAGCGTTCCCAACAATTCGATGCGTTCGATCGGCAGTCCCGTTTCCTCGCTCGCTTCGCGCAGAGCTGCCCCGACCGGGCCGTTGTCGGAAGCCTCGATCCGACCGCCCGGAAAACTGATCTGCCCGGCGTGATCCGCCAGGTTCCGGGCCCGGTGGGTCAGGAGCACATCCAGGCGCTCGCCGTACCGCACCAGGGCAATCAGCACGGCGGCAGGCCTGAAGGGTTCGGCCGCCTCCGCGCGCAGCGCATCGGAGACGATCTCCGGTGTCCACGGCAGGGAAACGGCGAAGCGCTGCCGCAATGCTTGCGGCGTCAGTTGCTCGGCTGCGATCGCCTCGCCGCGCACGCGCACGTCCTCGAAGCCGCCGTCGAGGGGCAATTGCCGCGGATCGATCACCGGCCGGCCCGCACCGGCACCGCTGTGCTCCCTGCCCGTCAGCCTTCGACCTTGCCTTCCAGCTTTTCGCGGATGCGCGCCGATTTGCCGGAACGGTCCCGCAGGTAGTACAGCTTTGCTCGCCGCACGTCGCCGCGCCGCTTCACCTCGATCGAGGCGACCGCGGGGGAATACAACTGGAACGTCCGTTCGACCCCTTCGCCGCTGGAGATCTTGCGAACCAGGAACGAGGAATTCAGGCCCCGATTGCGCCGCGCGATCACGACACCTTCATAGGCCTGCACGCGCTTGCGATTGCCCTCGACCACGTTGACGTTCACGATGACGGTGTCGCCCGGGGCGAAGTCCGGAATCGCCCTGTTCGCGGTCAGTCGCGCCACCTCTTCCTGTTCGATCTGCTGGATCACGTTCATTTCCACTCTCCCATCAACCTCGGCTCCGATCCATCCCGGCTCCCGACCCGCTATCGACCGGCTTGCCGCTGGTTTAAGCGGCCGGCTGCAGCAGATCGGGGCGTACGCGACGCGTCCGTTCGAGCGCTTGTGCGCGCCGCCACTGTTCGATGCGCGCATGATCGCCCGATAGCAGAACCGGCGGCACCGCACGTTCTCGCCAGATCTCCGGACGGGTGTACTGCGGCGCATCCAGTTGTCCCTGCGCAAACGACTCGTCCTGCACCGACTCCTGCTTCAAAGCACCCGGCAACTGCCGCACGACCGCGTCGATCAGTCCCATCGCAGCGATCTCGCCGCCGGAAAGAACGAAGTCGCCGATGGAGATCTCCTCGTCGACCAGAGCCTCGATGAAGCGCTGGTCGATCCCTTCGTAGCGTCCGCACACCAGGATCAGCCCGCGCCCGGCTCCGCCCTCTTCGGCCAGCTGCCGCACGCGAGCGTCGCTCAGCGGCTGGCCCGACGTCGACAGGCAGATTACGCGCGGCGCGTTCCCGCCCCCTTCGTCGGCGCGAGCCGCCTCGACGGCACAAGCGAGCGGTTCGGCCATCAACACCATCCCCGGCCCTCCACCGAACGGGCGGTCGTCCACGGTGCGGTGCGCGTCGTGCGTGAAATCACGCGGGCTCCAGGTTCGCAGCTCCCATAACCCGCGCTCATGTGCCCGCCGCGTCACGCCATGGCGCAAAACGGCTTCGAACATCTGTGGAAACAGCGTGATCGCGTCGAATCGCACTATGCCAGCCACTCCGGTTCCCAGTTCACGTGGATCTCGCCCGCGACAACATCGACGCCGTCGACGAACTCACCCACCATCGGCACCAGGATCTCTGATCCCGGCGAAACCGGCTCGATCTCGAGCAGGTCGTGCGCCGCGCACGCCCTGAGTCCTTTGACGGATCCCAGTTTCCGGCCACGCCGGTCGATCACCTGCAGTCCGATCAGATCGACCCAGTAATACTCGTTTGCCGCGAGCTGCGGGAAATCGCCGCGCGCCACCGCGATCCCCGCACCCTTCAAAGCGTCTGCCGCTTCCGGACTGTCGCACCCTTCCCACTTGGCCACCAGTGCCGCCCCTTGGCGCCGCACCGCGCTGACGCGCAGCTCGTGCGCGCTGCCATCGCCGAGCAGCCACCAGCGGCGCGTCCCCAGCAACCCTTCTGCCAGCGGCGTATGTGGCGCCACTTTTACCCATCCACGCACGCCGTACGCCCCGCGCACGCGGCCCAATTCAACGAGGTGATCGTTCGCCGCTGGCTGAGCAGCCGAGCTCGAAACCGAGGAAACCGAGGCCTCTCGCAGCTATACCACCTCCGCCGCACCCGCCTGCTGCGCACCGCTGGCGGCAGCCGCAGCGTCAGCGGACTTCGGCTGAGCGGGAGCCGTCGCGGCGCTCCCAAGCGCCGAGGCGCCGAACGACTTGATCAGCCGCGCCACCGTAGGGCTCACCTGCGCGCCTACGCTGCGCCAGTGCGCCAGGCGATCCATCGCAATTCGAAACCTGGTCTCGGATTCGGTCGCTTTCGGGTTGTAGAAGCCAACCTTCTCGACAAAGCGGCCGTCCCTCGCGTTGCGCGAATCCGTTGCCACGATCGTGAAAAACGGGCGCTTCTTGGCACCGCCCCGAGCCAGCCGGATAACAACCATTGGTGTTTCGTTCCTCTCAGTTCAAAGCAAAGCCTGCTTCCAGACAACCTGACATTTTATTAACCCCTGCGAAAACTGACAAGGCGCAGCCCTGGCGAGGCGCGGGCGCGTCCCTTTCGCACGCGGTTTCCCTCGGAACAGGGATACTGTATATTTCTACAGCATATGCCGAATCCAAGCCCAGAGGAGCACACGGCGACGATCCATCTCGCTTGGAAGGGACGCGCCGCCCTTTCCAATCGTGAGTCGCGCTTTCATCGGCTGCGGCACGAGCCCGATAGCGCCGCCGGAGTCGAGTCCGCGGATCCAGACGACGATGCCGAGGCGAAAGGCCCGGCGACCGAGGTTCGAATCGAGATCGCGCGCTCGATCGTGTCGTCGAACCGATCGCCGGACATACCGTTCGACCGGTCGATCAATCCGTACCGCGGTTGCGAGCACGGCTGCGTGTATTGCTACGCGCGCCCGAGCCACGCGTACCTGGGTCTTTCGCCCGGGCTGGATTTCGAGACGAAGATCTTCGCCAAGACCAACGCGCCGGAGTTGCTGCGAAAGGAGCTGCAAAAGAACGGAGCCGGCCCATTGATCGCCTTGGGAGCGAACACCGATCCGTACCAACCGGTCGAACGGCGTCTGCAGATCACCCGCTCGCTGCTGCAGGTGATGAATGAATTCGACCAGCCTGTCGGCGTCACCACGAAATCGAGCGTGGTCACGCGCGACATCGACATCCTGGCGCCGATGGCGGCGCGGGGGCTGGCCAAGGTTTTCATATCGGTCGCGACGCTCGACGCCGACATCGCGCGAACGATGGAGCCACGCGCAAACTCGCCCGCGCGCAGGATCCAGGCAATCGAGCAGCTTTCCCGAGCAGGCATTCCGACGGGAGTCTTCGTCGCTCCGGTGATCCCCGCGCTGACCGACAAGGATTTGGAACGGGTCCTCGAGGCCGCTTCGCAGGCGGGCGCCCGCTACGCAGGATATGTGATGTTGCGGCTACCGCTGGAGCTGCGCGACCTGTTCACCGAATGGCTGCAAACCCACTATCCGCTGCGCGCGAGCCATGTGATGGGCCTGGTGCGGCAGATGCGCGGCGGGCGAGACAACGACTCGACCTTCGGCCAGCGCATGCGCGGCACCGGACCGATTGCGGATTTGCTGGAGCGGCGCTTCCGGATCGCTTGCAAGCGTCTTGGATTGAACGCGGACCGGATGGCGCGGTACGCCGACATGGATCGAAGCGAAAAGGCTGACGGCCCGATTGCCCCGCAGCGGCCGGACACGGCAATGAAAGAAGCCTCGCCACAATTGACGCTTTTCGAGTGATCGGAGCCGAGGCCGGCATTTCGCCCACTACCGGACGCTCTGGCCTCTGTCCGCCTAGCGATAGTCGATCTTCGGACACTTGTCTGCTGGCGTTCCGCATTTTCCGCAAGAACGCAAGTAGCGGATTCACGATGCTCTCTCCGAAAACTCGCGCCTGCGTCACGGCGCATTGGCCACGTTATCCGTAAAGCTTGAGCCTTCTTCGAATCAGGGGGCGTCTGTGCCTACCAAGGTCGCCGAAGTGCTACGACGGTTGCACCATGACGGGTGGGTGCTTATTGCGACACGCGGCAGTCATAAACAGTACAAGCATCCGGCGAAGAGCGGCCGAGTCACTGTGCCGGGGAAACCGGGTGACGATGTGGCGCCGGGAACTATGAACAGCATTCGAAAGCAGGCCGGTTGGAAGGAGTAGCCTATGGACATGCGCTACGCGATCGTCATAGAGAAGGCTGGCAAAAACTATTCGGCGTATGTTCCCGACTTGCCCGGTTGCGTTGCAACTGGGGCGACGGTTTCGGAACTCGAAGCCGAAATGCGCGAAGCAATCGCGTTTCACCTTGAGGGGCTGCGAGCTGACGGGTTGCCGATTCCGGAGCCCGCGAGCGAGGTCCGGTATCTCGAAGTCGCGGCTTGACGTCGCGTCTGCGGAGCGCGTCTCAACCGATTGAAATTCAGGTGCCCGTCCTGCGATTCCTCCATTCGTGAATGAAGTCCCGCCTGGTCGCATTTGCCCTGCCTCTACTTTCCCTTGCAAGCGCGGCAACTGCACAGGATATTCCTGACTCGTGCGAGGAGCAGATTCCGCGTTCGCTCGCGAACGCGCTGGAACGAGCCTTCCCGGGCTTTCGCAAACCTTTGGAATACGACAATGCGCCGGAGGACATCGCTTATAGCAAGTCCCATGGGGGCCGCGGCTGCTTGGGCGTCGCCACTGGCGATTTCACCGGCGAAGGAAAGAAGGACTACATCATCGGAATGACGGCGAAGAAAGGCGGCGGAGGGCTCGCGGTCATCGTCCGGCCCAGGAAAGGCGGGTGGTCATTTCAAGAGATCGCGAGCTGGGGCAAACATCGAAGGGTGTCGCAGTACGTGGATGTGGTGCCACCCGGGAAGTACGACAGAGTCGAATCGGCCGCGGGCGCGTTGGCGAAGGACGAAAGAGCGTCGCTTACCTGTACCCACTCAGGCGTACAGATCGGAACGATCGAGGCGACTGGGGTCGTCTACTGCTTCGTAGACGGACAGTGGCTGCATGTCGTCGTCTCCAATTGAGAACGGATGCGCTCCGAATGAAACCCACCCTATCGACTCGGCTGACCCGCAACCTGAAACTGCAACATCCGATCGTCTTGGCGCCGATGGCGTTCGCAGCGGGGGGCGCACTTGCCGCGGCGGTCAGTCGCGCGGGCGGCCTGGGGCTGATCGGCGGCGGCTATGGCGACCCTGCGTGGCTCGGCGAACAGTTCGACGCTGCCGGCAGCGAGCGAGTCGGAGTCGGCTTCATCACATGGTCACTGCGCAACTCACCGTCCTTGCTGACGCAGGTCCTGAAACACAGGCCGGCGGCCGTAATGCTCTCCTTTGGGGACCCTCGCCCATTTGCAAGCCAGATTCGTGCGGCCGGAGCGAAACTGATTTGCCAGTGCCAGAACATCGGGCACGTCGCGGACGCGCTCGACGCAAAAGCAGATATCGTCGTGGCGCAGGGTGCCGAGGCCGGAGGACACGGCGCGCTGCGCGGAACGTTGACGCTCGTTCCGGAAGCGGCGGATTTCCTCGCGGCGCAAGCTCCCGACACGCTACTGCTCGCCGCCGGCGGCATCGCCGATGGGCGCGGCTTGGCCGCTGCGCTGATGCTGGGCGCCGACGGCGTTCTGGTCGGCACGCGCCTGTGGGCGTCGAGCGAAGCCCTCGTGCACGAGCGTCATCACCAGGCGATCATCGAGACGGGTGGCGACGGCACGCTGCGGACCCGGGTACCGGACATCGCCCGCCAGCTGCCGTGGCCACCCGAGTTCACCGGTCGCATCCGCCGCAACGATTTCACAGACCGCTGGCACGGGCGCGAAGATGAGCTCGAGCGAAGCGCGGGGGCCGAAGGCCCCCGCTACCGAGAGGCGTTCGTGCAAGGGGACCCGGAGAATGCCGCGGTCTGGTTTGGCGAGGCGGCAGGCTTGATCCATGCAATCGAACCCGCAGCCGTGATCGTCGAGCGGATGGCCATCGAGGCCACGCATCTGCTCAGGCGCGAGTGAGCTGCACCACTGCAGACCATCGCGCCCGCCCGAGCCGGCGGGGATCTGGTGTGGGCAGAAGCGAAAACGGCTGCAGATACCACGGCAGCCGTTGAAAGCGCCGGGCAGCATGAAAGATGGAGTGGACCTCGCCGACGCACCAGCCGAGCGACTCGAAGAACGCCACACCATTTTGCGAAGCGAACTTCATCGGGGCGCTGGCAAGGAACCTTCCCATCGACTTCTGCATGAATTCGAGAAGCTCCGGGGAAGCGATATCGATCACCCAGGAATGCACGCCGGGATGGGCCAGCAGATCGCTGGCCAGGCTGCGCACCGCCTGCTCGTCCAGATACACGAGCAATCCTTCCGTGATCACCAGCGTTTGATGTGTCCGTGCGGTCGCCCTTGCCAGCGCCTCGCTGCGCGCAACCGGATCCGCGAGATCCGCCGGAATCCGGATGAGCTCACAACGGGGGCTTGCATCGCGCAGCAGCCGTTCCTTCTCCTCGAGGATCCCCGGTAGGTCGACTTCCACCCAGCGCAGCGCGCGTGGAAGCACCAGGCGATAGGGACGCGCGTCCAGCCCAGCCGCCAGATTGACGACGCAATCGCACCCATTGGTAACGGCGCGCTCGACCACGTCGTCGATCAGCTTGGTGCGCGCGATCAGCGGCCAGCCGCTGCGCGCCTGACGAGGCATCAGCGCGGCGATCTCGCGGCCGCGATCGCCAGCGAGGCGATCGGCATAGGAGTCGCGGAACAGCGCATCCGCGCGAGCGCTCTCCCACGCGCGGTACACCGCTACCCAGCGTGCGGTGTCCGAGATATGGGTGATCGGCGAGCTCGACATCGCGACAAAGGCTACACCACGTCGTGCGCGACATCGGCAGACGTCGCTACCGAGCCGTTGCCGCCGGTTACGCGAAGTCGCGAGCGAGCGAAGTCCGCACTTCGGCGGGCAGCGCGTCGATGCGCGCTTGATAGTTCGGGTGATCGATCCCCAGAGCAATTGGGCCGCCGGCCCGCATCGCGGCTACGTCCGCGCGGTCGAACTCGAATCGCAGGAAATGCACAGCCGAAGTTTTTTGCTCGTTCTCGCGCTCCAAGTCCTCGTCCGCGATCGCGAAAACGCGCGGCAGCTCGCCGATCTGGAAGTACACCGCGCGCTCGACGCCCTTTAAACCGGCGAGCGCGAGTTGCCGTTCTTCCGGATCCTCGTACTCGATCATCATCGTCGCCTTCAAATTCGTGCCGTCCGGCACCAGCGGCGAATACGCAGCGAGCTCGGCCCGGATACCCTCTTCGTCGAATGTGCGCTCGATCCGCAGCATCTCCTGGATCTGGTAGCGAACCGTCAGCTCGTCCTCGAAAACGAGCGTCACGTGCGCGCCGACGTGCACCATCCGATCGCGCTTGTGGGCCAGCACTCGGGCGCGGAATTGCTCACGCTGCCGGGCGTATGCCTCCAGCGTCATCAGGCTGTCACGCGTGATTCGCGGCACCACCGACTCCAAAGAGCTCAATCGAGGCCATACGCCATCCGCACGAGCGTGATCGGGTGGGCCAGTTTCGGAGCGGGAGTGCCGTCCTTCGCAAGCTCGCCGATGCCTTGTTCGATATGGTGTCCGGCAAGCTGGCAATCCGAGCTGATGAAATCGGGATTCGGCTCCGACATCGCTCGGAACACCGGGCCGCCGATCTTCATCGCGGTGGCGTGAAACTCCTTCTTGACACCCCAGGTCCCAGCGTGACCCGAGCAGCGCTCGACCGTGTTGACCTCGGTGCCGGGCATCGACTTCAACACCTCCTCGGTCTTGCGCCCGATGTTCTGCACTCGCCCGTGGCATGGAACGTGATACGACACACGACCCAATTTTCGCGCGAAATCGGTGCGCAGCAGCCCGTCGCGCCTGCGCGCCGCCAAATACTCGAACGGGTCCCAGAACGCGCCTGCAACGGTGAGAACGTCGTCGTCCCCCGAAAACAGCAGCGGCAGCTCCTGCTTGAACATCAGCGTGCAGGATGGGACCGCGGAGACAATGGCGTAACCCTGGCGCGCCAGCGGCGCAAGGCGCGGAACATTGATGTCCTTCAGACGCGCTACGCCCTGCAGATCGCCGAGCTCCAGCTTGGGCATTCCGCAGCAGGCTTCCTTCTCGACGATGACCACGGGGACACGGTTGTGGTGCAACACCTTCAGCAGGTCATGTCCGATTCCCGGCTCGTTATAGTTGACGTAGCACGTCGAGAACAGCGCCACCTTACCTGGGGTTCGTTCCCCGTTCACTGCCGGGAACGTCGACTCCGGGCGAGCACTGGATCGAAACTTGCGCGCCGCAAGCGCGGGACGCCAAGCCTTCCGATCCACACCGAGCGCAGCTTCCAGCACCCGCCGCCCCGGTGCACTGCGCTGAATCGCGTTGGCCGCCTGAGTGACGACCGGAATCCCGGCCAAACTCCCAAGTGCATCGGTCGACGACAGGATGCGGTCGCGCCGGCGACCCCCGGTGCGGCGAAAATCCGCGGCCTTTGCGCGCAGCATCAGGTGCGGAAAGTCCACATTCCACGCATGCGGCGGCACGTACGGGCACTTGGTCATGAAGCACATGTCGCACAGGTAGCAGTTGTCGACCACCTTGGCAAAGTCGGCGCGAGAAACCGTGTCGAGCTCGCCGCTGGCAGCGCTGTCGACCAGATCGAACAAGGTCGGAAACGCGGCGCACAAGTTCACGCAGCGGCGGCATCCATGGCAGATGTCGAAGACGCGCGCGAGCTCCTTCTCGAGCGAAGCGGGGTCGTCGTACGACGGGCTGCGCCAGTCGATCGGATGGCGCGTGGGCGCGTCCAGGCTGCCTTCGCGGGTGCTCATGTTTGAAGTCCCGCCTTCGCGCCTGACGGCGCTTCGGCGGGCAAGGCCCGCCGAAGCCGCGAGCGCGGCGAAAGCGGGTGCGAAGGAGGATCAGTCGACGATCGAGTCGAGCGTCTTTTGGAACTTGTTCGCGTGCGAGCGCTCGGCCTTGGCGAGCGTCTCGAACCAGTCCGCAATCTCGTCGAACCCTTCGCTGCGCGCCGCCTTCGCCATCCCCGGATACATGTCCGTGTATTCGTGCGTTTCACCCGCGATCGCCGCTTTCAGGTTCGACCGAGTCGGACCGATCGGCAGCCCGGTGGCCGGATCGCCGATCTGCTCCAGATACTCCAGATGTCCGTGAGCGTGCCCCGTTTCGCCTTCGGCCGTCGAGCGGAACACTGCGGCTACGTCGTTGTAGCCTTCCACATCGGCCTTCGCGGCGAAATACAGATAGCGGCGATTCGCCTGCGATTCTCCGGCGAACGCGTATTTCAGGTTTTCCTCGGTCTTGGAACCCTTCAGCTTCATCGAGATTCTCCGTTTGCTCCAATCGGGCTTGCAATCAGAAATCGGCGGCGTCCAACGCGAGCGCACCGGCTCCGGCCGAAAGGATAGACTCCGCGACCCCCGGTGCCTGTGACAACACGTGCTCGGAGAAGAAACGCGCCGTGCCGATCTTCGCGCGCAGGAAAGCAGCATCCGGCGAACCCGTGGCCAGCGCAGCGTCGGCGGCGAGCGCCGAGCGCGCCAGTTGCCATCCGCCCAGGACCGTTCCGGCCAACCGCAGGTATGGAACTGCTCCGCAAAAGGCGGCCCTCACGTCGCTTCCGAAGGCCTGCACGAGATACTTGACTGCACGTTCGTAGGCGTCGGCACCCGCATGCAGGCGGTCGTGCATCGCGCTCCACTCCCCGTCCCCGCGCTTCTTCAACAACGCGGCCGTCTCGCGCACTTGGGCGATCAGAGCATGTGCCACTGCCCCTGAGTCGCGCGCGGTCTTTCGCGCCAGAAAGTCGTTCGCCTGAATCGCCGTCGTTCCCTCGTAGATCGGCAGAATGCGTGCGTCCCGGTAGTGCTGAGCGGCTCCGGTTTCCTCGATGTAGCCCATACCGCCGTGGACTTGGATGCCGAGCGAGGCGACCTCGACTGCCATCTCGGTGCTCCAGCCCTTGATGATCGGAACAAGGTATTCGTAGGCGGCTTGGCTTTTGGCGCGCACCTGCGCATCGGGATGGGCGTGCGCGAGGTCCGCCTGCGATGCCCCCACGTAGGCCATCGCGCGCGCTGCCTGCGTCTGCGATTTCATCAGCATCAGCATGCGGCGAACGTCCGGGTGTTCGATGATCGGAACCGGTCCGCTGGAACCCTGCACCGCGCGGCTCTGCAGGCGCTCGCGCGCGAAGCTGGCAGCCTGCTGGTACGCGCGCTCAGCGACCGCCACTCCCTGGATGCCGACGCCGAAGCGGGCCGCGTTCATCATGATGAACATGTATTCCAGGCCGCGATTGGGCTCACCGACGATCTCGGCGACGGCGCCGTTGCCGATCTGCCCGTGGCCCTCCCCATATATCAGCACTGCGGTGGGGCTCGCCTTGATCCCGAGCTTGTGCTCGATCGAAGCGCAGTACACGTCGTTGCGCGCCCCGCGGCTGCCGTCCGGCCCGATCACATACTTGGGAACGATAAACAGCGACAGGCCCTTGACGCCGTCGGGCGCGCCGGGGATCCGCGCAAGGACCAGGTGGATGATGTTGTCCGACAGGTCGTGCTCGCCGTACGTGATGAAGATCTTCTGCCCGAACAGGCGGTAGCTGCCATCGGGCTGAGGCACGGCCCGCGTGCGCACCTGCGCCAGATCCGAACCGGCCTGCGGCTCGGTCAGGTTCATCGTGCCGGTCCAGCTGCCGTCGATCATGTGCGGCACGTAGGTCGATTGCTGGCGCTCCGACCCGGCCGTCATCAGCGCCTCGATCGTGCCGTCGGTCAGCATCGGGCACAGCGCGAACGACAGGTTGGCCGCCTGCAGCATCTCATGGCACGGCGTGGCGACGAGCTTCGGCAGGCCCTGCCCGCCAAATCGCGGTGAGTGCGGCAAGCCCTGCCAGCCTCCTTCGGCGAACGCGCGGAACGCGGCGCGAAAACCTGGCGTCATCGTCACCTCGCCGGCTGCCCACGTCGACGGCTGCCGATCGCCCGTCGCGTTCAGTGGCGCGATCACTTCGGAGGTGAGTCGGGCGCATTCCTGCAGGACGGCATCGACGGTTTCGCCGGAGGCCTCCTCGAAGCCGGGAAGCTTCTGCACCGAGCGGAGGCCGGCGAGTTCCTCCATCACGAAGCGCATTTCGCGCAGCGGAGCCTCATAGCTCATCGATCCCTCCGGAATCGGGTGTTACATGCCACTAGTTCCCCAGCTCTTTCAGCAGCTGAGGCAGTGCCTCGAACAGGTCGGCTACGAGGCCGTAGTCGGCCACCTGGAAGATCGGCGCATCCGGATCCTTGTTGATCGCGACGATCACCTTGGAGTCCTTCATGCCGGCCAAATGCTGGATCGCGCCAGAGATGCCGATCGCCAGGTACAGCTGCGGTGCGACGATCTTTCCCGTCTGTCCGACTTGCCAGTCGTTTGGTGCATAACCGGCATCGACCGCGGCACGCGACGCGCCCAGCGCGGCGTTCAGGCGATCGGCAAGCTTCTCCAACAGCTTGAAATTGTCGGCTGAGCCCAGCCCCCGTCCGCCCGAGATGACGATGCGGGCGCCCTGCAGTTCGGGGCGGTCGAGTTTGGCGCTTTCGCGCGAAACGAACTTCGATACGCCGGGATCGGCCACTACCGACAAACTCTCGACGGCGGCCGAGCCGCCTTGTGCAGCGGCGGGCTCGAATGCGGTCGGTCGCACCGTCGCGAACTTGATCGGCTCCGCGCAGCGTACGGTGGCGATCGCGTTGCCGGCGTAAATCGGCCGCGCGAACGTGTCGGCAGATTCGATCGCGATGATGTCGGACACCAGCGCGCAGTCGTGCTTTGCCGCTGCCCTCGGCAGCACGTCCTTGCCGAAGCTGGTCGCGGGCGCCAGCACGTGGCTGTAGCCCTTGGCCAGAGCAACCACCTGCTCGGCCACACACTCGGCCAGTTCCTCCGCAAGGTGCGGAGCATCGGCCAGCAACACCTTCGTCACCCCAGCGATCTGCGCCGCCTGGCGCGCGACGTCCGCACACCCGCCGCCGGCGACGAGCACATGGACCTCACCGCCCAGCCGGCCCGCAGCGCCGACCACATTCAATGTGGACGGCCGCAGCCGCTTGTTGTCGTGTTCCGCCAGGACCAGTGCCGTCATGTCGTCGTCCCACGCGCCCTACCGCGCGCCGTCCTATTCGATGACCTTCGCTTCGTTGCGCAACTTCTGCACGAGCGTCGCAACGTCCGGAACGCGGATGCCCGCCTTGCGCTGCACCGGTTCGGCCGTCCGCAGGGTCTGCAGCCGGGGCCGCACATCGACCCCGAGCGCCTGCGGCGTCACGGTCTCCAGCGGCTTTTTCTTCGCCTTCATGATGTTCGGCAGCGTCACGTAGCGCGGCTCGTTCAACCGCAGGTCGGTGGTCACCACTGCCGGAAGCTTCACCGCGACGGTCGTCAATCCGCCGTCCACCTCGCGGGTGACTTGGGCCGAGCCGTCGGCCAAAACGAGCTTGGACGCGAACGTCGCCTGCCCGACGCCAGCCAGCGCCGCCAGCATCTGCCCGGTCTGGTTGGAATCGTCGTCGATCGCCTGTTTGCCTAGGATCATCAGGTCCGGCTTTTCGCGGTCGAAAATTGCTTTCAGAATCTTGGCAACAGCGAGCGGCTGCAATTCCTCGTCGGTCTGCACCAAAATCGCCCGATCTGCCCCGATCGCCAGCGCCGTGCGCAGCGTTTCCTGGCACTGCGCAGGGCCGCACGAAACGGCGATCACTTCGGCCGCCTTGCCCGCTTCGCGCAGGCGCATCGCTTCCTCTACGGCAATTTCGTCGAACGGATTCATCGACATCTTCACGTTGGCGATGTCGACGCCGCTGCCGTCGGACTTCACCCGCACTTTCACGTTGAAGTCAACGACGCGCTTGACCGCAACCAGGATCTTCATCGAAGTTCTTCCGACTCGTGGCAAGCGTATTCGCGCAGAGGCTGGCGATTATACGGACGCTACGGACGCTACGGCGGCGGCGGCGACTCGAGGTTCAAGACTCCGGCCCGCTTCACCTGGCCAAGTCAGCGATGATCTCGCTCGCCGCGTTGTATCCGGGCGCCGCGGTCACACCCCCACCCGGATGCGCTCCTGAGCCGCAGTGGTACAGGCCTGCGAGCGGCCCGCGGTAGCGGGCGTAGCCGAGCACCGGACGCAACGAAAAGAGCTGATCGGGCGAAAGCTGGCCGTGGAAGATGTCGCCTCCCGTCAGGCCAAACTCGCGTTCCAGGTCCAGAGGCGTCCAAGCTCGGTAGCCGAGCAACGCTCGCCGGAAGTTCGGACAGAACTGATTCACCCTTGCGAAAACCGCCTCGACCGCCGCCGTCTTCAGCGCGTCCCAGCCGCCCGGTGGATCGGGATCGAAATGCTGGCAAAACAGGCTTGCGACGTGCGCTCCAGCGGGCGCGAGCGAATCGTCGACTACGCTCGGGATCAGCATCTCGACGATCGGCGCGCGCGCGAAACCGCCGTGCAGCGCATCTCGCCAAGCGGTGTCCATCGCCTTCAGCGACGGCCCGAATAGGATGCCGCTCGCGTGATGCGGCTGAACACTCGTTCCCGGTAGGCACGAAAAATCCGGCAGCTCGGCCAACGCCACGTTGATCCGCAGCGAGCCGGAACCGCAGCGGTACGCGCGGATCGACCGCACGAAATCTTCCGGCAGGTCCTGCGGCCGCATCAGCTGCAGGTACAGGCGCTTCGGATCGACGCCGCAAGCAACCGCGCGCGCGTGCAGCTCGCGCCCATCTTGCAGCAGCACGCCCCGCACTTTTCCACCATCGACGAGGATCTGCTGCACGGGTGCTTCCAGCTCGATTGTCACGCCGCGCGAGCGCGCTTCCTCCGCCATCAGCTCGGTGATCCGTCCCATGCCGCCGATCGCATGCCCCCAGACACCCGGCTTGCCGTTGACCTCGCCCAGCGCATGATGCAGCAACACGTACGCAGAGCCGGGCGCATACGGGCTCGAGTAATTCCCGACAATCGCGTCGAAGCCCAGAGCGGCCTTCAGGCAATCGGTCTCGAAGATCGCGTCCAGCCAGTGCCCGGCGCTGCGGGTAAAAAGTTCGACGCACTCGCGTTGGGCCTCGCTCGGCAAGCGCCCGAACGTCCATAGCAGTCGGGCCGAGGCAATCAGGTCGCGCCCGCTGCGCGCCACCAGCGGCCCACCCAGCTCCGGGGGAGCACGCAGCATCCATTTCTTCAACTCGGCCGCAACGCGAGCGAGGCGTTGCCCGAACTGGGGCAACCGCTGCGCGTCCGCGATCGAAAACTTGCGCACCTCGGCTTCTGAGCCCGCCCCAGCGCCGTCGAACTTCAAATATCTGCCATCTTCTGCAGGAACGAAGTTCGAAAACGGCCGTTCGACGATCCTCAAGCCCCGGCGCGCAAGGTTCAGGTCTTGGATCACAACCGGATTGAGCAGGCTTACGGTGTAACTGGCGCTCGAGTTGCGAAATCCGGGTACGAACTCCTCGGTGACGGCGGCGCCGCCAACGACCGGGCGCCGCTCCAGTACACCGACCCGCAGTCCCGCCTTCGCCAGATAGCAGGCGCATGCGAGGCCGTTGTGCCCAGCCCCGATCACGATGACGTCGAGCGGATTCATTGCTGATTGCCTGATTACCTGATTGCCCGATTGCCAGATTACCCTGGTGGATTTCCTGCCCGCACCGTCCAAGACAGGGGCGGATGCTACTTGGGTCTGGTGAAACCGTATCGACCGCAATCCAATCGGGGGAACTGGGGGTTCCGCATCGAGGGCCAAAACGGGTGGCCCCGCCCACGAATCCGGTACATTTAAGCTAGTGGCCTGTAACACCCGATTCGGCAGGGAGAGGCGCGCCTGGCCGAGTCGGATGCGCGAAGCGAGCCGAGACGAATATCAGGCGAGTATTCGCGAGGCGAGCGACAAAGCAGCCGGCCGGCCAGGCGCGCAAGGCACTGTCGAATCGGGTGTTACAGGCCACTAGGGTGTTACGCGTGCTCCGGCGTGCGGGGAGCGGCTTGGGCAGGTTTTGGGTGGCTAACGAAGAACCAGCTGCGGCAACTGCGGGCTCATCCAAACCCAGGATCCTGGTCGCGGATGCCTCGCGTAGCGTGCGCGCAGTCGTCGCCAGCCATTTGCGCGACCGCTTCGAAGTGCGCGAAGCCGAAGATGGCGAAGGGGCTTGGCAGGCAGTCCTGCTCGACGGCAGCATCCGCGTGCTCCTGACCGAGCTGGGAATGACCAAAGTGAACGGGCTCGATCTTCTCGGGCGGGTTCGCAGCTCCAAGGTCAAACGGATCCGCGAACTGCCCGTCGTGGTGCTGGCCTCGGAAGACGAGAACCTCGACCGGCAGCGCGCATCGGGGCTCGGGGTCGCCGATTTCGTTCCCAAGACAGGCGCGCGCGGCGAACTGCTGGCGCGGCTGGAAATGCTGCTCAAGCTCTCGGTCACGCGCGAAGTACTGGCCGAGACGCAGGCGTCGCTCGAATCGGCCCGCACCGTGGACCCCGACACCGAGCTGCTGAACCTGCAATTTTTCGACAAGCAAGTCGACAAGCTGGTTTCGTATGCACGCCGCAGCCTGACCGACCTTGCACTGATTTGCGTCAAGGTCGAACTGTCCGGCGCGCAAGGCGGTTCCTGGGAGGGGGAGATCGAACAGCGCATCAAGCTGGTCGGCCGAACGCTTGCGGCGTCGATCCGTCTCGAAGATCTTGGAGCGCGCTCGGAGCGCTCCGAGTTCTGTGTCGCCACCCAGAGCAGCGGTCTTTCCGGCGTGCTTCGCTTCGCCGCGCGGCTGCGCAAAGTGCTGGAGAACGTCGATGCGGCCGGACCCGGTGTGGAGGTTTGGACCTGCATCGGTGTAGCAACACTGTCCGAGGAGCTGCGCCGCGGTGCTGAAGAGCTGCGAATGCTTGCGCAAAAGCGCGCATTGCAGGCGCAGACCGCGCGCTCGCGCCGAATCATCCTGGGAACCGCCGAAGGCGCCTCCCCCGGGGCCGCGGAAGGTCGCAGCGACGACGGGTCAATGGACGTCAACCTTGCGCTCGCATTGATCCGGGCCGGCCGCGGCGGCGAAGTCGTGGCGCATCTGCCGCGCCTGCTGGAGCAGCTCAATCCGCTGCTAAAGCTGCTGCGCCAGCAGCAGGAACTCCAGACCGCGAGGAGCGAGGGGGAAGTTCCAGGTGACACCAAGCTACCGCGCGTTCCTGGATAGAGCGCTTCGCTCGCCCGAAGAATTTTGGGCCGAAGAGGCCCGACTGATCGACTGGCAGCGCCCCTATTCGAAGGTTCTGGATCATTCGCGCCCGCCGTTTGCGCGCTGGTTCGTCGGCGGCACCACCAATCTTTGCCACAACGCGGTCGACCGGCACCTTGCAAGCCGCGGCGAACAGCCCGCGCTGATCTACGTTTCGACCGAAGTCGAGGTCGAAAGAACCTACACGTTCCGACAGCTGCACCGCGAAGTGAACCGATTCGCCGCGTGCCTGCAGGTTATGGGCGTGACTCGCGGCGACCGCGTGCTGATCTACATGCCGATGGTTCCCGAGGCCGTCTTCGCGATGCTGGCGTGCGTGCGGATCGGCGCAATCCATTCTGTCGTTTTTGGCGGTTTCGCGTCGGCGAGCCTGGCCACCCGCATCGACGATGCGCGGCCGAAGGTGATTGTGTCGGCCGACGCCGGCTCGCGCGCCGGCAAGGTCGTCCCATATAAGGCGCTGCTGGACGAGGCGATCGATCGATCGAAGGCGCCTCCGGCAGCGGTACTGCTGATCGACCGCGGCCTGGCCCCGATGCGCCGCGTGGCCGGGCGCGACCACGACTACGCTGCGCTCGCAAGCCGGCATGCGCAAGCCGAGGTACCGTGCGTATGGGTCGAGTCCAATGAGCCGTCGTACATCCTGTACACCTCTGGCACGACCGGCAAGCCCAAGGGCGTTCAGCGCGATACCGGCGGCCACGCCGTCGCGCTGGTTTCATCGATCGGCAAGGTCTTCTGCGGCAACGCGGGCGAAACGTATTTCTCCACCAGCGACATCGGCTGGGTGGTGGGGCACAGCTACATCGTTTACGGCCCGCTGCTCGCGGGGATGGCCACCGTTTTGTACGAAGGCACACCGATTCGACCCGACGGAGCAATCCTGTGGCGAATCGTCGAGAAGTACGGGGTTCGGGTGATGTTTTCGGCGCCAACCGCGATCCGGGTGTTGAAGAAGCAGGATCCGGCGCTACTGAAGCGACACGACATCTCGTGCCTGCGAATGCTGTTCCTGGCGGGGGAGCCGCTGGACGAACCCACCGCGCGCTGGATCGCCGAGGCGCTGGGCAAACCGGTCGTCGACAACTACTGGCAGACCGAGACCGGCTGGCCGATCCTGGCAATCGCGCGCGGCGCAGCTGGGGGTGGGCTGCCGGCCAAGTACGGCAGCCCAGGTCTGCCCTGCTACGGCTACTCGGTGAAGCTGTGCGACGAGAAGACCGGTGCCGAAGTCGGAGCAAACACCAAGGGCGTGCTCGCGATCGAAGGGCCACTGCCGCCGGGATGCATGACGACCGTCTGGGGTGACGACGAACGCTTCGTCAAGACCTACTGGCAGAGCGTGCCGAACCGCACCGTATATTCGACGTTCGACTGGGGGATTCGCGACGACGATGGCTACTACTTCATCCTCGGCCGCACCGATGACGTGATCAACGTGGCGGGACACCGCCTCGGAACGCGCGAGATCGAGGAAGCCATTTGTTCGCACCCGGCGGTGGCGGAAGTGGCGGTCGTCGGCGTCGCCGATTCGCTCAAAGGCCAGGTTGCGGTTGCCTTCGCGGTGGTGAAGGACGTTCGCGCGGTCGAGTCGCCGCAGCAGCGCAGCCAACTCGAGGCCGATGTGATGAAACAGGTCGACACGCAGCTCGGTGCCGTTGCGCGCCCAGCACGCGTTCATTTCGTGACGGCGTTGCCGAAGACACGCTCCGGCAAGCTGTTGCGCCGCTCGGTGCAGGCCATTTGCGAGGGGCGCGACCCTGGCGACTTGACGACGATCGAAGACCCGACGGCGCTGGAGCAGATCCGCGCCGCTGTTCGCGCGTAGCGGCGACCATCTCGTGGCTCCTCCATCCCCGGCACCTGCACCCAGAAAGCGCGCCGAAGCATTGGACCGCATCGACCGCCAGATCCTCGAGCTGTTGCAGCGCGACGGGCGAATGACCAATCAGGCGCTGTCGCAAAAGGTTGCGCTCAGCCCGCGCGCGTGCCTGGACCGCGTTCGACGGCTGGAGCGCGCAGGCATCATCACCGGCTACATGGCGTTGCTCGATCTGCGAAAGATCGGCAACCTACTGACCGTATTCGTCGAGGTAGCGCTGCGCGACCAGTCCGCTGCTACGCATGCGCGATTCGAGGCGCGTATGCGTGCGTGCGAAGAGGTGATCGAGTGCTTTCTGGTCTCGGGGCAATCCGATTACGTCCTGCGGATCGCGTGCGCGAGCCTGGACCATTATCGTGATCTGACCAACGCCTGGACCGACGACGCGACGCTGGGAATCGAGCGCATCTCATCGAAGCCCGAGCTGCAAACCGTCAAGTCGTTCAGGGGCTTTCCACTTCCGTAGCAAACCGGCCGCCAGCGAGTACGTTTGGTGCCGGAGCGTCTGCCGCCGATTCGGCGGTAGCCGCTTTGCGCGGCTTCCAAGACGGCGTTCCCAAGCGCACCGATTCGCCGCCGTCGCACGCGGTTGTCCATACACTCCTTCCTACACGGAACGGCTTACAAGATACTGATTTCATTACGGAGAACTGCAATGACGCCGCGAAGCGCCAGCGCCGATCGCTCGATCCGGCTCGAATCCGAAGTCGCCGCTCCTAACTACCAACCGATCCCGGTCGTTCTCCAAAGCGGTCGCGGTGAGTGGTTGTTCGACGTTGACGGGCGCCGCTATTTGGACCTGATGAGCGCTTACTCGGCGGTCAGCCACGGCCATGCCCATCCGCGCCTGGTCAAGGCGCTCACCGATCAGGCTGCTCAGGTCGCGGTGACTTCGCGCGCCTACTACAGCACGGTACTCGGCGCGTTCATGGAACACCTGACGGGGTTGTGCGAATTGAGCTCGGGCAAGGGCAAGGCCCTGCCCTCCAGCGGCGGCGCCGAGGCTGTCGAAACGGCAATCAAGGCTGCGCGGCGCTGGGGCTATCGGGTCAAGGGAATCGCGTCGGATCGCGCCGAAATCGCAGTCGCTCGCGGCAACTTCCACGGACGCACGACAACCATCGTGGGATTCTCGACCGAAGAGTCCTATCGCGCCGACTTCGGCCCGTTCAGCGCGGGCTTTCGCCATTTCGATTTTGGTGACATCGAGTCGCTGAAGGCCGCAATCAACGAGGACACCTGCGCGGTGCTGCTGGAGCCGATCCAGGGCGAAGCCGGCATCGTTGTGCCGCCGGATGGCTTCCTGCGCGAGGTTCGTGCGCTCTGCGACGAAAGGCGCGTGCTGATGATCCTCGACGAGATCCAGTCCGGTCTCGGGCGCACCGGTCGCTGGTTCGCCTACCAGCACGAAGGCATTCGCCCGGATGCCTTGATTCTGGGTAAGGCGCTCGGCGGCGGGCTTCTGCCGGTGAGCTGCGTCGTCGGCATCCCCGAAATGATGGATGTGTTCGAGCCGGGCAGCCACGGTTCCACATTCGGCGGCAACCCGCTTGCCGCTGCTGTCGGGCTAGAGTCTCTGCGAGTGATCGAGGACGAGGGCCTGGTCGCTCGCAGCGCCGCACTGGGCGCGCACATGCTTGCCCGGCTGCAGTCAATCGCAAGTCCGCTGATCCGCCAAGTGCGCGGACGCGGCCTGTGGGTCGGTGTCGAGCTGGAACCCAGCGTCAGCGCCCGCGATGTCGTCGAGCGTCTGGCCGAGTGTGGTGTGCTGACGAAGGACACGCACGGTACGGTGATCCGGTTCGCCCCGCCGCTGACGATCTCGCGCGACGCGCTGGACTGGGGTATCGACGTGTTCGCCGATACGCTGCGGCAGTTCGAGACCGCGGCCGCGCCGCAAGCGGCGCGGGCGCCACGGCTGGCGGCTGCGTCCGCCTCGCCCGCCAAGGCCGAGCAGAACCACGCTGCGCGGCTGATGATGAGCGCGCCGGAACACTTCGAGGTCAGTTACCGGATCAACCCCTGGATGGACCCGGTGCAGTGGAAGAGCTCGGCCGAGCAGCTGCGACGCCAGGCCGATCGTGGCTGGAATTCGCTGAAGGAAACGTATCAGCGTCTGGGCGCTGATGTGCAGATCCAGTCGTCGCAAGCCGGGCTGCCAGACCTCGTTTTCACCGCCAACGCCGCGGTGGTGCTGGATCGAACCGTCCTTTTGGCGCGCTTCCGTCACCCCGAGCGGCGTATGGAGCTGACGCACAACCGCGCCTTCTTCGAAGCGCTGCAAGCAAAAGGCTGGATTGACTCGATCGTCGAAACCCCCGAGGACCTGCATTTCGAGGGGGCGGGCGACGCGATCTGGGATGCAAACCGCAAACTGATGTGGACCGGATGGGGCCAGCGCTCGAGCCGCTCGATGCCACAGGTCATCGCTCGGATGTTTTCGGTGCCGACCGTCTCGCTCGAGCTGATCGATCCGCGCTTCTATCACCTGGACACCTGCTTGTGCGTGCTGTCCGGCGGAGAGATCGTGTATTACCCGGCGGCCTTCTCGCCCGAGTCGCGCCAAGTCATCCGCGATCTGGTCGCGGACGAGCTGCTGATCGAGGCGAGCGCGCATGACGCCGAGCACCTGGCCGTCAATTCGGTCTGCCTGGGCGACCAGGTCGTGATGTGCCATGCCAGTGAGGAGCTGCGGGCGCAACTTTCCAAGCGCGGCTATGCGGTGCACGTCGTGCCGCTCGAATCGTTCAACCGGTCAGGCGGATCGGCTTACTGCCTGACGCTGCGGCTGGATCTTTCCAGCCGGCCGGAGGCAAGCGACCCACGTCCGCTCGCGCGCAGGGGCCGCCCGCAGTTGTTGAAAGCTGCCTGAGCCGAAAAACGTCAACAAAGGGGCCCGGTTCACGGGCCCCTTTGCATTGCGCGCCTCCCGGGTTCACCAGGCGAATTCGAGCGGCACGTGGCCGGGCTGGGCGGCAACCCGCTGCAGCCAAGCGCGGACGGCCGGATAAGCGTCCAGATCGAAGCCGCCGTCCGCGGCGGCGTGTGTGTAGCCGTACAGAGCGATGTCGGCGATCGAATAGCGACCGCCCGCAAACCAGTCGTGCCGCGTCAAATGCGCCTGCATCACCCCGAGCGCGGCGTTTCCCCTCGCGTGCCACTCGGAAACGAGGTGGCGCTTCTTCTCCAGCTCCTCCTTGGGAGCGAACGCGAGCCAGAAGCGGGCCACGGCGATGTATGGTTCGTGGCTGTACTGCTCGAAGAACATCCACTGCAGCACTTCGGCGCGCGGCCAGCGCTCAGACGGCAGCAGCGCGGTGCCTTCACTCAGGTACCAGAGGATCGCATCCGACTCCGCCAGGCATCGACCGTCCTCGAATTCCAGTAGCGGAACCCGGCCGTTCGGATTCTTCGCGAGGAATTCCGGTTTTCGTGTCAATCCGTCGAAAAGCCCGTACTCCTTCAGCGCGATTTCGACGCCGAGCTGGCGCGCCGCAAGGCGCACCTTGTAGCAGTTGCCGGACACCTGCATTTGGTGAAGGACGGGCATGCGAGACTCCTGAGGCCCGGGCATTGGCGCAGTAGGGACCGGCCGGGTCGGTTGCCGTCTGGCATCCTTATACCTCTCTGGGAGGGGTGATGAAGCGAATTGTCCTGCGCATAGCCGTCTCCGTGCTCGTCTGGGCGTGCGCCGTCGCTGGGTTGATCGCGTTCGGAACTGCCAAGGCCCCGCCGGTGCTGGACATCGTCACGAAGCCCTTTGCGACGATCGACGACACGGCGCTCCCGCCGCTGCGCGCGTATCGGCCCCGCGACGGATTGCAGTTGACGTTTCGCGAGTACCCGGCAGGCGGACGGCAGGTCGCAATCCTGATCCACGGATCGGCCGGCAGCAGCGAGGACATGCACCCGCTGGCTCAGGCGCTCCAGGGTGCCGGCGCCACCGTGTACGTGCCGGACTTGCGCGGACACGGCGCCAACATGCCCCACGGCGATATCGCCTACGACGGACAACTCGATGACGACCTGGCCGATCTGGTGGATCAGATGAGACCCCAGCACCCTGGCGCCACGTGGACGCTGCTCGGCTTTTCGTCCGGCGGCGGCTTCGCACTGCGGGTCTGTGCGGATGTCCCGTTGGGGCAGGCGTTCGACCGCTACATCCTGGTGTCGCCTTATTTGAAATACAACGCGCCCTCGGTACGAAACACCGAAGCCCACACTGAGGGGCCCGGCGGACAGCGCCCTTCGGTGACGAGCGCTAGTTGGGCCGCGCCGTACATCGGCCGAATCATCGGGCTGAGCACGCTGAATTTTCTCGGGGTTCACGCGTGGGACGGGCTGCCGGTCATCGCGTTTGCCGTCCCGCCGAATGTGCCTTCGGTGACCCGAACCTACTCTTGGCGCCTGCTACGAAACTTCGGAGCGCGCCCGGACTACTTGGCAGACATTCGCGCGATCCACCGGCCGACCCATGTCTACGTGGGTGCCGCCGATGAGCTGCTGGTGCCGGACAAGCTGAAGGCCGAATTCCAATCGCAACGGCCGGACATCGCCGTATCGATCATTCCCGGCATGGGGCACTCGGACATGATCACCCGGCCGGAGGCCATCCGCTTCATCGCAGCGGAGTTCCTCTGAGGTAAATGTCCGAGGACCTGCTACATCAGGGAGATTTGCCGGATTCCCAGTAAATTCCCTGAACGAGAAGGCTCGGGTCGGATGAGACTTCAATCCTCCTTACTTCGGAACCAATGGGCAATCCACCAGAGCCGCAAAGCGCGCTCGCGCAAGCCGAAAGTTCATTGCTCTTGATGACCTTGCCATACATGTTCCACGCCATCATCGGCTCGTGAAGTGAAATGCGATCACCGCTGGCGAGGAAAGCGTCTACTTTGATCTTTGCATCGTGAACCACTGCGCCGTATGCCTCATCCATAGCCTTATTGTTCTGCAGTGGAATATCGCCTCGCAAAACAAAACATACGAATGTGGACTCGCCTATAACCTTCATCGTTTGCTGCGACGTCAATGTCGTTAACTTCCCGGAAAGCAAGACCGGTTGTTGTCGAAGGACGACCAGGTTCGTTTCTCTACCGAGTAGTAAATCGAGCATTTTGTCCGGACCAGAGTCGCAGCCGCTGACCAGAGCAATCGCCGCCCCAATCAAAAGTCCCCGCATTTGCATGTCCCTTATGCCGCCCGCCGATTAGGACCATCAATAGGGGCATTCCGCGCAAAACGATCGGAATGCTCCGCTGGAATTCTCATCCGATGTACATATAATGTCCATACACGGTTTGCTTGGGGCACTTCCCATGCCATCGGCCATCGAACGCATCGTCGTCCAGACGACACCCCGGGAGAAAAGGGCGATCGCCGCCAAGGCCAAAAGGCTCGCGCTGACGATCTCCGAGCTGATGCGTCGCGGCGCCTTCGCCTATGAATCCGGTGAGAGGGACGCGGAGCTCGCGGCCCTCGCCAGTGCCGCCAGGATGGCTGCAATCCGATCCGGCGCAGCGATCGACGATGCGCTTTCCTTCATCGCGGCCAGCAACGATCGAATTGCCGTCATCGAGGCGCAAGCCCGGGTGAAGGGCGCTCGCAAAGCAGCGTGATGGGCTTGACGGAGAAAATCTGGGACGCGTTGTCGGCGATGGTCAAGCTAGAGGACAAGGTTTCCCGCCAGGCAGAGGCGATGAAAGTGCAGCAGCAGAAGATCGAGGATCTCACAGGCCGCGTGATCCGTCTGGAAGCGCAACTGGATCTGCTCGTTGGCGCCTCGATCGGCAGGCGCCTGAAGGACACCTGAATCGTCTGGGCCTATTTCACCCCACCCAGCGCGGAGCACGCCGCTCCATGAACGCATCGACCCCTTCCTGCGCAACTTCATCGATCATGTTGCACGCCATCGTCTGGCCGGCGAGCTGGTAGGCCGCATCGATCCCCATCTCGATCTGCCGGTAGAACAGCTCCTTGCCCAGAGCGATCGCCGAAGCGGGCTTGGCGGTGATCCGCGCCGCCAGCTGCGCAATGGCACCGTCCAAATCCGCCAGCGATACGACCTGATTCACGAGTCCGCGCGCGAGCGCCGTGTCGGCGTCGATGAAATCGCCTGTCACAAGCATTTCGAACGACGCTTTGCGTCCGATGTTGCGGCTCAGCGCCACCGCCGGCGAGGAGCAGAACAGGCCCACGTTGATCCCCGAGACAGCGAAGCGCGCCTCCTTTGCCGCGACGGCAAGGTCGCACATCGCCACCAGCTGGCAGCCGGCGGCAGTCGCGACGCCGTGCACTCGCGCGATCACCGGTTGCGGCAAACTCTGGATCTGCCGCATCACGCGCGCGCAGTCCGCAAACAGGCGCTGGTAGTACTCCACGCTCGGGTTGGCACGCATCTGTTTCAAGTCATGCCCGGCGCAAAACGCCTTGCCTGCGCCCGCGATCACGACCACCCGGGCGGAGCGGTCCGAGGCGATCTGCTCCAATGCCGCAGCAAGCTCCGCCAGCATCTGTTCCGACAACGCGTTGAATTGCTGGGGGCGGTTCAGCGTCAGGTGCACCACCCCTTCGCTTGCGCGCATGAGCAGGATCGGTTCGGCGGACGTAGCGGTGGCGGGTTCCGGCGCGTTCATTTTGGGCTCCTCGCAAACCAGAGTTGGCGGGTCGGGGGGAACTCGGGTACCGTGTTCGCGCGCTCACAGCCGCGCCAGAGTTCGAAGATGGGCAACCACGCTGCGCCCCAGCGCGCTCAGGTTGTAGCCGCCCTCCAGCGACGCCACCAGGTGCCCGTCGCAATGGCCGCCGGCGAGCTCCATCAGGCGCCTCGTCATGTACGCATAATCGGCTTCGACCAGGGCCATCTGTCCCAAATCGTCCTCGCGATGGGCATCGAACCCGGCCGACACGAAAATCATTTGCGGGGCAAACTCCTGCAGCCGCGGCAGCCAGATCTCGTCGACAACCGCCCGAACCTTGCTACCGTCCGTTCCCGCTGGCAGAGGCACGTTCACCATGTTTTTCGCGGGATTTTCCGTGCCGCTGTACGGATAGAACGGATGCTGGAAAAAACTGGCCATCAGCACGCGCTCGTCGTCCGAAAAGATCTCCTCGGTGCCGTTTCCGTGGTGAACGTCGAAGTCGACGATTGCAACTCTCTCCAACCCTCTGGCCTCCAGCGCATGCAACGCACCGATCGCCACGTTGTTCAGCAGGCAAAATCCCATCGCAGCGGCCGGCCGGGCATGGTGGCCCGGAGGACGCACTGCGCAGAACGCGTTGGCCAGCCTTCCATCGAGCACCCGGTTGGTCGCCTCCACTACGGCCCCCGCCGCGCGCAGCGCAGCCTGCCAGGTCGAGGGGCACATCGCAGTGTCCGGATCCAGCTGCAAGTATCCCCGCTGCGGCGCCCGCACGCGCAGAAGCTCGACATAGCGGGGCGAATGTGCGCGCATCACCGCCTCGAGCGACGCCGCCGGCGCATCGATATGTTCCAGGAAGGGCATCAAGCCGGATACGATCAACTGATCCTGGATCGCCGCCAGGCGCGCCGGACACTCGGGGTGCCAAGCACCCATCTCGTGGGCCGCGCACTCGGCGTGGGTGAGGAAACCGGTCGCCACGGTCGTCGCCGGAATTCGCTTCGCAAAATGGAGCATCCATGTTAGAGAAAATTCGGGATTGCGCCAGCCGCATCGCGGCGATCATCGTCGGCAAGGATCGCCAGATCCGCCAGAGCTTGACCTGCCTGCTGGCGGGAGGCCATCTGCTGATCGAGGACGCTCCCGGCGTAGGCAAGACGACCCTGGCACATGCAATTTCGATGTCGCTCGGGCTGCCGTTCCGCAGGATCCAGTTCACCAGCGACCTGCTGCCTTCTGATGTGATCGGCGTATCGGTGTACGACCGCAACAGCGGGCAATTCGTGTTCCACCCGGGCCCCGTTTTCTCGGAAGTGCTGCTGGCCGACGAGATCAACCGGGCCAGCCCCAAGACCCAGAGTGCGCTGCTCGAGGCGATGGAGGAAAGCCAGGTTTCGGTCGACGGGTTGGCCCGCCCGCTGCCGCAGCCGTTTTTCGTCATCGCGACGCAAAACCCGCTGCACCAGGTCGGCACCTTTCCGCTACCGGAGTCGCAACTGGACCGGTTCCTGATGTGCATCTCTCTCGGATACCCCGACCGCGCAGCCGAGCGGGAACTGCTGGCGGGCGAGTCGCGGCGCGACATGCTGAAGTCCGTGCATGCGGTCGCACGCAGCACCGACCTGCTCGCTGCCCAGCAGGAGGTCAAGAAGGTGTTTTGCTCCGATGCGCTGCTCGACTACGTGCAAGCGCTGCTGGCGTATACGCGTAGCTCGAGCAAGTTCTCCGAGGGGCTGAGCCCGCGCGGTGGCCTCGCGTTGCTGTCAGCGGCGCGCGCCTGGGCCTGGCTGGATGCGCGCAACCACGTAATCCCGGAGGACATCCAGAACGTGCTGCCGTCGGTAGCGAGCCATCGCGTGCGCGCGGCGGCACACGACGGCACAAAAGCGCTGCACGGACGCGACCTGGCCGCCCATTTGCTGGAAGCGGTGGCGGTACCATGAGACGATGAGTGCGCTGCCCCAATCGCCGCGACTGGCCGACTGGATCGAGAAGTTCCGCGGCCCGGAAACCGGCGATCTGCAGTTGAACCGGCATCGGATCTACATCCTTCCCAGCCGCACGGGGTTGGCGTTCTGGGTCGCCATGTGCCTGTTGCTGATCGGGTCGATCAACTTTTCGCTGCAGCTTGGTTACCTGTTGACGTTCACGATCGTCGGCATGGGTCTGGTCAGCATGTACCACACGCATCGCAATCTGTCGGGTTTGACCATATCCGGCCAGGCCGCTCAACCCGTTCACGCGGGAGACGTGGTGTCGTTCGAGTTGACCATCAGCAACCCGTTCCGGACAGAGCGCTACGCGCTGAACTTCAGCTTCATGCTGCCGGCGCGTCGCTGGCGCGTTCCGGCCAAAGAACACGAAGAGCCGATGCCGGGAACCTGGGCCGATGTTCCACCCGCGAGCGTGCGCCGCATCAGTGTCGCGCTACCGACGCGCCGTCGCGGCAGGCGCGCATGTCCGCGAATCCGCGTGTCCACGCGTTTTCCTTTCGGTCTGTGGGAGGCATGGTCCTATCTGCGGCCCGATCTGGCGACCATCGTCTATCCGGCGCCGGAAACGGACGCGCCACCGCTGCCGCAAGGTCAAGCAGGTGATCGCGAGTCGAGCGGAGTGACCGCCGGCGGCGACGAATTCTCGGGGGTGCGGCCGTACCAGCCCGGTGATCCGCGCAAGATGATTGCGTGGCGCCTGGCAGCGCGCAGCGATGAGCTGTCGGTCAAGTTCTTCGAGGCCACGAGCGGCGGCGACGTCTGGCTCGACTTCGACGCGCTGCCCCCAACACTGAGTGTTGAACAGCGCCTTTCACGGCTGGCCGCCTGGGTTCTGATGGCGGAAGCGGCGGGGCTTGGATACGGGTTGCGGCTGCCTGCGGCAGCGACCGAGCTGGGGCGCGGGCACCAACACTGCCAGCGCTGCCTGCAGTCGCTCGCCTTGCACGGTTCCTGATGCAATGACAGCGCTACTGTCCTCGGCCGCCGCCTCGCGAACTTCCCGCGCGTGGGGGATCGCGCGCCGCTTGGGCTGGTGGATGCAGCCACACGTCTCGAGCGCCGCACGCGACCGGCGAGACGTGGCGATCCTGCTGGTCGCCGTGTTGATCGCGATGACCCCGCACTTCGGGCATCTTCCGTGGTGGTCGAGCGCTCTGATCGGCCTGCTATGGGTCTGGCGCGCGTGGCGCACGATTACCCGCAGGCCGCCGCTGGGTCGAATCGCGATGGTGCCGCTGCTGGTGACTGCGACCGTGCTCGTATGGATGCAGCACGGGTCGATCGTCGGGCACGAAGCAGGCGTCAACCTGCTCCTTCTGCTGATCGCGCTGAAGCTGCTCGAACTGCGAACGCGGCGCGACTTGAACCTGGTCGTGTTCCTCGCATTCTTCGCGCAGATCACGGTGTTCCTGTACGACCAGAGCCTGCTGATCGGAGTGCTGTCGACCCTCACCACTCTGCTGCTGTTCTTCGTGCTGGCGAGTATCAACCTCGCCGAAACCGATCTTGCGGCCGGCCGCAAGGCGAGGATCGTGCTTCAGATCTTCGCCACATCGCTGCCGCTCGCGGTCGCGCTATTCGTGCTCTTTCCCCGGCTGCAGATGCCGCTGTTCGCGTTCGGCAGCTCCGGCGAGAGCTCGGGCACCGGTTTATCCGATTTGATGTCGCCCGGATCGATCAACCGCCTGATCAAGTCCGACGCGGTCGCGCTGCGGGCCCGGTTTGACGGTCCCGTGCCCGCTGCCGACCGCCTGTACTGGCGCGGCCCGGTGTTCGACAACTTCGACGGGCAAAACTGGTTCAAGCGGAACGCTCTTTCCCCGAACTTCGTCGATTTGAGCCAGGGACAGGTCCAGTTCGATCGAGCCAGCGCGATGGACTACACGGTGACGATGGAGCCGACGCAAAGGAACTGGGTGTTGGCGCTGGAATTGACGCCGTTCATCGACAGCACCGAATTCCATTCACGCTTGTCCGACGACCTCCAGCAGCTTGCGGTCGACGCAACGATGCATAGTCGGGTTCGCTACCAGGTTCGCAGCTATGCGTCGTTCCGTGTCGGGCCGTTTTCAAAGGACACCGACATGTCGCAGTGGCTGCAACTGCCGCAAGGGGCCAACCCGAAGACGCTGCAGTTCGCTCGCGACCTGCGAAACCAGATCATCGACCCTTCCGATCCCGATCCCCACTCGCGCGATGCGGCGCTGATCAACGCGGTGCTGAATCACTTCCGCCGCGGCAACTATCACTACACCCTGGAGCCGCCGCGCCTGCTCGAGCGCGACTCCATCGACGAGTTCCTGTTCGAAACGCGGCTGGGCTTCTGCGAGCACTATGCGTCCGCCTTCGTCGTGCTGATGCGGGCGCTCGAAATCCCGGCGCGCGTCGTGACCGGTTACCAGGGTGGCGAGATCAACCCGGTCGACGGCAATCTGACCGTGCGCCAGTCGGACGCACATGCTTGGGCGGAGGCTTGGCTGCCGGGGCGGGGGTGGATACGAGTCGATCCCACTTCGGTGGTTTCGCCATTGCGGATCGAGCTCGGCGAGGCCGAGCTTGCCAACCAGTACGGCTTGTCGCGCTTTGGACGCCCCGGCACGCTGCTCGGCTGGGTCGGAAGCCTGCGGATGAACTGGGAGGCCATTGAAAACGCGTGGAACCAGGCGGTGCTGACCTACTCGGCCGAAAGGCAGCGATCGCTGTTCTCCGGACTTGGCGTTTTGCCCACGTGGCGCAACATGTCGATCGTCTTCGCAGCGACGATCTCGCTCTTGATTGTGGGGCTGGCGCTTTTCACGCTGAGGCATCGCGAGACGCGCGACCCGCTGGCGGACCTGGTGCGGCAGCTGCGCGCAAATATCTCCTCAGCCGGCCTGAGCTCGCCGCCGAATGAAGGGCTGACCGATCTGAAGTGCCGATTGACTGCGCGGCTGGATCCTACGCAGACCCAAGAGGCGGCAGCGCTGCTTCAGGAGCTGCAGGATGCTCGCTACCAGCGCCGACCTGCCCCACGCGGGGCGCCGGACTTGCGCAGCTTGCGAGCGCGCGTGCGACGCTTCCGCCCGGTGCTGATTGCCTGATCACTCCGCGTCCGGCTGGGCCGACGGCTGAGCCCTGGCGAACGCGTCCAGCTGCATGCAATGGTCGCAGATCGCGACCAGCGTCGGAGCGCTTTCGAGCTTGCACTCGAAGCGTCTGGCGTTGAAGACCTGCGGCACGATCGCAACGTCGGCCACGGTCACTTGGTCGCCCAGCGCAAAGCGGCCGCTGCGCCCGCTCGAGACCACCACCTTTTCCAGCTGCCCGAGCCCCATCTCGACCCAGTGCCGGTACCACGCATCCTTGCCGGGCTCGGGTACGTTCAGCTCGCGAACGAGGTAGCGCAAGACCCGTGTGTTGTTCAGCGGATGGATGTCGCAGGCGATCGTCAGCGCAACAGCCCGCACATAGGCCCGTGCGAGCGGATCGGACGGAAGCAGGGGTGGCTGCGGATAGCGTTCATCCAGATATTCCACAATCGCGAGCGATTGGAAAAGGACGCTGCCGCCGTCCTCCAGCACGGGAACAAGCGAAAGCGGATTGAGCCGCACGAACTGCTCCGCGAACTGTTCGCCACCGTGGCGCAGCAAGTGGATCGGGACAGTCTCGTACGACAGTCCCTTCAAGTTCAGCGCAATTCGGACCCGGAAAGCGGCCGACGAGCGGAAGTAGCTGTACAGCTTCATCGCGGCGCGAGCTGCAGCTGCATCGTGCCGATTCCCTCGATCCCCGCTTCGATGCGATCGCCGGGCACCAAGCGGCCGACGCCAGCGGGCGTACCGGTGAAGATCAAATCGCCTGCAGCCAGCTCGAAGAAGCCGGAAAGCTGCGCGATCGTCTCCTCGACGTTCCAGATCATCTGGGACAGACGCCCATCCTGGCGTAACTGGCCGTTCACTTCGAGCCAGATTCGCCGCTGCCCGAGCACTCCGACCTCAGCAGCCGGTCGGATCGCTCCGATTGGCGCCGACCGTTCAAAGCCCTTGGCAACGTCCCACGGCCGTCCCAGCTTCTTCGCCTGAGCCTGCAGGTCGCGGCGCGTCAGATCGATTCCGACCGAGTAGCCCCACACCAGGCGTGCGGCCCGATCCACTGCAACATTGGTTCCCGCAGCGCCGATCGCCACGACCAACTCGACCTCGTGCTGCAGATCCTGCGTTCGGTCCGGGTACGGCACGATCACTGGACCCGAGCCGCCGCAGACGACGGCATCGGCGGGCTTGCAGAAGAAGAACGGCTCTTCCCGCCCGCTCGCTCCCATCTCGCGGGCGTGCTCCTCGTAGTTGCGGCCGACGCAGTAGATGCGGTGCACCGGGAACGCTTCGGCATCTCCAGCGATCGGGACGTGCGGCTGCAACGGCGGAGAGAAGCACAAATCCACGATCGGCCGAACCAGCGAACAGGGGTCGTCAGTTTATCGCGGCCTGCCGCCGCGCCCAGCCACTCTTGCCGACGGCGGCAGCGCTGCGGCAGCGCATGCAACCGGTTACGGCAGGACGGTGAATCGCGTACAGTTCGCCAATGGGCAATCAGCCGCCTGTTCGGGCCGTCGCACGGGCTTCGGCCGGAGCGCAGGAGCACGCCCTCGGTGCGCCCGGAATCGCGCCGGAACGGCCGCTGCAGCCCTCGCTCTCGTGCGTGATCCCCGCCCATAACGAGGCGGGTAATCTGCCGGTGCTGCTGGAGAAGCTCACGGCCCAGCTGCGGCAGATGTCGCCGCAGTGGGAGATCGTCGTCGTCGACGACGGCAGCCGGGACGAGACGCTGCTTGCGCTGCTGCCTTGGCTCACCCGACCCGGTGTCGTCTGCCTGCAGCTTTCGCGCAACTTCGGCAAGGAGGCAGCGCTCGGCGCGGGGCTGGACCATGCGCGCGGCAACGTCGTGTTTACGCTCGACGCGGATCTGCAACACCCGGTTGAACTGCTTCCGCAGATGCTGCAGGCCTGGCGCGAGGGTGCGGACATGGTGTACGCAGTGCGTCGCGACCGCAGCGGCGAGTCCGCCTTGAAGCGAATCGGCGCCCGGATGTTTTATGCGCTGATGAAAATGGGCTCCTCGATCGACATCCCGCCCAACGCGGGTGATTTCCGCTTGATGGACCGGTGCGTGGTCGACGCCGTCTGCAGCCTGCCGGAACGGACCCGTTTCATGAAGGGCTTGTATGCATGGGTCGGATTCCGATCGCGCTCGATCGATTTCGATCCACCGGCGCGTGTTCGCGGGCGAAGCGACTTCGGCGTGCGGGCGCTGGTGTCGCTGGCAGCGTCGGGAATCACCGCGTTCTCGAATCTACCGTTGCGATTGGGTAGCGCGCTGGGAGCCATTTTGGCGCTGATCGCGATCGCCTATGGCGTCTGGGTCGTGATCGCGCATTTCACGCAGGGGCCCGATCTTCCGGGATGGGCAACGATCGTGGCAGGGCTGATGTTCTTCAGTGGCATCCAGTTGCTGACGATCGGTGTGCTGGGAGAGTATCTCGGGCGGGTCTACGACGAAGTGAAGCGACGGCCGCGCTACCTGGTGGCGCGCCGCCTCGGCAGCAGCCCGTTCGACCCGACGGCGCCAACGCGATGAGCCGCGATCCCGCCACCCGCGTGGCGCGACGCTGGGTCGTCTGCGCGGACGATTTCGGCCTGGACCGCGGCACGATCGACGGGACCATCGCCCTGATCAAACTTGGGCGCGTCACCGCAACGAGCGTTCTGGCGGACTCTCCCAACTGGAGGGCTGCGGCGCCGCAACTGAAAGAGCTCAGCGGCAGCGCCGACATCGGCCTGCATTTGAACCTGACCGAGGCGCTCGACTCCCGGGGACGTTCCTGGTCGCTGCCCCGGCTCGTCGTACAGTCGCAACTGAGGCTGCTGCCACGATGGCGCGTGCACGACCATATCCAGCGGCAGCTCGATGCGTTCACTGACGGCCTTGGGCGGCTGCCGGATTTCATCGATGGCCATCAGCACGTGCACCAGTTGCCGGTCGTTCGCGAGGTGCTGGTCGAGTCGGTGCTGATGCGCGAGCCCAAGACGCTGCCCTGGATGAGGGTGTGCCTGCCGCCTGAAGGCGACAGTGACTACAAGGCTCGCGTAATCGGGTTGCTGGGCGCCGGAGCTTTGGCGGAACTGGCACGGAGCCAGGGTTTCCCGACCAGCAAATGGCTGGTCGGCTCCTACGGCTTCCAGCCGAAAAGAGATACCTATATGGCCAAGGTCCGCTGGTGGTTGCACGCCAGCGGTGACGGCACCGTCTTCATGTGCCATCCGTCGACGCGGCCATCGTCAAAGGATCCAATCGGGCCGGCCCGCCGCATGGAGTTGGGGGTGCTCGCCGGGCAAGCGTACGCTGATGCCCTCTCCAATTCCGGTGTGACGGTCGCGCGCGGAACCACCATTTTCAGGGCGCGCGCTTCGAAATCGCCGCCGCCGGGGACCGTCGACCGAGCTGGTTGAGCGGTGTCTGCAGCCAGTCGCTGTACAGCCCCGGCCGCAACCAGTCTTCCAGGTCCAGGCCGGGGCGTGGCATCAGCAACGAATTGGCCGGATCGACTCCCAGGCTGTGAAACGCCGCGGCCAGGCCTGTGCGGGCGGGGTCACAGGTGAGCAGCCACCGGCCGCCGCGGCTGGTCGCCGACGCCGTAAGTTGGCGGATGTATTCGAGGCGCTCCAGCTTGTACAGCAAATCGAGTACCTCCTCCTCGGTGCTGCGGACGAATAGCGCCAGTTCCAGCGTCGAACGATCGCCGGTGGCGGACGCGAGACGAGCCTCGAACAGCAGTTTCAGCAACGCCACCGCGGTGACGAAGCGATTGCCGGCGCGTGTTTCGTCGGCGAAACGGGTGCGCAATCCAGAGACCGTAGCCGCGATCGCCGCGCCGAACAGCACTGTGAACCATGACAGGTAGATCCAAAGCAGGAACACCGGGACGACTGCAAACGCCCCGTATACGGTCAGCACGCTGCCCCGCGAGACGTACGAGGTGAAACCGCGGCTCAAGATCTCCGCCATACACGCGGCGACGAAGCCTCCCGTGAGCGCATCGCGCCAGTCGACCCGCCGGTTCGGCACGACGATGTACAGAGCAGTAAATGCCAGCCAGCTCAAGAAGACCGGCGCGGCAGCGAGCGGAGAGCGGATCGCCGGCGGTAACTGACGCAACAAGCCGATCGAAATCGAAGCGGCCATCGACGTGAGCGCCAGGCTGGAAGCGATGATCACCGGACCGGCCGTGATCAGCGTCCAGTACACGAGAACGCGTTGCAACAGGGCACGCCTTGCACGCACCAGCCAGATGTCGTTCAGCGCATGGTCAACCGTCATCACCATCGAAATGGCAGACAGCGCAAACACAGCGAAGCCGATCGCACCGACCCTGGCCGCCTTTGCGGCAAACTCGTTCAGATAGCGCAGAATCGACCCAGCGAACGGTTCCGGTAGCAGCCCCTGCAGAAGGTCGCGTTCGAGCGCCTCGCGCAAGCTGCCGAACCGGGGAAAGATCGTGAACAAAGCGAGCCCCACGGCCAGCAGCGGCACCAACGAGAGCACGGTAGAGAACGTCAGACTGCCTGCAACCTGCGGCAGGCGCGCCTGGCGCGCGCGCCGCGCGGCGAACTTTACGATGGCGCGCACACGCTCCAGGCGCGGGCGCAGGGTTCTCGCCCATTGCGCCGCCGTTTTGCGTTTTGTCGCCGCTTCAACGTTTCGCCCAGGCGCCATGTCCTTGTCCGCAAGTTATGGAGCGGACGCTCAATATAATTGGGCCTGATCCCGTCGTCCCGCACCGTCGTTTCCCCGTCGCCGTCGCCGTGAGTCCGTGACCGCCTCCCCGCTTCCCTCCCCGCTTCTCGCGCAACTGGCTGAGCTGGTCGGTGCGCGAAGCGTCCTGACCCAGGCGGCCGACACGGAACCTTTCTTGACGGACTGGCGCAACCGCTTCACCGGGCGGGCGGAGGCGATCGTGCTGCCCGAGACGACGGCACAGGCGGCGGCCATTGTGCAGGCGTGCCGCAGGCAAGGAATCGCGATCGTTCCCCAGGGCGGCAACACGGGACTGTGCGGCGGGGCGACGCCACTGCAGATCGGCCGCTCGATCGTGTTGAGCACGCGGCGGATGAACCGAGTGCGCGATATCGACCCGGAGAATGACACGATCACCGTAGAGGCAGGCTGCACGTTGCAGGCAGTGCAGCATGCGGCGCGGCAGGCCGGGCGCCTGTTTCCGCTGAGCCTGGCGGCGGAGGGGACCTGCACGATCGGCGGCAATTTGGCGACCAATGCCGGGGGCACCCAGGTGCTGCGATACGGCAATGCACGCGATTTGACCCTCGGATTGGAGGTCGTACTGGCCGATGGACAGATTTGGGATGGGCTGCGGGGGCTGCGCAAGGACAACTCGGGATACGACTTGAAGCACGTCTTCATCGGATCCGAAGGCACGCTCGGGCTGATCACGGCCGCGACGCTGAAACTGTTCGCGATGCCGCGCGCGCGCGCAACCGCGCTGGCGGCGGTCGAATCGGTCGATGCGGCAATCGCGCTTCTGGCACGGATGCGCGCGGCCGCGGGCTCAACGCTCACCGCCTTCGAGGTGATGTCGCGCGAAAGCCTCCAGCCGGTGGCAGCGCTGCTGGGACTGCAGCGCCTTCCGCTCGCGACGGAGGCGCCGTGGGCGGTGCTGCTGGAGGTTTCGGACCACGAAGACGAGCCTCATGCGCGGGCGCTTCTCGAGGCTGGCTTAAACCCCGAGACGGGTGCGCCCATTGTCGACGCTGTGGTCGCGGCTTCTCTTGCGCAGTCCGAGCACCTGTGGCGCTTGCGTGAAGCGATTCCAGAGGCACAGGCGCGCGCCGGCGGCAACGTTAAGCACGACATCTCGCTGCCGCTGCGAAGCGTAGGGGACTTCGTTCGTAGAACCGGCGACGATCTGGCGCGGCAGTTCGCGTGGGCGCAGCCGCTCGTGTTCGGCCATCTCGGCGACGGAAACTTGCACTACAACGTGGGGTGCCGCTCCGGAGTGCCCGCGCAAACGGCGTTCGAGCATGAAGCGGCGCTGAACCAGATCGTCTACGAGGCGGTGGTCGCACGTGGCGGCTCGATCAGCGCCGAGCACGGGCTGGGTCAGCTCAAGCGCGAAATGGCTGCCCGCTACAAGGCGCCGGTCGAGCTGGCGCTGATGCAATCGCTCAAGCGGGCGTTGGACCCGGACGGACGGATGAACCCCGGGAAATTGCTTTGAGTCCCACAACAACGCGTCTACACTCGGAAGCGCTTCGCAGGGACGAACGTATGCGCGCATTGTTGCTCCTGCTTCTCGGGCTCTGTACCGCCGCGGTGTGCGGCGCTGCGCCGATCAGCCGCTGCGAGTTCGCCGACGGCCGCGTCGTCTATTCGGATGAAGCGTGCCCCTCCGGCGCGCAGCGGGTCAGGACTGTCGATGAAAAGCCTCCCGTCGAGGTGCTCAAGGGGCCGGTGAACCAGCACGGCCAAAGCGCACAGAGCTCCGGCAGCGTGCGGCGCAGCGAAGGGGAAGCCGGGTCCGAGGGCCCGGATCCGGAAGCGGCAGCCCGGTCCAACAAGCTCAAAGTGGCTGAGTGCGACGATTTGGTACGGAAGGTCGAATACGCGCAGCATGACCTGAGCGCTGCGTCCGAATCCGAGCGGGCATCGGCCGAGCTCTCGCTCAGAAGGCTGCAGGCCGAACACGAGAGCAAGTGCGGGCTCAAGCGCTGACGCACGCAGCGCTGTAGCGTGCTGAGTCGGAAGACTGAATCGCAGGCGTCAGGCGGCCGCATCCAGAACGTCATCGGTCACCAGCGCCATACGGGCGGCTGCCCGCAAAGCTCCGCTTCCGTGCCGGTCCAGAAACACCGGCTCCGACAGCAGTCGGCGCCAAGCGCGTGCGCCGGGCTGTCCGTGTAGCAAGCCGAGCAGCGGCCGCACCACCGCACGGACCGGAACACCCGCGGCAACGGCGCGATCCAGATATCCGCTCATCACATCGACCACCTGCGTGACCGTCGCCGGGGCACCGCCTGGCCCGAACAGGGTGCGCTCGAGCTCGACCAGCAGCCAGGGTGACCGGTAGGCGGCTCGTCCGAGCATCACCCCGTCGACCTGCGGCATCTCGCGCAACACCGCTGCCGCATCGTCAAGGCCGCCGTTCAAAACGAACGCGCAATCCGGGAAATCGGCCTTTAGGCGGTGCACAGCCGCGTAGCGCAGCGGCGGCACCTCTCGGTTTTCCTTCGGGCTCAGCCCGGACAGCCAGGCGTTGCGCGCGTGGACGATGAAGGTCGAGCAGCCCGCCGCGCGCAAGCTGCCTACGAAATCGCGGACGAAGCCGTAGTCGTCGCGCCGGTCGATGCCGAGGCGATGCTTCACCGTGACGTCGATCGACACCGCGTCGCGCATTGCCCGCACACAGTCCGCTACCTGATCGGGGTACGCCATCAGGCAGGCACCGAACGCGCCGTCACGCACGCGATCCGATGGACAGCCGCAATTCAGGTTGATCTCGCGATAGCCCCAGCGTTCGCCCATGCTGGCGCAAGCAGCGAGCTCGGCCGGATCCGAGCCACCGAGCTGGAGTGCGAGCGGGCTTTCCGATGGATCGAAATCGAGATGACGCTTGCGGTCGCCGTACAGCAGCGCACCGGTAGCAATCATCTCCGTGTACAGCCGCGCGTGCCGGCTCAGAACCCGATGAAAGTAGCGGCAGTGGCGGTCGGTCCACTCCATCATCGGCGCCACGCACAGGCGCCAGGGATTCATTCGAACGGCTCCTTCGCCTGCGCTAGGGAATCTTCGCGATCAGTTTTTCCGCGGCAGCCTGTACCACCGACCCGAATGAAACCGCGCTCTCCGCGGCAGTTTCACTGGCCATATGGAGTTCCTGCGCCCCTTCCCACGCGAGACTTCCGTCCGAGCTGTTCCAGATCTGAAGGGTCAGCCGGATATTGGCCTCCTTCGTTTGCAGAATACGCAGGCCGAATATGCCGAGGCGGTCGTGGTAGACCTGCTGGAAACTCGCCATGTTCAACAGGGCGATGTAGCGGACGCCGGTCGCCTTGCTGATCTGCGCGAGCGCGGTCGGGTCCAGCAGTCCCGACTGGCGGTAATCCGTGATCATGCGCAAGTAATCTTCGAACAGTCCGGCCCGGTTGACGCTGGTCAACGTCTCGGTCAAAGGCACGACATGGATGTTCTTGCGCTGCTGCTCGAGCTGCTGCGAAAACGCCAGCGCGAGCGCCGGCTTGTCCTCCTCCTGGCCGGTCACCGTGGAAGGTGTGACGAAGGCGATGCCGAAGCTCGTCAGGTCGCCAGTCTTCAGCGACACGACCGACGGTTCCGCGATGACCTGCGCGCCGTACTGCTGCGAGGTCGTAGAGCAGGCGACCAGCACGCATGTAAACAGACTGCAAACGGCCACCGCTTCGACAAAACGTTGCCGACCTTGCCTCACAGTCGTGATCATCGCGTTTCAGGCCCTCGTCAAGGTGCGGCGGCTCTTCGCCGGGCACGGCATTGTATTCGGTGCCCGTTACGCGACCTGCCTCTGCGCGCGCTTGCGCTCGTGCTCCTTCAGGAGGCGCTTGCGCAAGCGGATGCTCGACGGCGTCACCTCGACCAGCTCGTCGTCGGCGATGAACTCGACCGCCAGCTCGAGGCTCAGCCGGATCGGCGGCGTCAGGTCGATGTGCTCGTCCTTGCCCGCGGCTCGAACGTTGGTGAGCTTCTTCTCTCGGCCCGGATTCACCACCAGATCGTTGTCGCGCGAGTGGATACCGATGATCATGCCCTCGTACAAGGGATCGCCGGGAGATACGAACATCCGGCCGCGCTCCTGCAGCTTCCAAAGCGCGTAGGCCACTGCAGCACCGTCCTCTTGCGACACCAGCACTCCGTTGCGGCGCTCGCCGACTTCGCCCGCCTGTGTCGGCGCGTAGTCCTCGAACACGTGGCTCATCACTCCGGTGCCACGCGTCATCGTCAGGAAGTCTCCCTGGAACCCGATCAGCGCGCGCGCGGCGATCCGATATTCGAGCCGCACGCGCCCGCGCCCGTCCGGAACGAACTCGATCAAGCTGCCGCGCCGGCGGCCGATCTCCTCCATCACCGCGCCCTGGTGTGCCTCCTCCACATCGAGGCTGAGCAGTTCGAACGGCTCGCAGCGCTCCCCGTCGATCTCGCGGACCACAACGCGCGGCCGCGACACCGCCAATTCGTAACCCTCGCGGCGCATGTTCTCGATCAGCACCGTCAAGTGCAGCTCACCGCGACCGAAGACCTCGAACACGGTCTCGTCGTCGGTCTGCCGCATCCGCATCGCGACGTTCGACTTGAGCTCGCGCTCCAGCCGCTCGCGCAGCTGTCGGCTTGTCACGAACCGCCCCTCGCGGCCGGCCAGTGGACTCGTGTTCACGCAGAAGTTCATCGACAAAGTGGGCTCGTCGATTCGCAACAGCGGAAGGGGATCGGGCGTCTCCGGCGGGCAAATCGTGGTCCCGATGTTCAGCTCCTCGATCCCGTTGACCAGAACGATGTCGCCGGCTTGTGCCTCGTCGACCACCTGCCGCTCCAGCCCCTTGAACATCAGCACCTGGTTGACGCGGCCCCGCAACGGCGCGCCCTGTGGGCCATCGACCGCGACCACGTCTTGCCCGGAACGGATTCGCCCGCGGCGCACGCGACCGATACCGATCTTGCCGACGTAACTCGAGTAGTCGAGCGAACAGATCTGCAACTGCAGCGGCGCGTCGGGATCTTCGTCCCGCACCGGCACATGCTCGAGGATCGCTTCGAACAGGGGTCGCATCGACCCGCCGTCGGCGACCTCGGGAAGCTCATCGACGCGGCCGGTCGCGTAGCCGCCCAGCGCAGAGGCGTATATGACCGGAAAGTCGAGTTGCTCCTCGGTCGCACCGAGCTTGTCGAACAGGTCGAACGTCGCGTTGACGACGAAGTCGGGCCGCGAGCCGGGGCGGTCGACTTTGTTGACGACGACGATCGGCTTCAGGCCCAGCGCCAGCGCCTTACGGGTGACGAAGCGGGTCTGCGGCATCGGGCCCTCGACCGCATCGACCAGCAGCAGCACGCCGTCGACCATCGACAACACGCGCTCGACCTCGCCGCCGAAATCGGCATGCCCGGGCGTGTCGACGATGTTGATGTGCGTGCCCTCGTATTCGACCGCGCAGTTCTTCGCCAGGATCGTGATGCCGCGTTCGCGCTCCAGCTCGTTGCTGTCCATCACGCGCTCGGCCACCGCCTGGTTGCGGCGGAAGGTTCCCGACTGCGCCAGCAGCTTGTCGACCAGCGTCGTCTTGCCATGGTCGACGTGCGCGATGATCGCGATGTTGCGGATCGCTCTGGGAGCCATGCGGGCGCTCATTTTGCAACCACCGGGTGCGATTGCGCGCCGGTTGCGCGCTCTTGATGCATCACAGGACCGGCTCCATCGCTCGCTGCTGATTCAGCAGACGCCGCGCAATGAGCACCCCCTGCTGGACCGAGGCGACGCCGAGCAGGCGTCCTTGCGGCCCGTACACGCGCGCGCGCTCGGCGCTGGCTGCGCCACATGCCACTTTGCCGCCGTGCTCGAGCTGCTCACTGGCGTGCCGATCCAGGTCGATTCGCGGCAACGCCTGCAGCAGCGCATCGACCGGCAGCAGCCGCGCGCGCCGATCGTCCAGGCAGAGGCGCTCGAGCTCCTCCAGACCGATCGCGTCTGCAAGGTCGAACATGCCGATCCGCGTACGGCGCAGAGCTCCCAGGTGGGCACCGCACCCCAAGCTTGCACCGAGATCCTCGCCGAGCACCCGTACATACAAGCCCTTGCCGCATTCGACCCCGATGGTCGGCCCGAGCCGGTCCCAGTGAATCGTCCACAGGCGATGGACCCAAACGGTCCTGGGACCGCGGTCGACCGAGATGCCCTTTCGCGCCAACCGGTACAGCGGCTGGCCGTCGCGCTTCAGCGCCGAGTGCATCGGTGGTACCTGGGAAATGGCGCCAGTGAAGCTTGCCAGCACCTGCTCAAACCTATCGCGCGTGACGTCGACCGGCTGTTGTTGGAGCACTTCGCCTTCCGCATCGCCGGTGGCGGTGGTGGCGCCGAGAACCAGGCGCGCCTCGTAACTCTTGTCAGCGTCCAGCAGTTGCCCGGAGAACTTCGTCGCTTCGCCGAACGTCAGCGCGAGCAGCCCGCTTGCGAGCGGATCGAGCGTGCCCGTGTGGCCGGCTTTGCGGGCCGCCAGCAGCGTGCGTGCGCGCTGCAGGCACGCGTTCGCGCTGGGACCCGCCGCCTTGTCCAGCAGCAGAACCCCATCGACGGCATCGAACCGTTCGCGACGCATGTGGGCGGTATGGTCTACTCGGCGTCGCGCTTGCCGACGGCTTGGTCGATCAGGCGATCGAGCTCGAAGCCGCGCTCGACGGATGCGTCGTGCACGAAACGCAGGTGCGGCACTGTGCGCAGCTGCAGCCGCTTAAAGAGCAGATGGTGCAGATGGCCGGCCGCGGCATTCAGTCCCTGCGCCGCCGCCTCGGCCGGAGCGCCGATGACGGTAAAGAACACCTTGGCATGCGCCAGATCGGGAGACACATCTACTTCGCTGATCGTCACCATGCCGATGCGCGGATCACGCAGTTCGCGCCCGATCATCTCGGCGAGCTCGCGCTGGATCTGCTCGCCGATGCGCTGCGTGCGGTTCGTTTTCATAACCGCGCAGGCGCTTTACAGCGACCGAGCTACCTCTTGAACCTCGAAAATCTCGAGCTGGTCGCCTTCCTTGAGGTCGTCGTATCCCTTCAGCGACAAGCCGCACTCGAAGCCCGCCTTGACCTCGCGTGCGTCGTCCTTGAAGCGCCTCAGCGACTCCAGCTCGCCGGTCCAGATCACGACGTTGTCGCGCAGCAGGCGCGCGCGCGAGGTGCGCCGCACCAAGCCGTCGAGCACCATGCAGCCGGCCACCGTGCCGATCTTGGAGATCCGGAACACTTGGCGCACCTCGACCAGCCCGAGCACCTGCTCGCGCTGCTCTGGTGCCAACATCCCCGACAACGCCGCCTTCACGTCATCGACCGCGTCGTAGATGATGTTGTAGTAGCGAATGTCGATCCCGCTGGATTCGGCCAGCTTGCGCGCGGTCTGCTCGGCGCGCACGTTGAAGCCGATGATCACCGCGCGCGAGGCCAGAGCCAGGTTGACGTCGCTCTCGGTGATTCCACCCACCTGGGCGTGAACGACGTTCACTTTGACCTCGTCGGTCGACAGCTTGGACAGCGCATGCGCCAGCGCCTCTTGCGAGCCCTGCACGTCCGACTTGATGATCAGCGCCAGCGTCTTGGCGCCCTCGCGGCTCATGTCCTCGAAGATGTTTTCGAGCTTCGCGGCTTGCTGCTTGGCAAGCTTGGTGTCGCGGAACTTGCCTTGTCGGAACAGCGCGATCTCGCGCGCCTTGCGCTCGTCGCCGAGAACCATCAGCTCGTCGCCAGCGGCCGGGACGTCCGACAGGCCTTGGATCTCGACCGGAATCGAAGGGCCGGCGCTCTGGATGGCCTTGGTGGATTCATCGAGCATCGCGCGCACGCGCCCGAAACTGCTGCCCGCCAGCACAACGTCGCCGCGCTTCAGCGTTCCCGACTGGACCAGCACCGTTGCCACCGGCCCACGCCCTTTGTCCAGACGCGATTCGATGATCAGGCCCTTGGCCGGTCCGTCGTGCACCGCTTTGAGCTCGAGCACTTCGGCCTGCAGCAGCACGTTCTCCAGCAGCTCGTCAACACCTTGACCGGTTTTGGCCGAGACCGGGACGAACGGCGAATCGCCGCCATACTCCTCGGGAACGACCTCCTGCGCCACCAGCTCCTGCTTGACCCGGTCGGGATTGGCCTCCGGCTTGTCGATCTTGTTCAGCGCCACGACGATCGGCACCTTGGCCGCCCGCGCGTGGTGGATCGCCTCGATCGTCTGCGGCATCACGCCGTCGTCTGCCGCCACCACCAGAATCACCAGGTCGGTCGCGCGCGCGCCGCGCGCGCGCATCGCGGTGAATGCCTCATGGCCCGGCGTATCCAGGAAGGTGATGACGCCGCGTGGAGTCTCGACGTGATAGGCGCCGATGTGCTGGGTGATGCCGCCCGCTTCGCCGGCCGCCACCTTGGCGCGACGGATGGTATCGAGCAACGAGGTCTTGCCGTGGTCGACGTGCCCCATCACGGTGACCACCGGAGGCCGCGGCTGCTCGGCACCGGATGCCGTTGTTGCACCGGTGTCGAGTAGGAACGCTTCCGGGTCGTCCAGCTTGGCAGCGAACGCCTTGTGGCCCATTTCCTCGGCCACGATGATCGCCGTCTCCTGGTCGAGAACCTGGTTGATCGTCACCATCTGGCCCAGCTTCATCAGGACCTTGATGACTTCTGACGCCTTCACCGCCATCTTGTGGGCCAGATCGGCGACGGTGATCGTCTCGGGTACCGAGACTTCGCGAACGACGGCCTCGGCCGGCACAGGGGCAACGACCTTCTCGCGCTCCTCTCCGCGCCGATGGCCTTTCGGCCCGCGCCAGGCGGCGGTGCCGGCGCCCGCGTCCCCGCGCGTCTTGATGGTGCGGCGCTTGGCGGCGTCCTCGGACCAGCTCGAGGCGAGCTTGACCGATTTGACTTCCTTGGCGCCGGGCTTCTTGTCGTCCTTCTTTTCCTCGGACGGCTTGGTTTCGACCTTGGCGGCGGGACGATGCAGCGTGCCTTCCGAGGCGGGCGCTTTCGCCACCTTGCGGGGCGCCGACATCATCGTCTTGATGGCGGCGACCTCATCCTCCACCACCTTGCGAGCGCGCTCCTGCGCCTGGGTGCTGACCTGCTGTTGCGAAGCGGATGCCTCGGCTGCGCGGCGCGCGGCTTCCTGTTCGGCCTGCGTGCGCTCGTGCTCCGCGCGTGCGACCTCGTCCTGCGTACGCGCCTGTTCGTTCGCCTGCTCGCTCGCCTCCCGGCGGCGCCGCTCGGCTTCCTCGAGCTCGCGCTGGGCGCGCTCGGCGCGCTCGCGCGCTTCGGCCACCTGGCGCGCGACCAGCTCGGCCTGATGGCGCTGCTCCTCTTCACGCCGCGCCAGCTCGGCCGGATCGATCACCGGGGTCGCGGGCGTCGCCTCAACCTCGGACTCGGTATCCCTCTTGACGAACACGCGCTTCTTGCGAACCTCGACCTGGATCGTGCGCGCTTTGCCGGTGGAATCGGCCTGCTTGATCGCAGAGGTTTGGCGCCGTGTCAGTGTGATCTTGCGCTTCTCGATCTCCATGCCACCGTGGGCGCGACGCAGCGCCTCCAGCAGCCGTGCCTTGTCCTCTTCGCTCAGCGAGTCGGTTTCGGCGCGCTTCTCCACTCCGGCCGCCCGCAGCTGCTCCAGCAGCACCTGCGGTGCCAGCTTCAGCTCCGTTGCGAATTGCGCGACCGTGTTGGCTTGCATGCTCGTCGGGATCCTTGCTGGATCAACCCTGCTCGAACCAGTGGGCCCGTGCGGCCATGATCAGGCGGCCGGCACGCTCGGCGTCGATACCGGTCATCTCGGTCAGCTCGTCGACTCCCAGGTCGGCCAGCTCGTCTCGGGAGCGCACACCATTGGACGAGAGCTTGATCGCCAGCTCGGTCTCCATCCCCTCCAGATCCAACAACGTGCGGTCCGTGCGATCGAGGTTCTCTTCGCGAACAATCGCCTCGGTCAGCAGCGCGTTGCGCGCGCGTGTGCGCAGCTCTTCGACCGTTTCCTGGTCGAACGCCTCGATCTCGAGCAGCTCGGCCACCGGAACGTATGCAATGTCCTCCACGCTGGAGAAGCCCTCGCTGATCATGATGTTCGCCACCTCCTCGTCGACGTCCAGGCGCTGCATGAACATCTCGCGGATGCCCGTTTGCTCGCCTTCCTGCTTCTTGGTCGATTCCTCGGCAGTCATGATGTTGATCTGCCAGCCGGTCATCTCGGAGGCCAGCCGCACGTTCTGACCGCTGCGGCCGATCGCGATCGCGAGGTTGTCCTCGTCGACGACCACGTCCATCGAGTGCTTGTCCTCGTCGACCAGGATCGAAGACACGTTGGCCGGAGCCAGCGCGCCGATGACGAACTGGGCCGGATCATCCGACCACAACACGATGTCGACGCGTTCGCCGGCCAACTCGTTGGTCACGGCCTGCACGCGCGAGCCGCGCATGCCGACGCATGTTCCGATCGGGTCGATGCGGCGGTCGTTGGTCCAGACCGCGATCTTGGCGCGAACGCCTGGATCGCGCGCAGCCGACTTGATCTGCAGCAGGCCCTGCTCGATCTCCGGCACCTCGAGCTCGAACAGTTTCATCAGGAATTCGGGCGATGTTCGCGACAGGATGATCTGCGGGCCCCTGAGCTGGCGGTCGACCTTTGCCACGAGCGCGCGTACGCGGTCGCCGACCCGCAAGTTCTCCTTCGGGATCATGTCGGAGCGCGGCAAGCGCGCCTCGACCTTGCCGATCTCGATGACGGCGTCGCCCTTGTCCATCCGCTTGACGGTACCGTTCACGATGGCGTCGTTGCGGGCCAGAAATTCGCTCAGTAGCTGCTCGCGCTCGGCATCGCGGATTTTCTGCAAGATCACCTGCTTGGTGTCCTGCGCGAAGCGGCGCCCGAGCTCTTGCCGCGGCAGCTGCTCTTCGATGTATTCCTCCACCTCGATATCGGAAATCTGCTCGCGCGCTTCCGTCAGGAGGATCTGGTGCCCCGGCTCCTGCAGCCCGGCCTCATCGGGAACGACCAGCCAGCGGCGGTAGGCGTCGTATTCGCCGCTCTCGCGGTCCACCGCGACGCGCACTTCGACGTCCTCCTCCGCAAACAGGCGCTTGGTGGCCGATGCGAGCGCTGCTTCCAGCGCGCCGAAGACCGTCTCCTTCGGCACGTTCTTCTCGCGCGCCAGCGCATCGACCAGCAACAGGATTTCTTTACTCATCACGGCTCCCAACGGCATGGCCGCCCTTTGCCTCGACTTTCGCGGCGCCGCTGAAATCGAACTGGGGCACCAGGCGGGCTTTTTCAATAGCCGCGAGCGGAAACTCGAACGTTTCCGAGGGCTCCGCCATGCGCGCCGCTTGCGCCCGCCCGCGCACCCGCGGCTGGCGGTGCGGCTGCGGTTCGACCTGCAGACGGACCCGTTCCTCGCCGCCCACGCCCTCGAGACCCAGAAGCCTGCCCTGGAAGCGGCGGCGCCCCTGCAAGGGCTCTTTCAAGCGCACCTGCACAGGCGCGCCGGCAAAGCGGACGAAATCGCGCGCGCCCGCGAGCACGCGGTCCAACCCGGGCGAGCTCACCTCCAGGCGTTCGTAATCGATCTGCTCGACCGCCATTACGTGCACCAGCTGCTTGCTGATCCGCTCGCAATCGTCCAGGCCGATGCCGCCGGGCTCGGCTGCCGTATCCACCGTCACGCGCAGCAATCCCTGCGCGCAGCGCTCGACCTCGACCAGGTCGTAGCCCAAGCCGCGAACGGTCGGTTCAATCAACTCGCGCACCTCGCTGGCGGCCGCGAATCCACTACGCATCGGGCGGTGCATCCCTCGCATCAAAAAAAAATGGGCCGGAACGCCCATTTTTCTGGTCCAACAGGCTGGCGCCGGCTTGCGCCAAGCGTCCAACAGGCTCGCGCCGACTTGCGCCGAGCGCGCCTTCCCGGGTAACACGCAATTATATTCTGGTTCGGCGCCGCCGGCTAGCCGAACCCGCGCCCCGGCTTGAAACGGCGGAAGCGGTTCTGCGCTCCCGGAGTCGAGCGAGGGCTGCCCGGATGGGTTCCGCTGGCGATGTAGCTGACTGTGCTCGTCATCGGATCGGGCTGCCGCGAGCCGCCGCCGGGCCGCCCGCCGGGCGGCTTGCCGCGGCGGCCGCCGTCACCGCGGCGCGGGCCGGACGAACGGCTACGAACCGTTTCGGCGCCGATGCCGAGGTCGTGCAACCACGCCTCCACCCACCCGGGCGCCAGCTCCAGGAAGCGGCCGCGCGGCAAGGTGCGCGGCAGCGCAATCGAACCGAAGCGGATCCGGATCAGCCGGCTGACCTGCAGGCCCAGCGCATCGAACATGCGTCGGATCTCGCGATTGCGACCCTCCTTGATCACGGCCCGGTACCAGTGGTTCAGGCCCTGACCACCAGCGTCTTCGAGGCGAGAAAAGCGCGCCGGGCCATCTTCCAATTCGATTCCGTCGAGCAGCTTTTGCCGCTGCTCGTCCGCAAGCTGGCCCGCCACGCGGACCGCGTATTCGCGTTCGACCTCGAAACGGGGGTGCGTCAGACGGTTGGCGAGTTCGCCCGAGGTGGTGGCAACCAGCAGGCCCTCGGTATTGACGTCCAGGCGGCCCACCGAGATCCAGCGTCCGCCCGCCACTCGCGGAAAGCGCTCGAACACTGAGGGCCGGTCCTGCGGATCGTCGTGCGAGACGATCTCGCCGCTCGGCTTGTGATAGATCAGCACGCGCGGCAACTTGCCCGGCTGCGGGCGCTGCAGCGGCCGGCCGTTGATCCGCACCTGGTCGGTCGGCAGCACACGCTGCCCAACATGGGCGGGCTGCCCGTTCACCGACACGCGTCCGGCGATGATCAGTTCTTCCATTTCGCGGCGCGAGCCGATGCCGGCATCGGCCAGAACCTTGTGCAGCTTGTCCGACTGCGCATTCATCGCCGACTGTGCGGCGCGCCGCCCCCGCTCGAGCAGTTCACGCGGGAACGGCTGCTCCGGCATTGCCGACGTGCTCAAATCCTCGCCATCGGCCAACGGCGGCAACGGCTCGCTATCGCGCGCCTCGGCGGAGGCCTCGTCGCGGCCACCCTGCTCTGCGCGTGCCCCTCCCTCGCCGCGCCCGCCGCGTTCGCCGCGCCCGCGGCGCCGGCGTCCGAGCGGACCACGCAGCCTGCGCTCCGACTCCCCGGTAGTGCCGGGGGCTGCGATCGGCGCGCCGGAGCTGTCGTCATCCTTTGCGCCGCCGTCGTTCTCCTCGTCGTTCGCGCCGTCGTCGTTCGTCTCGTACTCTGTCGCCGTTGCCATTTCCGCGTCCAAGCCAGGCGGTTCGACAGTGGCGGGAGGCAATGGCGAGGCAGCGTCCGCCTGGTTCGCAGCGGCGCGATCTTCGGTTGGTGGCAGCGGTTGCGCGGGCGTCGCCGGCGCAGCGGCGTCGTCCTGCGGCGGCTGGGCCGGCCCAGTTCCGGCACCGAGCGGCTGGCTCATGACAGCGGCACGACCGATGAGGATGACTCGGTCGGTTCGGCAGGATGCGTCATCGGCAACTCCAGCTCCTGTGGTTCATTTCTTTCGTCCTTTCCATTCGGCGCACTGAGGCCGGACGCACGTGCGTCCTCGCCGGTTGCAAGCGCCGGCAATTGCTGCAGCGACTGCAACCCCAGGTCGTCCAGAAACGCGCGCGTCGTCGCCAGCAACTCCGGGCGCCCCGGCACCTCGCGATGGCCGACAACCTCGATCCATCCACGCTCTTCCAGCGCCCTTACTACCTGGCTGGAGACGGTCACGCCGCGGATTTCCTCGATGTCGCCACGCGTTACCGGCTGTCGGTAAGCAATGATTGCCAAAGTCTCGAGCACTGCCCGCGAGTACCGCGGCGGCCGATCTGCGCTGAGTCGTTCCAAATACACCCGCATCGCCGGCGTGCTCTGAAAGCGCCAGCCCGACGCCAGGTGCACCAGCTCGACCCCACGATCCTGCCAATCGCCGCGCAATTCATCCAGCAGCGCGTTCAGCGCCGCGCCGTCGAATTCGCCGTCGAAAAGCCTGCCGATGTCGCCCAGCGACAGCGGTTGCTGTGCGGTGAGGAGCGCCGCTTCCAGGACGACCTTCGCCTCGTGCGGGTCCATTTTCTCCGTCAAATCGGCTCGGCCCACGCACGGCTCAGTTGAGCCGGCAATGCAGATTCACCGAACCAAATCCCCGATCCGGGACCAACACGATTAGCCGCGCAAAGGCGGCCACGGCGGTTTGTCCGTGCCGGTCTGTACCGTACCAATCAAGAAGCAGGCCGCGCGCCCTGTGTCGCGCGCGCAAGCGGGGGTGCGGTTTCCCTGGTTCCGTGGACTATGGGGATCCGCGCGCTTCACTCCACCGCGCGCTCCATTGGGGCTGCATCAAACGCAGCCCAGCGGCTTCCGCATGAAAAGGCAGTGTATCACGCGACCTTTGCGGCACCAATGGGCGCTGTTGGACGAATTGCGACTGTGAACC
>JAFAIM010000065.1 GCA_019236735.1 Burkholderiaceae bacterium
CAGGGACGATGAACGACCGGGCGCGTCTTGCTTCTGCGGAAAGGACGGCTGCATCGAGACCTTCCTGTGCGGCGATGGCCTCGCGCGCGAGTACTTCGCGCGCAGCGGGCGCCATCTGACGGCAAGGCAGATCGCGTTCGGGGCCGCGACCGGTGAAACGTTTGCGAATGAGTGCCTTGCCGTCTACAAAGATCGCTTGGCGCGCAGCCTGGCAGCCGTCGTGAATCTGCTGGATCCGGATGCGATCGTCCTTGGTGGTGGACTCTCCAATATTTCCGCGCTGTATGACGGACTGACCGAGCAGATCGCAAAGTACGCGTTTTCCGATGGAATCGACACGCCGATCGTTCCGGCAGCGCATGGAGACTCCAGTGGCGTGCGCGGTGCGGCTTGGCTTTGGGAGAGTCGCTAAGCTGGCGCAACCATGACGATTTCCATCGTGCGGCTCGGCTCCCCGAGGAGGCGCGGCGAGGGTCTTCGGATCGGGACCGTGCGGCGGCCTCCACGCGGCGTTCCGAAGGGGGAGTACGCGAAGCGGGACTTTTACGACGTCTGGCTGCCTGCGTTGTCGCCCACCCCGGAGCTGATCGCACAAATTCAATCGTCGACCGATCCGAAGGCCTGGGAGGCGTTCCGGCGAAAGTTCCGCTCAGAGATGGCACGTCCCGACGCAGCCCGAACGCTCGACCTGCTGGCCGCGCTGTCGCATCATACGAATCTGTCGGTTGGCTGCTACTGCGAAGACGAATCGCACTGTCACCGCGCGGTGTTGCGTGCACTGCTCGTCGAACACGGCGCCGAGGTCCGTTAGATGGAGTCACTTTGATCGCTCGGAGTCGCCTGGCGGTGCTGCTCTCCATATCTCTACTGCTCGCGTGCGGACGAGAAGGGCAAGAAGCACCTTGGCCAAGGGCGGGAGTGTTTTCGGGCTACTACTCCAAGGGCTTCGAACGCAGCGATTTTCGGCCTATAGGATCAAAAGAGGTTTGGTGGATTACTCAAGATCCAGCAATGAAGGGACTGCAGTTGCCATTGCCGGTTGCTGGGTGCGTCTACCTTGTCGTGCGCGGCACTCTCACTTCGAGAGGCAGTTACGGGCACCTCGGCGCATACCACCGCGAATTGGCGGCGCAGATAGTGATGGAGGCGAGGACCCCGAGTCCGGAGGAGGTTGCAGGCTTGTCAGAATGCTAACGGGCTTTACAAATCCGGCGGGCTGCGATTCTCACTTCAATCAGAGGTTGCCAAATGGAACGCGCCAACTCCCAACGTCCGTCCGCTGTGATCCTGATCGCGCTCGCGAGCGGCGTCGCAGGTGCGATCTTGGTTGAGGTAGCGGCCCGCTGGCTGGTTCCTCGCGCGAGCGCCGCACCCACTGCAGTCGAGAGCATCGTGGCGCGTCGGATCGACCTTGTCGACGCCAACGGGCGAACGCGGGCGGAACTCGCAGTGTCTCCGGATGGTGCCACGGGCCTGTTCTTCTTCGATTCTGCCGGTCGCAACCGGCTTGTGCTGGGTACCTATTCGAAGGCGGAAAGCGAATACCCGACGATCGTACTGAACGACACCCACCAGCAGGCAGCGGGAATCTTTCGCCTGTTTGGAGGCAACGAAACGCCGGTCGTCGTCCTCAAGCACAACGGCCAGGACCGCTCGATCTACGGGTTGAACCCGAGCTCGACCGAGCCGTTCCTCGTGCGCTATTCCAACAGTGGGAGCAAGGAGCGCACGTTCGGCGACTTCTGAGCGAGTGACCAGACGAATCGCATTTGCCCTGGTGCTGGCGGCGGCCGTCGCATTCGCCGCCGGACTGTATACGCGGCGCGCCCACCACGCCCCTCCCAGACCCCGTTACGTGCTGATCAACGAAACGAACCAGCACGACTTCGATCTGGCTCTTCGAATGAGCCTGAAGCTTGCCGAGGACAAGGCGCGCATCGAAAACGCCCTCGTACTGTTGCCCGCTTTGCCGGCTGACAAAACCATCGAGGAATTGGCGGCAGACCTGTTCTCGAAGTACCGCATTGGCCAGCGCGAAGGCGGTCGAGGCCTGCTGTATCTGTACGCCGCGCGGGAGAATGTGATGAAGATCGAAGTCTCCTACGCGCTGGAGGCGGCGATCCCGGACATCGTGTGCCGGCAGCTCGAGGAGGCGGCCAAGACCTACATGCTGTCGGAGGTGCCTCAGGATTTCCTGTCGGAGCTCATCATCACGACAAACCTGCGAGGCATGGGATCCGTCAGTGACACCGGCACGGCGGCGCGTCCGAAGTGGCTCAGCGATGAATTTCTTTCGGGTGGCGCAGGCGCGCTGGTCGGCGGATACGGCAAGTCGCTGTCCGAATACGAGCGTGCGATCAAGCGGCTGCCTGCGGCGGACTGGACGGCCTTCGCCGCCTCGCGCCAAGCAGCCGAAACGCTCCAGCGCTACCTCTTGTCGCTGCAGCTGGGAATCGGTGACCCTCGTCTGCCGCTTCTGACGGATGGAAGCCGCATCTTTCGCGCCATTGTGCCGCGCGACGGGGCGCAGCAGCAGCGGATTTTCCAGTACTTGAACGCGTCAACGCCGCTGCGGCTCGTGTACTCCGGCGACCTGGCCCTGGCAGTGCCAAAAGCGGGCGGCTCGAACCTCCCGATCGTGCTTCGGCGCGGAACCGATCATTTATGGTACGTGGACGAGCCAAAAGCCTGGACGTACTTTCACCGCTTCGAGAACAGCGTCAACTTCACTGTGAAGTACGCCGACAACCCCTTCGTCAGCCAGCTGCGCGAACTCGCACTGCCCGGCATCGAGCAGACGATCTACGGGAGCCATGTCGCGACACCCGCGCTCCCACAATATCCGTTCGACCTGGGAAAGCGCGTGGAAGAACTACAAGTGCAAGCGGCCGAGCATCCGCGCGATCCCGTGGTTCGAGCCGCTCTGGGAGATCTGTATCTGTTCGAGATGAACTGGATCACCCAGGCGATCGGGTGGTACGAGCAGGCCCGAGCGCTCGCACCGGGGGATCTCACATACCGGTGGCGGCTGATGGATTTGTATTTGAATGCTTCGCAGGCGGAAAAGTGCCTCGCCGAGCTGAAGTTCCTCGCGGACCGCTCGCCTCAAGACATCGCGACTCGCAATTGGTACGTCGCGTACAAAGAGGCGTACGACTCTACGCTCTAGCTTTCCGAAATCGGCGTCAATGAATCGGCCCGCACGCCAAGCAAGCGGATGCGGCGGTCGAGCGTAACGCGCTTCAAGCACATGCCGGCGGCGAGGCGGATCGCATGCGGCTCCATGATCGGCGCCTCCAGAGTGTGCACGCGCGTGACGGTTCGGAAGTCTTCGAAGCGCAGTTTCACGCCGATTGTTCGCCCCGCGTAGTGCCTGCGCTGCAGATCGTGCCCGAGCTGCTCGCACAGCTCGGTGAAGATGCGGCCGAGCTCAGCGCGGTCGCGCACCGGATGCATGTCGCGGTCGAACGTGGTTTCGCGACTGATCGATTTCGGCTCGCTGAATACCTCAACTTCGCGATCGTCGCGCCCCTGTGAGACCTGATGCAGCCAGCGGCCGTAGCTGGCGCCGAAGTTCGCGACCAGCCAGGCCGCATCGGCATCGGCCAGCTCTCCGATCGTACGAATCCCCAGGCTTTCGAGCCGGGCATTGGTTTTCGGCCCTACGCCGTTCAGTCGGCGCGCTGGCAGCGGCCAGATGCGCGAAGCGATTTCCGCTTCGGTGATCACCGTCAGGCCATCGGGTTTGTCCAGCTCGGATGCGAGCTTGGCGAGCAGCTTGTTCGGCGCCAATCCGATCGAACAGGTCAATCCGGTCGCTGACCGAACCACGCGCTTCAGCGTGGTGGCGACTTCGCGCGCGCACCACCAGGCATCGTCTGGCGAATCGATGTTCGGTGCAACTTCCTCGGTCAGATCGAGGTAGATCTCGTCGATGCCGCGATCCTCGATGCGCGGCGCGATCGTCCGCGCAGCCTCCTTGAACAGCCTCGAGTAGCGCCGGTACTGCTCGAAGTCAGCCGGCAGCAGCACCGCATCAGGCGCCAGGCGGGCCGCCTTCATCAGCGGCATCGCCGAGTGCACGCCGAGCTCGCGCGCCTCGTAGGTCGCCGTGGTAGCAACCCCGCGGCCGGCGTAGTCGCGCAGCCGCGCGAAACGGCGGCGTGTCACGCCGGTTGCCGGATCGGTCTCGGTGACCGGCTGATGCGGGTGCCAGCCACCGACCACGACCGGCAACCCACACAGCTCCGGATAGCGCAGCAACTCGACCGACGCGAAAAATGCGTCCATATCGAGGTGCGCGACAATGCGCGGGGGCGCATTCATCGGGCAAGCATGAACGACTACAACTCACGGCACAACCGCGCTGTCTGGTTCGACATCCCGGTCGTCGAGCTGGAACGCTCGGCATCGTTCTATCGCGCGGTGCTCGCGATCCATATGCACCGGGAACAATCGCAGGATGGCCCCTTTTACGTGTTCGAACACGCTGGAGGCAACGGCGGTTGTCTGGTCGTCCGGCCGTCGGATTCGGGGCGTCGCGGTCCGCTGGTGTATCTGAACGTCGATGGGCGCATCCACGACGCCGTGCGGCAGGTGCAGCAGTGGGGCGGAACGATCGTCGAGCCGATTCGCTCGATCGGCCCGCACGGTTTTCGAGCGGTCATTTTGGACACCGAGGGCAACCGAGTTGCACTGCATTCGCGCAGTGATGCTTAGCGCGCTGCTGCAGGAAGTCTCGCACTGCCGGATCGCTTTCCAAGCCGATCGCTCGTTCGTACGCGCGAGCGGCAGCTTCGATCGCGCCGCAGCGGGCGAGCAGGTCCGCACGAGCTGCCCAATAGGGCTGGTAGGTTTGCAGGCGCTCGTCGGCGCCGAGTGCGTCCAGCGCGGACAGGCCCGCGGCCGGTCCCCGTGTTTCGGCAACGGCCACCGCGCGGTTCAACGCCGCCACCGGTGAACGCGTGACCACGCACAGCGCGTCGTACAGACGCTCGATTGCGGCCCAGTCTGCCCTGCCGGCGCGGGCGCGCACCGCATGCGCCGACTGTACCGCCGCTTCCAGGTGGTAACGCCCGGGGGCGCCGGTACGGTTCGCCCGTGCCAGCAGCGTCTCCGCCTCGTCGATCATCGCCAGGTCCCATTGGGCCGGATCTTGCTCTGCAAGCGGTACATAGTGGCCGGACGGAGCCCGCCGCGCTTCGCGGCGTGCGTGCGTATGCAGCATCAGCGACAACAGACCCAAGGCCTCACTCTGATCGGGAAGGAGCGATGCGATCAGGCGCCCCAGCCAGATTGCCTCCTCCGCGAGGTTGCGGCGGTGGGGGTCGACGCCCTGCGGATCGGACCATCCCTCCGCGTACGCCGCGTAGATGGCGTCCAGCACGGCATCCAGACGCTCGTCCAACGCATCACGCTCGGGTACTTCGAACGCGATCCCCGCCTGCCGGATCTTGGCCTTAGCGCGGGCGAGCCGCTGGCCCATCGTTGCGGGCGCGACCAGGAAAGCCGAGGCGATCGTTGCCGCGTCGAAGCCGAGCACGACCTGCAGCATCAGCGGGGCACGCACTCCGGAATCGATGCCCGGGTGGGCGCACGCGAACAACAAGCCGAGACGGCGGTCGGGAATGGCGAACGGCTCATCGTCTTCGGTCCACGGCTCGGTAAGCCACTGAAGCTGCTCCGAGGTCGCCTCGTCGAGTCGCCTGCGGCGGGCCGCATCCACCAGGCGCCGTCGTGCGACCGTCAGCAACCACGCATCGGGCGAGTCGGGCACGCCGCGCACCGGCCATTCGGCCAGCGCGGCGGTGAAAGCCTCCGACAACGCGTCCTCGGCTCCGGCAACATCGCGCGTCCGTGCGGACAGGAAGGCGATCAGCTTGCCGTAGCTTGCCCGGGCCGACATCTCCGCCGTGCGCGCTGCCTCGAGCCAGTCCTGAGTCACGTCGGCACCCCGGCCATCGCGTGTTCGCTGCGCCGCCTCACATATCGCTACGCGGCCAGACGGGGCGCACCTCGACGATACCGTGGCTGGCGCCGGGGCAGCGGGCGGCCCACGACAGCGCTGCATCAAGGTCGGCGACGTCGATCAGGTAGTAGCCGCCGAGCTGTTCACGCGTCTCGGCGTACGGTCCGTTGAGCACCTCCGTCTTGCCGGCCTTCACGCGCACGGTGGTGGCGGTATGCGTCGGACGCAGGCGGTTGCTGCCACGCAGGATCCCGGCGTTTTGCAGGGCTCCGGTGTAGGCCCCGTACGCGGCCAACGCTTCACTTGCTTGCGCCTGGCTGAGCTTCTCGAACTGCGAATGATCCGCATAGAGCATCAGTAGGAATTCCATGGTCGGCTCTCCTGTTGGTTGACGGCGAGGCGACTTGCCTGCCTTGACAATGTCGTCTCAGGACCGCCGGATTTCGACATTTGCCCCGAGAAATTTTGAGCTGTTTCGTTGCCTGCTTGACATGCAAGTATTTCCTTGCATATTATTCGACCGGATCGATGAGGGATCAGGAAGCAATCTTCAAAGCACTGGCCGATGGCACCCGTCGGACGCTGCTGGATCGTCTGTACGAACACGACGGGCAGACCCTGGGACAGCTGTGCGAGCACATGCACATGACGCGGCAGGCGGTCACGCAACACCTGCAGCAGCTCGAGGACGCAGACCTCGTCGCGACGTTCTGGCGGGGGCGCGAGAAGCTGCACTTTCTGAACGCCGTACCGCTGCAGCGGATATACGAGCGCTGGATCCGCAAGTTCGAAATCCCGCGCATGCACGCGCTGCATGCGCTCAAACGCCGTCTCGAGGGAGATGAAAATGAGTAAGTCGACTTTCGTCTACACGATCTATATCCGCACCTCCGCCGAACGGCTGTGGGAGGCGCTCACCACACCGCAGTTCGCGAAGCAGTACTGGTTCGGCATGCACGTGCAGACCGATTGGAAGAAAGGTTCGCCGTGGCAGCTGCTCTTCTCGGACGGGCGGGTCGCCGATACGGGCGAGGTCGTCGAAGCGGAACCGCCGCGGAAACTGGTGCTGCGTTGGCGCAACGAGTGGAAGCCGGAGTTCAAGGCCGAGGGCGACTCGGTCTGCACGATGTTGCTGGAGCCGGACAACGACGCGGTCAAGCTCACGGTGACGCACGAGATGCAGCGCGATGGCTCCGGCCTGATTCAAGCCGTCTCCGGCGGTTGGCCACAAATCCTGTCCAATCTCAAGTCGTTGCTGGAGACCGGTCAGCCTGTCGCTACCGCCCTGCATCGGCCAGGCGCGTGAGGCGCTCCAGGCGCGCCTGGTGCACGGCACGCGCGATCGCCGCCGGATCCTCGTGTCGCGCGGCGATCGCACCCGCGTCGACTCCGCGAACTGCCGCCAGCGCAGCGCGCCACGAGTCCGCCGGCAACCCCGTGCGCGTCTCGAACGCGGCCAGCAGCAACTCGAACCGCTCGGGGCGGCGGATCGAGTCGGCGCGCTCCAGCAACTGAAGCTGCTCGAGCGGGCCGGGGGCCTGCTGCAAGCCGCCTCCCAGCTGCAGCAGCAGGCGCCCCAGCTGGGCGCTATCGTGGTCGGCCCGCAACTTGTCCAACAGGTGATCGAACAATTCGGGCGAAGGCAATGCGCATCCCAGGACTGCGAAGCGAGCCGCCAGCGGCAGATCGCGCGCGGCGGCGCGGTCGACCGCCAGCAGATCTTCGGGGCGGCTGTCCAGCGGGGTGCCCCAGCGCTGCAGCAGCCCACACTCGCTGAGCACCTGGAGCATTCGCGACGGCCGTGCTTCCATCAGTCCGCGTGCGACTTCTTGCCAAGCACGCTCCGGAACCAGCGCATCGGCTTCGCCACGCTGCACGATGCTGCGCGCCAGTGCCATCGTCTCGGGCGCGACCCCGAAGTCCGAAAAGCGCGCAGCGAAGCGGGCCAGCCGCAGGATTCGCACCGGGTCCTCGATGAACGCGGGCCCGACATGTCGCAGCACGCGGTCGCGCAGATCACGCTGTCCGCCGAACGGATCGACCAGCTTGCCCGACTGGTCGATCGCCATCGCGTTGATCGTGAGGTCGCGCCGCTGCAGGTCCTGCTCGAGCGTCACGTCCGGCGCGGCATGCACAACGAAGCCGCGATAGCCGGGCGCCGTCTTGCGCTCGGTGCGGGCCAACGCGTACTCCTCGTGCGTCTGCGGATGCAGGAAAACCGGGAAATCCCGCCCAACCGGCCGGAAGCCCAGCGCGACCATTTGTTCGGGCGTTGCGCCGACAACCACCCAATCCCGGTCCGCCTGCGAATGCGGGCGCCCGAGCAACTGGTCGCGAACCGAACCGCCGACCTGGTAGACCTGCATGAACGGGGGAGCGTTCAGCGGCGCGCCCGAGCGCGGAAGCCGCTGTAGCGCGTGCGCGGGTGCAGCCCGGCCAGGTACAGCATCGCCTCGGGCTCCATCGGCGTAGGACGGACTCCAAGTTCCGGCGCCGGCCAATACGGTTGGCGCGAGGCGATGCAGTCCACGCTGAGCGAGTCCAGGTTATCGCGCGACATCACCGGCTCGCCCAGCAGATGCTCGAACACCCACGCCATCGCCTTTGCAACCGAATCGGGCAACCCGATCACCGGACGCGGATGGCCGCTGGCGCGCGAGGCGAAGCGAACCAGATCGCCCAGTGTGTAGATGCCGGGTCCACACAGCTCGTAGGTGCGGCCATGGGTTTCCAATTCATCGAGCGAGTTCACGATGGCCGAAGCGACATCGCCGACCCATATGGGCTGGAAGCGCGCCTCGGGCCGCCCGACCGCCATCACCGGCATCCAGGGCGCCATGCGTGCGAACAGATTCAAAAAGCGGTCATCGCGTCCGAACACAACCGACGGGCGAAAAATCGTCGTTTCGACCGTTGACGAGGATTGCACGACGCGTTCGCCGTCACCCTTGCTGCGCAGGTACATCGACGGGCCTTTCGAATCTGCCCCGAGTGCACTGACGTGCAACAGGCGCCGCACGCCGTGCTTTTCGCACGAAGCCACGATTCGGCGCGGAAGCTCGACGTGTGCCTGCAAGAAGCGCGAGCCGTACGGCGCGTTCGCCGCGGGCGGATAGTTCCCATGCAGAATTCCGACCAGGTTGATGACGGCATCGCAGTCGGCGATCAAGCGTCCCAGAACGACCGGGTCGTGCACATCGGCATCGACCACTTCGGCGGTCGGCAGCACGATCAGTTGCTTGACTCGGTCGCGTCGCCTCGTTGGCACAACGACGCTGGCTACGCGCGCAGCCAGCCGGTCGACCACGTAGCGGCCGATGAAGCCGCCTCCGCCGCAAACCAGGATCCGATGGTGTCTCATGGCCTGTCCGTGCGAATCGATCTCGCCGAATTCTATTGCCAGGCTCCGCTAGTGTCCTGAGTCGGAGTTTCGACAAAACCCGGCGCCGATTCTCGACAATTTTGTGCGGCGAACCTCCGACTCAGGACACTACGGCAGATCGGTGTCGGCCGGCATATCCGGCGACACCGTTGCGAGCAGTGACTTCAGATCGACGCCCGCCCGGCCGTCCAGTGCCGCGTAGATCATCGTGTTCAGCAACACCTTCTGCACGTAATCGCGCGTCTGATCGAAAGGGATGACTTCGGCGAACACAGCGCCGTCGACTGGCCCTTTCAAGCTCGTCCGCCACTGGCGCAATCGGCGCGGACCCGCGTTGTATGCGGCAGAAGCCAGCAGTGGCGCGCCGCCTTGATCGTCGTACACGAGCTTCAGGTAGGTAACGCCAAGCCGTAGGTTCACATCCGTATCGTTGATGCGCGATGGGTGATAGTGCTGCAGGCCGATGCGGCGCGCAACATACCCCGCTGTCCGCGGCAGCAGCTGCATCAGACCCTGTGCGCCCGATCCCGAACGCGCGTCTTCGATGAAGCGCGACTCCTGGCGGATCAGCCCGTAAATCCAGTCGACGTCGATGCGGAGCGGCAGCGCCACATCGGAGAGCAACTGTCGGTAGGGCGTCGGGAAGCGCTGCTGCAGGTCAATCTCGCCGCGGGTGTGTTCGGACGTGGCGATCATCCGGTCGAGCGCCCCCTGCTGCCGCGCGTATTCGGCGGCGGCGCGCAGCTGGGTATCGTTCATTCCGCGCAGCTGCCAGGCCCACTCGTGGTTGCCTTCCTCGTGCATGCCAAGTCGCAGCAGCTTCAGAGCGCGCGCGAAGCCGATTCGCCCCGCCATTGCCGCCACGTCCTCGCCGTTGACGGGCGCCAGCGCCGCAGGCAATTCGAGCGGGCGGCCGAGCTCCTCTGCAGCCAACCGCGCATAGAAACCGAGCGGGCCGGCGATCGAGTCGAAGCACTGCTGAGCACCTTCGAAGTCCCCGCGCGCAAGACGCGCACGCCCGTCCCAGTACAGCCATACCGTTTCGCGCTGCTGCTGCGCCGGCATCCGCGCCAGCGTCGCGGACAGCTCCGACCAGTCGGGACCGCCGGGGGCGGCGAGGGCCGCGCGCGCGCGCCATTCCAGCGTCTCGCCCGGGCGGGTAAAGCCCGCTTCAACGGCCAGCTGTGGGCCGGCGCGCCGGAACCACTCCTGCGCCTGCGGCAGCAGCTTCATCGTTGCCACTTCGCCCAGGCGGCTCCACAGGATGCCGCGCTGTGTCGGCGTCAGCGCCGGGTCGAGCCGCTCGGCCAGTGAGCCCGCCCGGTCGGGATCTTCACGGGCAAGCACCGCGATCGCGATAATGGCGGTCTCGCGATCGGCCGCCTCCAGGTTGGCATCGTGCGCGGACAGCCAGGTGCCGGGGTGGTCGAGCGCGTGGTGCAGTTGCGCCTGCATCGCCTCGCTCAACCCGGTGAACGCGGCGCTGCGCGCCGCTGTGATCTGGCCGTGGCCAATCAGCGTGCGTAGTCGCTCCCAGATCGACAGGCGGCCGTCGTCGATCAGCCGCTGCGCGAGCGCCGCGCAGCCGTCGCCACCCGGGTCGGCGGTCGCGGCGAGCTGCGCACGCGCATCGCGCGCCAGATCATCGCGATGCGTCCCCGAATCGAGCGCGTAAGCGGCAAGAGACGCATAACAGCGGATCTGCGGATCTTCCCTGTTCCAGATCTGGCCCCGTGCGACGGTCTGGAACGTCGGGTAATCGCCGCGCGCGCCCAAGGCCAGCAGCCAGTCGGCGCGGAGCCGATCGCTCAGGTAGGTACCCGGGTAGCGCTCAAAGAAGGTTCGCGCCGCGCTGCCGTCGTCGTCCCCGCTGCGCAGCTGCAGCGAAGCCTTCCAATATTCGTAGTACGGCTCCAGCAGGTTTCCGGCAATTCGCGGGGCGAGCGAGGCCAGTCGGTCGCGATCGCCGTTGCGAGCGGCGTCGCGCGCTTCGAGCAGCGCCTTGTCGGCGCGCGACAGCACCGGCCCCGGCAATTGGGTCGACACAGGCGGCAGGCGATCGCGCGCGGCGGGACGCGCGCCGGCGCCACCCGCCGCGACCAGTGCGATCGCCGCGATGACTAAACTACCAGCTCTTCGTACACCCACGTCGCGCCCACCACCCGTATCAGGCAGGCTAACACAGGGCACCGAACGGACAAGCGTCGAAATGCAGCGAAAGCCAAGCGAACCCGCGCCGCTCGCGGCAAAACCGAAACGCTATGTCGATCCTGTGCGTGCGCAATGGCGCCGCGATCTGCGCGCAGCGCGCGAGGCCTTGACCGATCGCCCCGAGCGAGCCGTCCATCTGGTGGAACGGGTCGAACAATGGCTGCGCGATCGGCACGCATCGAGGCTCGGCTTTTTCTGGGCAACTCGTGCAGAACCGGACCTGTCCGGCGTGGTCGAGCGCTGGCTGAAGGCGGGCCCAGCGCGAGTTGCGGCGCTGCCTGTGATGGAGGGGGAATTCTTGCGCTTCGCACCGTGGTCTCCGGGCACGGCGCTGATCAAAGGGCCATTTGACGTGTGGATTCCTGACACCGACCAGCGCATCGATCCGCAGTTGCTTCTGATTCCATGCGTGGGTATCGACCGCAACCGCTATCGCCTCGGTTACGGCGGAGGCTATTACGACCGCACACTGGCGGTGATGTCGCCGCGGCCGATCACTGCTGGGGTCGGATTCGATTGCGCCCGGATCGAGACCATCGACCCGAAGCCGCACGACCTGCAGCTGGACGTCGCTTTCACCGAATCGGGCAGCTGGTAGCGCGAGGCAATCGGCCACCCAAAACGGCTGACGATCGGGCCGATGTCATGAATGCGTATTGTTCATGCATGGGCGCTTTCGGCAAAGGCCTAGCCGATGGTCGCCACCAACGCAAGCGCGCTCGAGAGCACGACCGAGACAGGGGCGAACAGCGCGACGACGAAAAGGACTTCGTCCAGCGAGAAAGAGTGCAGATTCGTCTTCATAAGAGTCTCCGTGTGTTTCGTTCAGCGTCTCCATATTGCGCGTCGCAGAGGCCTTGCGACAAACGAAACGATCGAATCTCATGCATGCGCAGTAAGCATGCATGAAGTCAGCACCCTTCAGAGGCAGCGGGCGCGACCGGACGTAGACGCTCTTCGGCTAGTGGTTCTCAGGAGGCCTAGCGCGGCCAGATCGGGCGCTCAACCGCGGTGCGCGGGACGGCGGTTCAAGCAGACGCCATCTCGTACAGAATTCCGAGCGCCTGTCCCGCCTTCGGCTGCGCAAAGTCCCCCGCCAGCTGGCCGGCGATCGAGGCGATCGAGGTCGTCACGACGCCCGCCTGAGTGAGTCGGCGGAACGCAGCGTCTTCGGTGCGAGTGGAAAGGCCACCGCAGGCGTCGACCACGACTTGCACCTGAAGTCCGCGCGCCAAGCCCGAAAGCGCGGAGTGCTGGACGACGATCTCGGTGGCGACGCCGGCGACAAGAAGCGTGCTAGGGCCCGTTCTCAAAATCGCGTCCCTCGTCGGACCGTGCAGGAACGCATCGGTGGTCGTTCGCATGTACTGCGGCAGCTCGCCGAGCGCCGCAGCGATTTCCGGAGTGACGCGCGCTTTGCCTCCTTCGGCCGGCGCAGTCGTCACGATCGCCGGGATGTCGAAGAGCCGGGCGAGTTTCGCGAGTGCCGAGACGGCGCGGCGCAGGCGCGTCAGTTCGTTGGTGGTGGCGAGCTCGATGATCCCCTCCTGCAGATCAGCAAAGACAACAACGACGGAAGGCGGATCGAGAGGCGAATAGCTCATAGCTGTCGTCCTTTCAACTGCGCGACGGCGTCACGAATCTCATCGGCGATCTGCGCCCCACTCAGTTTCGACTCCGCAACCATGCACGCGCCGCCGGCGAGCAGGAGCAGCGTCCCTGCGATTGCGAGCCCGATCGGCAACCAGCTAAGCGACTGGCCTGTCGCACGGACGAACGCGATCGAGAGGCAAGTGGCGATAAAGATCACTACGGCGCTGTAGAGAAACGCGATCGATCGCTCGGCGTAGCGAGCGCGTACGGCATGGCGTTCGAGCGAACCACGGAGCTGGTCCGACGTCATGCCGAACTTCTCCCATGTCCCCTCGTGCGCGATCACAGCCAGCAGACGCGCGCGATCGACCACGCGGGCCATCCGCACCAGCGCAGACGCGACGAGCGATGCCGAAGCCAGAATCAGCAGCGCCGGCGTGACCATGGCCGCGATCGTCGCTACCGACGCCACGGGCGCACTCGCGTCACCCATCACGTCGACCCTGTTGGAGACCTAACGAATCACGAGCGTGCGCCTCGATGCTCGAATGGTCAACTGCGGCGAGCGGGTGCGCGCGCGAACTCCTGCAGCAGCCACTCGCGCAGCTGTGCCACCGCGGCACGCTCGCGCGAGAGCTGGCTGACGATCAGGAACATGCTGAAGCCGGTCACAAAGCGGATATTCGGAAACGGCAGCACCAGCTGGCCGCTGGCGACCATGTCCTCGCGGAACGGGTTGCCCGCGAGTACCACGCCCTGGCCACGAGCGGCGCCTTGCATCGCCTGGTCTATGTAGGTCACTGCCATCACTGCGGATCCCGCCCATTCCTCGGCGCTGACGCCGGCGACCTCAAGCCATCGCGACCAGTCGCTGCGCGGCGTGCTGGGCAGATCGTCCTCCATCTCGATCCGCGGAAGCTGAACCAGATCCGCAGGCGACTGCAGGCGGCCACCGTGGCGGTTCAGCAACTCCGGGCTCAGCGCGGGGGTTGTATCTTCGTCCAGCACCCGGATCGCGTCGGCGGGCGCATCCTGCGGCGGGCAACGCCGCAGCGCGATGTCGACGCCCTCTGCTTCGAGGTCGACGCGGCGTCCTTGTGCATCGATCCGGATCTCGATGCCAGGGTGCGCGCGCTGAAATGCGGCCAGCCGCGGAACCAGCCATAGCGAGGCGAAAGACGGGTACGTGGTAATCACCACGCGCGGCGAAGCGCCCTGCCCGCGAATCTCCTCGACCGAGCGATCGACCACGCCGAGGGCCTGCCGCACCGTGCGCGCCAGTTGCGCGCCGGAGGGGGTCAACAGAAGCTCGCGCGTCTTACGGACGAACAGCTGATAGCCCAGGTCGTCCTCGAGCGCCGCGATCTGGCGGCTGACGGCCGACTGCGTCAGGTGGAGCTCGTCGGCTGCGCGGGTAAACGACAGGAGCCGCGCTGCGGCCTCGAAGCCGCGCAACGGCGCCAGGCCGATCGGGCGCCTGCGCACCGGCCGCCGAGGGGTAGCAGCCGGTGCGCCGCCCTTCGCGGTGACCGGAGGGGGGCGCGCCATGAATGCGTATTGTGCATGGATGGGCGCTTTCGGCAAGTCTTATCCGATCGTCGCCACCACCGCAAGCGCGCTCGAAAGCACGACCGAAACCGGGGCGAACACCGCGACGACGAAAAGGACATCGTCCAGCGAGAAAGAGTGCAGATCGGTCTTCATAAGAGCCTCCATGTGGTTCGTTCAGCGCCGCCAGATTGCGCGTCGCAGAGGCTCGCGACAAACGAAACGATCGAATCTCATGCATGCCTGCCCCGCATGCATGAGGCCACCACCCCCGCGCGGCAGAGGGCGCGCAAGTGCGCGGCCGGGATCAGGATGGCGCTGACGGAAGCCCGAGCCTTGACCAGATCGCCAGAGTGGGTTCGGCCAGGTTCATCGTGTAGAAGTGGATTCCCGGGGCACCCTGCGCGAGCAGGCGTTCGCACAGCGAGGCGACGACGTCGAGGCCAAAGGCGCGGATCGATGCGCGGTCGTCGCCGAAGCTCTCCAGGCGGCGGCGCATCCAGCGCGGGATCTCCGCGCCGCAGGCATCGGAAAAGCGCGCCAGTTGCGAGAAGTTCGTGATCGGCATGATCCCGGGCACGATCGGCTCGTGCACGCCGGCGCGCCGCGCATCGTCGACGAAACGCAGATAGCCTTCCAAACCGAAAAAGTACTGCGTGATGGCCGAGTCGGCGCCCGCGCGCATCTTCCGAACGAAAGCGGCCAGATCATCGGAAGCACCGCGCGACTGGGGATGCACTTCAGGATAAGCGGCCACTTCGATATGAAACCAGCGGCCGGTCTCCTCGCGGACGAACTCAACCAGGTCGCTTGCGTAGCGGAAGCGCGCCGAACCGGCAGCCATTCCCGAGGGCAGATCGCCGCGCAGCGCCACGAGCCGCCGGATTCCGACCTGCTGATAGGTCTGTAGCAGCTGGCGGATCGAGCGCTCGTCGCTTCCGATGCACGAGATGTGCGGCGCCACTGGCAGGCCGGCGCTGTGCATCTCGAGCACGGTGCTGACCGTGCCTTCGCGCGTCGAGCCGCCGGCGCCGTATGTAACCGAGAAAAAGTGCGGTCGGACCTGCGCCAGGCGCTCGCGCGTCGCGCGCAGCTTCTGTGTCGCCTCCTCCGACTTGGGCGGGAAAAACTCGAAACTGAAGACGCGCTCGGTCCCGCTCATCGGCGATTCGCCCTCGTCGATCTCACCGGGGCTGCCGCTCTTCGTGCCGCACCAGCATCCACAGGAAAGCGGTCAGCACCGAGTAGACCAGGGCCGCCAGCACGGCGGTCCAGAAGCCTTGCACCTCGAAGCCCGTTGTCAGTCCCGAAACGGCCCAGAACAGCAGCCCGTTGATCACCAGCAGGAACAGACCCAGCGTCAGGATCGTCACCGGCAGCGTCAGCAGCACCAGCACCGGCCGGACCACCGCGTTGGCCAGGCCCAGCAGTAGCGCCGCTACCAGAGCCACCACGGGACTGTGAACCGAAACGCCGGGCACCACGTACGCGACGACCACCAGTGCGATCGCGTTCAGGAGCCAATGCAGCAGGAGCCTCATTGCAACCTCACTATGCGAAAAGACACCAGACGCGGGCCCGAGCTTCGAGCCCGCTTGCGCGGATGGACATCAGTACCGGTAGTGCTCCGCCTTATACGGGCCGGACTTGTCGACACCGATGTAGCGCGCCTGCACGTCGGTGAGTTCGGTCAACCGCACCGCAAGCTTCTTGAGCTGCAAGCGCGCCACTTTCTCGTCGAGGCGCTTGGGCAGCACGTGCACGCCGAGCGGGTACTGGCGCGAGTTCGTGAACAACTCGATCTGTGCGATCACCTGGTTGGCGAACGAGGAGCTCATCACATAGCTCGGGTGGCCGGTGGCGCATCCCAGGTTCACCAACCGGCCCTCGGCCAGCAGGATGATTCGCTTGCCGTCCGGGAAGATGATGTGATCGACCTGCGGCTTGATGCTCTCCCATGGATAGGTTCGCAGGCTCGCCACGTCGATCTCGTTGTCGAAGTGGCCGATGTTGCATACGATCGCCTGGTTCTTCATCCGCAGCATGTGCTCGTGTGTGATCACGTGATAGTTGCCGGTGGCCGTGACGAAGATGTCCGCCTGGTCGGCAACGTCGTCTAGCCTGACGACGCGGTAGCCCTCCATCGACGCCTGCAGCGCGCAGATCGGGTCGATCTCGGTGATCCACACCTGCGCCGCCAGCGCACGCAGCGCCTGGGCACAGCCTTTGCCGACGTCACCGTAGCCGCATACGACCGCCACCTTGCCGGCGATCATCACGTCGGTGGCGCGCTTGATGCCATCGACCAGGGATTCGCGACATCCGTACAGGTTGTCGAACTTGCTCTTGGTGACCGAATCGTTGACGTTGATTGCGGGAAACCGCAGGCGGCCTTCGGCCGCCATCTGGTACAGGCGCTTCACCCCTGTCGTGGTCTCCTCGGTCACTCCGCGGATGCGGACGAGTCGGGTCGAATACCAGGCCGGGTCCGCAGCCAGCTTGCGCCGGATCGCGCCGAACATAGCGGTTTCCTCGTCGCTCGCCGGATGCTTCAGGCACGTGGGGTCGGCCTCCGCCTTCGCCCCCAGGTGCAGCAGCAGCGTGGCGTCACCGCCGTCGTCGAGGATCATGTTGGTGAAGCCGCCGTCGGGCCACTCGAAGATGCGGTGCGTGTAGTCCCAGTATTCCGGCAGCGTCTCTGCCTTGCGGGCGAACACCGGGACGCCGCTCAACGCGATCGCCGCGGCCGCGTGGTCCTGGGTCGAGAAGATGTTGCAAGAGGCCCAGCGCACCTCGGCGCCGAGCGCGCGCAGCGTCTCGATCAGCACCGCAGTCTGGATCGTCATGTGCAGGCTGCCGCTGATGCGCGCGCCGCGAAGGGACTGCTGGCCAGCGAATTCCTCGCGGATCGCCATCAAGCCCGGCATCTCCGTTTCGGCGATCCGGATCTCCTTGCGGCCCCAGTCAGCGAGCGACAGGTCCGCCACCGCGGAGTCGGCAGGTGAGTACGGTGAAGATTGTTGTACGGCGCTCATCTCGCGCCCTCCTTTTCGTGCAAGGGTTCGCGAGCGCCGTTGCGAAAGACGCCCGGCCGGATCCGGGCCGCGGCGCCGCTTCGAGCCTGGCGGCCTGCCAACGGCCGTCGCAACGCTCCTCAAAGCGGGATTCGAATTATATCGAAGTCGGTCGCCCCGACCCCGGTTTCCGGCGCGCGGCGCCCAGCCGATCCCGGGTCAGTTCCCCAGGTGGATCCAGATCGACTTGGTCTGCGTGTTCGCCAACACCGCCTCGAAGCACTTGTCGCGACCTTGGCCCGATTGCTTGTAGCCACCGAACGGCATCGTCATGTCGCCGTGGTCGTAGCAGTTGACCCATACGATGCCGGCTTCGACGTCGCGCGCCAACTTGTGCGCAGTGGTCAGATCGGAAGTCCAGATGCTCGCGGCCAGCCCGTAGATCGTGTCGTTGGCAATTCGGGTCGCTTCCGCCGGGTCGCGAAACGGAATCACCGCCCCGACCGGCCCGAAGATCTCCTCCCGCGCGATTTTCATCGACGATTTCACGCCTGCGAACAGCGTCGGCGCCACATAGAAGCCGCGGTCCAAGCCGACCGGTACGGCGCCGCCTAGCACCAGCTTCGCGCCGTCCGATTTGCCCGATTCGATGTAGCCCAGAACTCGCTTTTGCTGCTCCTCGGTCACCAGAGGCCCCATGGTGGTGGACGGATCGAGCGGATCGCCCGGGCGAAAAGATTCGGCTGCCTTGGCGCGGAAGCGCTCGACGAAGTCATCGGCAAGCGTCTCGTGTACCAGCAGGCGAGAGCCCGCGCAGCACACTTCGCCCTGGTTGCCAAAGATTCCGTTGACCGCGTACTCCACCGCGGTGTCCAGGTTGCCGACGTCGCGCAGGATGATCTGCGGACTCTTGCCACCGCACTCCGTGCTGACGCGCTTCATGTTCGATTGGCCGGCGTACACCATCATCAGCTTGCCCACCTCGGTGGAGCCGGTGAACGCGATCTTGTCGACGTCCATATGCAAGCCGAGCGCGCGACCTGCGTCCTCTCCGTGGCCGTTGACGACGTTGAACACACCCTCCGGAACACCGGCTTCGGCCAATAGCTTGGCCAGCAGCAGAGCGCTGAGCGGCGACTGCTCGGCCGGCTTCAGCACCACGGAGTTGCCGGCGGCCAGCGCAGGGGCCACTTTCCAGGCCGTCATCAGCAGCGGGTAGTTCCACGGCACGACGCAACCGACGACGCCGAGAGGCTCACGCGTGATCAGATGCAGCGCGGACGGGCCGGTGTTGGTGACGGCACCTTCGATCTTGTCGATCGTTTCGGCGAAGAACTGGAACGTGAGCACGGTGGCCGGCAAGTCGATGCCGATCATCTCGGAGATCGGCTTGCCCATGTCCATGCAATCGAGCAAAGAAAGATCGTCGGCGTGCTGCTCGATCAAGCGCGCCGCCTTGTACAGGACGTCCATCCGGGCGCGCGGCTTGATCCGGGACCAGCTGCCGCCGCGGAAGGCCTTGCGGGCGGCCGCTACGGCCAGATCCACGTCCTTCGCGGTTCCCTGCGCCACCTCTGCCAGCACTTGGCGCGTAGCTGGATTGACCGTCCGAAAGCGGCCTCCCGAGGACGCCTCGACGAACCTGCCGCCGATGAAAAGGCGCGTCTCCGGGCGAACGCTGGCGGCGCGATCGTGCCAGTACTGACCCGAAGTGCGATCCGTGCTCGTGGCAGTCATGTTGGGCTCCTGGGGTGGACTCTCGATGCCTCGATCTCGTTGGAGGATAACAGGCCATCCTCGCTCGATTTCGACGGTGCGTTCGACGTGCGAACGATTGTCGCCGACGGGGTGCCCTTTTCCGACTTTTTTCGTCTGTCGATACAAGGGCCGAAGCCTGATCCACCACGGGGTGGTCGGGGAAGGGGTCCTATTCCTCGGAGCGTGAGGAATTCACAGACACACCGCCGAGGTCGACGTACCTTGGCGGCGTGATGACCCAAGCCCCGATGCGTCTTCGTTTACTGCTTAGAGGCGAGGCGGCTGCTTTGCTCTCCGACGGCCGCCGGATCGAACTCGAGCGCAAAGAGGCCGGCTTGCTGGCCTACCTGGCGCTGGAGGGATCGGCAACGCGGTCGCGGGTGGCCGGACTGCTCTGGCCGGACGGAAGTGAACAGCGCGCCCGCAGCAATCTGCGGCAGCGCCTGGCACGATTGCGCAGGTCGGTCGGCGAGATCGTCGTCGACGATGGGCAGGTGCTGCGGCTGGCACAGGGGGTGACGCTCGAGCCTGACGGTGTGAGCCAGCTGCTCGCCACGCAGCATTACGACGACTGCGCCGAATTCGACGAATGGCTGGAGCGGCGCCGTTGCGCCGGCCAGGCGCAGGAGCGTGAACGCCTGTTGGCCGAAGGCCAGCACCTGCTCGACGCAGGCCATTTTGCCGAGGCGGTCGAAATGGCCGAGCGGGCGATCGCCGTCGATCCCGCCGCCGAGGAAGGCTACTGCAAGCTGATGCGGTGGTACTACCTGCGCGGAGACCGTGCGGCTGCAATCGCCGTGTGGGACCGCTGCAAAGAGGTACTGCGACGCGAGTACGGCCTGGCGCCATCGCCACAAACGATGCTGTTGGGGCACGCGATCGTCGGTTCGCAGAGACCGGCGACGATTCCGTGGCCGTACCGCGCCACTCCGCTGACGGTGCTGCGGCCTCCCCGGCTGATTGGCCGCAGAAAGGCGCTGCAGCAGATCGGCAGCGCTTGGTCCCACGGACAGATGTTCCTGGTGCTGGGCGAGGGCGGTATCGGCAAGAGTCGCCTGCTAGCCGAATTTGCCGGCAACGACAGGTCCGTCGTCAGCACAGGCGCGCGCGCGGGTGACCGCGCGGTGCCGTACTCGACGCTGGCGAGGCTGCTGGCAGCAGCCAACGAACAGTTCCGGCCCGAGCTGGCGCCGGAGGTTTTGCTGGACGTCGGCCGCCTGCTGCCGCAACTTCTGCCCGCGGGGAGCAAAGCGCCGCGGCTCGCGACCGACGCCGATAGTCTGCAATTCCTGAAATCGCTGCGCTCGTACGCGCACGCATGCCGGGCCGCCGGCGCCGGCGGAGTTCTGCTCGACGATCTGCAGTTCGCCGACAGCGCGAGCGCGTCCGTGTTGCGCTACCTGTTCGACCCGGGACGTTGCCCGCAGGAGTCATGGCGGGCCGGATTCGCGACGCGCCACGATCCGGCAACGGTGACCGCGCGCGAGTTTGTCGAACTGCTGAGAGCGAGCTGGCAGGTGGCCGTCGTAGAGCTCGGTCCGCTCGAGATATCCGACATCGGCAATCTGGTTCAGAGCCTGCAGCTCGACGAGTTGTGCTCGCAAGCTTGGATCGACGCTCTCGCACGCCACGCCGGGGGCAACCCGGCTTACCTGCTCGAAGCCGTCAAGACAATCCTGGCCGAGGGACCTCTGGCGAGCATCCCCAAGACGCTGCCCTTGCCCGCCACCGTCGAGGCAGCCGTCCGCAGCCGGCTCGATCAGCTCACCGCCGATGCGCGCGCGCTCGCACACCTCGCAGCAGCAGCCGCAAGCGCATTTTCGGTTCCTCTGGCCGCGGAGACGCTTGGGCGGCCGCCTTTGGAGCTGACAGCGGCTTTCGCCGAGCTCGAAAGCGCGCAAATCATGAAAGGCAGCTCGTTCGTCAGCTGCATCGTGCAGGCGGCGACGCTGCGCAGCGTGCCGGAGGCGATTCGCCAAGTCCTACAGCAGGCGGTCGCTTCGTATCTGGAGCGGGAGAGACGGCGATTTCCCGACCCGCAGCCGCAGTAATCCTTCCGGCTCGCAAGGGTCTGCGAAAAACGGGGTCGCGATCACATTGGCGGTTCGCTGACCAACCTGTCAGCGGACTTCCTACCTATTGCGCGTTTCGCTGCGGTATTCCTGCGATCACCCCTGTAGCGTCGGTTGCACGATTCGATCGCCTGTTTGCGTTAGCCGGGGAGCAGATCATGGCGGCAATCAATCTCTCGAATACCGCTCAGTTGCAGTCTGGCACCCAACACATACCCAACACGTGGGCGACGGTTCCGACGATCCGTTCGGTCCAGGCTGCGCCGCGCCTGCTGGACTGGCTGGTGCGTTTGACCGAGCGGGCGCATGCGCTCGCCGCCCGCTGCGGAGTAGCACAAGCCCAGTGCGGTTTCGCGCCTTGGGGCGCCGGCGCCTTCCTCAGCGATGCCGCCGGCGGAGGGTCTCGTTCGTTCGAAGCGGCTCGCGCGCTTTCTTCGCGGTCGGGGCAGCGATGACCGGGCATACGCTCCTGGCGTTGCTGGGTGCCAGCGGGGTCGCGGCCGGTTTTCTGGCCGGATTATTCGGCGTCGGCGGTGGCCTGGTGATGGTGCCGGTGCTGCTGTACGCGTTCGACGCGGCCGCAGTGCCGCCGCAGTACGTGGTTGCTCTGGCGCTCGGAACGTCGATGGCCGCGATCGTTGTGTCGGCGCTGCAGAGCGCGTACGCGCACTACCGGCGAGGCAGCGCTTGTGCGGTCGAGTTCAAACGCGCAGCGCCCTGGGTGATGATCGGAGTGTTGTGCGGCAGCGCATTCGCGTGCGGAACGTCCAGCCGGTCGCTGCTGCTGTTCGTCGGCGCCTTCCAGCTGGTCGCCGCAGCGCTGATGGTCGCCGATGTTTCCAAGCTCACAGCGGTGCAGAAGATCGCCCGGCAGGGCGCCGCGCGGAACGTTTTGAGCGTGGCGTTCGGCGGAATCGCAGCACTGGCCGGGATCGGCGGAAGCACCCTGTTCACGCCGTACTTCAAGGCGACCGGAATGGAGCCCAAGCGGGCAGTAGGCACGTCGGCGGCTCTCGGCCTTCCGATCAGCCTGGCCGGCGCGATCGGGTATGCCTGGGCGGGACGCAATGCGCATATCGGCGATTGGGCAGTCGGATTCGTCTCACTTCCCGCTCTGCTGGCGCTGGTCGCGGGCGCCGCGTTGACCGTGCGCGCCGGCGTTGTTATTGCGCACCGCATTCCACCGCGAGCTTTGTCGGCATCCTTTGGCCTGTTCCTTTGCGCCAACGGCGGCCATCTGCTCCTGCAAGCGGCCTCATAGGAGTCAACCGGTGGAGCCGAGCGCAATGGCGATCGTCGAATCGGATCGAACCACAGAGGCCGGCATCCGCGAGCACCCATCGGTGCTGGAAGCAGCGCGCTCGCAAGCGATGTACCTGCGGACCTACGCTGCCGGCGGCCGCGTACCGGTGATCGACGCTACGGCCGCGGTGCATCCGACCGCTGTGCTGATCGGCGACGTATGGATTGGACCCGATTGCTGGATCGGGCCGAATGCGACGCTGCGCGCCGACCAAGGCCGGATCGTCGTCGGATCGCGCACCAGCATCCAGGACAACTGTGTGCTGCACACCGGGCCCGACGGCACACTCACGATCGGCGAAGACGGTCAGATCGGGCACGGCGCGATGCTGCACGGGTGCACGATCGGCCGCAACGCGCTGATCGGCATGGGCGCGATCGTTCTGGACGCAGCTGTTGTCGAGCACGATGCGATCGTCGCGGCCGCCGCTCTGGTACCAGGCGATGCGCACGTGCCCGCGTCGATGTTGTTTGTCGGCTCTCCCGGCAAGGTCACGCGGCCTGTGACAGCGGCTGACCTGGAGAACAAACGGCAATGCACCGAACACTACGTTGCGATGGCGCGCGGCTCGATCGGCATGAGCTGGGCTCCGGCGCGAATCGTCGTCTCAGAAGGCGCCCGCAACGAAGAAGGCGCATGAGCGACCAGCAATGGTCGCTTCCTTCTTGCATTTCGTAACGGTTTATCGTTGACAGCGTCGCAGCGCGCCGCCATTATTCGAGTGTTTTCAACTCCGGGGACAACCCCATGGACTGTGGCCCAAGCAGGTCTCTGAAGTAACCAGCGGGAACCACTCGGCACGTCCATTTTCGAGCCGTCGTCCCGCTGAACAGGCGGGACGGTGCGCAAAGACCTCACAGCAGTAGCAGGCTGTCGCCCTCCGGGCACCTGCGGTCTCTTCCACCTCCCAGTTGTTTGTCTACCGGATCCGTGATCCGGGTTTGCATCGTGCCGGCCGGCGCTTGCACCGCGCCGGCGCGAGGAGGTGCTGAAAATGAAGCTGCATTTTGTTCCCATCGCGCTGCGCTCGATCGGCCGATTCGCGATCGCTGCCAAGCGCTGGTTGCTCGGTGGACCGGGCGACGATGCTCGGATGGCCTCGCTGTACCGCTACCGCGATGGCATCCAAAGGCCATGTCCGGGTCCGTACGCGCTGCTGGCGGGCGTTGCCGACCGTTGATGAACTGGGTACCGACGTTGGCTGACGGACGGCAAGAAGCCGTGCAAAAAGACCCCCATGCTGAAGCCAACTATGGATACCGGCTATGCCGAGTCGCCAGATCGGGGCCTGATCCCGGCTGCCGGAAAAGCACGCTTTGGGGCCGCCAGTGGGGGCCATCACGTCCGCGATTCACGGATCCGGACTAGAACAGACGCCGGGACCATTCACTGGTTGCCTGCACTGACGCTGGCGGTGCGTGCCGAAAATTTTTTCGGACAATTTCGGACAACTGTGGGCGATGAGTTCGGGAATACTGTGGACTGAAAATCGCCCTCCCGCTGCTGCCCTCGAAAATAGCAATTTTTCGCTCTAAGCGATTGACAATTGTCAATGATAGGTTGGCAATATCTGCCCGTTAAGTTTCCAATTCCAGGCAGGAAAACTCCAAATGAGCCGTATCCGAGCGCGCGGCGAAAAAATCCGTAAGTACATCATCGAAAAGGTCGAGCAATTTCCGAAAGACATCGCCAAGCGAACGGCGGAGAAATTCGAGATTACGCGACAGGCGGTAAACAAGCACCTTCGATCGTTGGTCGATGAGGGCTGCCTGACCGAGACGGGGGAGACGCGCAACCGTGTTTACAAGCTGCGTGCTCTTTCGGAATGGGCGAGAACGTACGACAGGGGCGGCCTTGAAGAGCATGTGGTCTGGCAAAACGATGTTCTGCCGCAGTTAGGCCCGATGCCGGACAACGTGCGGAGAATTTGGAACTACGGTTTCACAGAGATGTTTAACAACGCCCTCGATCATTCGCAGGCGACGGTCATTCGGGTCGCAATTGCGAGGACCGCTGCAACAACTGAGATGGTTATTGGGGATAACGGTGTGGGGATCTTCCGCAAGATTCAGCACGCACTGAGTCTTGCGGACGAGCGCCATGCGATCCTTGAACTTTCAAAGGGAAAGCTGACAACCGATCCGGCCCATCACACTGGCGAAGGTATTTTCTTTTCATCGCGAATGTTCGATCAGTTCGACATCCTTTCTGGCGGTGTTTTCTATTCGCACGAATTTGGCGAGGATTTGGACTGGGTCCTCGAGCGCGATCGAGCTAACGAAGGAACTTGGGTGTTGATGAAGCTCAACAACCATACCGCGACGACCACACAGAAGATCTTCGACCAATACGCGGACACAGACCACGGATTCACCACGACGGTTGTTCCGGTGAAGCTCGCCCGCTATGGGAATGATCAGTTGATTTCCCGCTCCCAGGCCAAGCGCTTATTGGCGCGGGTCGAACTGTTCAAGGTGGTCCTCTTCGATTTCAAGGACGTTGAAGAAATCGGACAGGCATTCGCTGACGAAATTTTCCGAGTGTTCGCCAACCAGCATCCGGAAATAACGGTTGCGCCGATTCACGCCAATTCCGCCGTAAAGCGCATGATCGAGCGGGTGAAATCGAACGTTGTTCAGGGCGCCGCGAGTTCCAACGTTGTTCTGGATGCCGAGGCATCTGCAAAGGGTTGAAGTGCCTTCGAGATTTACTGGCTGCCAAAAATCCCTGACTGTGCGGTTCTTCCCATGCAATCGAGAACGCCGGTCTGTGCCGCCAACTTTAGGTCGCAGCCTATCTGAAGGAGTAACGGGATGAGAAGTTCGCTAGCTTCGATCTTCGGTTGCCTCCTCGTCAGTTTGTTCGCCTTTGTCCTTTCGGCCTGCGGCAGCTCGGCAGCACAGACGCCTCCAACCGGGATGACGCCTGGACCCGGCTCATTCTCGAGCCTTACGGCCATGGAGCATCTCACAGGCGCCAACGCGGCAAGCAACGCGACGATCAATATGTCTGCCGTAGGTGCCGGTGTGAATGGCCCCCTCAATGCTCAAACGGGCCTGACCGTCTTTGCGACGAAGGACAATTGGTTCAGTGGGCCGGCGAGTGTCGGCGAGGTCGATGGCATCCTCGTGCTGATGAGGCAGGGCGGCCCGACCTCGGACGGGGGCGGCATTCTTGTAAACGTCCAGAACACCGGGATGGGCTTTTTGGCGATGGACGAAATGGTCAGTTCCATCGTGGATCCCTCTCAAAACGTCATCACCAGAGAGATCGATGTTCAAGACGGGGTGCTGAATCAGTCGACCGGAGACTACATCGGGCGTGTGTTCAACGCCGACGTGGGTCAGCTGAAAACCGCGATGCTCGTCCAGAACGCCAGTTCCACGGCAACGTGGGGAAACGTCCTGATCAACTCCAAAAATGGAATTCAAAACTTTGTGATCGATGACAATGGAAATTTGAACGCTCAGACCGTAATTGCTGCCGGAACGATCCAGCCGGGAAATCTCACCTTTGCCCAGCTGCCGACTCCAGGGGTCGCCGGTCGAATGATCTTTTGCCAGGACTGCCTCAAGCCGGGTGAGGCCGCCGGCGCCGGAACCGGCATGATGCTTTTCGATGATGGCAGGGGATGGTTCTCGACTGCCGGGACTGCCGCAGCTCACTGAGCAGAGCTCGTGCACGCAGCCGCAACGCTCGGATCGGCGCCCACGCCGAGGGGGTAGCGTCCTGCCACAGTCGATTCGGCGGGGAGTCTGTCTCGGCCTATTCCCCCCAGGCGCCGCTTGCGGACAGCTGTTGCATGATCTCCTGTACCCCGAACAGCGTCTTCGGGGGAACTTTGGAAGCGGGATAGAAGGACGTAATCAGTTCCAGCGCCTCGTCGGCGCTTTTGATGCCAGCGGCCAGCGCCAAGGCCTTGATGTCCGAAATATCATGGGATCCCTCGATTCCCTCCGGACGCATCGCCATGCATTTCATCGCGAAAAGATAGTGGGGTGTCGGCGTGTAGATACGCAGCCCGCCCTGCGTCGAACCCTCGAAGCCGATCATCAGTTGCATCGTCTCATTGCTCGAGGTGAAGCCTTTGACCCCGTCATTCAGCCAGTCCTCCGGCCACTGCTCCTCTATTGCAATTTCCGCAGCAGCGCGCCGGACGAAATCGGGATTGCCCCGCACCACCGCGTCGACATCTCTCGTGGAGTGGCGAATGTCGAAGGCGAGAGCAAGCGCCGCGCCGCCGTAGATCGACAGATCGACGATGACGTGGGCTTGCCGTGCCTTCGCGTCCAGTTTTTTCAGTCCCCGCAGGATGTCTTCCTTGCTGAGCAGTGCCATGTTGAGCCCCTTCGCTCCCCTTCAATCGCCGATCCCCACCGCGTCCCTGCGCGGCCGGTACAGCGGGTCTGCGCCGACAAAAATCATCCGACGCCGAAACGCAGGGGGACTCTCCTTCAGCAACGTCGCCTTCAATGATTCCAGTCCGCCGGTGAAGAACGGCATCTTCAAAAACCGAGAACGGCGTTCCGTCCATGCGGGAATCGGCAAGCCGTTGCGCAATGCCAGATGCTCTGCAACGGCCGCCAGGTATGCGTTTGTCCGCTCGTCCTTGTCGATCGGAGGCTCCTCGGCAACCATCGCCGCTCGTAAAGACGCATCGGACGCAGCGTAAAAGGCGTCGAGAAACTCCCGCAGGAAACTGTCCGTGTCACCGTGCGCGCGCCCCCACACGGCCACCTCGCGAAGCGTGCGTGGCCGCCGAGTCGGCGCCACCCGGTCCGCAGGGACCTTGAGCGCTCTCGCAGGCTTTGACTGCAAACTCATGTCCTGCAGCCGTCGACCAATCTCGTCGTTTTTCGCCACATGTGCGATGTCTCGCTCCATGCCCAGCACCGTCAGAACTCGAATGCACGTGGCCAGCGTGGTCGCGGCATCGCCGGACTCGGCCCTATGCAAGGTCATGCGTGAAACACCAGCCCGCCTGGCGAGCAGCTCCATTGATAAGTGACGGCGCTTTCTGGCCAGGCGAAGGCGAGCACCAAGATCAACCAGAAGGGCCCTCTCGGCGTTGGAAATGGCAGGTCCTGAGCTAGGCATAAGATACTTATTATGTACTATAACATGCGTTTCTGTCTATAATGAGTTACAGCGCCGGCATGCCGGTCTCGACTCCGCGCTGTGTCTCGGTATGACGCCTCTAGGGTCGGGCGGGTGAAATCGCGCACCGCTTACGGCGCCATGGTGCTTCCGGCCGCCGTGCGGTGCTAACTCGACATCCGCGCTGCCGCTTGGATCGCGCGCACCACCTCGTCGTCGCTCAGCTGGTGAAAATCGGAGTAAAAAAGGCCGATCGCACCGAACGCCTCGGGCTGCGCCAGGCAGACCACATCGTCGGCTTCGCCGCGCAACAGCGCCACGGCGTCGGGCGGCGCGACCGGTATCGCGACAACAACGCGAGCCGGCTCGCGCCGGCGCAAACCGCGGATCGCCGCCCGCATCGTCGTTCCAGTTGCAATTCCATCGTCGACGACGATTGCGCTGCGGCCCACCACTGCAACCGGTGGGCGCTGGCCCAGGTAGGCGCGGCGTCTGCGCTCAATCTCGGCCAACTCGGTGCGAGTCTGCCGCTCGATGTAGCTGCGCGGTACGTCGAGCTGGAAGCACAGGGCCTCGTCGACCACGACCACCGGGTCGACCCCCTCCATCACTGCGGCGACTGCGAGCTCCGGCTGCCGCGGCGCACCGACCTTTCGCACCAGCAGGAGATCGAACGGCGCCCGCAGTGCGCGCGCAATTTCAGCGCCGACCGGAACGCCGCCGCGCGGCAGCGCGAGAACGACCGGGTTGGGGAGTTCCAGCGCCGACAGCATTTGCGCCAGCGCACGCCCGGCAGCGGCACGGTCCGCCAGCGGCAGATCCACCTGGCGATTTCCCCGAGATCGTGGCTGCGTCAAGCCAGCGGCCAGAGCGGGACCAGGTTCGGCAAAGTGCGAAATACACGCGACAAGCCGCCGCCCGTGACCAGGGCAGTCGCGCGCTCGATGTCGTCGGACAGCGGCCGATCCTGCTGCAGCGGCGCGCACACGTCGCGCAGCAGCCCCAGCGCCAGCTCCAGAGCGAACGAACTGCGCAGCGGGCGCAGGAATTCGATGCCCTGCGCTGCCGCCAACAGCTCGATCCCGAGAATGTGTGCGGTGTTCGCGATCATCGGCTGCAGGCGCCGCGCTGCGAAGCAAGCCATCGACACGTGGTCTTCCTGGTTGGCAGAGGTCGGCAACGAGTCGACGCTGGCCGGATGAGCAAGCGACTTGTTCTCGCTCGCGAGAGCGGCAGCCGTGACATGCGCAACCATGAAGCCGGAGTTCAAACCGGCCTCTGCTGTCAGAAACGGTGGTAGGCGCGAAACGGAGCTGTCGATCAGCATCGCAATGCGCCGCTCAGCGATCGCACCGATTTCGGCGACCGCCAGCGCGCACGCATCGGCCGCCAGCGCGACCGGTTCGGCGTGGAAATTGCCGCCCGACACGAGCGCCTCGTCGGCGACAAACACCAGGGGGTTGTCGGTTACCGCGTTGGCTTCGCGCAGCAGCACCTGCGCCACATACCGCAGCTGGTCCAGGCAGGCACCGATCACCTGCGGTTGACAGCGCAGACTGTAAGGATCCTGCACGCGATCGTCGCCTTCCAGGTGGGATTGGCGGATCTGGCTTCCCGCAAGCAGCGCACGGTAGTACTTGGCCACATCGGCCTGCCCGGGCTGACCCCGCAATTCGTGGATGCGCGGATCAAATGGGCCGTCGCTGCCGCGCGCGGCGTCGACGGTCATCGCCCCAATCACCAGCGCCGATTCGAGCACAGGTTCGAGCGTGAACAGCGCGTGTAGCGCGAGCGCGGTCGAGGTCTGTGTGCCGTTGATCAGCGCCAGGCCCTCTTTGGCTTGCAGCAGCAGCGGCGCGACACCCAGTTCTTCCAGCAACGGCGCCGCGTCGCGGCGCTCGCCATCGACCCACATGTGTCCCTCGCCGATCAGCGCAAGCGTCATGTGCGCCAGCGGGGCAAGGTCACCCGACGCCCCGACCGATCCTTGACTCGGGATCCAGGGCGTGAGTTGCGTGTTCTGCACAGCCAGCAGGGTGTCGATCACCTGCTCGCGCACCCCGGAGTAGCCGCGCGCCAGGCTGGCTGCCTTCAGCGCCAGCATCAACCGCACCACCGGAGGCGCGAGCGGCGGACCCACACCGGCACTGTGGGAGCGCACGAGGTTCAGCTGCAACGCATCGACCTGCTCGCGACCGATCGACTGGCTCGCGAGCTTGCCAAAGCCGGTGTTCACGCCGTAGACGGGTTCGATTCCGCGCGCCGCGCGCTGAACCAGATCCGCGCTCGCGCGGATCGATCCACGCGCTTGCTGTGCGATCTCCAGATGCGTGTGGCCGGCATGGATCGCCTGCAGCTGATCCAGCGTCAAACGGCCCGGATCGAGGATCATCGGATCATGGGCAAGTCAAGCTGCAACCGACCCGCGCACTCGATCGCCTCCGGGTAGCCAGCGTCGGCATGCCGGATCACGCCGCTGGCCGGATCGTTCCACAACACGCGCTCGATCCTGCGCGCAGCGGCTTCCGTGCCGTCGCATACGATCACCACGCCAGCGTGCTGCGAGTAGCCCATGCCGACCCCACCGCCGTGGTGCAGCGATACCCAGGTGGCACCCGAAGCCGTGTTAAGCATCGCGTTGAGCAGCGGCCAGTCGGACACCGCATCCGATCCGTCGCGCATCGCCTCGGTCTCGCGATTGGGCGATGCGACCGAACCGGAATCCAAATGGTCGCGGCCAATCACGATCGGCGCGGCCAGCTCGCCGCTCGCCACCATCCGGTTGAACTCCAACCCAGCGCGGTGGCGTTCGCCCAGGCCGAGCCAGCAGATGCGTGCCGGCAGCCCCTGGAAAGCGATTCGATCGCGCGCCATGTCGAGCCATCGGTGCAGATGCTTGTCGCCCGGGAACAGCTGCTTGAGCCGCTCGTCGGTACGGTAGATATCCTGGGGGTCGCCCGACAGTGCAACCCAGCGGAACGGCCCGCGGCCGAGGCAGAACAGCGGCCGAATGTACGCAGGCACGAAGCCCGGGAAAGCGAACGCGTCGGCAACCCCCTCGTCGAACGCCACCTGCCGGATGTTGTTGCCATAGTCGAACGTCGGTATTCCCATGTTGCGCAGTTCGAGCATCGCTTGCACGTGAACGGCGCAGCTGGCAGCAGCCGCGCGTTTGACCTCGCCGTGCCGGTCCGGATCGGCCTGCGCGGCGCGCCAGCGCTCGACGCTCCAGCCCATCGGCAAGTACCCGTGGATCAGGTCGTGGGCCGAAGTCTGGTCCGTGACGAGGTCGGGCTTGAGGCCGCCGGCGCCGGCGCGGCGAACCAGTTCCGGCAGTAACTCGGCTGCGTTGCCCAGCAGGCCGATCGAGCGAGCCCGACGCGCCCGCGTGGCCTGTGCGATGCGATCGAGCGCATCGTCCAGATCGCTCGCCTGCTCGTCGAGATACCGCGTCCGCAGGCGCGCCTGGATGCGCGAAGTCTGGCATTCGATCGTCAACGAAGATGCTCCGGCCAGGCTGGCTGCGAGCGGCTGCGCGCCGCCCATTCCGCCCAGGCCTGCGGTCAGGATCCAACGGCCGGCAAGATCGCCGCTGTAGTGCTCCCGACCCGCCTGCGCAAAGGTCTCGTAGGTTCCCTGCACGATTCCCTGGCTGGCGATGTAGATCCAGGAGCCGGCCGTCATCTGGCCAAACATCATCAGCCCCTTGCGATCCAGCTCGTGAAAGTGCTCCCAGGTCGCCCAGCGAGGCACCAGGTTCGAGTTGGCGATGAGCACGCGCGGTGCATCGACGTGCGTGCGAAGAACTCCCACCGGCTTGCCGGACTGCACCAGTAGCGTCTGGTCCTCCGCGAGTGCGCGCAGCGCCGCCAGGATCGCGCGGTAGCAGTCCCAGTTGCGGGCGGCTTTACCGATGCCACCGTAGACCACGAGATTGTCGGGATCCTCGGCAACTTCGGTATCCAGATTGTTCTGGATCATCCGGTAGGCCGCTTCGATCAGCCAGTTGCGGCAGCTCAGCGCGGTGCCGCGCGGAGCGCGCACCGGCGATGCCGCCTTCGGGCTGTCAGGATCGCGAGACACTTCTGCGTTGCGTACTTCCGACATCGAATGCGCCGTCGATCGGCGATCGGCGATCAGCGATCAGAAGTCCCTCTCTTTACGGCCAACACTGTACTTGTCCGAGGCGGCCGCGGCAATTAGGATCCCGCTTCGCTCATGAGTTCGACCCTCTGGCGCAACGCGCGCATCATGACGTTCTCGGGGCCCGATCCGTGGGGGGCGATCGAGCGGGGCGCTCTGCTCGCTGACGGCACCCAGCTAAAATGGGTCGGCCGCGACATGGATATACCCCGAGGACTGGATGTCGCGGTCGAGAATGACCTGGACGGCGCGCTGGTCACACCGGGTTTGATCGACTCGCACACGCATCTCGTGTATGCCGGCCAGCGCGCTGCCGAATTCGAGCTGCGCCTGCAGGGCGCCAGCTACGAACAGATCTCGCGTGCCGGTGGCGGAATCCGATCCACCGTGGCTGCTACCCGCGCTGCCAGCGACGAGGAACTGTTTGCGAGCGCAGCGGCGCGCCTCGATCAGCTTGCTGCCGACGGCGTAACCACCGTCGAGATCAAGTCCGGCTACGGGCTGGCACTCGAGCACGAGCGGCGCTGCCTGCGCGTAGCGCGCCGCCTGGGTCGGGAACGGCTTGTAGAAGTGCGCACGACATGCCTGGCGGCGCATGCGCTGCCACCGGAATACGGTGATGGCGCCGACGAAGACGACTACATCGATGCCGTATGCGGGTGGCTCGCGCCGTTGCACGCCGAGGGCTTGATCGACGCGGTGGACGCCTACTGCGAAAGGATCGCGTTCTCGCGCGAACAGACCGCTCGCGTATTCGACGAGGCAAAGCGCCTGGGCTTGCCGGTGAAGCTGCACGCCGAGCAGTTCAGCGACTGCGGCGGAGCAGCGCTCGCGGCAAGCTACGGTGCGCTGTCATGCGACCATCTGGAGTACGTGAGTGCGCAGGGGGTTGCGGCGATGGCGGCCGCCGGAACCGTGGCGGTGCTGTTGCCCGGCGCTTTCTACGCGCTACGGGAGACGCGCGCACCGCCGATCGATGCGCTTCGACGAGCAGGAGTGCCGATCGCGATCGCGACCGACCACAATCCCGGCTCTTCGCCCACGCTGTCGCTGCGGCTGATATTGAACATGGCGTGTACGCTGTTCGGACTGACCGCTTTAGAGGCGTTGCGCGGCGCCACGGTACACGCGGCGCGCGCGCTCGGTCTGTCCGACCGCGGCCGGCTCGCTTCCGGTTTGCGCGCCGATTTCGCGGTTTGGGATCTCGAGGAGCCTGCTGAGCTGGTGTACTGGATCGGCGGCAATGCGTGCCGGCACGTGGTCTGCGGCGGGACGAGGCTCGACATTGCGCAAGGCGCCGCGACGAGCGCGAGCGTCCGAGCGTGAGCCCGATGAGCCCGGCCATGCCGATCTTCCGGCTTCAGCGCGGCAGCGTCCCGCTTCTCGTAAGTCTGCCCCATTGCGGCACCGCAGTACCGGAGGCCATTTTGGACCGGATGGTCGAGCGCGCGCGAGATCTGGAAGACACCGATTGGCACCTCGGCGAGCTGTACTCGTTCGTTGGGAAGACGGGTGCGAGCGTGATCTTCCCGCTGCACTCGCGCTTTGTGATCGATTTGAACCGGCCGCCGGACGACGCGCCGATGTATGCGGGAGTCAACAGCACCGGGCTGTGCCCGCGGCAGCTTTTCTCGGGAGAAGCGCTGTACCGTCCCGGAATGGAGCCGGACACGGCAGAGGTACGGCAGCGGCACGAGCGCTACTGGCAGCCATACCACGAGGCGCTGCGTGGCGAGCTGGCGCGACTGAAAAGCGAACACGGGCTGGCGCTACTGCTCGACGGGCACAGCATCAAATCCGAGCTGCCGTGGCTCTTCGAGGGCAAGCTTCCGGATCTGAATCTCGGCACGGCCGGCGGCGCAACCTGTGCGCCGTCGCTGCGGGACGAGCTGGCGCGGACGCTGGCTGCGCAATCGGACTTCACCCACGTGGTCGACGGCCGCTTTCGCGGCGGCTACATCGTGCGGTGCTACGGCCAGCCTGCGCACGGCGTGCATGCCGCCCAACTGGAGGTGTGCTGGAGCTGCTACATGGTCGAAAGACCACCGTACCGAGTGGACCCGCAGCGCGCGGCACGGCTGGTCCCGGTACTGGAGTCGGTCGTTCAGACCATGCTCAAATGGGGATTCGCGAAGCGATGAATGACAGCACGTTGCTGTGGGCGCCGAGCGCTTGGCTGCCCGGAGGATGGCGGCAGTCGGTGCTACTGGAAGCCGGCGGCGACGGCCTGTGGTCGCGGGTCGTTGCGGACGTTGCGGATCCGCCACCGCGGGCGCAGCGCCTGGCCGGACCTGCGTTGCCGGGGCTGGTCAACGCACACAGCCATGCGTTCCAACGAGCGTTCGCGGGACTTGCCGAACGGCGCGAGCTCGACGTCGACGACTTCTGGAGCTGGCGCGAGCAGCTGTACCGCGTGGCACACCGGATCGACCCGGTGAACATGCAAGCCGTGGCAGCGCAGCTGTATATCGAGCTGCTGCATGTCGGATACACGCACATCTGCGAGTTTCATTACCTGCAGCACCGTCCAGACGGTTCGCTGTACCAGGACCCGCTCGAAATGAGCTGGGCACTCGCGCGGGCCGCCGTCGAAGCCGGCGTGCACCTGACGCTGCTGCCGGTGCTGTACGAACGAGCGGGCTTGAACCAATCCGCGCTTGCCCCCGAACAGCGTCGCTTCCGGGCGGACGCCGACCAGGTGTGGGCAATGCAGAGTGCGATTGGGGCGCGCCAAGCGGCGGGCGTGCGCGCGGGGTTGGCCATCCACTCGCTTCGAGCTGCCTCGCCCGAGTCGATCGCGCGAGTGCGCGAACTGGCTGAGCGCTTTTCCGGGCCGATTCACATCCACGCCGCCGAGCAGATGCAGGAAGTCGAACAGTGCGTGCAGCATCTGGGGGCACGGCCGATCGAATGGCTCGCGCGCTACGCAGCGCTCGACGCACGCTGGCAACTGGTGCATGCCACGCACGCCTCCGAGAAAGAGGTCGAGATGGTCGCGCGCAGCGGCGCCGGGGTCGTGCTGTGCCCGACCACCGAGGCCAATCTGGGCGACGGACTGACGGATCTGCCCGCCTGGTTGGCCGCCGGCGTCCCGATCTCGATCGGCTCTGACAGCCATGTCACGCGCAGCTGGCGCGAAGAGTTGCGCTGGCTCGAATACGGACAACGCCTCGCCAAACGCCGGCGCAACATCGCCGCAGCCCCTGCTGCGGGAGTGCCGTCGAGCGCGGCGCGTCTGTTCGAGCGAGTCGTCCAAGGCGGCGCGGCGGCCGCGGGGTTCACTCGCTGGGGACTGCAGGTTGGCGCGCGCGCCGACCTTCTGGTGACAGACATGGCCGAACCCAGTTTGCTCGGAGTACCGCAGGCGATGCTGCTCGACGTGCTCGTGTTCTCGAGTCCGGGACGCGCTTGGCGCGACGTGATGGTGGCCGGCCATTGGCAAATCAAGGATCACGATCACCCGCTTGCGGGACAACTGTCGGCTCGCTTCGAACAGGCGATGTCCCAATTGTGGAGCGAAGCGTATCTTCGAAGCGTCGAGCCAGCTGTTGGAGAACGATCTTGAGAGCCGTCCTTCCCGCCGCGGCTGCTGCCGCCCTGCTTGTCCTTGGCGGCTCGGCGGCCGATCCGCCGCATAAACCGAAGACCAACCACCCGATCCTGGGCACGTGGATCTTTGCGGTCCCGGACACCGATTGCGAGGAGACGTACTACGTACGGCAGGATGGCACGACGCTTGTCACCAGCGGAGAAGAGGTGGCCGAAAGCGTATACGAGATCGCCGACGAACCCAGCGCGAAGGGCTTTTACAGAAACATCGATCGCATCGTGAAGGACAACGGCAAACCGGACTGTGCGGGCAGTATCACCAAGGTTGGCACCGAGGTGACCAACTACGTCCGTTTCCACCCATCGTTCGACTTGATGATCATCTGCCAGGACGAGTCGCTCAAGTCCTGCTTCGGCCCACTGTATCGGCTTGGCGGCGAGAGTTCCTGATAACAAAGCTCAGCTCGTTTCGGAGCGGCAGCTCGTTACCGCTGGCGCCGCTTGACCTCTTCCACTTTGGCCACCAGGTCGCGCAATTCAGCGATGGCTTGTTCCTCGTCGGCCGTCAAAGGCTCGGTTGGATGGAAATGTGCCAGCAGGACCATTAATGCCTCCTCGATTCGGCCGAGCTGCTTGCCGTAGCTCGCCACGCTGGTCAGCACCTCTTGTTCGACCGCGGGCTGCGACGATTCCCCCATATCGATATTCACGAGACCGACTTGGCTGCCCACTGGGTTGAACAGCATGGTCCAGGGGTTGATCGATTGGGTGACGTTCCCGGACAGGGGTAGACGAAACGTGGACATGGCGGGCTCCTTTAGAAACTGCTCCGACCGATATTAAACGTCGCGCGTCCGACCCCTGACAACCCCGATCCCGTGGTGCCTATGAGTTGACGATCACCGTGTATTCGAGCACCGCTTTGCCTTCGCCTGGAACGTTGATCTTCCACGCGGCCGAGCCCGAGCTCTCCTTCACGTGCTCCTGTGTCTCCGAAGTGATTTTCCAGTCGCCGTGGAATGGCTCGCGAACGGTGACGGTAACGGGCTTGGAGTCGGCATTACGCAGCTCGATCCGATACGACGACTGGCGCGCGTTGCCGGATAGGGCGCGGTAATCGGTCTGCACGCGGTCCGCGGTTAGATCGAACGCTTCGCCCATTCGCAGCAGCACCACCTCGCCCTTGGCGGTGTGCGCGATCGAGTCTTCGCCGATCAGCTGACTGCCTCCGCTGCTGTCCGGCATGTACGCGCGCACCACGCCGGCCGGAAGCGGAATGCCCAATTCGCCACCCTTGTTCTCGAAGCGCAGGTACACACTGGGCTTCAGGCCCTTCTGCATGTCCGGACGGCGCGACAGGTACCACCAGTCCATCGCGTTGTTCTGCAGCACGTACTCCCTTTGCACCGGCACATCGGAGGCCGACAGCAGTGCAACCTGCTTGGTCTGATTGTTCTCGATGGTGGTCAGGCGCGGCAGCGTGTAAAGATGGTAGTCGCCCAGCTTCTCCTCGGCCATCTGCTCGGCCTTGGCCGCCCTGGCGAGCGCCATCGGAGCCGGAATCGGCTTCCCCTCCGCAGTGACCCGGTTCAGCGTTCCGGCAACCAGCTGCAGCCGCGCGTTCTGGTAAGCCGTGCCGGACTGGTTGGTCAGCGTGACCCAGCCGTTCAGCGTCATCCGCGTCGCATCCGCGTTCAGATTTGCGATGTAGTCTGCTTTCCAACCGATCTGGTTCGCCAGATAGCTCAATTCGACCTGCCGCTCGCCAGCCTGCTGTGCGTCCAGCACGATCGACAGCGTGGGGCGGTCGCGCAAGTTGGCGGGCACGTCGGGAAACGACAAACGTCCCGCGATGCCGGTCTCGATCCGGTCCGGATAGCGAAGCACGACGCCGTCGTTGGTTGCCAGCACGGTCGCCTGCTCGGAGGTCTCGGCGCCGGTGGCCGGGTTGGTGTGAATCACCGTCACCGTGCGACCCACATATTTGCGCAGCAGGGCGGCCGGCGTCAGAAGATCGAAATCGAAGTTCTGCTCCAGCAGGTCGAATCCCGCGCCCGCAATGGATTTCAGCGAGGCGGTCTCGGGCCGAATCGTGGCCGCCACCTCGCGAAACGCGATCCGCTGCGTGCCGTGCGCCAGCGTGACGCGCTGCGCGTCGCGCACCAGGGCCTGCCCATCGTTGTAGATGGTGATGCCGAGGGAGGTGCGCGAGGATGTGGTCAGGGACACCTCCGGCGCAGTGGAGCCTGCGCCCTGCGCAGCGGCGCTGCCCGCCAGCAATGCATTCAGCATCAGGGGCAGCGCCAAGGCGATCGGAATGGTGCGCGGTGGTGTCATCGTCGATCTCCATCATGTGAATATTCGAACATGCTTCTTATAAACGTCGCGCGGGGCCGCGCAGGGTTAGATCCAGCGCGCCAGCGGGTGCGGTGGTTCCGGGCGGCACCTACGGGCGCCTGGGCGGCACATCGGGGAACTCGCCGAGGTATTCCGCCTGCCACCAGTTGCCGGTACGGCCGCGTTCCTGTGGCGTCGTGAACCGGTAGCGGTAAGCGAGCACGCGCAGCTGCGTCGGCGGCGCCTTGCCTTCGAACGGGTTGCTCTTGAGAAGTCGAGTGACCGCGGGCCGGTTCTGCCTCAGAGCCTGCAGGAACGGGTCGAGCCAGAAATCGGTGTCCGGCCACTGCGGCGGCACGAACCACATCATCCAGTCCAAGCGTGGCTGGTACGGCACGATGAACTTCGGCGCCCGGTCCAGCGCGTCCGGCTTGTAGCGGAACACGTAGGCTTGCCATGTCTTGCCATCGTAGCTGCCGAAGATGCGAAGTTCCTGCCGCTCGGTCTGCATCGTCGGAAACAGGTGATAGTCGGCGCCGATTCCGAAAGCGGGGGCGATCCGGTCCAGTGCGACCAGCGCACGTGGCAGCGGCTCAGTCATCTGCGTAGCGAGCATCGTGCTCACGCTCAGCGCCACGACGAGGGCCGCGGCAGCGCCGGTGACCGCCTTGCCGGCAATGCCGGGAGCGCGTGCGCGGGCGCGCGCGCGGATGCGCTCCTGCAACGACGCCGGCACAACGAGCGCGACGATGCGATCGTCCAACAGGAACAGGCACAGCACGATCGTCAGCAGGTTGATGAAATTGTGGTTGCTGGTGGCGATGATCAGCAGCTGCGCGAAAATCGTGACGCATGCCGCGAACAACCGGAACGGGCGGGGCAGGAAGATCAGGAACGGGACTACCAGCTCGGTGAAGAACGTGAAACCGACGCCGGTCTGCTTGAGCCAGATCGGCAATTGCTGCGCGTACCACGATCCGATGTGCGGCAGCGGCTGGGTCTCGAAGTAATAGTTCAGCGCCGTGAAGTGGCGCCACGGAGGATCGCCGCTCGCCAGCTTGAAAAAGCCGGACTCGAAGCGCAGCCGGAACAGCAGCCACTCTAATGTCAGCACGTTCAGCCGCGTTGGAGAGTCGGCCAGAAAGATCGCAAGGAATCCGCTTTCCAGCAGCAGCGTGTCCCATTGGAAAAGGGTGAAGATCTGCCCCGCCTGAACCAGCGACAGATACAGCACGAACAGAACGATCAGCGCCGGCCTCGATCGGACCCAACCGAGCGCCAACAACACCGCGACGGCGGTGCCACCGAAGGCGGCCGCCCGCAGCGCGGTGCCGCTGCTGTCCAGCCAGAACAGCGTCGGCAAGCGCGCGAGCGCGGTGATGCCCTGCTCCGCATAGACGCCGTGCAGCAATCGCCCGAACGGCAGGATGCCGTCCGGCCCGACGAGGCCGTCGATCTGCACCCCGAGCGAGGCGAATGCCACCGCGTACACGAGCGCCAGACCTTTGACGAACAGCCAGCCGGTCAATTCCCGATCGACAGCCGGTTCGAGCAGACCCGAAATCATGGTGGCGCCGCGATGGTAGCGCCTCCGCCTCGCCTGCGATGGCTGAGGCTACACTGCAAGCGGCCTGAGGTTTCTGCGGGACCGGTTTTCGACCTGCAACGGCAAGGCGTTTGCATGCAAGGCTGCTTCCTTCGCTTCTACGTGCATGAGGGCGCGCGGCACCAGCGCGAGCTCGTTTGGGAGTGGCTTCTGCGGCAGGCCAGCCAGATGGGGATCCGCGGAGGATCGGCGTTTCGCGCGATGGCCGGCTTTGGACGGCACCACGTGGTGCACGAAAACCACTTCTTCGAGCTGGCGGGAAGCATCGCGGTGGAGGTCGAATTCATCGTTACCGACGAGGAGGCCGAACGGCTGGTGCAACTGGTGCGCGAACAGAACGTGCGCGCCTTTTACGCACGAATTCCGGCCCAGTTCGGTGTGCTCAATCCGGACAAGGAAGATAGTGGCCCGTAACGGGCCACTACGTTGACCGCTGATTCGCACCAACCGATGCAGGGAGCGACGACCCAGGCGCGCGCGCTCGACCCCGTGTGCGGAATGACGGTGGACCCGGCGACCGCGAAGCACCGGGCCGAGGTTGGCGGGACTGCCTACTACTTCTGCTGCGCGGGCTGCCGCGACAAGTTCCTTGCCGACCCGGACACGTACTTGCGGCGGGCAACCGAGCCGAAGGCGGCGGCAGCGCCGGCGGCAGCAGTCGCCATTGTCCCGACGCAAATCCCGTTAGCGGTGCGCCCGCGCAAGCAAGCTGCCATCCGCGCGACTTACACATGCCCGATGCACCCGGAGGTCCGGCAGACGCTGCCAGGAAACTGTCCGCTGTGCGGGATGGCATTGGAGCCGCTGGTGGCGGCAGGCGATTCCGGTCCGAACCCCGAGCGGATCGACATGACGCGGCGGTTTTGGATTGGCGCAGCGCTGACGTTGCCGATCTTGGCACTCGACATGGCGGCGCACGCATTCGGCCCCCATCTCGGCGGCGCTCTGTCGCACGGCACATCGGTGCTGGTCCAATTTGCTCTCGGTACGCCGGTCGTGCTTTGGGCGGGGTGGCCGCTACTCGAGCGTGGATGGGCTTCGCTGCGCAACCGGTCGCTCAACATGTTCACGCTGATCGGGCTGGGGGTTGCCGCGGCCTATCTGTACAGCCTGATCGCGATCGTGGCGCCGGGAATCTTTCCGCAGGCGATGCGTCTCGAAGGCGGCACGCCGGCGGTGTACTTCGAATCCGCCGCCGTCGTCACTGTGCTGGTCCTGCTCGGGCAGGTGCTCGAGCTGCGGGCGCGCGAACGCAC
>JAFAIM010000030.1 GCA_019236735.1 Burkholderiaceae bacterium
GCCGGCAATCCCAGCAGCACCTCGCGCATCCGCTTCGCCAGCGCGAGGCCGATCGCCGCATCCTGGCCCAAGCCGACCGCGCTGCAGATCAGCACGATCCCGGCCTCCTGGACCCCGAGGCCTGCCGGGACCGCGAAAGCGAGGTTCCGCGCGAACAGCGTCACGCTTTCGATGATCAGCGCGGTCTGCACGCCGATGGGGTGCCCCAGCAGCCGCAACGCGAGCCAAGTCTCAAAGGATCCCGCCGCGATGCCGGCCAACTGAAACATCGCCGCCGATGCAAGTCTCCCGCGTCGGCGCACCAGCGCCGATAGTTCCGAGCCGAGCGCCGGCATCGATTGCAGCCACGCCGGCGCATTGCGGGCGCCGCCGGCCACGAGCGGAGCAAAGCGTGCAAACCAGCCGGCCAGGCGCCCTTCGCCTATCAGCCACAAACACGCCAACGGCATCGGCAGAGTCAGTGCGACTCCGAGAACGATTGAATGCAGGGGCGCGTTGCCGCCACTGGATGCGAAGAACAGCGCAAGTCCAAAGGCCGCGAACAGTACGAGACTCAGAACCGTCAAGACCACTTCGGTGATTACGCTCGCCGCCGCCGGCGCCGCTTCGACTCCGCGCCGGACCAGTATCCGAATGCCGATCAGTTCGCCTCCGACTCCCGCCACCGGCAGCAAACGGTTGACCGCCTCGCGAACGATCGCTACGCACAGCAACACGGGCCAACGAGCGCGACCGCGGTCGTCGCGTGGACCCAGCAGAATGCGCCAGCCGATCGCATCCAGACCGATTGGGACCACGCGCAGCGGCACCAGCCAAAGGAGCGCAGGGCCTGCAACCGCGAGCGCGGCGAGAACGGATTGCCAGCCCGCACGCGCGATCAGCGCGATGACGGCCGCAAGGCCGGCCAGGCCGAGGATGTAGGCGGCGCGCTTCACGCGAGCCCTGCGTTAGGAATGTCCGCGAAACCGCCGACCGAAGCTTGCAGCAGCCGCAACCGCTCGCGCACCCTGGGACTGATCAAGGCCTCGAACTCCGTTGTCGCCTGTTCGCCGACTCCGGCCGCCCGCTCTGCTGCGCCGCTGCGCGTGGCCGGATGCAGGTATACCTCCGAAACGCCTGGTGGCAGATGATCGAGCGCCTCGCACAGCGCAGCCTCGCCGACGACGCCGCTGCAGCGCAGCCCGAACAGCGCGTCGTTGCACGCAAGCCCCGCGCGACGCAGACGTCGCCGCATCCGGCCGGTACCGAGCGCCCATCCGAGCGCTGGCAATCGCCGAGCGCGCGGCGCGCTGCACGCCACCGCGCGTGCGAGGGGCAGCGGCTCGAACGGTACGCGCACTGCGCGTAACCCGAAGCGGGACCCGATCTCGACAATCCGATCCAGCACAAACGGATGCATGTGGTAGTGCTGGTGTGCGTTGGCGTGATCCAGCTCCAGTCCGGTATCGGCGAACGCCTGGAACTGGGCACGGATTTCGCGCTCTGCCTGACTGCGTACGCGCATGCTCGACGCCAGACGCCAGCCAAACGCCTGCAGATTCTCCGGAAGCCGCCCGCCTCGATCGACCAGATCGGGGATCTCATGCGGCGGCAGTACCGGGAGCACGCCGCCGGTCAACGCCACATGCAGGCCGACGCGCAGGCCCGGCATCCGATGAGCGCGCTGCACGGCGTCGCGCGCTGCGCCCTGGCCCACCATCAGGCTGGTTGCCGTCAGCACCCCCTCGGTGAAACCGCGCTCGACTGCCTCGTTGATTGCGAGGTCGAGGCCGAAATCGTCAGCGGTGATGATCACATGACGTATCACGGCGCTAGAACCAGTGGACGCCGAGTTGGCGACAATCGCATCGGCTGGAGCGACCGGCGCGGTTCCGCTCGCGTTACGCCCTTCGCCATCACGGGGGCTCGGGCGTGCTGACCTCGCTTCACCGCATCCGGTCACTCCGGCCGATGCGATTGTCGCGAGTCGTTACGCCGCGTGGCGGTTCAGGAAGCGCATGAACTCCACGCCCTCCCGCAACCGGCGGCGCGTCATCTCCCAACTGGTCGCCATCTCGGCCACGAGCTCGAAGATCTTGCCCGGGCGGAAGTAAAAGCTCTTGTAGAAGCGTTCGAGCGCGTGGTAGATCTCGTCGGCCTTCAAATGCGGGTAGGAGAGCGGGATCAACTGCGTTCCGGACGAATCGACCAGCTGCGAAGGGTCGGGATTGCTCAGCCAGCTGTTGGCTACTGCCTCGCGGTACAGCTCTGTGCCCGGATACGGCGCCGCGAGCGAAACCTGGATCGTATGCGGATTGATCTCCTTGGCGAAACGGATCGTCTGCTCGATCGTCTCGCGCGTCTCTCCCGGCAGGCCCAGGATGAAGGTCCCATGGATCGTGATTCCCAGCTCGCGGCAGTCGCGTGTAAAACGCCGCGCGAAATCGGTGCGCATGCCTTTTTTAATGTTGCGCAGGATCTGATCAGAGCCGGTCTCGTAGCCGACCAGCAGCAGGCGCAGGCCGTTGTCGCGCATCACCTTGAGCGTGTCGTATGGGACGTTGGCCTTGGCGTTGCACGACCATGTCACACCCAGTTTGCCCAGGCCGCGGGCGATCTCTTCGGCACGGGGGAGCAAGTCGGTGAAGGTGTCGTCATCGAAGAAGATCTCGCGTACCTGCGGCATGCTCTTCTGGATCCAGGCGACCTCCTCGATCACGTTTGCAGGGCTGCGCACGCGGTAGCGGTGGCCACCGACCGTCTGCGGCCAAAGGCAGAAGGTGCAGCGCGACTTGCAGCCGCGGCCGGTGTAGAACGACACGTACGGATGCTTCAGGTATCCGATGAAATAGTTCTCGACCGTCAGATCGCGCTGGTATACCGGCGAGACCCACGGGAGCTCGTCCATGTTCTCGATCGCAGCGCGCGGCGGCGTTCGCACCGCGCGGCCATCGGCTCCCCGGTAGCACAGGCCTGCGATGTCGCTCAAGGGCTTGCCCTGCGACACCTCCAGGCAGGTGTAGTCGAACTCCTCGCGGCAGACGAAGTCCACCGCCGGCGCGCCCTCGAGCGAGCCTTCCGGGTCGACCGCGACCTTGGCACCGACCAGTCCGACCATCATCCGCGGGTTGGCGTCCTTCAGATGCTGGGCAACGCGGGCGTCGCTAGCAAACGACGGCGAGCTGGTATGCATGATCACCAGGTCCGCGTCCTGTACGCGCGGCATCACCTGCTCGAGCGCCAAGCCGTCGGTCGGCGCGTCGATCAGGCGGCTGCCCGGAACCAGCGCTGCGGGTTGTGCCAGCCAGGTCGGGTACCAAAACGAGCGCACCTCGCGCTTGGCCTGGTAACGCGCCCCGGCGCCGCCATCGAATCCGTCGAAGGACGGCGGGTGTAGAAATACGGTCTTTAACGCCATCGAATGTTCGGTCCCGGAAGGAAATTCAATATAAACCGGCCATCGGTTCTTCTTCGCCCATCGGGCTCAGCGCGCCACCCTTGCGCACCCGATACCGCCGGCCCCGCCATGTGATGCCCCGGCCGAAGAAGCCGGCTGCCCAAACCACCAGAAGCAGAGCGTCACGAAGCGGAATCAGGATCCAATCGTACCCCACTCTCGCTGCAGCGCGGGACCGCTGTTCCCAATGGATAGCCACCCTGCTAACAAGGGTCAAGGCTGCGGCAATCGTCGCCAGCGGCGACGGCCACGCGAGTCCCAGCCCGAGCAGCGCCACCGGAAGGGCAAAGGACAGCACCATAAACGTATAGCCGAGCGGCGCGACTGTGCGGATCGTTCGCATCCAGCGCAGTTCGCGGCGGGCGTGGGCTGCGAAGCTTTCATCGGCGACCTCGGTCTGGACCACGAAGTGGCTCAACACTGTGCGCAGCCCGAGACGGCGAACGCGTTCGCAGATCAGCCAGTCGTCGGCAAGGTAGTTCGCGGTCACCTGCAAACCGCCAATCGCGTCCAGGGTGGAGCGCCGCAGCGCGATCGTGACTCCGGAAGCGAACGATGTGTCTCCAAGAGCCTGCGACACCAGCACCGCAGGGAAGTACCAATCGTTGATGAACAAGGCAGCCAGGCGCGACCACAGCCCCGACCCGGCACGCCCCTGGTACAGGCAGGTCGCGGCGCCAACGCCAGCCGGCGCGAGCACAGTCATCATGGCGTCCAGGTAGCCCGGCCCGACCCGCACATCGCTGTCCGAAATCACCACCACCGGGTGGCGCGCTTGCTGCAGCATGTTGATCAGGTTGCTGACTTTGAGGTTCTCGCCGTGCACCGCAGGGTCGACGACGAGGGCGACATCCAGCTCGGGAAATTCGCGCCGCAGCTGCTGGACGGTCTCGATTGCCGGGTCGGCTGACTCGCGCACGCCGAACACGATCTGCATTCGCGGGTAATCCTGGCGCGCGAACGAACGCAGACACTCCATTAAATGCGGCTCGGCGCCGCACAGCGGTTTTAGGATCGAAACTGCCGGACGCTCCGATCCGGCTGCAACAGGGTTCGCAACGGGGTTCGCTTGCGAGCGAAGCAGCAGAAGCGCCGCGCAAATCGCATACGCGGCCGCGATGACGGCCAGTGCCGCGCCGACGTGGGCGATGATTGCAGGCATGTTTCCGATTGCGACGGCGGGATTCTACTGGCACTTACGCAGGGAGCCGGCCCCACAGTTCCCTGTTGGTGGTTCGGACGTTGCAACCGATTCTACGCGGGCAGCTATATTCATTTCCCGTGCGTTTGCGGACAACGGCCATGCCATTGCAGCTCAGACCCAACTGCGAATACTGCGACCGGGACCTGCCCGCGGATTGCCTCGAAGCGCGGATCTGCAGCTACGAATGTACGTACTGCGCGGACTGCGTCGAGCGCATCCTGCACAACGTTTGTCCCAACTGCGGAGGTGGCCTCACGCCGCGACCCATTCGACCGTCGAGGGAATGGCGGCCGGGGCTGTCGCTGGCGAAGCAGCCGGCTTCGACAACTCGAGTCCGCACCGACTACACGCTCGAGCAAATCGCCGCCTTTTCTGCCACGCTCAAAGACGTGCCGCCACAGCGCCGTTAAACGAAACGACCCGCTTATAGCGTCAAGCTGTAGCGGTGGAACTCGTTGTCGCGCTCCCAGCCCAGAGATTCGTACAAAGCTTGTGCCGCGAAATTCGTCTTCGCCGTCGCCAACTCGAGGCGCACGGCTCCGGCGTCCTTCGCAAACGTGCGCGCTGCCGACATCAACGCCTCGGCAACCCCCACGCGCCTCGCTTCCTCTACGACGTAGAGGTCGTACAACACGAAGATCGAAGCCGCAGAGAGCGAACAGACGGTGGGGTACAGCTGTGTAAAGCCGACGGGCTCTGCCGTGCCGCGCTCGGCCACCAGGATCGTCGAGTCGCCGCGCGCGATCCGCTCGGCGATGAAACGATGCGCGAGCGCCTCGTCCGGCGCGAGGCGGTAGAACTGCCGATAGCGGTCGAACAGACGCGCAACCGATTCCACATCCTGCGTCCGTGCATGGCGCACGACGATCTGCATAGTGCGAGGCTACACCTGCGCCGGCCGACCGTTTGAGAGCTCGTCGAGGCGCGTCAACGCGGGTGTTAGGGAAATCTAAGCGGCTTTCTTCTTCAGGCCAGCCGCCTCGCGCAACTTGGCGGCCTTGTCCAGGCGCTCCCAAGTGAATTCGGGCTCGTCGCGGCCGAAGTGTCCGTACGCAGCGGCCTTGGAGTAGATCGGGCGCATCAGGTCGAGCATCTGCACGATGCCTTTCGGCCGCAGATCGAAATGTTCGCCGATCAGCTGCGCGATCCGCTCGTCCGGAATGTTGCCGGTTCCCTCGGTGTAGACGGTCACGTTGATCGGCTTCGAGTAGCCGATCGCGTAGCTCACCTGGATCTGGCACTGGCGCGCAAGGCCTGCGGCGACCACGTTCTTGGCGACGTAGCGTGCTGCATACGCGGCCGAGCGGTCGACCTTGGACGGATCCTTGCCGGAAAACGCGCCGCCACCGTGCGGACAGGCTCCGCCATACGTGTCGACGATGATCTTGCGCCCGGTCAGGCCACAATCGCCGTGCGGGCCGCCTACGACGAAACGGCCGGTCGGATTGACCAGGTAGCGCGTCTGTTGCAGCCAAGCCGCAGGCAGCACCGGCTTAATGATCAGTTCGATCACCGCTTCTTGCAGTGTCCTGTGCTCGACATCCGGGTCGTGCTGGGTGGACAGAACGACCGTGTCGACGGAATGGGGCTTGCCGTCGACGTAGCGCAGCGTCACCTGCGACTTGGCGTCCGGCCGCAGCCATGGCAGCCGGCCGTCGCGCCGCACATCCGCCTGTCGCTCGACCAGGCGATGCGCGTAGTAGATCGGTGCCGGCATCAACTCGGGCGTCTCATCGCAGGCATAGCCGAACATCAGCCCTTGGTCGCCCGCTCCCTGCTCCAGATCGAGGCCGCGGCCCTCATCGACGCCCTGTGCGATATCGGGGCTCTGCTTGTCGTAGCAGACCATCACCGCGCAGCCCTTGTAGTCGATGCCGAAATCGGTGTTGTCGTAACCGATACGCTTGATCGTCTCGCGAGCGACGGCCGCGTAGTCCACGATTGCCGAAGTCGTGATTTCCCCTGCCAGCACGACCAGCCCCGTCGTGACCAGTGTTTCGGCGGCCACCCGAGCGCGCGGATCGTGCGTCAGAATCGCGTCCAAAATGGCGTCCGAGATCTGATCGGCAACCTTGTCCGGGTGCCCTTCGGAGACCGATTCGGAGGTAAACAGAAAGTCGCTGGCCATGGGTCACACTCCAGTTGAGCAGAGCGCCACGACCGCGGAGGCAGAGGGTGACGCTTTAGCAGAATTTTTTCGCGGACCGGCGAGCCGATCCGCAAAGTCGCCCTGCAAGTTGTACGTTAACTCGGCGTGCCGGATTATACCGTGACTGAGTCGCAGCCCAAGCTTGCTGTCGAGGCGCAAGGGCCCGCACCGCGGCGTCGAATCGACCTGTGGGCGGCCGGCCTGGGGATCGCGCTAATCAACCGGACTGCGCGCTGGTCGGCTTCGGGGCGCCGGCAGCTCGCGCGGCTGCTCGGAGATCTGGGTTGGAGCGCAGTGGCCTCACGCAGGCGCGTGACGCTTGCGAACCTGCGGGCGTGCTTTCCGGAAGCCAGTGAAACCGAGCGCCGAGCAATGGGACGCCGGGTGTTCCGCAATTTGACGCGCGCGACGATCGACCATTCGGTCCTGTGGAAAGGAAGCAAGGAGCAAATCGAGCATCTGGTGCGAGTCGACGGTCTGGAGCGGCTACTCGATCCGGCGAAGCGGCCGCTGATCATGCTTGCGCCGCACTTCGTCGGCCTGGATGCCGGCGCAGTGCGATTGAGCATCGATATCGCCGCGGTATCGATCTACGCGCAGCAGTCCAACCCGGTATGGGACCGCTGGCTGGCATATGGACGCTCGCGTTTCCGGCCACAGCGGCTGATCGCCCGGCGCGGCTCGGACCTGCGCGCGGTGGTGCGCGCGATGCGAGACGGCGTTCCGTTTTATTACCTGCCGGATATCGATGGCGGCGCGTCCAACTCGATTTTCGCGCCTTTCATGGGTGTGCCGACTGCAACGCTGCCGATGGTGTCGCGCCTGGCGCGGATGGTCGGAGCGCGCGTCGTAATGACGGTGACCGAGCAGACAGCCGACGGCTACGTGGTGCACGTCGAACCTCCGTGGGAGGACTTCCCAGGTGAAAGCGTCGAGGCCGACACGGAACGGATGAACCGCGAGATCGAGCGCTGGGTTCGGCGGCTGCCGGATCAGTACCTGTGGACCCACCGGCGCTTCAAGACACGGCCGCCCGGGGAACCGTCGATTTACTAGTGGCCTGTAACAGCCGATTCCAGAGTGCCTTGCGCGCCTGGGCGGCCGACCGCACGAAACGCGCGCGGTTGCGGCGATAATGTCGGCATGCGGCTGCGCTTCACCAAAATGCAGGGTGCCGGTAACGATTTCGTCGTGCTCAACGGAATCGAACAGCGGCTCGACCTGACGCCTCAGCGCGTTCGGCACCTCGCCGACCGGCGCTTTGGCGTCGGTGCCGACCAGATCCTGGTGGTTGAACGGCCGACCGACCCCGCCGCGGAGCTGCGCTACCGGATCTTCAATGCCGACGGCGGCGAAGTCGAACACTGCGGCAACGGCGCGCGCTGCTTTGCCATTTTCGTGCGCAAGGCGGGCTTGACGGCGCGCTCTTCGATCCGCGTGCAGACGGCAGGCGGGTTGATCGAGCCTCAGCTGCTGGAAAACGGGTCGGTGGAAGTAATGATGGGTGCGCCCGACTTCGCGCCGGAAGCGAGCGGTTTTTCGATCGACGGCTTGAGGCCACGGCAGGAGGGCCGCGCCAGCGTCTGGCCTGTGGCGGTGAACGGCCACGACGCGTGGGTAACCGTCGTCTCGATCGGCAATCCGCATGCGGTACAACGGGTCGACGATGTCGAACAGGCGGCAGTACGTTCCGATGGCCCGTCGATTGAAAATCATCCGCGCTTCGCTCATGGTGTCAACGCGGGCTTCCTGCAGATTCTCGATCGCAATGCAATTGCCTTGCGCGTGTGGGAGCGCGGCACCGGCGAGACGCTCGCTTGCGGCAGCGGCGCGTGCGCTGCGGTGGTGGCGGGAATCGAGCGCGGGCTGCTCGACTCTCCGGTCCAGGTGCACGCGCGCGGTGGCAGCCTGAACGTGCGATGGAAAGGGTTCGGCCCGCGCGGTGCGGAGCCGGTTTTCCTGGCGGGGCCGGCGGCCCCGGTGTTCGAGGGTGAGATCGAGATCGAATGAACGAAGACGACGTCACGGGGTACATTCAGAACAATCCGCAGTTCTTCCGCGACAAACCCTGGCTGCTCGCGTCGATCGATCTACCCGATCCGCACGATGGCCGCGTCATATCGCTCGCCGAGCGTCAGACCCAGATCCTGCGCGACCGCGTGCGAGCGCTCGAAGCCAACCTTGCGGAACTGGCACACAACGGCCGTGACAACGACGCACTGGCCGAGAGTCTCACGCTGTGGTGCGCGGCCTTGCTGGCCGAGCGGGACGAGGCGCGGCTGCCGCAGCGCATCGTCGACGGGCTGAAAGATCTGTTTTCGGTTCCCGCAGTCGCGCTGCGGATCTGGGAATTCCAACCGCGTTTCGCCGGGCTCGAATGGATGGCACCGGTTGGCGCCGACGTCGTGCGCTTCGCCGCCAGCATGCAAGCTCCTTTTTGCGGAATGAACGCCGATTTCGAGGCGGCAGGCTGGATGCGCTCCGACCTGGACCAGGTGCGCAGCCTCGCACTGATCCCCCTGCGTGCCGAGGCTGCGCAGGCGCCGCTCGGCCCGCCGTTTGGTCTGCTGACACTGGGCTCGGCCGATCCGCACCGTTTCCGCGGCGACATGGGCACGGCGTTCCTCGGTCGAATCGGGCGGCTTGCCGGAGCTGTGCTGTCGCGGCTGCGCGGATAACTAATGGGAGGCCGCTCAAAGGGCCGGTCGGTTATAGCAAGCGCAGAGGCTTCCGCGGCTGCGGGAGCGGCAGCGGAAATCGTGCTTCCCGCCGCAGCCGAGAGGTTCCTGCGGCAGCTTGCCGGCGTGCGCCGCCTGGCACCTCTGAGCGTTGCGGCGTACCGGCGCGACCTGCAGCGGCTGGTGAAACTGGCCGAAGGCCGGCCTCTGTCGGAACTCACCGCGCCGGAGGTGCGGCGCGCGGCGGGGCGATTGCACGCGCAGAGCCTTGCACCTGCGACGATCGCCCGAATGCTGTCGGCTTGGCGCGCGTTCTTCCGCTTCCTGGCCGAGCACGAAAATGGCGCGTCCAACCCAGCGGCAGGAGTGAAGGGCCCGCGTCGGCCACAGCGGCTTCCCAAGGCGTTGACGCCGGACCAGGCGGTCGCTCTGGCGGAACACCAGGGCGGTGAAGGTGCTCTGGCGTTGCGCGACCATGCGATCGCCGAACTGCTGTACTCGACCGGGTTGCGCCTTTCGGAACTGGTAGCGCTGGACGTGCGGCCTTTCCCGGCTGCGGCTGCACCGCCGCTGCGGGCGTCTCTCGGCTGGATCGACCTGGCCGAACGCGAACTGACCGTCACCGGCAAGGGATCAAAACGCCGCTCGGTGCCGATCGGCCGCCCTGCGGTTGTCGCGCTGCGCGCCTGGCTGGAGCAGCGTGCGTTGCTGGCCGCGGCCGACGAGCGTGCGCTGTTCGTGTCGGCGCGCGGAACGCGGCTGTGTGCCCGCAGCGTGCAGTTGCGGGTACAGCGGTTGGCTTCGCGGCTGGGGCTCGGTGTGCACGTACATCCCCACGTGCTGCGCCATTCGATGGCGTCGCACCTGCTGCAGTCGAGCGGCGATCTGCGCGCAGTGCAGGAAATGCTCGGGCACGCCAACATCTCGACCACTCAGGTATACACGCGGCTGGACTGGCAGCACCTGGCAAAAACCTACGATGCGTGCCACCCGCGAGCGCGGCGGAAGGTACGTCAAGGGCCGGTGTGAACCGCGCGTCACGCGTTCGCCGGGGTCGGTTGCTTCCAGCGCTCGGTCGCTGTCGCCTACGAACCGATCGTACGCAGCCGCGCAGACCGGCTCGTCGTTAATTTCCGCGTCCGGGCCATGAGGCGACGTGCACAGCGCATTCGAGTCTTTCAACGAAGCGGACGTTAAAGTCGCACTGTAACCGGGCGCTGCTGCGGGGCTATGGTCCCTTCGGCGGCACCGGCTGCGGGACTGGATTCTGAATCGGCTTGATGGACTTGAGATACGCGAAAACAGCTCTCAGATCGTGATCGGTGAGCTTCGCGATGTCGAACCAAGGCATGGGCGGCAGAAGCAGTCGGCCGACTCCAAGGTGCTTGCCGGTGCGCATGGTCGTGATGAATTGATCGGACGTCCAGTTGCCCATGCCCGTCGCGACATCGGGCGTCAGATTGGACGCATAGCTGGTTCCCCAGGGGCCAACCCACTCCGTCAGATCGTTGTTGGTGATCGCGCCCCATTGGCCAGGATTGGGGCCGATCAGGGCGGGAGGAAGAGCCGAAGGGCGCGGCGTATTTGCGGCGTGGCCGGAAAGAAGCCGCGACGGATCGGGCGCCGGTCCGTTTGGCGTCATGACCTTGGGTGTGTGGCAGTCGCCGCATCCGCCATAGTTCACCAGATACTCGCCTCTCTTGAGTTGCTCTTTGGCGACGTCTGCTGTTTCGGCGGCCGTGGCTTGTGCGGCCGCCACCGCCGCGGCAGCAAGTGCGGCGACTCCGGAGACCACGAGTCTGGTTCGCATCAAGTCTTCCTTCTCTTTGGTTGCGCCGGCCAGTCTAGCAACAACGTTCGTCGACGCGGCCGATGTCTGCGACGGGTCGGTCTGGAAAAATCTGGGCCGGTTTCGGTGACCTCGACGAGAAGACCGCAACGCCAGGCATTGCGAGCGGGCATGAGGGCATATGAGCGCACCTGTAGCGACCCTTATCGGGGCCCTCGCGGGCTGTGTGATCGCCGCCGCTGGCTTCATCATCCTCGAACAACTGAACCGCAGCCGGCACCCGCGCAAGATGATTTCAGGTGTTCTATTTCTGTGGGTTCTAGCCATTGGTGCGACAGTGGCAGCG
>JAFAIM010000082.1 GCA_019236735.1 Burkholderiaceae bacterium
GCAAACAAGACCTCGCGCGATCAGTTCGAGATGCGCACGCATCAGCGCTTAATGGACATCATCGATCCGACCGACAAGACCGTCGACGCGCTGATGAAGCTGGACCTGCCCGCCGGCGTGGATGTCGAAATCAAAGTGCAGTAACGATACGGGCCGTTTTGTCGTCTAATTTGTTGGTTCGCTTCAGGTCGCGCGCAGTACCGTTTTGGACGGAACCGCTGGATCGACGGGAGCAGATCGCCATGCATGTACGTGTACGTTTCGGAGTGTTCGGGATGACGCTGGGCTTGGCGCTCGTGGCTGCTGCTGCCGCGCACGCGCAGACCTACTCGATCACGGATCTGGGAACCCTCGGCGGGTCGTACAGCGTCGCCCTCGGCGTCAACGCGCGCGGGCAAGTCGTTGGAAACTCGTTCACCGATCGCGACGAGGCCTTGCATGCCTTTTTCTACAGCGACGGCACGATGAAGGACCTGGGCACTCTCGGCGGCACCAGCAGCTACGTCGACGCGATCGACGACGCCGGCCAGGTGTTCGGTACGACGTACACAGCTGGCAACGCCTCGTTGCGGGCATTCGTCTACGCCGGCGACAAAATGGTCGACCTCGGCCCGCTGCCAAGCGCCACGACCCACACGCGATCGACGAATGCCGCCGGCGACGTTGCAGGCACCGCATACATCGGCAACAGCACCTCGCTGCATGCATTCCTGTATCGGGCGGGCTCGATGCTGGATCTGGGAACCCTGGGCGGACCGGCAAGTTTCGCCTACGGGGTGAACGCCTCCGGTTCCGTGGTCGGCAGTTCGAACGTTCCAGGGCCGGACGCCGGCCACGCGTTCGTGGTTCAGGAGGGCGTGATGCGCGACCTGAACGTGCTCGCCGGAGCGCAGCGGACGGGCTGGGTGTTGAACTCGGCGCGGGCCATCAACGACGCCGGCCAGATCGTCGGTTTCGGAACGCACAATGGCCGCACAACCGCGTTTTTGCTGACGCCGGTGGCAAATGCCGCCGCCTCGGGAAGCGGCAAGGCTGCGCCCGCCTCGGTCGCGGCCCGATAACGCCCGTTCTCGCAGGCATCGGTCCGTTTTTCCAAGCCCGCTTTTCCCGAGCCCTCGAGGCTGACGCCCCCGGGCGCGGGTAAGTGATTCCGTCTCGCCTTGCAGGGTGGATCCCTCCACGCTAGAATCACAGGCTTTTCTATTGGCTTGCTGTTGAGTTTTGTTTGCATCAGGCCGGCCAAACGTAGCCGGAACCCGGGCAGCCGGGACCTGGACAAAAGCGGGGTAAAAGGAAATGGCGGATGCGGATGTTCGCGGGGCAGCCGGTGGGCCGGCCCCTGAGACGACTTCTGCGGCGGCTGCAGCGCCCGTGCGAATCGCGGGCCTGGGCTTGCTGGGCCGCAAGGTCGGAATGACGCGCATCTTCGGCGAAGACGGCGAGTCCGTCGCTGTGACCGTGCTCGAGGTCGCCGACAACCGCGTCACCCAGATCAAGACGGTTGCAACCGACGGCTACGTCGCCGTGCAGCTTGCGCACGGCTTGCGCAAACGCTCGCGGGTGAGCAAAGCCGAGGCCGGGCACTACGCGAAGGCCGCCGTCGAGGCGGGCTCGACATTGCGCGAGTTCCGTCTCGATGTGTCCGCGGCCTCCCAATTGGCAGGCGAGCTCAAACCCGGGACGAAGCTGGGCGTGGGCCAGTTCGAGGTCGGACAGAAGGTCGACGTCACCGGCGTGACGATCGGCAAGGGCTTCTCCGGCGCGATCAAAAGGCACCATTTTTCCTCTAACCGCGCCTCGCACGGCAATTCGGTCTCGACCAACGCTCCGGGATCGATCGGCATGCGCCAGGACCCGGGTCGCGTGATGCCCGGCAAGCGCATGGCCGGCCACCTCGGGGACGAGCAACGCACCACTCACAACTTGGTGATCGCGCGCATTGACGAGCAGCGCCAATTGCTGCTCGTGCGCGGAGCGGTCCCCGGAGCGCGCGGCGGTCGGGTGATCGTGCGCCCGGCGGTGAAGGCCTGAAAGCCTGCTCGCGAATTGCCATCGGCCGGCCGGAGCTCGTGATGGAACAAAAGACATTGAACCTGAAGGTGCTGAACGACCGGGGTGAGGCAACCGCGACCCTTTCGGCGCCGCAGACGCTGTTCGGACGCGACTACAACGAGGCGCTTGTGCACCAGATCGTGGTCGCCTACCAGGCCAATGCGCGCCTGGGAACCCGCGCGCAGAAAGATCGCTCGCAGGTGCGCCACTCCACCCGCAAACCGTGGCGCCAGAAAGGAACGGGCCGCGCGCGCGCGGGAATGACCTCCAGCCCGTTGTGGCGTGGCGGCGGCAAGATCTTCCCGAACTCGCCGGACGAGAACTTCTCGCAGAAGGTCAATCGCAAGATGTTCCGCGCTGGTGTGTGCTCGATCCTGTCGCAGCTGGCGCGCGACGACCGCATCTGTGTGGTCGACGCTCTGACGGTCGAGCAGCCGCGCACCAAACTGCTGGCCGACAAGCTCAAGGCGATGGGTCTCGGGTCGGTGCTGATCATCACCGACAGCGTCGACCAGAACCTGTACCTGGCGTCGCGCAACCTGAAGAACGTGATGGTGGTGGAGCCGCGCTATGCCGATCCGGTGTCGATGATCCATTTCGACAAGGTGGTGGTGACGCGGCCTGCGATCGCCAAGCTGGAGCAGATGTGGGGTCGGGCATGAAGAAGTCCACCGAAAAGCCGGAACGGAAGAAGCCGGAGCCGAAGAAGCCGGAAGCGCAGCCGGAAGAGAAGAAGCAGAAGAAGCCGGCGGCAGCGAAGCCCGCGGTGGCTCCGGTGAATGCGCCGATCGGATCGGGGTCCGAGCAGCGGCTGTACAACGTTCTGATCGGCCCGATCGTTTCCGAGAAGTCGACGATGATCGCCGACAAGCACAATCAAGTTGCGTTCAAGGTGGTGCAGGACGCCACGCGCCGGGAGGTCAAGGCCGCTGTCGAGCTGCTGTTCAAGGTGCAGGTCGACTCGGTGCAAATCCTGAACCGGCGCGGCAAGGAAAAGCGCTTCGGCCGCACCCCGGGGCGACGCAAACACCTGCGCAAGGCGTACGTGTGCCTGAAGCCCGGGCAGGAGATCAATTTCGCCGAAGGGGTGAAGTAAGCCATGGCGCTGGTAAAAGTCAAACCCACTTCCGCAGGCCGTCGCGCGCTGGTCAAGGTCGTCAACCCGGACCTGCACAAGGGCGCGCCGCTGGCGTCGCTGACGGAGCGCAAGATCCGCGGCTCCGGGCGCAACAACAACGGGCACATCACCACGCGCCACCAGGGCGGCGGGCACAAGCGGCATTACCGCATCGTCGATTTCCGGCGTGACAAGGACGGCATCCCGGCCCGGGTCGAGCGCCTCGAATACGACCCGAACCGCTCAGCCAACCTTGCGCTGCTGTGCTACGCCGATGGCGAGCGCCGCTACATCGTGGCGCCGCGCGGACTCGGGGTCGGCGCGCAAGTGCAGAGCGGTCAGGAGGCGGCAATTCGCGTCGGCAACACGCTGCCGTTGCGCAATATCCCGGTGGGTACGACGGTGCACTGTGTCGAGATGCTGCCGGGCAAGGGTGCGCAGCTCGCGCGCGCTGCCGGCACCTCGGTGCAGCTGCTGGCGCGCGAGGGCGGATACGCCCAGCTGCGCCTGCGCTCCGGCGAGATCCGCAAGGTTCTGATCGAGTGCCGCGCAACCATCGGTGAGGTCGGCAACGAGGAGAACAATCTGCGGGTGTTCGGGAAGGCCGGCGCGATGCGCTGGCGCGGCATTCGGCCGACCGTTCGCGGTGTGGCGATGAATCCGATCGACCACCCGCACGGTGGCGGAGAGGGACGTACCGGCACCAAGCGCGACCCGGTGTCCCCGTGGGGCAAGCTCACCAAGGGATATCGCACGCGCAAGAACAAGCGCACCGATTCGATGATCGTGCAGCGCCGCCACCGCAAGTGACCAGCGGAGAATCCCTACCATGAGCGAAGCGAATGGATCCCCGCGCGTAAGCGCGAATCGTTCGGGTTTTTTTAAGGGCTAACCTATGTCCCGTTCGCTGAAAAAAGGCCCGTTCGTTGATCCCCACCTGATGAAAAAGGTGGAGGCGGCGCAGTCGTCGAAGGACAAGCGCCCGATCAAGACCTGGTCGCGCCGCTCGACGATCGTTCCCGATTTCATCGGACTGACGATCGCCGTTCACAACGGCAAGCAACATGTCCCGGTCTACGTGAGCGATCAGATGGTGGGGCACAAGCTGGGCGAGTTCGCGCTGACGCGAACGTTCAAAGGGCACTCGGCGGACCGCAAGACCGCGGCGCCGGGGGCCCCGGTCAAGAAGTAGCGGAGCGCAGCAAAGGAAATCCAAATGGAAACCACGGCGTCGATCCGAAGAGCCCGGCGTAGCCGGGCGTAGCGAAGAGAATCGATATGGAAACTTCGGCATCGATCCGCGGAGCCCGGCTGTCCGCGCAGAAGGGACGTCTGGTGGCCGACCTGGTGCGAGGCAAGCCGATCGGCAAGGCACTGGACATCCTTCGCTTCTCGCAGAAGAAGGCGGCCGGCCTGATCCGCAAGGCGCTCGAGTCGGCCATTGCGAACGCCGAGCACAACGACGGCGCCGACATCGACGAGCTGCGCGTGACGCGCATCCTGGTCGAGCAGGGGCCGACGTTGCGCCGCTTCGCGGCGCGCGCCAAGGGGCGCGGCGCCCGCATTGCGAAGAAGAGCTGTCACATTTTCGTTGTCGTCGGCGATGGCAAGAATGAGTAGGTGAAGAAAGATGGGCCAGAAGATCAACCCGGTCGGATTCCGCCTCTCGGTCTCGCGCAATTGGAACTCGCGCTGGTACGCGGGCGGGCGGGACTTTCCCCGCATGCTGAACGAGGACCTGCGGGTGCGCGACTACCTGCGCCGCAAGCTGCGCAACGCCTCGGTCGGGCGCATCCTGATCGAGCGACCCGCCAAGAACGCGCGCATCACGATCTACTCGGCGCGGCCGGGTGTGGTGATCGGCAAGAAGGGCGAGGACATCGAGGCGCTGAAAGTCGCTCTGCAGACGATGATGGGCGTGCCGGTGCACGTGAACATCGATGAGATCCGCAAGCCGGAGCTGGATGCGCAGCTGATCGCCGACTCGATCACGCAACAGCTTGAAAAGCGCATCATGTTCCGGCGCGCGATGAAGCGGGCGATGCAGAACGCGATGCGCCTGGGAGCGCAGGGCATCAAGATCATGAGTGCCGGGCGCCTCAACGGGATCGAGATCGCGCGCACCGAGTGGTACCGCGAGGGACGGGTTCCGCTGCATACGCTGCGCGCCAACATCGACTATGGATTCTCCGAGGCCAAGACGACCTATGGCGTGATCGGAGTAAAGGTTTGGGTCTACAAGGGCGAAACGCTGGAACGCGGCGATGCCCCGAGCGCCGATGCGCCGACCCCTGCGCCGGAGCGCGAGGAGCGGCGGCCGCGCCGCCCTGCGGCCGATCGGCCCGGCGCCCCGGGCGCACGCCCACCCGGCGGTGGCAGACGGCCGGCGCCACGGAAATCGGATGCCAGGCCGGAGAGCAAGGGTGAAGCGACTACTGCCGCAGCCGCACCCCCCGCGGAAGCCGCCGCACGCGACGAGGGCGCGGCGAAACCTGCGGTCAAGCGCGTTCGCAAGGTGAGCGCTGCCAAGCCGGGTGAATCTGCCCCGGAGAGCAAGCCACAGGACGGCAAACCCAAGGACGGAAAGACGCAAAGCTGAACCGGGGCGGGAGGCGGCGCCTTGCCGGCGCAGCACCCGGCCGCGGTCGAGCAGGAGCATCAGGATGCTGCAACCGGCACGACGCAAATACCGCAAGGACCAGAAGGGGCGCAATCGCGGCCTTGCGACCCGCGGCGCGCACGTTTCGTTCGGCGATTTCGGCCTGAAGGCCACTGAACGGGGGCGGCTGACCGCGCGCCAGATCGAAGCGGCGCGGCGCGCCATTACGCGCCACATCAAGCGCGGCGGGCGCGTGTGGATCCGCATTTTTCCGGACAAGCCCGTGTCGCAGAAGCCGGCCGAGGTGCGGATGGGCAACGGCAAGGGCAACCCGGAATACTGGGTGGCGCAGATCCAGCCCGGCAAGGTGTTGTACGAAATGGACGGCGTCGACGAAACCATGGCGCGCGAGGCCTTCCAGCTGGCAGCGGCGAAGCTGCCGCTGAAGACCGTATTCGTCGCGCGCCAGCTCGGCCAGTAACGATCGGGGGCCCGGACATGCAGATGAAGGATTTGCGAGCGAAGGACGGAAAAGCGCTGACGGAAGAGTTGCGCTCGCTGCTCAAGGCCCGATTCTCGGCGCGGATGCAGAGGGCGACCCAGCAGCTGCAAGACCATACCCAGTTGCGCAAACTGCGGCGCGACATCGCGCGCGTGCATACGGTAATCACCGAAAAGGCGGCGGAAAAGGCGACGAAACGATGATGGCGGCGGACTCCGAAAAAACAGCGGCGGCGGCACCCAAGCACACGCTGGTCGGGCGCGTGGTGAGCAACAAGATGCACAAGACCGTAACGGTGTTGATCGAGCGGCGCGTGCGCCATCCGGTCTACGGCAAGTACCTGGTGCGCTCGACGCGGCTGCACGCGCACGACGAGACCGACTCCGCCGGAGAGGGCGATCTGGTCGAGATCGTCGAGACCCGCCCCCTTTCCCGGACCAAGAACTGGATCGTCACGCGCGTGATCGAATCGGCGCGGAATGTGTGACCTCGGACTTCGGTGAACCGCTGGGCAGAACTTGCGTTGGAGCTTGGGTACGCGATAGAATATTAGGCTTTTCACCGGCGCTCTAATCAACGCCGGATTAATCAACGCCGGATCGCTAGATTCCTCCCGAACGGACGGGACCAAGACTGCCTGCTGTGGCTTGGCTGCGGCGGGACAAGTTGGGACAGATCATGATTCAGATGCAGACCATGCTCGATGTCGCCGACAACACCGGCGCGCGGGCGGTGATGTGTATCAAGGTGCTGGGCGGCAGCAAGCGCCGCTATGCCAACATCGGCGACGTCATCAAGGTCACGGTGAAGGATGCCGCTCCGCGCGGTCGCGTGAAAAAGGGCGAGGTCTACCACGCGGTCGTCGTTCGCACCGCGAGCGGTCTGCGCAGGCTGGATGGCTCGGCGATCAAGTTCGACCGCAACGCTGCGGTGCTGTTGAACGCCAAACTGGAACCGATTGGAACCCGGATCTTCGGCCCTGTGACGCGCGAGCTGCGCACGGAGCGCTTCATGAAGATCGTCTCGCTCGCGCCGGAGGTTCTCTGATGGAGCGCATCCGCAAGGGTGACGAAGTCGTCGTGATCGCGGGCAAGGACAAGGGCAAGCGCGGTGTCGTGCTGGCCCGCATCGACCAGCGTCACATCACGGTCGAGGGAATCAACCAGGTCAAAAAGCACGTGCGTCCGAACCCGATGAAGGACGTCACGGGCGGAATCATCGATCGCACAATGCCGATCGATCAATCGAACGTGATGTTGGTCAACCCGACCACGGACAAGGCAGACCGGGTCGGCTTCAAGGTGGTCGAGGGCAACAAGGTGCGTGTGTTCAAGAGCAACGGCGCCGAGGTCGGCTCCAAGTAATGACGGCTAAGCAATGACCAAAGCAGGCACGGATCCCAAAGCGGCGACGGAATCGAAGGGTGCCGACGCGAAGGCTGCCGACGCAGGCGCAGGCGCCAAGGCGGCCAAGGCTGCGAAGGCCGACGCACGGCCGAAGAGCGAAGGCAAAGGCGGTGCCGAGGGCAAGGCCGGTAAGGGTGAGGAGGGTGGCCGCGGCAAGAAGGGTGAGGCTCCGCGCAAAGGCGGCACAGTGTCGGCGGTCGGGGCGGTGCCGGCTCGCCTGCAGACCTTGTATCGGGAAAAGGTCGTTCCCGATCTGCAGAAGCGCTTTTCCTATGCCAGCGCGATGCAGGTGCCGCGCCTGGTGAAGATCACGCTGAACATGGGCGTGGGCGAGGCGGTGGCCGACAAGAAGAACATCGACGCCGCAGTAGCGGACCTGACGCGAATCGCGGGCCAGAAGCCGGTGATCACGCGCGCTCGCAAGGCGATCGCGAACTTCAAGATCCGCCAGGGGCTGGCGATCGGCTGCATGGTCACGCTGCGCGGCAGCCGCATGTACGAGTTCCTGGACCGGCTGGTGACGATCGCTTTCCCGCGGATGCGCGACTTCCGCGGGGTGTCCTTGCGTGCATTCGACGGCCGCGGCAACTACAGCGTCGGCTTCAAGGAGCAGATCATCTTTCCCGAAATCGAGTACGACAAGATCGATAAGGTGCGGGGGTTGAACGTCAGCATCACAACCACCGCCAAAAACGACGAGGAAGCCAAGGCGTTGCTGTCCGCGTTCCGCTTCCCATTTCGGACTTGAAGCGCGGACCTGAAACCCGGAACGAAATCCGACGACGACGACGAGGTGCCCATTTGGCAAAGCTGGCTCTGAAGAACCGCGCGAAGAAGCGTGAGGCCCTGGTGAAGAAGTTCGCCGCCAAGCGCGGCGCGCTGAAGTCCCGCATCGGCGACCAGACGCTGTCGATGGAAGAGCGTCTCGAGGCGCAGCACCGCCTGCAGGCGCTGCCGCGCAATGCGAGCCCGACGCGGCTGCGCAACCGCTGTTCGATCACGGGGCGCCCGCGCGGCACCTTCCGCATGTTCGGGCTGGGGCGCAACAAGCTTCGCGAGGCTGCGCTGCGCGGTGATATTCCGGGCCTGATCAAGGCCAGCTGGTAGGCGGGAGCGGCCTCCATGAGCGAAGCGAATGGACCCCCGCGCGTTAGCGCGAATCGTTCGGGTCGTTTTCACCTAACTTATGAGAGCGAAGCGAATGGACCACCGCGCGTTAGCGCGAATCGTTCGGGTCTTTTTAAGGGCTGACTGATGAGCATGAGTGATCCGATCGCGGACATGCTGACCCGAATCCGCAACGCTCAGCGCGTCGAGAAACCCGACGTCGCGATGCCCTCCTCGCGGCTGAAGGTGGCGATCGCGCAAGTGCTGCAGGACGAGGGCTACATCGAGGGTTTCCGCGTGGACACAGGCAGCGCCGGTAAGGCCGGACAGTCGGAGCTGCACATCGGCCTGAAGTATTACGCTGGCCGGCCGGTGATTGAGCGTCTCGAACGGGTTTCGCGTCCAGGTCTGCGGGTGTACCGCAGGCGCGACAACCTGCCGCAAGTGATGAATGGGCTGGGGGTGGCGATCGTGTCGACCCCTCAGGGCGTGATGACCGACCGCAAGGCGCGCGTTCAGGGCGTTGGCGGCGAGGTCATCTGTTACGTGGCCTGACGGCGGGGATTAGAGAGAAGCCGATTAGAAAGAAGCGGATTCGAAAGAAACAGCGATGTCCAGAGTTGCACGCATTCCGGTGAGCCTGAGCAAGGGAGTCGAAGCCCAGGTCGCTTCCGGCCACATCGTCGTCAAGGGGCCGCTGGGTACCTTGAAGCAGCCGCTCGATCCGCGCGTGCGCGTCGACGTCGCCGGCGGCAAGGTCAGCTTCGAAGCGCTCGACGCCACGCGCGAAGCCAATGCGATGAGCGGCACGCTGCGCTCGCTGGTGGCGGGGATGGTCGAAGGGGTCAGCCGCGGCTTCGAAAAGCGCCTGACGCTGGTCGGCGTTGGCTACCGCGCTCAGGCCCAGGGGGACCGCATCACGCTGTCGGTCGGGTACTCGCATCCGGTCGAACACAAGATGCCGGCCGGCGTGAAGGTGGAGACGCCCAGCCAGACCGAGATCTTGGTCAAGGGCGCCGACCGCCAGAAAGTCGGGCAGATCGCTGCCGAGTTGCGTGCATTCCGACCGCCGGAACCCTACAAGGGAAAGGGCGTGCGGTACAGCAACGAGACCGTGATCCTGAAGGAAACGAAGAAGAAATGACCGACAAGAGACAATCCCGGATCCGGCGCGCGCGAGCCACGCGCGTGCGCATCGATCTGCAGCGGATGCATCGGCTGGCGGTGCACCGAACCAATCTGAACATCTACGCATCGGTGGTGTCGCCGGATGGCGACCGCGTGCTCGTGTCGGCATCCACGCAGGAGCGCGAAGTGCGAGATCGCCTGAAAGAGGCGAAGGGGCGCGGCGGCAACGCCCAAGCAGCCAAGATCGTCGGCGAGCGCATCGCGCGCAAGGCGGTGGCGGCAGGTATCGAGCGGGTGGCGTTCGACCGCTCCGGTTTCCGTTACCACGGCCGGGTCAGGGCGCTCGCCGATGCGGCGCGCGAAGCCGGGCTGAAGATCTGAGGAAGAGCGAGGAAAAGCCCGATGGCGAAGATTCAGCCCAAGAGCCTTGGCGAAGCGCGCGATGATGGCCTGCGCGAGAAGATGATCGCGGTCAACCGCGTCACGAAGGTCGTCAAGGGCGGCCGCATCCTCGGTTTTGCCGCCCTGACGGTGGTCGGCGACGGCGACGGCCGGATCGGAATGGGCAAGGGCAAGGCGCGCGAAGTGCCGGTGGCGATTCAGAAGGCGATGGAGCGTGCCCGCCGCGGAATGAGCCGGATTCCGCTGCGCAACGGCACGCTGCAGCACCCGGTGCACGCCAAGCATGGCGCCGCCAGGGTGATGCTGGCGCCGGCGGCCGAGGGAACCGGCGTGATCGCCGGCGGTCCCATGCGTGCGGTGTTCGACGTGATGGGCGTGCACAACGTCGTGGCGAAGTCGCACGGTTCGACCAATCCCTACAACATGGTGCGCGCCACGTTGAAGGCGCTGGAGGAGCTTCGCACCCCGGCGCAGATCGCCGCCAAGCGGGGCAAGTCGGTCGAGCAGATCACGGGCGATGGCAAATGACGCGTAAGACGGTAACGGTGACGCTGGTGCGCAGCGTGGCGGGAACCCGTTCGGACCACCGGGCCACAGTGCTCGGGTTGGGACTGAAGCGGTTGAATCAAAGCCGCCAGCTGGAAGACACGCCGGCCGTGCGGGGAATGATCAACAAGGTCGCTTACCTCGTAAAGGTGGGCTGACAGCACATGAGCGAAACGGGCAGGAGCCTGAGCCAATGCGACTGAACACGATCAAGGCAGCACCCGGCGCGCGCAGCGCGCGACACCGGGTCGGCCGCGGCATCGGCAGCGGCTGGGGCAAGACGGCGGGCCTGGGCCACAAGGGGCAGAAGGCGCGCGCCGGCGGCTATCACAAGATCGGATTCCAGGGCGGCCAGATGCCCCTGTACCGCCGGCTGCCCAAGCGCGGTTTCCGGTCGAGGACGCGTGCGCTGGTGGCCACCGTGCGCCTGAGCGATCTGCAGAGGATCGAGGACGCTGCGATCGACCTGGCCGTGCTGAAACGGGCGGGCCTGGCACCGGTGCTCGCGCTGTCCGCACGCATTGTCCGCACCGGCGAGATCCGGCGCGCGATCCAGGTAAAAGGCCTCGCGGTCAGCGCCGCTGCGCGCGCTGCGATCGAAGCCGCCGGCGGCTCGGTCGAGGTGCAGGAAGCGCCGGCGCCGGCGGCCGGATGACGGGTTCCATGGAGCGGGTTCACGATGTCGAGTAAAGCACCAACCCTGGGCAAGACCGGCAAGTACTCGGACCTGTGGCGTCGGTCCGTGTTCTTGGTGCTCGCGCTGGTCGTGTACCGGATCGGCACACACATCCCCGTGCCGCTGATCGACCCGGACGAGTTCCGCAAGTTCTTCCAGTCTCAGCAGGGAGGAATTTTCGGGCTGCTGAACATGTTCGCCGGCGGGGCACTCAGCCGCTTCTCGATCTTCTCGATCGGCATCATGCCGTACATCTCGGCCTCGATCATCCTGCAGATGCTCACGTACGTGGTGCCGTCGCTGGAGGCGCTGCGCAAAGAGGGCGAATCGGGTCGCCGCAAAGTGACGCAGTACACGCGCTACGCGACGGTCGGAGTGGCGACCGTCCAGTCCTGGATGGCAATCAAGGCGATCGAGGGGGTTCCGAATCTGGTGATCCAGCCGGGTTTCTCGTTCGAGTTCATCGGCGTGGTGTCGCTGGTGACCGGGTGCCTGTTCCTGATGTGGCTGGGCGAACAGATCACCGAGCGCGGCTTGGGCAACGGGATATCGATCATCATCTTCTCGGGAATCGCCGCCGGCCTGCCGGGCGCGATGGGGCGTCTGGTCGAGCTGGTGCGCACCGGTGCGCTCGCATATCTGTCGTTCTTCGCGATCGTCGCCCTGGTGGTGGCGGTGACGGGCTTCGTCGTGTTCGTCGAGCGCGGCCAGCGCCGAATCGTGGTCAACTATGCCAAGCGTCAGGTCGGCAACCGCGTGTACGGAGGTCAAGCCTCCTACCTGCCGCTGAAGCTGAACATGTCGGGCGTGATCCCGCCGATCTTCGCCTCGTCGATCGTGCTGTTTCCGGCCACGATCGCGACCTGGTTCTCGAGCGATTCGAGCCACTGGATCCGCGACCTGGCAGCAGCCTTGTCGCACGGGCAGCCGCTGTACCTGTTGCTGTACGCCAGCTTGATCATCTTCTTCACCTTCTTTTACACGGCACTGGTGTTCAACAGCAAGGAGAATGCCGACAACTTGAAGAAGAGCGGTGCCTTTGTTCCCGGCATCCGGCCGGGCGACCAGACGGCCCGCCACATCGACAAGATCCTGCTGCGGCTGACGCTGATCGGCGCTCTCTACGTCACATTGGTATGCATGGTGCCGGAGTTCCTGTACGCGAAGTGGAGCGTGCCGTTCTACTTCGGCGGAACATCGCTGCTGATCGTCGTCGTCGTGACGATGGACTTCTGGGCCCAGGTGCACTCGTACCTGATGACCCACCAGTACGAATCTTTGATGCGAAAGGCGAATTTCCGAGGCCTGGGCGGAGCCGGGCTGACGCGTTAGGCATGTCCAAAGACGACGTCATTCAGATGCAGGGAGAGATCCTGGAGAACCTCCCGAACGCGACGTTTCGCGTCAAATTGGAGAACGGGCACGTGGTGCTGGGACACATTTCGGGAAAGATGCGGATGCACTACATCCGGATCCTGCCGGGTGACAAGGTGACGGTCGAGCTGACGCCCTATGACTTGACGCGCGCGCGCATCGTGTTCCGGGTGAAGTGATGGAGTGAATGAATGAAGGTAATGGCATCGGTGAAAAAAATGTGCCGCAAGTGCAAGCTGATTCGGCGCAAACGCGTCGTTCGCGTGATCTGCACCGATCCGCGCCACAAGCAGCGGCAAGGCTGAGTCGGGTCGAAGGGGTTTCCTGATATGGCTCGTATCGCAGGCATCAACATCCCGCCGCACCAGCACGCGGAGATCGGGCTGACCGCGATTTTCGGGATCGGCCGCGCTCGCGCGCGAGCGATTCTGGACGCGGTGCGGATTCCGTACGCGAAGAAGGTCCAGCAGCTCTCCGACGCGGAGCTCGAGCGCATCCGCGAGGCGGTGTCGCGCTTCACGGTCGAGGGCGACTTGCGCCGCGAGATCCAGCTGTCGATCAAGCGACTGATCGACCTGGGCTGCTATCGCGGTGTGCGCCATCGCAAAGGCTTGCCCGTGCGGGGCCAGCGCACGCGCACGAATGCGCGCACGCGCAAGGGGCCTCGCAAAGCGGGTGTGGCGCTGAAGAAGAGCGCAACGTAAGACGGGCGGAAGAAGGACAGGGAAAGCGATCGATCGATGGCAACTCGAAATCCGAACCAACAACAGTCCAGCGCACAGCGTGTGCGGCGGAAGGTGAAGAAGAACGTGGCCGAGGGCATCGCCCACATCCATGCCTCGTTCAACAACACCATCATCACGATCACGGATCGTCAGGGCAACGCCCTTTCATGGGCGAGCAGCGGCGGTGCGGGCTTCAAGGGCTCGCGCAAGTCCACGCCGTTTGCGGCCCAGGTCGCTGCCGAATCCGCCGGGCGCGCTGCGCTCGAATGCGGGGTCAAGAACCTGGAAGTGCGCATCAGTGGCCCCGGCCCCGGGCGCGAATCGTCGGTACGGGCGCTAAATGCGTGCGGTTTCCGGATCTCATCGATCCAGGACATCACGCCGGTCCCGCATAACGGGTGCCGGCCGCCGAAACGGCGACGGGTTTGAGCAAGCAACTTGTTTGAGAACAGAACTTTGTTGACGGAGCGATCGATGGGATACGACAACCTGGCGCCGGCACTCTGAACAGGCCGGTCGAACACAGGCGGAACGAAAGCGGGAACGAGGACACATGGCACGGTATACGGGAGCGAAACTGAAGCTGGCGCGCCGGGAGGGAACGGACCTGTTCCTGAAGAGCGCGCGCCGCTCGCTCGACAGCAAATGCAAGGCCGACAGCAAGCCCGGGCAGCACGGACGCACATCGGGTTCGCGCCTGTCGGACTACGGTGTTCAGCTGCGCGAGAAGCAGAAAGTCAAGCGGATGTATGGGTTGCTCGAACGGCAGTTCCGTCGCTATTTCGCGGAAGCCACTCGGCGCAAGGGCAACACCGGCTCCAACCTGATCGCGCTGCTCGAATCGCGCCTGGACAACGTCGTCTACCGGATGGGGTTCGGCTCCACCCGTTCCGAGGCTCGCCAGCTCGTCTCGCACCGGGCCATCGCGGTCAACGGGCGCATGGCCAGCGTGCCCTCCATGTTGTTGGAGGCCGGCGACACGATCAGCGTGCGCGAAGGTGCCCGCAAGCAGGGGCGGATTCAGGAGGCCCTGTCGCTCGCCGAGCGGAGCGGGTTCCCGTCGTGGGTCGATGTCGACCCGAAGAAATTTGAGGGTCGCTTCAAGGCGGTCCCCGACCGCGGGGACGTCGTGCAGGACGTGAACGAATCGCTCGTGGTCGAGTTGTATTCCCGCTGACGCGGAGGTGTGCCGCGAGGCACGCGCGTTCGGGCGGATCGCGGTTTTCTTTTGAGTGCAGTGCCAGCCTTATCGGTGTAACGAACCGAGGGTATTGGAAAGGAATCGAGGATGAACAACGCAGCAAGTCTTTTGAAGCCACGCTCCATCGATGTCGAATCGACCGGGCCGCACGCTGCCATTGTGACGATGGAGCCGTTCGAGCGCGGGTACGGCCATACGCTCGGCAACGCCCTGCGCCGCATTCTGCTGTCATCAATGGTCGGTTACGCGCCCACTGAGGCGCAAATCGCCGGGGTCGTGCACGAGTACTCGACGATCGACGGCGTTCGCGAGGACGTGGTCGACATTCTGCTGAACCTGAAAGGCGTTGTGTTCAAGCTGCACAATCGCGACGAGGTGATGCTGACGCTGAAGAAGGAAGGCGAGGGTCTGATGCGCGCGTCCGACATCGAGCTGCCGCACGACGTCGAGATCATCAATCCCGATCACGTGGTCGCGCACCTGACCGCGGGCGGGCGCCTTGAGATCCAGCTGAAGGTCGAAAAAGGCCGCGGCTACATTCCGGGCAACGTGCGCGCATTCGCGGACGACCACAGCAAGACGATCGGCCGCATCGTGATGGATGCTTCGTTTTCGCCGGTGCGCCGGGTCAGCTACACGGTCGAGAGTGCGCGCGTGGAGCAGCGCACCGACCTGGATAAGCTGGTGATGACGATCGAAACCAACGGTGCGATCGGGCCCGAAGAGGCGGTGCGCCAATCGGCCCGCATCCTGGTCGACCAGCTGTCGGTGTTCGCCGCGCTCGAAGGCACTGCGGAGCCGGTGCTGTCGCAGCGCGCCTCGCCGTCGGTCGACCCCATTTTGCTGCGCCCGGTCGACGACTTGGAGCTGACGGTGCGGTCGGCCAATTGCCTGAAGGCCGAGAACATCTACTACATCGGCGACCTGATCCAGCGAACCGAGAACGAGCTGCTGAAGACGCCGAACCTGGGCCGCAAGTCGCTCAACGAGATCAAGGAAGTGCTGGCGGCGCGCGGGTTGACGCTCGGGATGAAGTTGGAGAACTGGCCGCCGGTTGGCCTGGAGAAATGATCCGATCATGCGTCACGGACACGGACTGCGGAAACTGAATCGCACCACCAGCCATCGGCTGGCGATGCTGCGCAACATGTCGAATTCGCTGTTGCGGCACGAGCTGATTCGCACGACCCTGCCCAAGGCGAAAGAGCTGCGCCGGGTGGTCGAACCGCTGATCACGCTGGGCAAGGAGCCGACGCTAGCAAACCGGCGTCTCGCGTTCGACCGCTTGCGCGACCGCGACGTGGTCGTGAAGCTCTTCGCCGAGCTCGGGCCGCGCTACAAGGCACGCCAGGGCGGCTACACCAGAATCCTGAAGTTCGGCTTCCGCACCGGCGACAACGCGCCGATGGCGCTGGTCGAGCTGATCGACCGGCCACAACCGGCCGAAGCCGCTGCCCCGGCCGAGAAGTAGGCGCGCCGGACAGCTCCTCACCGATCTGTCGGCAGCCAGCTGCGGATGAGCCAGCCGAGCGACGCTCCGGGCGGCGTTCTCATCGTCCTGACCAACTGCCCCGACGAGGCCACCGCCGAGAAAATCCGGCGGGAGCTGGTTGCAGCCCGCCTGGCGGCCTGCGTCAACCAGTTGGGCGCAGTCAGATCCACCTACCGCTGGCAGGGCACGGTCGAGGAAGCCACCGAGGTACCGCTACTGATCAAGACCACGCGCGAGCGCTACCCGGCGCTCGAGGCGCGCCTTCGCCAGTTGCACCCCTACGCGCTGCCCGAAATTGTCGCAATTCCGGTGGAGTGCGGTGGCGCCGATTACCTCGCTTGGGTGGGTGTGGAAACCGGCTTAGGAACAGCGCCACGCGGATAGTTGTCATTCACTCGTCACGGGCCCCGCATACAGTGGGGCCTGTGGCAGTAACCTGACGCGTGCTCAACTGGTTCTTTCCAGGTCCACGCTATCGTCCTCGAACGTTTCGGCGGATGAACTAGGCCGCCGGCCGGATGTTTCGCAGCGCCCCACCCCGGTTTCGCGGGTTCGTTCAATTTTCGTGTCCGACGTGCACCTCGGGACGCCCGGGTGCAAGGCGGCCTATCTGCTCGACTTCCTGCGTCACTATGAATCGGAATTCCTGTACCTGGTCGGCGACATCCTGGACGGCTGGGCGCTGCGCAGCCGCTTTTACTGGCACCAGAGCCACAACGATGTGATCCAGAAGGTGCTGCGCCGGGCCCGCAAGGGTACGCACGTTACCTATATCCCGGGCAACCACGACGAAATGGCGCGCCAATTCTGCGGGCTGCACTTCGGTGACGTCGCGATCTGTGAAGATGCGGTCCACACGCTGGTCGACGGGCGCCGCCTATGGGTGGTTCACGGTGACTTGGCCGACGGCGTGATCCGCCACGCAAAGTGGCTCGCCCATGTCGGCGACACGCTGTACACCTGGCTGCTGTGGCTGAATCGGCACTTGAACTGGCTGCGCGCGAAACTGGGGCTGCGCTACTGGTCGCTGTCGCAATATCTGAAGTACAGGGTAAAAAACGCAGTGAGCTTCGTCAGCGACTTCGAGCACGTGTTGGTGCGCGAGGCGCGCCGGCGCGGTTTCGACGGCGTCGTTTGCGGCCACATCCACAAGGCGCAGGTCGACACGGTCGACGGCCTGCTGTACTGCAACTCCGGCGATTGGGTCGAGAGCCTGACGGCTCTCGTCGAAACGCTCGAAGGGCAGCTGCAAATCGTGACCTGGCAGGAGATTCGCACCCCGGGGGCGGGTGCACCGGGCTGGCAGGAGGCGGAGATCGAGTCTGCGCAGACGCAGCCACAGGCCGTTTTCGACACGTTTGCGCAATGATGGACCGACGCGACATCCTGCACTGATGGACGACGGTCCGTCCGCGGCCACCCGCCCGATCGTCCGCCGCTCTGCGTCGCGCCGGCCGCTCATCCTGACCGTTACCGACGCCTGGCATCCGCAGGTCAATGGCGTGGTGCGGACGATCGAAGCGACCCATCGCGAACTCACGCGCGGCGGCTACGACTGCGACGTGATCACGCCGCTGGAATTCGCGACCTTGCCGTGCCCGGGCTATCGCGAGATTCGACTGTCGCTGCTGCCGTATCGAAGCGTCGCCCGTCGCATCGAGGCGTGCGAACCGGCGGCGATTCACATTGCGACCGAGGGGCCGCTCGGGCAGGCGGCGCGCCGCTGGTGCGCGGCGCACGGCGTCGCCTTCACGACCGCCTACCACACCCGCTTTCCGCAGTATCTGCGCGCGATGTTCGGAGTGCGCGAAAGCTGGGTGTATTCATTTCTACGCTGGTTCCATGCTCCCGCTTCGCAGGTGCTCGTTCCGTCGGACCAGATCGAGCGCGAGCTGGGAGCATGGGGCATCCGGCACACGGCGCGCTGGACGCGCGGAGTCGATCTGGACGTCTTTTCTCCGCGCGCCGATGCGTCGCCGCACGTGAAGGATCTCGCCCATCCGCGCTTCCTGTATGTCGGCCGGGTCTCGGTGGAAAAGAACATCGAAGCGTTCCTGAAACTCGATCTTCCCGGATCGAAGATCGTCGCCGGCGTCGGGCCGGCGCGACAGCTTCTGGCTGGCCGTTTCCCGGAAGCGCACTTCATCGGCCTGTTGGAGCCGGAGGAGCTCGCGCAGCTGTATTCGAGCGTCGATGCAATGGTGTTCCCGAGCCTGACCGACACGTTCGGGCTGGTGATGCTGGAGGCGATGGCCTGCGGAACTCCGGTTGCTGCCTTCCCGGTGCCTGGCCCGCTTGACGCGGTCGGCGGCTCCGATGGCGCGGCGCTCGATAGCGATCTGCGCCGCGCTGCGCTGCGTGCACTCAAGATCGACCGCGCGCGCTGCCGCGTCTGGGCGGAGCGCTTCTCCTGGCGTGCGGCGACCGAGCAGTTTCTGGCACACCAGAAGTGGATCGAAGCCGGCGCCTGACCGGCTCCGGCTCCGGCTCCGGATCGCTTCAGATCACGCTATCCCACGGCAAGGAAAGCCGCGTCGCGCAGTTGATGATCCCGGCCATCGAGTAGGTCTGCGGGAAGTTTCCCCACAGCTCTCCGGTGGACGGATCGAGGTCCTCCGACAGCAGCCCCACGTGGTTGCGCCGCGCCAACACGGCTTCGAAGATCTCGCGCGCACGCTCGATGCGGCCGATCCTGGCGAGCGCATCGATTCGCCAGAACGAGCAGGCGATGAAAGCCGTCTGCGGCAGGCCGAAGTCATCCGCCGCTTCGTAGCGGCGCAGAAATGGGCCGTCGCACAGGCTGCGCTCGAGCGCGTCCAGCGTACGGATGAAGCGCGAGTCGTGCCGTTCGAGAAAACCGACTTCCGCCATCAACAGGACTCCCGCATCCAGGTCGGTGCCGCCGAAGCTCGACACAAACGCCTGCCGATGTTCGCTCCAGGCCTGCTCGACAATGCGGCCCTTGATTGCATCGGCTCGCTCGGCCCAGCGCGAGGCGTGCTCGGGCCGCCCCGTCGCACCCTCGATTTTTGCGAGCCGGTCGCAAGCGGCCCAGCACATCAGTGCGGAGGTGGTATGCACGCTCGTGCGTGTGCGAAGCTCCCACATGCCGGCATCGGGCTGGTCGTGCACCGCCCAGGCACGCTCGCCCATCCGCTCCAGCGCGGTGTGGTCGCTTTCGTCGATCCGGCGCAGCAGTCGGTTGTCGTGAAACGCCTGGGCCGACCCCAATACGACATTTCCGTAGACATCGTGCTGGGTGTGCTCGTGTGCCTGGTTGCCGACACGCACCGGCCCCAGCCCGCGATACCCCCGCAGCGAGGACACGGTGCGCTCGGGCAGGTGCGGTTCCAAGCCGATTCCGTAAAGAGGTTGCAGTCTTCCGTCGACCTCGGTGCGAACGACATCGTTGACCCAGCGCAGGTAGTTCTCCATCGTCGACAGCTCCGCCAGGCTGTTCAACGCCCGCACGACAAATAGCGCATCGCGCAGCCAGCAGTAGCGGTAGTCCCAATTGCGCTGGCTCCCGGGCGCTTCCGGGATGCTGGTGGTCATCGCTGCGACGATCGCGCCGGTCTCCTCGTACTGGCACAGCTTCAGCGTGATTGCGGAGCGGATCACCGCTTCCTGCCACTGCAGCGGCACAGCAAGGCTGCGGGTCCAATGGCGCCAATGCAGCGATGTCTGCTCCTCGAATTCCCGCGCGGTGTCCTCGATGCCACCCGCGAGCGTCTCGTCGGGCCCGAGGATGAGGCTGACAGGGCGGTCGAGCGAGAACCACGTCTCGCCCGTCAGGTAGGTAAGCGGCGCGCTGGTCGTCAGGCGCAGCGTCCAACCCGAGGCGATCAGCCGCAGGTGATGGCCGCCGCGCGACCTGGCAGGTTCGCTTGCGCCCCACTCGCTGCGTGCCCGCAAAATCAACCGAACGCGCGGATGGCCGTGCAGCGGCCGGATGCGACGCACGATCTGCGCGGGGCGGAAGAAGCGATCGCGCTGGAAGAAGCGCGGCGCAAAGTCGGTCACCTCAACTGCCTGGTCCTGAGCATCGTACAGGCGCGTTCGAACGATTGCGGTGCCCGGATCGTAGCTTTGCTCGCTGCGACAGCAGCCTTCGAGCTCGACCGCGAAGGTGCCGTCGAGTCCGTCTGCGCCGCCCGCGTCGAGTAGCGCGCAGAAGACCGGATCCGCATCGAATCGCGGGATGCAGCACCACACGATGCGGGCACGCTGGTCGACCAGCGCGCTGATCGCGCAGTTGCCGATCAATGCCAGCTGCAGCGAGGGCTGCAGGAGAGTTGGGGACGCGGAACCGGCCGTTTGTGCTAGCGCGATCGGGTCGGAAACAACCTTTTGCACGTTGGGGATGTCCAGCGCATTTCGCGAATGTTTCGCGCCAATATAGACGGGATGAACACCTTCCGCCTGCAGCTGCGCTTCCTCGTGCCGCTAGTGCTGACGCTGGTGGCGGCGGCATATCTGGCGCTGCCGCTGATGGATCAGCTGACGCTGCGTTGGTTTTCGCGCGATCTGGATCTGCGCGGCAGCCTGCTCGCCAGCGGACTGTCCGATTCGATCGGCGAAGCTCTCGCGGAGCATCGCGTCACTCACCTGCAAGCCTTGTTCGACCGCACCGTGCAGGACGAGCGGCTGCTCGCGATCGGCCTGTGTTCGCTCGACGGCCAGTTGTTGGAACGCACCAAGGGCTATCCGCGGGGGCTGGATTGCGAGTCTGCGCAAAGCACCGCGGCGCGCGCCGACCCGGTCCTGCAGATCGAGGGCGGAGCGGTGCACGTCGGGTTTTTCGCGGTGAGCGACGAATCAGGACGGGTGGCGGACTTGGTGCTGGTGCACGACATGAGCTTCATCCAGCGCCGCAGCCAGGACACGCGCGAGTATCTGATCATCCTGATCGCTGCGCTGGGAGCGGCCATCGCGATGATCACCGTCGTCGTCGCGCAGCTGAGCTGGCGCGGCTGGGTCGCCGGAGCGCGCGCGCTGCTGCGCGGCGAAGGCTTGATCCGTCCGCTGCTGCAGCCGGCGCCGGAGCTGGCGCCACTCGCCGCTGAGTTGCGCTCGCACTTGCGCGAGCTGCACGACGAATACCGCAGGATCCGAGGGCCGGAGGTGGAGTGGAATCCCGATCACCTGCGCTCGCTTTTGAGGACGCAGCTGCGCGGCGACGAGATCGTCGTGGTGTCCAATCGCGAACCGTACATTCACGAGAGCAGCTCCGACCGGGTGGTCGTCCGGCGGCCCGCCAGCGGTCTGGTCACCGCGATCGAGCCGGTGATGCGCGCTTGCTCCGGGACGTGGATCGCGCACGGAAGCGGCAGCGCTGACCGCCAAACGGTCGACGCGAACGATCACCTGCGGGTGCCTCCCGGACGCGGCGAGTACACGCTGCGGCGCATCTGGCTCAGCGCGGAGGAAGAGCAGGGCTACTACTTCGGTTTCGCCAACGAAGGCATCTGGCCTCTGTGCCACGTGGCGCACGTGCGGCCGGTCTTTCGCGAGACGGACTGGCTCGCGTACCGCGAGGTGAACCGGCGCTTTGCCGACGCGGTGATCGACGAGGTGCGCAGCGACGATCCGGTGGTGATGGTTCAGGACTATCACTTCGCGCTGCTGCCGCTGATGATTCGCGAACGTCTTCCGCACGCGACGATCCTGACGTTCTGGCACATTCCATGGCCGAACCCGGAGTCGTTCGGAATCTGTCCGTGGCGGCGCGAGATCCTGCAGGGAATGCTGGGGAGCACGATACTCGGCTTCCACACTCCGTTTCATTGCAAGAACTTCATCGAAACGGTCGACCGCAACCTGCAGGCGCGAATCGAGCATGAGGATTCGACGATCTCGTTCCGCGATCAGCAGACGCTGGTCGAGAGCTATCCGATCTCGATCCAGTGGCCGGACGCCAACGGTGCCGCAGCGCAGCCTTCGATCGAACAGTGCCGCCGCAATGTCACCGAGCGTTTGGGCCTCTCGGCAGGTCAGAAGATCGCCGTCGGGGTCGACCGCCTGGATTACACCAAAGGCGTTCTAGAGAGAATGCAGGCTTTCGGGCGCCTGCTCGAACAGCATCCGGAGTGGATCGGCCGTCTCGCACTGGTGCAGGCGGCGGCGCCCTCGCGCGGCGTGCTGCAGGAATACCGGTCGTTCCAGGACCAGGTGCGGAACATGGCCGCCCAGTTGAACGAGCAGTTCGGGCGCGAGGGCTATCGCCCGATCCATCTGTTGATGGAACATCACGAACGCGAGGCAGTCGCGGAGCTCTATCGCGCGGCCGACGTGTGCCTGGTCACCAGCTTGCACGACGGCATGAACCTGGTGTGCAAGGAGTTCGTCGCTGCGCGCGACGACGAGCGTGGCGTGCTGATCCTGAGCAGGTTCGCGGGCGCGGCTCGCGAGATGGCCGAGGCGCTGATCGTCAATCCCTATCACGTCGAGGAGTGTGCCGCCGCCTTGCAGCGCGCGCTGACGATGCCCGAGGCCGAGCAGAGGGAGCGGATGGTCAGCCTGAGAATGACCGTGCAGGAGTTCAATGTCTACCGCTGGGCAGGGCGCATGCTGACGGACGCCGGGCGGCTGAGGCTGCGCCGGCGCATCGAGGCACGAGTCGAGCGCCACCATGCGGACGGGGTCCTGTGAGGTGAGGCATCTGTTCGGTCCCGACGGGCGCCACGCTCTCGAAACGGCCCTGCGAAGGCGGCCGCTGCTGGCGTTCGATTTCGACGGCACTTTGGCTCCAATCGTGGAGCGGCCGGACGATGCGCGCGTGGCTCAGGAGCTCGCGCAGCGCCTGGAGCTGCTGGCGCAGCGGCTCCCCGTTGCGATCGTCACAGGGCGCTCGGTCGCCGACGTGCGGGGTCGCCTGGGCTTTTCACCGCGATTCGTCGTCGGCAACTATGGCGCGGAAGACCCTGAGGGCGATGACGGCCTCGGCCTGGATGGCTCCGCGTTGGACGGCGTTCGCGCGCGCCTGGCGGCACATGCTGCGGATCTTCGTGCGGCGGGAATTCAGGTCGAGGACAAGCGCCTTTCGCTGACCTTGCATTACCGTTCGGCACCGGATCCCGGCGAGGCCGTCGCGCGGATCGACTCGCTTTTGGCTCAGCTCGATTCGGGCGTGCGCACCTTTGGCGGCAAGTGCGTGGTCAACGTCGTTCTCGCAGCCGCTCCGGACAAGGCGGATGCGATGCGGTCACTGGTGCGCAGGGCCGCGTGTAGCGCAGCCGTGTTTGTCGGCGACGACTCGAGCGACGAAGCTGTTTTTGCCCACTCGCCTGCGAACTGGTTAACGGTGCGGATCGGCCTGGATGATCCCGGTTCGCGCGCGGCATTCTTTCTGAGCGGACCGCACGAGATGCGCCCATTGTTGGATGCGATGCTCAGCGTGCTGAACGGTTCTGCAGCCGGTCCCGCCGCATAAGCGCCCAGGCGCCCGCACCCAGCAGGCCCGGTTGGGGGTGCAGGATGGCAAGCGTGGGAACTGCGCGCATCCGTTCGCCAAATCGCCCCTTGTCTTCGAAACGCTCGCGGAAGCTGCCACGCTGGATCCACGCAAGCAGCGCTAAAGGGATGCTGCCGCCCAGGTAGATCCCGTCCCAGGCTCCATAGATCAGCGCAACGTCGCCAGCGAAAGACCCGAGGATCGCGCAGAACAGCTCGACCGCGCGCCGGCACTCGGCATCCGCGCCGGATTCGGCGCTGGCGATGATCGCGCGCGGCGAATCCATCGCGGCCGGCGAATGTGAGTGCGCGATCGCGCAAACCGCCGAGTAGAGGTTCTGCAGTCCGGCTCCGGAAAGCAGGCGCTCGGCCGAGACGCGCGGGTGGCGGCTCCAGAGGAGCCGCAGGATGTCCGCTTCGGCTTCGCTACCCGGAGCGAAGTTGATATGACCCGCCTCGGATTCGACCACGTCGGCGCATCCGTCCCGCAGCATCAGGCCGCACACCCCCAGGCCGGTTCCGACTCCGATCGCCGCGGTGCGCCGGTCCGACTTCGGCGCTGCCAACTGCGCGACCGTGCTGCCGATCGCCTCCAACTCGAAACCCTGCAGGTGCGGGATCGACAGCGCCATCGCGGCGCAGTCGTTGATCGCTTCGACTTTCTCGAAACCAAAATCGCGTCGAAGCTGCGCCAGTGAGAACGACCACGAATGGTTGGTCAACTCGATCTGCTCGCCGGTGACCGCTGAGGCCACGCCCAACGCCAATTGTGTCGGTCTGGACGCACCGGTGTGCTGCAGGAATTCCAGGTAGTTCGTGATCGCATCCGGCAGCGAACGGAACTGCGCGACCTCGAACTCGCGGATCGAGCCAAGGACAGGACGCACGCCATCGCCGGGCGCTGCCAGCGCGAATCGTGCGTGGGTGCCGCCGATGTCGGCGACCAGGAGTGCTGTCGGGGTGACTTTCATGGTCGGTACTCCGGAGCGAAGTACCGGCCGCTTTGCTGCAGCGGTCTAGCAGCTGCGAGCGTGCCAGACAGAGGCGGTTTGAGCCTTTTCGTCCGGTTCGACCAGTTTACTTGGCCGGGCGTAATCCACGGCCGGCTCGGAGCCGAACTGGTCCAGTTCGCAGTAGCGCGCCGTCACCGCCTCCGCCGACAGCAGCCCTGCGCGATACCCCTCCGACAGCGCCTTCACCAGAAGCTCGCGCAGGCTGTCCTGACGCAGGATCTGCCGACGGTACGCCGCGAACACGTCCGTATTCCACTTCGGCTCATCGAGGCGGACGCCGACAAACCAGCGGAACAAGGTGCTGTGCCAGATCCGTTCGATCAGCAGCTCGTTTTTGCGGATCGCGAACAGGAACTGCAGGAGCAACGCCCGCATCATCTGCGCGGGCGCAATCGGGCAGCGCTGCGGAGAGCCATCCGGGGAGCGATATCCCAGGTGATGTTGTGCCGCCATGGGTGCGTCGATCGCGACGCGCACCACGCGCAGCGGGTGCCCGATCGGGACCTCACACTCGGGTTTCTCCGATCGGCTGCGAGAAGCGAAGCGTACGGCCGCCATGAATTCTCCCTATCAGTCAGGCGATCATCCCGAACGGCTCTGCCGCACGGGTCGCCTCGTCGTGGCACCACAGCAGCCCTGGTGCCTCACACAGTCCGATCAAGCGTTCCAGCTCGTCCTTGCCCACGGGGTCCCCAATGAACAGCACGCCCGGCTGTTGGGTCTCCGCGCTGGGCGTTGAACCCGACCCGCTGGCAACAGAGAATCGACTGCCCATTACATTTCTCCTTCTTTTGACTTGGGTCGCAGCCACCGACATCGCCCCGGCCGCTCAATACGGTCACTTTGCATCGCTTGCAATGCGGCAACCATCCGGGGAACCATCGTACGGAGGCGAAGGAATCACCCGAGGGAAATTTTCCCGAGCGAAACAACGACTAGCGCCTCACCGTTACGGCTACATAGCGGGACTGCAAGCGGGAACTTGACTGCAGCGTTACAGCTGAACCAGGCCGCGGCGCACCGCGTAGCGCACCAGTCCGGCAGTCTCGTGGATATCGAGCTTCTTCATCAGGCGGGAGCGGTGCGACTCGGCGGTTTTGTAGCTGATTCCGAGGATCCGCGCGATCTGCTTCGTCGACTTGCTCTCCGCGATCAGCTGAAGGATCTGGCGCTCGCGCGGCGTCAGCAAGCTCGCCGGCGATTCGTCCTTATCGAGAATCGCATCGACGAGCGAAACGGCCACGCCCGGGCTGACGTACAGCGCGCCGCGCGAGACTTCCTCGATCGCTCGCACCAGGTCCTCGCCGGCCTGTGTCTTCAGTACGTAGCCCTTGGCGCCGGCCTGCATCGCCTCGACCACATACGGGCGGTCCGCATGCATCGTCAGCAAAATGGTCCGCGTGTGCGGCGATACTCGAGTCAGTTCGCGCGTGGCATCGACGCCGTTGAGAATGGGCATCAACAGGTCGACAATGGCCACCTCGATTCGATGGGCCGCGGCCAGGTCGACCGCTTCGCGCCCGTTGGCCGCTTCCGCTACCACCACGTGGCCGGCCCTCTCGAGCAACGCGCGCAGCCCCTCCCGGACCATCTGGTGGTCATCTGCGATCAGGACGCGACGCGGGATCATTTCACCTCACCGGCACAACCAGCAGAAATCTCGTTCCCAGCTGCGGGCGGGAAACGATCCGGAACGATCCACCGAGCGCGCCGAGTCGCTCACGGATCCCGATCAGCCCAAGGCCGGCTCCATCCTGTCGCTTCGACGCCCCGCCACGTGCGTGCCGCAGCCCTACGCCGTCGTCCTGCACGAGGCAGCAGGCCCAGCGCGACCCGCAGTGCAGGCGGATCCGCACGTTGCGCGCGCGCGCGTGGCGCACGACGTTGTTCAGCGCTTCCTGGACCGAGCGATACACCGCCGCTTCGATCGCTGCGGGCATGCGTGTGGAACTCTTGGCTTGGATCGATATCGACAGCTGATTGCGACGGGCGAGTTTTTCGGACAGGTTGCGCAGCGCCGGCAGCAGACCGAGGTTTTCCAGGATCATCGGCCGCAGCTCGTGCGACAGGTCGCGCAGCGAATCCTCGGTCTGCTTCAGCGCGAGCACGATCAAGTCCAGTTTGCGGCGCTCCTGCGCCGACAGCTCGGGCGCCAGGTCCGCCAGCCCGATGTGAACCGACGCAAGCAGTTGCCCCGCCTCGTTGTGCAGGGCCTGGCCGATTCGCTTGGACTCGTTTTCCAGCGCCTCATTCATCCGTCGCAGCGCGAGCGCCGCCTCGCGTGTTCCCCGGTGGCTCATCTCGAATGGCGAAAGGCATTCGGCCAGGAAGCGGCCCGCCGCTTCGGTCGCCTTGATACATTTGGCCAGGAAGCGGCCCGCTCCTTCCGTCGCCATGCAACATTCGGCGTCCTGCTGGCGCGTCAGCAGGCTCCCCAGTGCCTCGTGATGCCACGCGGTCACATCCAGGATTCCGAGTCCGGCGGCCATCGCGTCCCGCCCCATTTCGTATGCGCGATGCAGGTCCTCCTCGCCCTGGTTGCGCAGGTAGTACTGCAGGCCGTCGTGGTACCGGCAGCGAAAGACGTCACGATCCGCGTCCATGTGCAAGCGCGCCGTACCGGACCACCAGTACCAGCGCGTCGTCAGTTCCTTTGGAGTATTGCGTCAGTATGTGCTGTGCCAGGGGTTGCGGCGTCAAGTCCCTTTCCAAGTCTTCGGCGAACCCCTCGTCGATTCCGTCGGTGTGGATGATCAGCGTATCGCCGCGAACGAGCGTGATCGCGGTCGGATGCAGATCGGGTAGATTGCCGCCGACCAGGCCGGCGCGCACCAGCAGATGCCGCGAGGGCTTGCCTGGTGGCGCCGCGTGGGGCACCAGCACCCCCATCACGTTGCCGACTCCGAGCCACTGCATCTGTTGCCATCTCCAGTCGAACGATGCCAGGCTGATCGTCGCGCCAAGTCGCTCGCTCGACAACTCATGACAACGGCGGATCAGCGCTGCGACGCTATCGGAGGGGAAGCGCGCAAGCGTCTCGATCGCTTTCTGCGCGATCCGCGAAGCGCGGGGGCCATGGCCGAGCGCGTCCACCACCGCCACCAGCGCGCCGCCGGAGAACTCCTCGACGAGAAAGCGGTCTCCCGACTCCGTCTCGCCCGGTAGCGGCGCGGATGCGACGGCCCACAGCAGTGGCAAGGCACCGCCCTTAAGATCGCTGCGATCGCTGCGCTTCAGACCTTCCATTTGGTCACGGTGACGGTTGTGCCGTCGCGCGGATTCGAAGTGATCTGAAACTCGTCCATGATCCTCCGTACGCCCGGCAGCCCAAGGCCGAGGCCACCGGAGGTCGAGAAGCCTGGCCGCAGCGCGAGATCTGGATCGACGATCCCCGGTCCGCGATCCCGCGCCACAACAACGATTCCGGCATGTGTTCGGTTGGCGGTGACGCGCAGCATGATGTCGCCGTGCCCCGCGTACTGGACGATGTTGCGCGCCAGTTCCGAGATCGCGGTGGCGATTAAAGTGGCTTCGCCGGTTGTGAACCCGAGGCGCTCCGCCAGCTCGCGCCCCTGCTGGCGAGCCGTGACGATGTCGCTGACCGACGCCACCGGGATCCAACTGTCGGCATCGACGTCAGGATTCTTCCCGGGCATGCCGAAGCTTCTTATCGAGGTACGCGAGCCCTTCTTCGAGGTCGAGCGCCGTCGCAACCTTCTCCAGCGTAATGCCCAGCTGGACCATCGCGAGCGCCACCTCCGGCTGGACGCCTACGATGACCGTCTCAGCGCCCCGCAGCCGGATGATGTGCGCGATGTCGCGCAGCGTTCGCGATGCAAATGAATCCAGAACATCCAGCGACGTCACATCCACGATTACACCGCGCGATCGGAACTTGCCGACCTGCTCTACCAATGCTCGCTGTAGGGTTATCAGATCCTCATCGGTCAGCGCCGACTGGATCGTCGCGATCAGATACTGCGACTGCTTCAGGATGGGAACGGCCATGCCACACGCCGCTTACGGCTCATCGCGCAACCCCGGAATCTGGGTCGGAGCATCGGAAGGAACCACCTTGTAGCCGAGCAGCCGCTCCGCCTCCTCGATGCCTCCCTGCAAATCCCCGACCGTGTTCATCTTGCCCAAATCGACACCGATCTTTACCAGGGTCTGCGCAATTTCGGGCGACAACCCCGTGACGATCACGGTCGCGCCCAAAAGGCGCGAAGCCTCGACCGTCTGCACGAGGTGGTTGGCCACGTGCGAATCCATCGCTGCCACCCCGGTGATGTCGATCACGACCACGCGCGCCCGGTTGCCACGGATGGCTCGCAGCAACTGCTCGGTCAGCTGGCGCGCCCGCTGCGGATCAATGACCCCGATGATCGGCAGGATGAGCAAGCGCTCGCGCACCTGCAGCACCGGGGTGGACAGCTCCCGGATCGCTTCCTGCTGCTCGCGGATGATCCGTTCGCGTTCCTGAACGAAACCGACCGCGACCGTGTTGGCAATCCGGTTGGCCGCCGGCTCGTAGGCGTCTAGGATCCGGTTGAGCAGCTGAAAGTCGCTCTGGTACTTGGCGAACAGCGACCGCGCCAGAACGTCGCGCAGCAGCAGCACGATTCCGACCACCTCGTGCGTCTCGACTCCGCGCGGAATGATCCGTTCCGACAGGTTCTGCGAATACGTCTGCAGCGCCTCGAACGTCCCGGTTTCCAACGCAGCCACGTAGTTGTCGTACACGGAGGTCGCTTCCGCGAAGATCTCGGCGTCCGACATCGCGGTCAGCAGCTCAGCTTCGGTGATGCGCCGCACCCACTCCTCGCGCAGCTCGGTACGGTGTTGTCGAAGGTGCTCGACCAGTTCGCGTAACAGTGGGGCGGTCGTGGCGGAACCGCGTGTAGGCTCTTTTTCGAGAATGCTCTTCATATTTGTGACACTCCCGGATGGTCGCGGGTTGGCAGACAAAGACATAAAGACATCATCCCATCATCCGGTATAGACCATGTTAGGGGCCGGGCGGTGGACCGTCTTGCCCGGGTAAAGCCCTATCAGGTATCGACCCGACGGGTCAGCTCGGGTGAATACCTTACCTGAGGCGATCAGTCCCGAAAATTGTCGAACCCGATCGGAACATCCGCGATTTTGCTGCGCAGCAACGAAATGCACTCCTGGAGCTGATCTTTCTTGGCGCCGGCGACGCGGACAGCATCGCCCTGGATGCTCGCGGTGAGCTTGAGTTTGCTGTCCTTGACGAGTTGCACGACGCGCTTGGCCAGTGTCGCTTCCAGCCCGTTCAGCAGGGAGGCTTCCAGCTTCAGCTTGCTGGCCGCAATCTTTTGGGGCTGCGCGTCCAGCTTCACGAAGCGGGCGTCGACCGATCGTTTCGCCAGCTTGGCCAGCAGCACGTCGCGCACCTGGCCGAGTTTGAACTCGTCGTCGGCAAACAGCACCAACTGCTGCTCCGCCTGTTCGATCCTCGCATCGGAACCTTTGAAATCGAAGCGGTTGGAGATCTCGCGGTTCGCCTGGTCGACTGCGTTGCGCAGCTCGACCAGGTTCGGTTTGCAGACGACGTCGAACGAGGGCATGCTGGATCCTCCGATGGCCCGATTGTAAGGATCGACCGGCTTTGGCGACTAAAACGGGCGATGCAAACAAGGAGGCACGCGTGATGTCGAGTCGACGCAGGTTTCTGATTGCCGGTTCCGGCGCCGTCGCCGCCGCCGCCGCCGGTACTCTGGCGTTGACTCGGGCGAGTCGGTCCCGCGAAACGCCAGCCGGGCACTTCGAGGTGACGCATACGGACCAGGAGTGGCGCACGTTGCTCACGCCCGCCCAGTACGACGTGCTGCGGCACGAGGGCACCGAGGCGCCGTTCAGCAGTCCGCTGGACCGGGAGGAGCGAGCCGGAACGTATGCGTGCGCGGGGTGCAGCCAGCAGCTTTTCTCGTCGACGACCAAGTTCCACAGCGGCACCGGCTGGCCCAGTTTCTGGGCGCCGCTCGAGCATGCGGTGGGAACCCGGCAGGACTTTACTTTCGGCATGGCGCGCACAGAGGTTTTCTGCTCCCGTTGCGGCGGGCACCTCGGGCATGTCTTCGACGACGGCCCGCCGCCGACGCACCTGCGCTATTGCATGAACGGCGTTGCGTTGAAATTCGCACCGTCGGCGTAGTTCGCTCGTCCCGCCGCAGCCCGTAAGGCGGAGGCGGGTCTTACCAGGAGTCGGTCAATGTTGATGCGTTCTGGTTTTTCGGGGCTCGCCGCTCGCCTTGCAGTGCCGGCGCTGGTAGCGCTGGCGCCGGCACTCGGATCCTGTGCGGAATCGGTCACGCAGGTTCCGCCGCCGGTGGTGGACGAATCGGCGCCCACCGGCACCGGCCAAGAGATTGCCGTCCTGGCTGGGGGCTGCTTCTGGGGCGTGCAAGCCGTGTTCCAGCATGTCAAGGGTGTCACGCAGGCGGTCTCGGGATACGCCGGCGGCGGCGCTTCAACCGCTCAGTACGAGACGGTGAGCTCGGGCGCAACGGGGCACGCTGAGTCGGTCCAGATCACGTTCGATCCGCGCCAGATCAGCTACGGCAGGATCCTGCAGATCTACTTCTCGGTGGTGCAGGATCCGACTCAGTTGAACCGCCAAGGGCCGGATAGCGGCACGCAGTACCGCTCAGACATCTTCGCGATGGACGAGAGCCAGAAGCACGTGGCGCAGCGCTATATCGAGCAGCTCAATCAGGCGCGCGTGTTCCACGGACCCATCATGACGAAGGTCGACACCTACACGGGCTTCTATCCCGCTGAGGCATACCACCAGGATTTCGCCACGCTGCATCCGAACTACCCGTACATTGTGTTCAACGACGCGCCGAAGGTGGAGAACCTCAAGCGGCTGTTTCCGGCCCAGTACCAGAGCACGCCGGCCTTGGTAGGCGGTGAACATGCGGCGCGGTGAGCGTTGGCCGGATGCCCCGGCACACAATCGGTACGCTTTGGCGATCGCCGTGCTTGCGCTGACGGCTTCCGCAGGAGCGCTCGCGCAGACCTGCCGTGCAGTCAGCCCGCCGTATACGGTTGCGCTGGTCGAGCTGTACACCTCGCAGGGCTGTTCCAGCTGCCCGCCCGCCGACAAGTGGCTGTCGAAGTTGCAAACGGAGTCGCCGCTGCGCGCAATCCCGCTGGCGCTCCACGTCGGCTACTGGGACTACATCGGCTGGAGGGATCCGTTCGCGCGGCACGAGTTCAACGACCGCCAGCGCCTGCTGGTCGGGCGCCATGGAACCGCCTATACGCCGGAGGTTTTCGTCAGCGGCGCGGAGTTGGAAAGCTGGGCGCAGCGGGACAGCTTTGGAGCAGCGGTAGATACGATCAATGCCCGCGCGCCGCGGGCGCACATCGACTTGCAGGCGAATTGGCTCCCGCCTGCGGCCGGGGACACGCGCCATCGGCGGCTGGCGGTGCATGCAAACTGGGCCTCCGAGTCCGGGGGCGCCGACCCGCAGCTTCTGCTCGCGGTGAAGCGCAGCGGTTACGTAACGGACGTGCGATCGGGAGAAAACGGCGGCAGCCAGCTGCGCAACGACCACGTGGTTCGCGCGTGGGAAGGGCCATATTCACCCCACGGCCGGCCCCTTCAGGTCGAGATCGCGGTTCCGGCCGACCCGGGTGATGCCACGCTCGTAGCGATCGCTCAGGATGCCGCCACTGGGGCGGTGCTGCAGGCAATCGAGTTGGGCCTGGCTTCGTGCGATGCCGCCGCTGACGTCCCGTCGCAGGGCGCGGCGCCGAAGTGAACGGCTGACCGTTCGAGGGACAATTCGGCCGGCCGATCAAGGAGACAATTCGCTGGGCGAGGGAGAGGATCGATGTCGACCGTGATGGGTTCGCAGGCGCGGCCAGCGGCAGCAGCGGGCGCGCGCGTTGCTGTCGCGCAACCGCTGTGGGTGCGGGTAACGCACTGGATCAATGCGCTCGCCGCCATCCTGATGGTATTGAGCGGCTGGCGCATCTATAACGCGACGGCGTTCTTCGATTTCCGCATTCCCAACTCGATCACGCTGGGCGGCTGGCTGGCGGGCGCTCTGCAATGGCACTTTGCCGCAATGTGGCTGCTGTTCGTCAACGGCCTGGTGTACTTGGTGCTGAACGTGGCTACGGGCCGGGTGCAGCGTCGCTTCCTGCCGTTGTCGCCGCGCGCGTTCGTGGCTGATTTCACCGCCGCACTGCGCGGCCACCTGAGCCACGACGACCTGACGGTCTATAACGCCGTACAAAAGGCGGCGTACGTCGGGGCGGTTGTTTTGCTGGTGCTGCTGGTGTTATCCGGGCTGGTGCTGTGGAAGTCGGTGCAGTTTCCGCTGCTTCGCACGCTGCTGGGCGGCTACGAGATTGCGCGGCGGGTGCATTTCTTGGCGATGTGCGGGCTGGTGCTGTTCTTTTTTGTTCACGTGATGATGGTGATCCTCGTGCCCAGGACGCTGCGCACGATGATTCGCGGCCGCTGAGCGGGGTATTCTGGAGGATGCGGCGATGAGCTTGCGAAACACGGTACGGCCGACGGTGGAGCTGAGCGCGCTCGACCGGCGGTTCCTGGTGAAGGAAGCTGAACGGCTCCTGCCGATGAATGCGCGGCGCCGCTTCTTGCGGGGCGGCATCACGCTCGGAGGCCTGGCGATGCTGACCGGCTGCAACGTGACGGATTCGAAGATGGCCGAGACGCTGCTGATGCGGATCTCGCGCTTCAATGATCGCGTCCAGGGCTGGCTGTTCGATCCAACGCGCCTGGCGCCCACGTATCCCGAATCGATGATCACGCGCCCGTTCCCGTTCAATGCCTTCTACGACATGGACAGGGTGCCGGAGGTCGATGAAGAGTCGTTCCGCTTGCAGGTGGGCGGGCGGGTGCGCCAACCGGGTTCGTGGACGCTCGAACAGCTCGCGAGCCTTCCCCAGCAGGAACAGATCACGCGCCATATCTGCGTGGAAGGGTGGAGCGCGATCGGCAGGTGGGGCGGCGTGCCGTTCTCGGTGTTCCTGCAACGCGTCAACGCGGACCTGTCGTCGAAATACGTGGCTTTCCGGTGCGCGGACGACTACTACGAAAGCATCGACATGCCGACCGCTCTGCACCCGCAGACGATTCTGGCGCTGACCTACGACGGCGAGACGCTCCCGCCCGAATACGGCTTCCCGATGAAATTGCGGATGCCGACCAAGCTCGGCTACAAGAACCCGAAGCACATCGTGGAAATCGTCGTCACCAACGACTACCCGGGTGGCTACTGGGAGGACCAGGGGTACAACTGGTTCGGTGGATCCTAGTCCGCGAGAAGATCCGGGCTGAACAAACGGTGCGGCCGGCGCCGTCACCTGCGTGCGCGGCTGCGCGAATTGGCGCGTGCGATTATCATTTGCGTGCGTTCCGGCCGCTCGGCCGGGCGGCAGAACAAGAACGATCGCGGTCTCGGATCCGACAAAGGGTCCGCTGGCGTGCAAGGGGGGTCGTAGCTCAGTTGGTAGAGCAGCGGACTCTTAATCCGAAGCGCGAAGGTTCGAATCCTTCCGGCCCCACCATCGCTGGAATGTACACCACAACTTTTCCAGGGAAGCGACTCTAAGCCGATGGCACGCATCACCGTCTACGCGAGCAGGCACCTGGACGAATGCCTGAATCACGGTTTTGCCACAACCGGGCGCGAGCAGGTCTACAGGGAGAAAAGCGGCGAATTCTTCAAGGATCTGGCTGGGGAGGCCAGAGCAAGGGGTCACGTCCTCGAAATCGATCAAGGCGAAGCACCCGGTGCGGCGTGGTGGTACGTGACCGAGGCCCGGAACGACGACGATCACTTGGCGGCGCACGCCTTCATGAAGGACGAACGCGCCAACTTCTGGCTCCGGTACGGCTGACGATTCAGTCCGCCATTCGCAAGGGCGAAACCGGCCAATCCTCCCCGAACGTCCGTTGTGCCCGCACTCCTCCTTCGGTTGCATGATGCATCAAAGGCTTTCAGGTACTTGCCAACGAGATCCTCACTCGCTTGCCGATTGCATTGGCAGCTTTCACCACAGAGGCCAAGGTCGCCGATGGATTGCCCGGGTCAAGCAGGCGATCGAGTTGAGCTCGCGTGGTTCCCATCCGCTTGGCCATTGCCGTCTTCGTCAAACGTTTTGCCTTCATCCCGCGCTCCAGCTGGTGCGCCAGGACGCGCTTCACGGCGAGTGCCTGGACTTCATCGAAGATACCTTCCTCCTTCAGGAAGTCGTCAAAGTCAGAGCCTTTGTGTGGGTTGCGCTTCATGATCCACTCCGTACCTTCTTCAGCCGTTCCCGCGCGAGATCGAGATCGGGTTTGGGAGCCTTGCGCTTTCAGCCCATCCCGCACCGGTTCGGCGCCGGACTCCTCGCGATAGAAGCGAACCGAAAGTTTCGGGAGGTTTTGTCTCTTCGCGAGTGAACGGGAGTGTATCATTTTTGGAACGCGCCGAGCACGCCACACGCGGGTAAGGCACTGCTGGCGGTGGGTTGGGCGTCGCGGCGGCGGTCGTTCGGAGGACTCCGGCTCCGCCCGAGCCTATGTTCGCGGCGATCATCAGGGACTACCGGGAGTGGTAGTTCGAGGCGCGCAATCGTTCGGTTATCAAATAGCGACTTGCCATTGATTCCGGATCGTTAAGGTGCGCGATTCGATGCGAGGAGCTTGAACCTGAAATGTCGGCCAATTTGGGGGTCACTTCGCCGCACCAGCATGCGGCGGGGCGTGATCTGATGGTGGTCAACTGGCCGCACGTCCCGGCGCAGAGGACCTTCCATGAGATCGAGCATTGTTGGCATTTCAGTGGCCGCCGCGCTTTGGGTCGCCGGGTGCGCGACTGTGCACGAAACGACCGGTTCCGATGGCCGCGAAGCGTATGCGTTGAATTGCAGCGGCAGCATGCGCGGATGGCACAACTGCTACTCCGCGGCAGACAGTCTCTGCGGCAAGGCGGGATATGACGTTCTCGATCGATCCGACCGAGACGTCAAGCTTGCATCGGCCGGCGGTAACGCCCACAGCTTTGATGCGAGCGCAATGAAGACGAACGACCGCTCGATGCTGGTCGTCTGCAGAGTCTGGTAGCGCCCGCCTGCTCCGCGGCGGCCCGCTCGCTGCCAAGATCCAGTAATCGCTACGAGCCCTCGGATCGTGCCTCTGGCGGAGCGTCGTAGAGCTTGCCACGATCCAGTCGGGCCACTACGTCCGGGTAGGGTGCGAACCCCAAGCCCGCGTAAAACGGCTGCACATCCTCCGAGGCGACCAGCATCGTCCGCCAGACCGGAAGCCGGTCCAACAGGGACTGCATCAGCTTTCTGCCGAGGCCACGCTTCTGATAGGCGGGGTGGACAGCGACGTCGTACACGAAGGCGTGATATTCGCCATCGGTAATCGCCCTGGCTGCGCCGACCAGGCGCTCCCCGTCGTATGCAAAGCAGACGACCGGACTGTTCAGGAAAGCCCGTCGCAGCTTGTCTCCCTTGCGCCCGCCCAGATTTGCCAGCGCGAACAATGCTTCGAGCTCCTGCCAGTTCATCCTCGAGTGGTCCTGAAGCAACTCGATCCCTGACGACACAGTTTCTCCGATGTGTTGACACGCGACTATATTTCTATAATACTGGAAACGTAGAATCTACAAGCAGCTGATCGATCGACTGCTGAGGAGCATCTCCGTGCAAAACGTCCGGGCCATAGCACGCCGGGAGCCCCCGCCCCAGATTAGCAGCGCGAATGAAAACCGCCAGGCCGTCGTCGCGCTGGCTGCATTGGCGCAGGAGACGAGGCTTGCGATATTCCGACTCCTGGTCCAGCAGGGGCCCGAGGGAATTGCGGCAGGCGAGATCGGCGAGCGGCTTCAGCTCGCGGGCGCGACCCTGTCGTTTCACCTGAAGGAGCTGTCGCACGCAAAGCTGATTGCCGCGCGCCAAGCGGGGCGCTTCATCTACTACAGCGCGGACTATCGAGCGATGAGCGGCCTGATCGATTACCTCACCCGGAACTGCTGTCAGGGAGCAACTTGCGATATCGCGTGTGCTCCGACAGCGCAACGCAAGCGGAGAACACCATGAAACGATTCCACGTGCACGTCGCTGTCCAGGATCTGGCCGCCAGCATCCGTTTCTATTCGTCGATATTCGGTGCGCCGCCCTCGGTGCAGAAGTCCGACTACGCCAAGTGGATGCTCGAGGATCCGCGCGTCAACTTCGCCATCTCTCAGCGAGGCGCAGCGGCGGGAGTGAACCATTTGGGGATTCAGGTCGACTCCGCCGAGGAGTTGACGATGCTGCGCGAGCAGGCCGCTGCCGCCGAAATCGATGCGCGCGATGAGACGGGCGCCAACTGCTGCTACGCGAGCTCCGACAAGTATTGGGTGCAGGACCCGCAGGGTGTCGCCTGGGAGACCTTCCACACGCTCGGCAGCATTCCCGTGTACGGTCAAAGCACAGCGGACCGTTCCTGCTGCATGCCGGAAACGCCGCTTAGTCGTGCACCCCTGTCGAAATCGAATACCTGCTGCACTGGATGACGCTCAGAGAAGATCCCAATCGTCTCCGTCGTCATCCGCAAGATCCGGCGGCAGTTCCTTGCCCAGGTATGCGACCGCGATCAGCACGCAAACCGCAGTTGCGGTCAACGTGATGCCGAACGGGACGACTGCGCGGCTGGGCACCTCGTTCAGCCGATAGATCAGGTTCGAGGTCGATAGCAGCAGCGCCAGCAAGTTGCCGACCACGTGGACCCAGCAGGTCTTCGAGGGGCGCAGCTGGCCCATCCGGACGTATCGGATCAGTCCGTCGGCCGCTGCCACCACCCCTGTTGCCAAGCCCGCGCCGAGCAGCCATTCGGAGGCCTGCGAGCAAATGGGTGCAGCGGTCAGCCAGTACAACCCATCGCAGGCGAGCGCCGCTCCCAGCAACGTCGCGGGCAGCGAGACCAGCAGGATGTACAGCGAATCCCAGACGTACAACGGCTCGGGGAAGGGCTCGGTCGTCTGTCCGTGCGCTTCTGTCTTTCCCCGCGCCTCTTCGTGACGGACGGCGGCCAACCTCACGTTGGCTTTCTCTTTGGGGAGGATAGGAACCGCGGCCATCCTCGCCCTGGGGAGGATATGGACCGGGACGGCCGCCATCGTCGCCTTCGTGTTGTCTTTCATGAGGATTTCGATTGTGGCCATCGTCGCCTCCGTTTCAGGAAATCAGAATCGGTTCGGCAAGTTCAAACGGCGTGGCGCCGGCGCGAGCCCCGTTCCACTGGAAACGCAACGAGTCGTCCGCCAGCGTGATGAGCGATGCGTCCGATTCCCCGTCCGCGCTGTAGTCGTTTGACCGCGCACGCCGCATGCTCAGCGTCCCGTCCGCGCAGGACACGCGCATCCCGACACGCTGCGCCAGCCGCCGGAGCGCCGGATTGAGGTTCAGGTTGCGTGCGAACAAAGTGTCCAGGCCGCGCGCGCGTGCGAACACGCGGGCTTGGGGTAGCAGCAGCGTTCCAATTCCCATGTTGCGGGCCCACGCCGACACGCTCAAGCCGACGGTCACTCCGGATCCCATCGATTCGAGGTGCAGCACGCCGGAGACGTCGCCGTCGGGCTCGACCACCAGCAATACGCTGTCGCCACACATGTACAGACTCTCGACGTAAGCGACGATCTGCTCGTCGGTCATCTCCCAGCCGAATCTCAGGAAGCGGTCGCCGAGGCCCAGCGCCAGAAAGTGCGCTGCCAGGTCGTGAAAGTGAAAATTCGTCGGTGAGGTCGTCGTTCTCATGGAAAAAGCACCTCCTTTGCGGCCGATCTGCGATCGACTGCTTTTGGTGAAAAACCGGGGCGTGTGAGTCGCGGTCTGGCGGTCGCCAGCTAGGTGTCGCGCAATCGCCAGGGCACGGTTGGCTCCCTTTTCAGGAGAGGATCGCCACGGGGGTCATGGCTGCGTCCGCCGGGGTGTCGGCGTTCGCGTTCTCGGCGTCGGGGCGCAATGCCTCGTCGGCGAGCGTGACGCTCCCGGCGAAACCGATGCGCTGCACCTCCTGCTGTCCGCCAGCCGGCGGCACGGCGTCGATCGCGCTGATCACGCCGGAGGCGCACATGACGTTCATACCCAAGCTGAGGGCCAGGCGCTGCAATGCGCTGTTGAAGCCGAGGTTCGGAACGAACAAGGTCTGTACGCCATGCGCACGCGCGAGCACGCCGGCGCGCTGCAGAAGCGCCGTTCCGACTCCCAGGTTGCGCGCCCACGACGACACGCTCAGACCGAGCGTCGGGCCGCTCGAGGTCAGATCGAGAGTCAGCACTCCCGAGATGTCTTGGTCTCGCTCGACCACAACGAAGACCTTGGCTGCCGTGGTGAACAGCCGCTCCGCATAGGCGACGATGTCGATGTCGGTCAATACCCGGCCGAACCGCAACAGGCGGTCGCCGGACGTCAGGCCGAGAAGGTGCCTGACCAGTCTGCGAAAGTGAAGCTGCGTCGGACAGATTGCGGTTCTCATGACAAGACTCCTCCCTGGCGCCCGACTCGGACGCGAGCCGCGGCGCTTTTCAGGAACAGGTTGGAACATGCGGAGCGGGCACCCGCGTCGGTCGACGCGGCCCGTCCGCCCTGAAATCAGAAGATCGAATCTTCCATGTCTTACCTCCTGCAGCGTTCTACTGTTTGCTCGTGTTTCTGCATCGGGTACAGCGATTCGTGGTTCGCGCAGCTGAGGCTTCCCGGTTCCAAGACCGTCGAGCGGAAGTGATCAGTGACGCTCGAAGCCAACAGGTCCTGCGCGATGCCGACACTATGAGGCAACGCAGGCGCCGATCGCAACCAGGTTTTGACACCTGAACTTGGTAAACCGATGAGACGCCAGAAACCGCGACCGTGCGCGTGCGATGCGCACTCGATCGGTGCTGCGGGAACAACGATTACCGCGACGTTCGACTGTCGGGACTAAGGGGAAACTCGGAGCGACACGGTGGCCCGTGTCACATTCAAACGTGTCCGAACACGTTGCCGACGATCCACGCCAGAGCGAATGCGGCGGACAACAGCAGGACTTTGAGAAACTGAGCCATGTCGCGAAGGACGCGACCGAGAGCCGCGCCCGGAGGATTACGTTCCGCCTGTTCATCGGCAGACATGGCACCGATCTTGAGGCAGACGCGCCGCCCGAAACGCGCGATCGACGGGTGGATGACCCCGTAATTCGCCGGCGATTTGCCCTAGGAGCGTTCCTCGCGCAGCCATCGCGCCGCCTGCAGCGCGAAATAGCTCAGCACACCGTCGGCGCCTGCACGCTTGAAGCCGAGCACAGCTTCCATCACGACCGCGCGTTCATCAAGCCAGCCGTGGTTGCACGCTGCCTTCAGCATCGAATATTCGCCGCTGACCTGGTAGACGAACGTCGGCGCGCCAAACTCGTCCTTTACCCGCCGCACGATGTCCAGGTAGGGCATGCCGGGCTTGACCATCACCATGTCGGCGCCCTCCTGCAGGTCCAGTCCAACTTCCCACAGCGCCTCGTCGCTGTTGGCAGGGTCCATCTGGTAGTTGGCCTTGTTCGATTTGCCCAAACTGGATTTCGATCCAACCGCGTCGCGGAATGGGCCGTAAAAGGCGCTCGCGTATTTGGCCGCGTACGCCATGATGCGTGTATGGATGTGGCCGTTGGATTCGAGCGCGTTGCGGATCGCGCCGATCCTGCCATCCATCATGTCGCTCGGCGCGACGATATCCACCCCCGCCTGCGCCTGCATCAGCGCCTGGCGGCACAAGGCTTCGACGGTCTCGTCGTTCAGCACATAGCCGGATGCGTCGGCGACGCCGTCCTGCCCGTGCGTGGTGTACGGATCGAGCGCCACATCGGTCAGTAGCCCCAGCTCGGGCAGGCGCTCCTTCAACGCGCGCACCGCGCGCGGCACGAGCCCCTCGGAGTTGACGGCCTCGCGACCATCGTGCGATTTCAGGCTCGCATCGACCACGGGAAACAACGCCATCACCGGGATGCCCAGCTTGACGCACTCCTCCGCCACCGGCAACAGCTGGTCGATCGACAGCCGTTCGACACCCGGCATCGAGGCCACCGCTTCGCGCCGCCGGCTTCCGTCGAGCACGAACACCGGGTAAATCAGATCGTCACTGCTTAACCGGTTCTCGCGCATCATCCTGCGGGAGAACTCATCGCGCCGCATCCGGCGCATCCGCACCGAGGGGAAGCCGCCGAGAATCTTCAAGGACCGGGCCATGTCTCCAACCTGCTTTCGTCTCCAACTGAATCTGTGGCCGGAATCATACCGACAGCATCTGAGCAACGCGCTCGCGCAAGTCCTCGACGCCTTCCTTTTCGCGCGCCGAGAAAAGCTGCACGGTGGCCGTCAGCGGCAAGCGGGCGGCGCGGGCTGCGGCCGCGGCGAGCAGTGCGCGCCGCTCCACGGTTCCGATTCGGTCGGCCTTGGTCAACAGCAGGTGTACGGAGGCGGCTTGGCGTGGATCGCGCACGCGCAGCAATGCGAGCAGTTCCTCGTCGGCGGGTAACAGCCCGCGCCGGCTGTCGATCACGAGTACGACCCCGCGCAGCTGTGCTCGCCCGCTCAGGTACGCGCCGACCAGCTCGTTCCAGCTCCGGCGCGTTGCGATGTCGACCTTTGCGAAACCGTATCCCGGCAGGTCGACCAGATGCCCGGCGACGCCACCTCCTTTCGCCTGGTCGAGCGCGAAGAAGTTCAGCATCTGGGTGCGCCCAGGCAGCTTTGACGCGTACGCCAGGCGCGTACGGTTGACCAGCGCATTGATTGCGCTGGATTTGCCGGCATTGGACCGCCCGGCGAAAGCGACCTCCGGAGTCGATCCTAGCCGCGACAACCCCAGGCCGGCGACGTCGGCGATCGAGTCGACGTAGCGCGCGGATTCGAAGCGGACGAGCACGATGGCGGAGCGGCGGCGGGGAGGGCTAGAATCCGCAGCATAACAACCGCTCGTATTGGATCGATGATGGAGAGGATCGACCCTCGCAGCATTGCGCACGCCGCGCTCTCGTTCGCAGCCGCTTGGCTGGTCGGGCAGGTCGCGTGGGCCGAGCAGAAGTCCATGCCGCCCGCGGACGCCTCAAAAGGACAGCAGATCGCGAGCCAGGCGTGCGCCGCCTGTCATGGGGCCGACGGCAACTCGGCCGTTGCCACGTATCCGAAGCTGGCCGGGCAAAGCGCGGAGTACCTGGTCAAGCAGCTGACCGATCTGGCCAAGCCCGCGGGTGACAAGAACGGCCGCGAAAACGCGGTGATGGGTGCCTTTGCGTTGACGCTTTCGGAACCGGACCGGCGCAACGTGGCAGCGTGGTTCTCGAAACAGGCGCTGACGCCGGCGCTGGGCCGCGACAAGGCGTCGGCCGATCTGGGTGGGCAGATCTACCGCAGCGGGATACCGGACAAGGCGGTGCCGGCCTGCGCCGGCTGCCATGGCCCAACGGGAGCGGGCCTGCCGGTGCTGTATCCGCGAATCAGCGGCCAGTTTGCCGAGTACCTGGCGGCAGAGCTGAAGGCGTTTCGCGACGGCACCCGGCGCAACAGCGTGCCGATGGAGCAGATTGGGTTTCGACTGTCGGATTCCGAGATCGCTGCGGTAACCGACTTCGCTGCAGGGCTACGCGGCGGTAAGTAGCGCTAGCTTTTGCCGAACGCTTCGTTGCCCTGCTGCGTCACCCGCACGAACGTCGTTCGTTTCGACAGTTCCTTTAGGCGGCGCGCACCCACATAGGCGCATGCCGAGCGCAGGCCGCCCAGGATCTCCTGCACCGTACCCACCACATCGCCGCGGTACGGCACCAGCACTTCCTTGCCCTCGGCGGCGCGGTATTCGGCAATGCCTCCAGCGTGGCGTTGCATTGCTGTCTTTGAGCTCATCCCGTAGAAGCGCTGGAACTGCTGGCCGTCGCGCTCGACGATCTCGCCGCCGCATTGCGAGTGTCCGGCCAGCATTCCACCGAGCATCACGAAGTCAGCCCCGGCGCCGAACGCTTTGGCGATGTCGCCCGGGGTCACGCAGCCGCCGTCGGAGCAGATGTGCCCACCGAGGCCGTGCGCAGCGTCAGCGCATTCGATCACGGCCGACAACTGTGGGTAGCCGACACCGGTCATCATCCGGGTCGTGCAAACCGACCCGGGCCCGATGCCGACTTTGACGATGTCGGCACCGGAAAGGATCAGCTCCTCGGTCATCTCGCCGGTCACGACGTTGCCCGCCATGATGACCAGGTGCGGATAGCGGCCTCGGATGCGCCGGACGAAGTCGACAAAGTTCTGGTGATAGCCGTTGGCCACGTCGATGCAAACGTACTCGATGGCGCCGCCCGCCCCGTCGACGGTTTTGCGGAAGCGTTCCTCGTCGGCCGGAGTGATTCCGGCCGAGAACATTGCGGCCGACTTGCGCTGCAGTGCGCGGAAGTATTCGACGAGGCGCGCCGGCTCGTAGTGCTTGTGCAGCGCGACCGACAGTCCGAGCGGCTCCAGCGCGCCCGCCATCTCGATCGTCCCGGTCGCGTCCATGTTCGCGGCGATGATCGGTATTCCCCGGTAGCGCAGGGCGGCGTGTCGGAACCGGAATTCGCGCTCGATATCGACATCGGCGCGCGAGGTGAGCGTCGACCGCTTGGGCCGGATCAGCACGTCCTTGAAGTCCAGCTTAACTTCATGCTCGATGTGCATCGTCGCTCCGCTGTTGCAGGTCCGCGGCAATCAGGCGCAATCAGGCGCAATCAATCGGGGACGATCGATTCGCCCACCATCAGGTCTTCGACGCGTTCGCGCCGCCGCACGCAGTAGGCCTGGCTCCCGTCGACGATGACTTCGGCGGCTCGCAAGCGGCTGTTGTAGTTGCTTGCCATGCTCATACCGTATGCGCCGGCGCCGAGCATGGCGAGCACGTCGCCCGCCTCGACCGAAAGCATGCGCCCGCGCGCCAGCCAATCGCCGCTTTCACAGATCGGGCCGACCACGTCGGCGATCGCGAAACCGCGCGGCGGCTCGCTTCTTGCGACAACCGGCTGCACGTCCATCCACGCGTCGTACAGCGCCGGCCGCATTTGGTCGTTCATCGCAGCGTCCACGACCGCGAAGGCACCCGCGGCGCCTTGCTTCCATCCGATCACCTGCATCAGCAATGCACCCGCCGGTCCGACGACCGAGCGGCCCGGCTCGACCAGAAGCGTTTTGCCGCCATGTCCGCGCGCGTCGACGCGGCGAACGATCGCACCGACCCATTCCGCAATGGTCGGCGGAGCCTCGCCGTCGCTGCGGTAGGCGATCGCCAGTCCGCCGCCGAAGTCGAGGTGGTGCAGGCCGATGCGTTGGTGCTCCAGGCGTTCCACCAGGTCCAGCAGGCGGTCGGCGGCCTGTTCGAACGGGGCGGCCTGCGCGATCTGCGAGCCGATGTGGCAATCGATCCCGATCACCTCCAGGTGAGGATCGGCCGCGGCGCGCCGGTACAGCTCGATCGCCTGCTCGTACGCGACTCCGAACTTGCTCGATTTCAGGCCGGTGGCGATATACGGGTGCGTTCCGGGGTCGATCTGTGGGTTCACTCGCAGCGACACTGGTGCGCGCCGCCTCAGCCGGGCTGCAACAGTGGAAATCGTCTGCAGCTCGAAGTCGGACTCGACGTTGAAACACATGATCTGCGCGCGCAGCGCGCGTTCGATTTCCTGCTCGGTCTTGCCGACCCCGGAGAATACGGTGCATTCGGCTGCTCCCCCGGCCGCGAGCACGCGGGCGAGCTCGCCACCGGAGACGATGTCGAATCCGCTTCCGGCGCGTGCCAGCAGGTTGAGAACGCCGAGGTTGGAGTTGGCCTTGACGGCGTAGCAGATCAGCGACGCTCGCCCAGACAGGGCTCGCTGGTACTGGCCATAGGCATCCAGGATCGCGCGCCGTGAATAGACGTACAAAGGCGTGCCGAAACGCTGCGCCAGCTCCTGCAGCGGGACGTCCTCGCAGTACAGTGCGCCGGAGCGCCGCACGAACGCTGCCAACGGTACTTCGGCCGGGTTGGTCTGGCGGCTCACATGGATTTTGGGGCGGGCTCCGTCGCCGGAGGCGCTCCCGGGGAGGCGGGCGGCGGCTTGTCCTTCTGGTTCGGCGCCGTCGCTTGCTTGGGCTGGTTTGGGAGGTACAGCGGTCCCTTGACGCCGCACCCGCCGACGATCGCGGCGCAAACTAAAATGCCAAGAATCGCAACCCTCATCGTTGCGAATCGTACATGACGGAATCGGAGTTCCACGAGCGCTCGGAAGCGGCTCTGCAGGCGCTGGAGCGGGCGGTCGACGAGTCGGACGCTGGGGTCGACTGTTCGCGCAGCGGCAGCGTGCTGACGCTCGAGCTCGAAAACGACACCAAGCTGATCGTCAACACCCAGCTTCCGATGCGACAGATCTGGGTGGCGGCGCGCAGCGGCGGCTACCACTTCGCCTACGACGAAAGTGGCGGGCGCTGGCTCGACACCCGCGATGGCACCGAGCTGTTTGCGGCAGTGTCGCGGCTGCTGTCGGAGCAGGGCGGCCAGGCTGTCGCGCTTTGATGCCCCGAAACCTGGCTCAGCTCTATCCGCAGCAGCTCGAGATGCCGCTGCGAGGGCTGTACCTTGCGCATCGCCTTCACGAGCTCGCTCTGCCGGGGCTGCCCTTCGTGTACGGCGATTTCGTCACCAGCCTGGACGGGCGCATAGCGCTGAGCGATGGAGCCAACGGAGAAAGCTACCTGCCGAAAGCGTTGACGAGCGACAGCGACTTGCGCCTGTTGCTCGAACTGCACGCGCAGGCCGATTGCCTGATCACCAATGGCGGATACCTGCGCGCGATTGCGCAAGGTCGCCTGGATGACATCCTGCAAGTCGGAACGGTTCCCGATCATCAGGATCTTGCCGCGTGGAGACTGGCGCACGGCTTGCAGCCGCAGCCCGCGATCTGCATCGCCAGTGCCAGCTTGGACTTTCCGATCCCCGAATCGGTCAGGCGCCACGCGCAGCAAGTCCTGATTGCAACCGCAGCACAGGCCGACGCGGGGCGGCGGCGCGACCTCGAGCGCCAAGACTGTGAGTTCATCGTTGCGGGCTCGGGCACCTACGTCGAGGGCAGGCCGCTGGCCGAGGCGCTCGCACAAAGGGGCTTTCGCAGCGCATTCCTGCTGGCCGGGCCGCGCATGTTGGAAACGATGTTGCGCGACGCAATCCTGTCGCGCCTATATGTGACGCTGACCCATCAACTGCTGGGTGGCGAGAAGTTCCGCTCCATGGTGGAGGGCGCCGAACTGTATCCGGCGGGCCGTCTGAAGCTGACCGCCCTTTACCTGGATTCGGCGCCGTCGAACGGCACCGGGCAGCTATTCGCCCAGTTCGAGCCCTTGCGGTAAGGGGGTCAAAAGACGTTGTCGCCCCGCTTGGCCTGCTCAGGAGGCTGCGCCTCGTCCAGGCCGAGCGAGGCAAGTCCCTCTCCCGGCTGGAACTGCTGCAGGTAGTACTCGCCGTCGATCGTGACGACGTCTGCCGGCGGGTCGCGTTCGACCAGTGGCAGGCCCTTCAGGGCCGAGGCCATGTAGTCCAGCCAGATCGGCAGCGCTAGGCCGCCCCCGGTCTCGCGTTCACCCAGCGGGCGCGGCTGATCGAAGCCGAACCACGCGACACCGACGATGCCGCCTCCGTAGCCTGCGAACCATGCGTCGTGCGAATCGTTGGTCGTGCCGGTTTTACCGGCCACGTCCGTGCGGCCCAGGCTGGAGGCGCGTGCGCCGGTGCCGTAGCGCGCGACATCGCGCAGCATGCTGTCGATGATGAACGCGGTGCCGGGATCGATCACTCGCAGCGCCGAGTCGCCGGCGATCCGCGCGGACGCCTCCATTAACACCTTGCCGTTGGCGTCGGCCACCCGTGCGATCAGGTACGGCGTGACCTCGAATCCCCCGTTGGCGAACACGGCGTAGGCGCCCAGCTCCTGCCACGGGGTGACCGATCCGGCGCCCAGCGCCAACGTCAGGTAGGCCGGATGCCGTTCCGGATCGAAGCCGAAGCGGGCCAGGTACTGCTGCGCATATGCCGGGCCGATCTGCTGCAGCACACGGATCGAGACCATGTTCTTCGAGTGCGCGAGTCCCTGGCGCAACCGGATCGGGCCGTCGTACTTGCCGTCGTAGTTCTTCGGATCCCAGACCTGGCCGCCGGTCTCTTCCGGATCGATCATCAGCGGCTCGTCGTTGACCAGGGTGCTGGTCATTAGTCCCTTTTCCAGCGCGGCCGCGTAGATGAACGGCTTGATGCTGGAGCCAGGCTGGCGCCACGCCGATGTAACGTGGTCGAACTTGTTCAGGTTGAAATCGAAGCCGCCGACGAACGCTCGGACCGCGCCGTCACGCGCATCGCACGAGACGAACGCCGCTTCGGCCTGCGGGATCTGCGCGATCGCCCAGGCTTTGTTGCCGATGCGCGTCAGGCGGATCACGGCGCCTGCAACGATGCGCCGGGCCGGCTGCGCGCGCGGCGATAAAGACGCGGCGGCGAAGCGCAGCCCCTCGCCCTCCACGCGCGCGACCTCGCCGTCGGCGAGCTGCGCCCGCACCAGCTTGGGTGCGACTTCGAGCACGACTGCGGCCGTCAGACCGTCCACGTCGGGAGCGTCGACCAGGGCCTCGTCGATGTGCAGCTCGCGCGCCGCCGTGTCGCCCTGCAGGTCGATGAAGCGTTCCGGCCCCCGATAGCCGTAGCGCCGGTCGTACGCCATCACCTGGGTCCGCAACGCTTCGTAAGCGACTTGCTGCTCGCCGCTGGAGATCGTCGTATAGACGTTCAAGCCGCGCGTGTAGGTCTCTTCGTGGAATACGTCGTAGACCAGCTGGCGCGCCACCTCGGCGGCGTACTCGGCGCGGACGCGCGAACGCGTCAGGTTGGTGATCGCGACCTGCTCGGCGCCGCGGACCTTGGTTTCGGATGTGACGGCCCCATCGAAATCGGCCTTCGTGATATGTCCGAGCGCCAACATGCGCGATAGGACGTAGCGCTCGCGCACGCGTGCACGGTGCAAATTGGCGGTGGGGTTGTAGGCGCTTGGCGCCGCCGGCAGGCCCGCCAACATCGCGCACTCTCCGAGCGTCAGATCGTCGAGCGATTTGCCGAAATATGTCTGCGCGGCGGCCGCGAATCCGTACGCGCGCTGACCCAGGAAGATCTGGTTGACGTACACCTCCAGGATCCGGTCCTTCGGCAGGGAAGCCTCGATCTTGTAGGCGAGCGCGATCTCGTACAGCTTGCGGATGTAACTGCGCTCCGAGCTCAGATAGAAATTGCGCGCCACCTGCATCGTGATCGTGCTGCCACCTTGGCCGCGCCGCCCCGAGATCGCGTTGGCGAGTGCCGCGCGTATCAGTCCGAAGAAGTCGACCCCGCTGTGGCGGTAGAAGCTGTCGTCCTCGGCCGACAGGATCGCGTCTTTCAGTTTTTGCGGAACCTCGCGGATCGGAACGTAGGTACGCCGTTCCTCGCCGAACTCTCCCAGCAGCACCCCGTCCGCGCTCCAGACGCGCAGCGGGATCTTGGGCCGGTAGTCGGCCAAGGCGTCGATCGAAGGCAAATTGGCGTACGCGATCGAGAACATGAAGATCACGAACAGCACCGCGCAGGTCACCCCGCTCGCAACCAGCGCGGCCGTCCAGACCGCGATTCGCGCCCAGTGCACGCGCATCCACCCTCGCACCCGGGCGCTGCGCGTTGGTCTCGATTCGGTGTCGGCGTTCACGTTCGGGGGTGACTTTCAGTCGGTCAGGTGGGTTGGGAATGTATGCGGCGGTGCGGCAACTCGCCGGAAATCGCCCGTTTTGACCAGGGCGCGGAGGCCTCGTGTCCCTGCAACGCGTGGCAAATTATAGGCAGGTGGAAACCTAGACCGTTTCGCGTTGCGCGAAGGGGTGATCAAGAAGCGTCCGCTATCGACGATTGTGCCGTAAAACTCATGTTGTTCCCGTGTTCGAAGGGCTTGTGCTGCGTTCTGAAAGGTTGTTAGCATCTTAAGGTGTTGCCCTGAACAAAATGCGGTAAGACTTCGACAAATAAGGAAATTGCGGGCCATGGAAGTTCACTCGCCGACAGGCCTGCAATTCGAACATCAGTGGTCGGCGACAGTTCGCCGATCCTTGCTTTGCCCCTAAGCGGGCTGACCGGGATTCAGCGGGAGCGTTCCCTTGCCATTCGAACTGCCGTTCTTCTCGTCCAAGACACCGCCGCTGATCGGCTTGGATATTGGGTCCTCCAGCGTCAAACTGGTCGAGCTGACCGACTCCGGCAGCGGCGTGCTGCGGCTGGAGCGCTATGGCATCGAGCCGATTCCTCGCGGAGCGGTCGTCGACGGCAACATCGACAAGATCGAAGTCGTTGCGGAGGCGGTCAAGCGCGTGTACCGGCGCTGCGGCTCACGCATCCGTAACGTCGCGCTCGCTTTGCCGGCCTCGGCGGTGATTACCAAGCGAATCGCGTTGCCCGGGAATCTGCGCGAAGAAGAAATGGAGATGCAGGTCGAAAGCGAGGCCAATCAGTACATCCCGTTCGCGCTCGAGGAGGTGAGCCTGGACTTCCAGGTGATTGGCCCGATCCCGAATTCGCCCGAGGATGTCGAAGTGCTGATCGCCGCCTCCCGCAAAGAGAAGGTCGAGGACCGGATGGCGGTGGCGCAGGCGGCCGGCCTGAAGCCCGTCGTGATGGATGTCGAGTCGCTGGCGGCGCGTTCGGCGCTGCTGCGACTGATCGAGCAGTTGCCTTCGCACGGCGAGGGGCTGGTGATCGCGGTCTTCTATATGGGCGCCAACACCACCAGCGTCAGCGTGATCCTGGACGGTGAGGCCATTTACGAGCGCGAGCAGCCTTTCGGCGGCCAGCAGCTCACGGCCGATATCGGGCGTGCCTACGGCATCGCTGCCGAGGAGGCGGAGCAGAAGAAGCGCAACGGCGACTTGCCAGCCAACTACGAGACCGAGGTGCTCAAGCCTTTCATCGACACGGCAACCACCGAGATCACGCGGGCGCTCCAGTTCTTCTTTACGTCGACCCCGTATACCCGGGTGGACCAGATCATGCTCGCTGGTGGCTCTTCGGTGCTGACCGGGCTACCAGAGGCGTTGATGGAGCGAGCGCAGGTGCCCACCTCGGTGATCTCACCGTTCAAGGGGATGGAGGTGTCGGGCAATGTGCGTGACAAGCAATTGCGCTTGGACGCCCCGGCTCTGCTGACCCCGTGCGGGTTGGCGATGCGGAGGTTCGAAGCGTGAACATCCGCGTCAACCTACTGCCGCACCGGGAACACAAGCGGCAGCGCCAGAAGCACACGTTTTTCCTGATGACCGGCATGAGTGTCATTGCCGGCGCTGCGCTGGTGCTGCTCGTGTGGACGGTGCTGGAGGGCTACATCAGCGCCCAGAAGGGTCAGAACAAGCTGATCGAGGACGAGAACCGCCGGCTCGACGCGCAGATCAAGGAGATCGCCACGCTGAAGCAGGAGATCGACGGTCTGCGAGCGCGGCAAAAAGCGGTCGAAGACTTGCAGGCCGACCGTAACCAGCCGGTATTCCTGCTCGACGAGCTGACGCGCCAGACCCCTGAGGGCATCTACCTGCGCTCGATCAAGCAGGAGGATCGCAAGGTAACGATCGCGGGCTGGGCGGCCTCCAACGAGCGCGTCTCCGAATTCCTACGCAACCTCAGCAACAACGGGCGCTACGTGCAGAAGCCCGAGCTGATCGAGATCAAGCTGGCCGGGCAGAGCCCCGACGGCATCCAGCGTCGCCTGTTCGATTTCTCGATGAGTTTCATGATGAAGCCCAGCAGTGAGCTGGGCACCGCGAGCGCCACCGCCGGCGCGCCCGCCGCGCAGCCCCGCAAGGGCTGAACCGGCCAAGCCCCGAAGGATTCCATGGCGACCACCCCCGCAAATTTGATGGCCCAGTTTAAGGGCCTTACGTTGGAGAACGTCGGCTCCTGGCCGGCGCTGCCGCGCCTGGGCCTTTGGGCGGCGGTACTGATCGTCTGCGCGATCATCGGCTGGCTCGTCGTCTGGAAGGAGCAGCTCGACAACCTGGATCAGCTACGCCAAAAGGAGATCGCACTGAAGGAGCAGTACCGCAGCAAGATTCAGCAGGCGATCAACCTGGAAGAGCTGCGCCGGCAGAAGGAGCAGGTCAACCAGTACGTGCTGACGCTGGAGAAGCAGCTGCCGAGCAAGGCCGAGATGGATGCACTGTTGTCGGACATCAATCAGGCCGGCATCGGTCGCGGGCTGCAGTTCGAGTTGTTCCGCCCCGGGCAGGTCGTTCTGAAGGATTACTACGCCGAATTGCCGATCACCGTGCGCGTATCCGGGCGCTACCATGACCTGGCCTCGTTCACGAGCGATATTGCCAACCTGCCGCGCATCGTGACGCTGAACAATCTGAATGTGGTCACGGGGAAGAGTCCGACACTAGCGCTGGACGCGGTGGCCAAGACGTTCCGGTACCTGGACGAGGACGAAGTCGCCTCGCAACGCAAGGCGAGGGATGCGGCGAAGAAAGCAGGTGCCAAATGAGGCACTCGGCATTGGGCCGCACGCACTGGGCTTCGATCGGCACTTGCGCGGTGCTGCTCGCCGGGTGCGGTGCCTCGGACGAGTCGCAGCTGCGCGCCTGGATGAGCGAAGTCAAGCAGTCCACGCACGTCACCACGCAGCCGGTCCCGCCACCCAAGGAGTTCACGCCGTTCGTGTACGAGAGCGGCGGAGCGGTCGAACCGTTCGATCCGCAGAAGATCCTGATGGCGGTCGCCCGACAGCAACAAGCGCGCGCCAGCGCAAGCGCGGTCAAACCTGATCTGGAGCGCCGGCGCGAAGTGCTCGAAGGCTTTCCGCTGGACCAGATCCATATGGTCGGGATGATGCGCAAGGGCGGCAACAACGTCGCTCTGGTAGAGACGAACGGCTCCACCCATATGGTGCGGGTCGGCAACTACATCGGGCAGAACTTCGGCGTGGTAACGCGGATCACCGAAACCGAGCTCGTATTGAAGGAAATCGTTCAGGATGCCGCCGGCGAATGGGTCGAGCGTCCCGCCAAACTGGAACTGCAAACCGTGGCCGCAGCGCCGCAGCAGGGGAGCAAGCGATGAGGGTTTTTTTCAATCGATTCTTCGGGACCGCTCAGGCGGCCGTGCTGCCGGCGGCGGCCCTGCTCGCGGCCCTGGCACTGGCTCCGGCTATGGCGCAGGATGCCGGCTCCAACAGCATCGAGCGCATCGACGCCACGCAAACGAGCGCGGGAGTCTTCCTGACGATCCAGCTCAAAGAGCCGCTGGCAGCGACTCCGACCAACTTCTCGGTCACGAACCCGGCGCGAATCGCGATCGATCTGCCGTCGACCGTCAACAACTTGGGCCGCAACGCGGTGGAGATCAACCAGGGTGATCTGCGCTCGGTCAATGTGGTGCAGGCCTCCGGGCGCGTTCGTATCGTGCTGAACCTGCGTACTCCGGTAACGTACACGGTGTCGACGCAGGGCAACGCAGTGCACGTCGTGCTCGGCTCGCAGGGCGAGGCGGCCACCTTCCCGGCTCCGCAGCCGGCCAATCCGGCGCAGGCGGCAGCCGCTGCTGCGGCACCTGCACCAGGGCCGCGCTCGATCCGCGCGGTCGACTTCCGCCGCGGCGCAGTCGGCGAAGGGCGCGTCGTAATCGATCTGAGCGATCCGACCACCAGTGTCGACATCCACCAGCAGGGCCAGCAGATTCTGGTCGATTTTCTGAATACGACGGTTCCCGAGTCGATGCGCCGCCGCCTGGACGTTACCGATTTCGGCACGCCGATCGCGATCGTCAGCACGACGCAGCAGGGATCCACCGCGCACATGGTGATCGAGCCGCGCGGCCTGTGGGAACAGAACGCCTACCAGAGCGACACGCACTTCGTGGTCGAGGTCAAGCCCGTCAAGGAGGATCCGACCCGCCTGTTCCAAGGTACGCGCCAGGGTTACCAGGGCGAGCGGCTGTCGCTGAACTTCCAGAACGTCGATGTTCGCTCCCTGTTGCAGGTGATCGCCGATTTCACCAACCTGAACATCATCACGAGCGACTCGGTGCAAGGCGCGATCACGCTGCGCTTGAAGGACGTTCCGTGGGATCAGGCACTGGACATCATCCTGCAGTCCAAGGGTCTGGACATGCGCAAGAACGGCAACGTGATCCTGGTGGCGCCACGCGACGAGCTGGCGACCAAGGAGAAGCTCGAGCTGGAGGCCAGAAGCCAGATCCAGGAGTTGGAGCCGCTGCATACCGAGAATTTCGTCGTGAACTACCAGAAGGCAGATGACGTGCGCAAGCTCCTGGTCGACGAGAAGCAGCGGATGCTGTCCAAGCGCGGCAGCGTCGTGGTCGATCCGCGCACGAACCAGCTGTTCGTGCAGGACACCTCGGCGCAGCTGGAGGACGTGCGGCGTCTGATCTCGCGCATCGATATCCCCGTTCCTCAGGTGCTGATCGAAGCCCGCATCGTCGAGGCCGACGATGAGTTCAGCCGCGACATCGGCTCCCGCCTCGGAATCGCCCACCTGGGTCCGCATACGTGGGTCAACAGCGGCGCGGGGTCGAGCTTCGGGCCGCTGCCGGCGGGTACCACGACCTGCCCGACCGGCAACAACATCATGTGTATCGGCCCGATCCAGATCACGAACCCGAACTTTGTGAACCTGCCGGCGGCGTCTCTGAACGGCTTCCAACCGAACAGCATCGGGCTGACGCTGTTCAACAGCGGAATCACCAGCGTGCTGAACCTGGAGCTCGATGCACTCCAGCTGGACGGCCGCGGCAAGGTGGTCTCGAGCCCGCGCGTGGTCACCGCCGACAAGGTCAAGGCGTCGATCGAGCAGGGCAACGACATTCCGTACCAGACCAACACGCAGCTCGGCGGGCCGGGCCAGATCCAGTTCCGCAAGGCCGTGCTGCGGCTGGAAGTCACGCCGCAGATCACGCCGGAGGGCTCCGTTTTCTTGGACGTGAAGGTGAACAAGGACACGCCGAGCGCGACGGTCAGCGGTAGCGGTGGCGTCGCGATCGACACCAAGAACGTCACGACGCAGGTGCTGGTCGAAAATGGCGGAACCGTCGTGCTGGGCGGCATCTACCAGCAGACCGAGCGCACGACCACGACGAAGGTTCCCTGGCTGGGTGACATCCCGGTGATCGGCATTTTCTTCAAAGACCAGTTCAAGCAGAACAACCGCACCGAGCTGTTGATTTTCATCACACCTCGGATCATCTCCGAGAAGGTGACGCAGGCAGCGCGCAGCTGAGCGGTCCCGCCACGCCACGCGCCTCCATCTTCCTGGTCGGGATGATGGGGGCGGGCAAGAGCACGGTCGGCCGCATGCTGGCCGCCCGTTGCGGCTTCGAGTTCATCGACTGCGACCGCGAACTCGAGCAGCGCGCCGGCGCTTCGATCTCCACGATTTTCGAGCTGGAAGGCGAGGACGCTTTCCGTCGACGCGAGGCTCTTCTGCTCGACGAGCTAACGGCGCGTTCGCGTGTCGTGCTCGCCACCGGAGGCGGCGTGGTGCTGAGCGAGGACAACCGCCAGAGGCTGCGCTCGCGCGGGCTGGTGATTTACCTTCAGGCGCCTGCGGACGAGATCGTGCGGCGCACGCGCGACGATGCGGCACGGCCGCTGCTGCAGGTCGGGGATAAAAAGGCCCGCATCGACGAGCTGCTGCGGGAACGCGGGCCGCTGTATCGGCAGACGGCGCACCTGGTGTTCCGTTCCGCCGCGGCCAATCCGCGCCGGATGGTTGCGCGCCTGCTGGCCAACCCACAGGTGGCGGAGCTGGTTGCCGCGGCATAATCGCTGCATGCAGCGCGTCACCGTCGACCTGCCGGCACGCCCATACGACATCTGGATCGCGCCAGGGCTGCTCGACCGGCTCGAAGAGTTCCTGGCGCCGCTGGCTCCGACCTCGGTCCACATCGTCACCAGTGCGGTGGTAGCCCCCCTGTATCTGGGGCGCGCGCGGCGTGCGTGCGAACGCGTGGCGCGCGCCGCCGACTGCACGATCGCCGACGGCGAGACGGCCAAGAGCCTGGATACGGTGGAGCAGGTGATCGATTCGCTGGTGCGCTCGCACGCGGACCGCCGCAGCGTCGTGCTGGCATTGGGCGGCGGTGTGGTCGGAGATATCGCCGGACTGGCTGCCGCACTCTTCATGCGAGGGCTGCGGCTGGTGCAGGTCCCCACCACGCTGCTCGCGCAGGTCGACTCCGCCGTCGGCGGCAAGACCGGCGTCAACCACCCGTCCGGCAAGAACCTGGTCGGCGCCTTTCACCAGCCTTCGGTGGTGGTGTCGGACACGTCGTTGCTGCGCAGCCTGCCGCCGCGCGAGCTCTCCGCGGGCTTGGCCGAAGTGCTCAAGCACGGGCTGATCGCCGATTCTGACTACTTCGAGCGCACCGCGCGGGAACTGCCCGCACTGCTCGGGTTCGACGACGAGGCGCTCGCCCGAGCGATCGCGCGCTCGTGCCAGATCAAGGCGGCAATCGTCGGGCGCGACGAGCGAGAAAGCGGCGAGCGCGCGTTGCTGAACCTCGGCCACACGTTCGGTCACGCGATCGAGGCGCTCACGGGGTTCGCGCGCTGGCTGCACGGCGAGGCCGTTGCGTGCGGGCTGTGCCTGGCTGCGGACCTGTCCGCGCGCCTCGGGCTGATCGCCCCGGGCGAGGTCGGGCGAGTTGCCGACGCGGTCGTGCAAGCGCGCCTGCCGTCGCGAATCGAGGGGCTTTCGAAGTCGGCCGCCCTGGACATGATGCGCGGCGACAAGAAGGCGTATGCCGGACGCATCCGTTTCGTCGTATTGGAGCGGATCGGGCGCGCGCTGCAGATGGAAGCTCCCGACGCGCTGGTGGACGCGACGCTGTTGGCGGCAGGATTCAGGTGAATACCCGAGTGGGTGCGGAGGCCGGTGCGCTGGCTGCGTATGCCGCAAACCCGTCGCAGTCGCGCGGGCGGCGCTACCCAGAGCCCGAGTCCGAGATGCGAACGCCGTTTCAGCGCGACCGCGACCGAATCATTCACTGCACCGCGTTTCGCCGCCTCGAATACAAGACGCAGGTTTTCGTCAATCACGAAGGCGATCTGTACCGCACGCGGCTGACGCATTCGCTCGAAGTGGCGCAGATCGCGCGCTCGGTCGCGCGCTCGCTGCGCGTCAATGAAGATCTGGTCGAGGCGATCGCGCTTGCGCACGACCTGGGGCACACGCCGTTCGGCCACGCGGGGCAGGATGCGCTGGACGAGTGCATGCGGCCGTTCGGCGGCTTCGAGCACAACCTGCAATCGCTTCGCGTGGTCGACGAGCTCGAGGAGCGCTACGGTGGCTTCGACGGGCTCAACCTATGCTTCGAGACGCGCGAAGGCATCCTCAAACACTGCTCGGCCGAAAATGCGCGCCGCCTGGGACCGGTGGCCGAGCGCTTCCTGCTGCGCAGGCAGGCAACCCTGGAAGCGCAGATCGCCAACCTGGCGGACGAGATCGCCTACAACAACCACGACGTCGACGACGGGGTGCGCTCGGGGCTGATCTCACTCGAACAGCTGAGCGGGATTCCCCTCGTTGCGCGTCACCAGGAGCAGGCGAAGTACCTGTTTCCCGGTATCGGGGAGCGCCGGCTTGTGAACGAGACGGTACGCAGGGTCATCCATACGTTGGTAGTGGATCTCGTCGACGAGACGCGCCGGCGTATCGCGCTCGCAAAGCCCGCGTCGGTCGAAGATGTTCGGAGTGCCGATCCGCTGGTAGGCTTCTCGCAGCAGGTGGCGGCCGAGGGGGACGCGTTGAAAGTCTTTCTACGCGGGAGGCTGTACCGGCACCCGGAGGTAATGCGTATGACGAACAAATCCAGGCGGATCGTGCGCGAGCTGTTCGATGCATTCCGTGACGAACCTCGGCTGCTTCCCCCCGATCATCAGGAGCGCGTCGCCGCACATGGGGCGCGCGCGATCGCCGACTACATCGCCGGTATGACTGATCGCTACGCGATCCAGTTGCATCGCCGTCTGTTCCTCGTCGACTGATCCGGCTCGCAGCGGGGCAATCCTCGCGCAGCGCAGTCGCGGTTTCACGCAGGCAGGTTCCACCGTGGCACGCCTTCCCCGCTTGTCAGTTCCCGGGTATCCGCATCTTCTCGTGCAACGCAGCGTCGCTGGCCAGGCAGCGTTTCTGGCCGACACCGACTACGAGTTCATGCTCAGCGAGCTCGCCAGCCTGGGCCGCCGTCACGAGGTTGCGATCCACGCGTATGCGCTGATGCCCGACCAGTTCCATCTGCTGGTGACGCCCTCGGATGCGCGCGCGCTGAGCCTTGCGATGCAGGCGCTCGGGCGGCGCTACGTGCGCGCCTTCAACCGCCGCCATGGCCGCAGCGGCACGCTTTGGCAGGCGCGCTTCCGCTGCACCGTGGTCGATCCCGAGAACTACCTGTTACCGTGTTCGCTGTTCATCGAGCTGTGCCCTCAGCGCAGCCGGCTCGCGGCCGACGCGCTGTCGTATCCATGGTCGAGCCTGTCGCACCATGTCGGGCTGCGAGCCGATCCGGCGATCACCGAGCACCCCGAGGTATGGAAACTGGGCAACACGCCGTTCGAGCGGCAGGCCGAATACCGCCGGCGCTCGGAGGCCGGGCTGGCGCAATCGGAGGTGGAAAAAATCCACAACGCCGTCGAGCACGGCTGGGCGCTTGGCAATGGATCGTTCCTGAACGAACTGGCGACCAAGACCAAGCGTCGCCTCGTGCCGCTGCCGGTGGGCCGGCCCCGACGCGTGCAGGATTCGGCGTCGGCAACGACGCCGGTGCCTGTGCAGAAGTAGCTCGGGCGACTACCTGAGGGATGTGTCCGGAGCGTGTCGCCCCAGGCGAACGACTAATCCTTATGCATCAACGGCATCGGAACTGACACCACCATTTCACATTCGGGTTCTAAGTTTCCGGCTTCCCGCGTTGCGGTCCTCGAATGGTCCCCCGAAGCCAATGAGCGTTTCCCGAGTCTACGCACGCCATTTCCTGGTCGCCGGTGCCACGATCGCAGCTCTGACTGCCTGCGGGCATGGCGGAGGCGCCTCGCAGGTGGCCGTCAAAGTGAACAAGGACGAGATCACGGTGCTGCAGGTGAACCAGCAGCTGGCGCACCTTGCGGCAGGGCTGCCGCAGGACCAGCGCGACGAGGGTGCGCGCCGGGCGATTGCCGGGCTGATCGACCAGCAACTGCTGGTGGAGCAGGCGATCGAGCACAAGCTGGATCGCGACCCGGAGGTCGTCAGCGCGCTGGAGGCGGCGCGACATCTGGTGCTGGCGCAAGCGTACGTCCAGCGCGTGCTGGGAGCGCAGGCCAAGCCGACCGAGCAGGAGGTGGAGCAGTACTACACGGAGAACCCGGCCCTGTTCGCTGAGCGCCGTGTCTACGCGCTGCAGGAGGCCGTCGTGACCGGGCTGACGGCCGAGCAAGCGACCCAGGTAAAGGAGAAGCTGCGCGACAGCCGCAACCTGGAAGATGCGGTCAAGTGGATGAAGACTGAGAACATCAAGGTGGCGGCCAATGTGGGGGTACGCCCGGCCGAGCAGCTTCCGATGAATATGCTGCAGACCGTCTCGAAGCTCAAGGATGGCGGCGTCGCGGTGTTCGACCAACCTAACAACGCGCTGAACATCGTCAAGGTGGTGTCCAGTCGGTCTGAACCGGTCGACGACAAGCAGGCCGCGCCGGCGATCGAGCAGTTCTTGGGCAACCGCAAACGCGATCAGCTCGCACAGGCGGAGATCAAGCGGCTGCGCGAAGCGGCCAAGATCGCGTACGTGGGCGATTTTTCCAAGTACTCGGCAGCCGACCGGCCTGCGGCTGCGACTGCGGCGGCGCAGGCGGCTGCTGCAGTCTCTATGCCGACCAGCGAGTCGGCGGAAACTCCCAGGAATTCGACCGAGAAGGGCATCGCCGGCCTTCGGTAAGGGGAGAACGAAAGTGTCGCGGCTCAAGATCAGTGCGGCGATCGTGGCGTTCCATTGGCCGTTGGTTGCCGTCACCGCGGCGGCCTGCTTGATGGTCGCGCTCAGCTACGCGGCGATCGCACCGCAGCGCTATACGGCTACCTCGACGCTGGTGCTCGATCCGGTCGCTACGGGCAGCGATGCTTCTTTGCGAACCGAGCTCGATCTTCTGCGCAGTGAGCAGGTGGCGCAACGGGTGGCTGGAAATTTGCGTCTGGGCGATAGCCTGGAAGCGCGCAAACAGTTTCTGGAAAGCGGCGAGGCGCGCGGCACGCTACCGGAATTTCTGGCGCAGCAACTTGCCGAACATGCCCGTGTGGTACCTGTTGGCGATGGCGGTCTGGTTCGCGTGAGTTTTTCCGCGGCCGAACCGGCACTCGCGGCGCGCGTCGCCAATGCCTACCCGCAAGCCTACGGCGAGGTGAGCCTGGAGATGCGTGCGGCGGCGATCCGCAGCGGCGTGGAACGCGCCGGACAGGACCTGGCGCTGTTGCGCATGCATTTGCAGCAGGCGCGGCTGCGTAGTGCTCCGCAGGCTTCGTTCAATGTCGTGGCGCTGCGGGCCGGTGAGCAGCTGGCACACTTGGCAAAACTGGCACTGCAATCGCGTAGCGGTGTGTTCGCAATCGGCTCCGAAGCGCCTGAACCGTCGGTGCCGTCGGTGGCAACGGCATTGAGCGCCGCATCGAGCGCGGACCCCGACTCCGTGCCGTTGCCGCGAATCGATTTGAGCCCGCCCGCCGCCTCCGAGTTGCAGCGCCGACGCGACGACTCCCCGGGCACCGCCGAGCAGGAGCTTCGCCTGGCGCAGCAAAACCTGGAACGCGCGGAGGAGCGGCTCGCACACCTTTCGGCGGAAAGCGTCGGGGCGCCGTTTCCGGCCCAGTTGCTGGTTTCAGCGAGCGTCCCGCAGGCATCCTCCAAGCCGGGCACCCTGACGCTTGCGGCAATCGGCACGGCCGCGGGTCTGCTGCTTGGACTGATGGCAGCAATGGTGGCCGAGCGGCTGGACCGGCGCGTACGGCGGATCGAGGACGTTGCTCGCCTGCTGGGCGTCGCGG
>JAFAIM010000078.1 GCA_019236735.1 Burkholderiaceae bacterium
CAGCGCGGAAAAGCGCGAACGGATCCGAATTTCCATTGACAGCCTCCAGTGCAGCGGCAAATCGGCGGGACAGGTCCCTTTCCCGGTCTCAATTGTGGCGAACCGCAGGGATATCATCGCGATTTGGTAAGGTCATGGCGTGCTCTGTACGCCGGAAGCCGCTCATGCCCAACCCTCACGAGCGCAACGCCCGCTTCAGCCGGCTCTTGCATCGGGAGCTGGCGCGGGCGGTCGAGCGGGATCCGGGCGTACTGGCACGCGCTCGGAAGACGATTCTGCGCTGGCAGGCCATGCACGGGCATTCCGTCGGCGCGTGGGACGAATGGCTGAAGCTGCTCGACACAGGGGTGCCGGCGGTGGTTCAGGTGATGCTTGACGAGGGCGAGAACGCCAGCCGGTTGCGCCAGAGCTCGCCGTTTGCTGGAATCATCCCGAACCGGCGCAGGTGGGAGCTGCTGAAGCAGTCTCGCGACGAATCGCTCTGAGCTTGCGTGGCGCGAGAGGCACAGCACATCATCGATCTGCAGACGCTACGTGCTCGCGTCCGCGATCTAGCGGCCGATCGGCTTGCCCGCTATGGCCTGGATCACGATCAGTTGCTGGCGCGCCTGAACCGCTTGTCGAATCGATGACCGCCCCGCCCAGACATATATCTCTGTCGTAGAGAACCACCGACTGCCCCGGCGTCACCGCCCACTGCGGCTGGACGAACGAGAGCTCCAGGCGTTCCTCGCCGGCATCGACCACCGTGCAGGCCGCGTCGGCCTGGCGGTAGCGAGTCTTGGCGGCGAGTCGCCGCCGCCCCGGGGTGGGCGCGGGCCCGACCCATGCGGCCGAAGTCGCCACCAGCCGGTTGCTTCGCAGCCACGGGTGCTCGTGCCCTTGCACGACCCACAGCGTGTTGCTTTCCAGGTCCTTGCGTGCGACAAACCATGGCTCGCCGCTGCCGTCCTGCGTTCCGCCCACGCCGATTCCCTTGCGCTGGCCGAGCGTATAGAAGCTCAGGCCCACGTGCTCGCCCAGCATGCGGCCGTCCGGCGCGCGGATCGGGCCGGGTCGCATCGGCAGGTAGCGGGCGAGAAACGCGCGGAACGGGCGCTCGCCGATGAAGCAGATCCCGGTCGAATCGCGCTTGGCGGCGTTTGCGAGGCCGATTTTTCGCGCCAGCGCGCGCACTTCACTCTTGCGCATCGCGCCGACCGGGAACATCGTTCGCGCGAGCTGCGCCTCCGTCAACCGGTGCAGGAAGTAGCTCTGGTCCTTGGCCGGATCGAGCCCGCGCAGCAACTGGGCGCCGTGAACGCGCGCGTAGTGGCCGGTTGCGATCCGCCGCGCGCCAAGCGCGAGCGCGTGATCCAGGAAAGCCTTGAACTTGATCTCGGCGTTGCACAGCACGTCGGGGTTGGGAGTCCGCCCGGCAGCGTATTCGCGAAGGAACTCGGCGAACACCCGCTCGCGGTACTCTGCAGCGAAGTTCACCGCTTCGATGTCGATTCCGATCACATCGGCGGCGCTGGCGGCATCGAGCCAGTCCTGCCGCGACGAGCAGTACTCGTCGTCGTCATCGTCCTCCCAGTTCTTCATGAACAGCCCCACCACCTCGTAGCCCTGCTGCTTCAGCAGCCAAGCGGCGACGGACGAATCCACGCCTCCAGACATCCCCACGACGATGCGTTCTTGCAATGTAAAGACTCCTGCTTGTGCCGGAGTGCCGTCCGGCCGAACAGCCCGCTATGCAAATCCTGTCGCCAACGCAGCCGGGTGTGTATATAGCAGCTCGAGCGGGTAGCGCTGTCCGCTCAGGTAATCGTCGACGCAGCGCCCCACCAGAGGGCTGCGCCATTGGGCCGCACGCTGCAGCAGTTCCTGGCGCGTCAGCCACAGCGTGCGCACGATCCCACGATCGAGTGCACGTCCCGCGATCGCCGCCCCGAGCTCGCCGGTGAAGGCGAAGCGCAGGTAGGTAGTCGGGCGCAGCGGCTCGGCGCTGCGCCACAAATAGATCCCGAGCAGCGCGGTCGGCGCAAATGCGTGCGCGGTTTCCTCCAATGCCTCTCGCGCCACCGCCTGCTGCAGGGTTTCTCCCGGATCCAAGTGCCCGGCCGGCTGATTGATTCGCAGTCCCTCACCGGTGCGTTCCTCCACCAGAAGGAAACAGCCATCGCGCTCGACGACAGCAGCCACGGTGACCGACGGTTTCCAGGGGCGGGACACTCTTCGAACCTGTCGCAGCGACGTGCCCACGTTTCCGCGACCGACCGGACCGGTCGGCGAGCGAAGCCGGGTGCGACAATGTTAAATTCTACTCAGAGCCGCGCGGCCGAGAATCCACAAGAATTTGAGGAGCTCCTGATGCGAATCGGTATTCCGGCCGAGACGAGGCCGGGGGAAACCCGCGTCGCCGCGACGCCGGAGACGGTCAAGAAGCTCGTGACGTTGAAGCACTCGGTGGCCGTGCAAGCTGGTGCCGGAGTCGCATCGAGCCAGCCGGATGCGGCCTACACGGCTGCAGGTGCGGCCATCGTCTCTCCTGAGGAAGCGAACGGCGCCCAGATGGTGCTGCGCGTGCGGCGCCCGGCCGATGGCGAGCTCGCCCGGATGGCGCGCGGGACGGTGCTGGTGGGGATGCTGGAGCCGTTCAACGCCGAGGCAATTGCAGCGATGAATGCCGCGGGCCTGACCGCCTTTGCGCTGGAGGCGGCCCCGCGTACGACTCGAGCGCAAAGCATGGACGTGCTCTCTTCCCAGGCCAACATCGCCGGGTACAAGGCGGTGATCCTGGCCGCCAACACCTATCAGCGGCTGATGCCGATGATGATGACCGCTGCCGGAACGATCAAGGCCGCGCGCGTCGTCGTGCTGGGTGCCGGCGTGGCCGGCTTGCAGGCGATCGCGACGGCCAAGCGCTTGGGGGCGGTGATCGAAGCCTCGGACGTTCGACCCGCGGTGAAGGAACAGATCGAGTCGCTCGGCGGCAAGTTCATCGACGTGCCGTACGAAACCGACGAGGAGCGCGAAATCGCGCAGGGTGTCGGCGGTTATGCGCGGCCCATGCCGCCGGCGTGGCTCGAGCGGCAGAAGGCCGAAGTGGCCAAGCGGATCGCACAGGCCGACATCGTGATCACCACGGCCTTGATCCCGGGGCGGCCGGCGCCGCGCCTGGTGACCGAGGAGATGGTGCGCTCGATGAAGCCTGGCTCGGTGATTGTCGACATGGCGGCCGAGCAGGGCGGCAATTGCGCGCTGACGACACCGGGTTCGACCGTCACGCAGCATGGCGTGCATATCATCGGGCTGACGAACCTGCCTGCTCTGGTGGCAGCCGACAGCTCAGCGCTCTACTCCCGCAACATCCTCGATTTCCTGAAACTGCTGTTCGACAAGGATGGCGGCTTCGTGCTGAACCGCGACGACGACATCGTCGCTGCCTGCTTGCTGTGCCACGCGGGCGAGATCGTTCGCAAGGGCTGACCCCCACTTTATCCGGGATCGGAGTTCATGATGGAACTTGTCAATCATCTGATCATCTTCGTGCTGGCGATCTACGTCGGCTATCACGTCGTGTGGAACGTGACGCCGGCACTGCACACGCCGCTGATGTCAGTTACCAACGCGATCTCCGCGATCATCATTGTCGGCGCGATGCTGGCGGCGTCGCTGACCACCACGGGGCTGGGGCGCACGATGGGCGTGCTGGCGGTGGCGTTGGCGGCCGTCAACGTGTTCGGCGGCTTCCTGGTGACGCAGCGGATGCTCGAAATGTTCAAGAAGAAGGAGCCGAAAGAGAAAGAAGCCAAAGGCGGCGGCGACGCCGGGTCGAAAAAGTAACCGCCGGGCGCTCTGGAGAGGGATTGATGAACCTGGAAACCGTCGTACTGCTGTACCTGGTCGCCTCGGTGTGCTTCATCCAGGCGCTCAAAGGTCTGTCGCATCCGTCCACCTCGCGCACCGGCAACGCGTTCGGGATGGTCGGCATGGCGATCGCCATGGTGACGACGGTCGGCTTGGTGCTGAAGATCCATCCGGATACCGGGGCGGGGGGCCTCGCCTGGGTACTGCTTGGGCTGGTGGTGGGCGGCGCAGTCGGAACCGTGCTCGCGCGGATGATTCCGATGACGCAAATGCCCGAGATGGTGGCATTCATGCACTCGATGATCGGCATGGCGGCGGTGTTCATCGCGATCGCTGCCGTCGCCGAGCCGGCCGCGTTCGGGATCGTCGCAGCCGACGAGCCGATTCCGACCGGCAACCGGGTGGAGCTGTTCATCGGCTCGTTCGTAGGGGCCATCACCTTTTCGGGCAGCGTGATCGCGTGGGGCAAGCTGCGCGGCCGCTACAAGTTCCGGCTGTTCCGGGGCGCGCCGGTCGTGTTCAAGGGCCAGCACCCTCTGAACGCGGTGCTGGCCATTGCGATGATCGGCTGCGGCATCGGCTTCGTGATGTCGCAGCACTGGGCGCCGTTCCTGGTGATGCTTGCCATTGCGTTCACCCTCGGCGTGCTGATCATCATCCCGATCGGCGGTGCCGACATGCCCGTGGTCGTCTCGATGCTGAACAGCTATTCCGGCTGGGCTGCTGCCGGGATCGGCTTTTCGCTGAACAATCCGATGCTGATCATCGCCGGCAGCCTGGTCGGCTCCAGCGGCGCGATCCTGTCCTACATCATGTGCCGCGCGATGAACCGCTCGTTCTTCAATGTGATCCTGGGAGGGTTCGGCGGCGAAGTCGCGGCGGGCGCGGCGGCGGGCGCAGCCCAGCGCAGCGTCAAGTCCGGTTCGCCCGACGATGCGGCGTTCCTGCTCGGCAACGCCGAGTCGGTGATCATTGTTCCGGGTTACGGGCTTGCGGTGGCGCGTGCTCAGCATCCGCTGAAGGAGCTGTCGGACAAGCTGATCAAGAAGGGCGTGCAGGTGCGCTACGCGATCCACCCGGTCGCAGGCCGCATGCCGGGCCACATGAACGTGTTGCTGGCCGAAGCGGAGGTTCCGTACGACCAGGTCTTCGAGATGGAGGACATCAATTCGGACTTCAGCGATACCGACGTCGTGCTGGTCCTCGGCGCCAACGACGTCGTGAACCCGGCCGCCAAGGACCCGAAATCGCCGATCGCCGGCATGCCGATCCTGGAGGCCTACAAGGCGCGCCAGATCATCGTCAACAAGCGTTCGATGGCCTCCGGCTATGCGGGGCTCGACAACGAGCTGTTCTACATGGACAAGACGATGATGGTATTCGGCGACGCGAAGAAAGTCGTCGAAGAAATCGTCAAGGCGGTGGAATAGCTTGGCGGACCCTTGGCTCGGCCGCGATTTCGCGCTGCGCCGCGTTCCCCTCGGCGAAGCCGCCGAGCTGCTACGCGAATCGCTGGCGCCGTATCGGGCCGCGTTCTGGCGGCTGCTGGGCCTGTTCGTGCTGCTGTGGATCGTCGTTCTGGCGCTGCTGTTCGTGCAGACCATCGGACCTTTCCTGAGCGAAGCCGCCGGGGCAGTGGCGTTCACCGGCTACACCGCTGCGCTGGACGCGGCCAGCCGTTCGGAGCCGCCCGACTTTCGCCATCTCGCCGTCGTTGCGCGCTTGGGGGGCGATAAGCTGATCGTGCTGATGCTGACCGGCGTGCTGCCGATTTTGCTCGGGATACTCGTGCTGGATGCAAAATGGGGTCTGGCGGACACCGCCCGCTTCATCGGTGAGCTCTCCAGCGCCCAAGTGCAACCGCCGACGGTAATGGTGAGCGACCTGCAGAACGCCGCCAACCTCGCCAGCATGCCGTTCACCTTCGTCGCCCCGGTGTGGGCCTTGTACCGCTGGTCTGCTTCACGCTCGATGGCGGCCAATCTACTGGCTTGCGCCAGGAACTGGCGTTGGGTGGCGGTGATGACCGCTTTTGCGATGCTCGCCGACAACCTGCTGATATGGATGCGAACGCAGGGCGACGGGCTGGCAGCGCTTTCGGACGCCGGCGGAATCGCCACGCAGATGCTTCTGCTCGCATGGACGCTCGCGTTGGCGCGCCGCGCCTTCCCGCCCAGCTAGCCGCTCAAAGGAAGCTTTTCCACCGCCCTGTTACGCGAGCCTGCGGTCGATCCACTCGATCCAGTGCATGACCGGCAGACGGGTCGCCGCCTGCATGTGCTGGATGCAGCCGATGTTGGACGACAGGATCGCATCGGCTTGCGCCCGTTCGATCCGTTCGATCTTGCGCTCGCGCAGCGCTTTTGACAGCTGCGGTTGCAAAACCGAATACGTTCCGGCCGAACCGCAGCACAGGTGCCTGTCTTCGAACGGCACGAGTTGCGCGCCAAGGCCGGTGAGCAGGCTCTCGGTCGTCCCCGCCAGTTTCAGCGCGTTTTGCAGAGTGCAGGGAGGATGGAACGCAATGCGCTGGGCGGCGGCCGGCTTCAGGCGCTGGCGCAGCAATGGCACGCAATTGGCGAGCACCTGCGAGATGTCGCGCGTCCGCTCCGAGAGTTGGGCTGCCCGTTCGGCGTAGCGCGGTTCGTTGCGCAGCAGATGGCCGTATTCGAGCACCATCGCGGCGCACCCGCTGGCGTTGCTGAGCAGCAGCTCGCACCGACCCGATTCGATCGCGGGCCACCAGGCATCGACGTTGGCGCGCGCTTCGCGCAAGGCGCCTTCCGGATCGGCCAAGTGCTGCCGGATGGCCCCGCAGCATTGCGCCGGCGCGGCGATGATCTCGATTTGCGCCGCGTCGAACACGCGTGCGGTCGCCGCGTCGATCGTCGGTCGCAGCGAAGGCTGCACGCAACCGGTCATCAGCAGCATTCGGCGGTCGTGGTGGCGTTGCGGCCGCGGGCCACCCCGCAGCGGCTGCGGCACCGAATCGCGCAAAGGCTGCGGCAGCAAGCCGCGCAATGCCTGGCCAAGCTTCAAGGTCGGAGCAAACCACGGCCCCGTCAACCCTTCCCGCAAGGTCGTCCGCACCGCGCGCTCGGCGGTGGTGCGCGGCACTTCGCGCTCGACCAGATGGCGGCCGATGTCGATCAGGCGCCCGTATTGCACTCCGGAAGGGCATGTCGTCTCGCAATTCCGGCAGGTCAGGCAGCGATCCAGGTGTAGTTGCGTGCGCGCGGTGGCTGCACGCCCCTCCAGCACCTGCTTGATCAGGTAGATGCGACCGCGCGGACCGTCCAGCTCGTCGCCGAGCAATTGGTAGGTCGGGCAGGTGGCGTTGCAGAACCCGCAGTGCACGCACTTGCCGACGATTTGCGAGGCCTCCTGCCCGTAGTCGGTCGTCTGGAAGCGATCGGCTAGTTCGGTATGCAAGCTGCAGCTCCTATGATGTCGGATGTCTGCGGGTGTCTGGCCCGGCCAGGTTCACCCGGCGGGTGCTCACATGCCTCGGAACATCCGCCCGCGATTGAAGATCGCATCGGGGTCGAACTGGGCCTTCAGCCGCCGGTGGATGTCCAGCAAGGCGGGCGCCAGCGCAGTGAAGGCGTCGACGTCCGCATCGCTCGCACGAAAGCGCGTCGCGTGGCCCCCCAGCGCGGAGGCGCGCCCGCGCAGCGCCACCGCCGGCTCGCGAGTGCGCAGCCAGCGCAGTGCTCCGCCCCACTCGATCAGCTGGCCGCCTGCCAGCGCGAGCGGCGCCGACGCCGGCGGTACGCTGAAACGCCACAATGGCTCAGTGCCTTCGAAAAATGGCGACGTTTGTTCGCGCACTTCCCGCCACAGCTGCTGGGCGGCCGGCGCTGCAACGGTCTGGCCGCCGATGCGCTCGCGCGCCGCTCGGACGGCCGCACCGGATCCAGACAAACGCACCGACAGGCGTTCAGCGCTCCAGCACGTTGCGGAGACCGGCAGCGGCTGTCCCGCCCAGCGGTTCATCGTCTCCAATGCCTTGGGCTCGTCCATTTCCAGTTGCAGTGTCGCTTCCTCGGCAGGTATCGGAAGCACCTTGATCGAAGCTTCCAGGACGATGCCGAGTGTGCCGAGCGATCCGGCCACGAGCCTGGCGACGTCGTATCCAGCCACGTTCTTCATCACGGTGCCGCCGAACCGCAGCACCTCACCTCGGCCATCCAGCAGCAGCGCTCCGAGAACGAAGTCGCGCAGCGCGCCGGAACTGGCGCGGCGGGGACCCGACAGACCACTCGCAACGCAACCGCCGGCGGTTGCTGCCTGGCCGAAATGCGGCGGCTCGAATGCCAGCATTTGTCCGTTCGCGGCGAGTTCGGCTTCGAGTAGCGCAAGCGGCGTGCCGCAGCGAACGGTCACCACCAACTCGCTCGGCTCATAGCCGGCGATGCCGCTGTACGCGCGCGGGTCGATCAACGTCCCGCTTGCCGGCATGCCGTAAAAATCCTTGGTGCCTCCGGCTCGTACGCAAAGGGGGGTACGGTGTGCGCGCGCGGCGCGCACGCGCTCGACCAGGTCGGCCAGGGCCTCATCCATATGGGCGGTCAGGCCACTCTAGAGGCGCGGCAGATCCGAAAACGCTGTCTTCCCGCCGTGGACGTGCATGCGTCCGTACTCGGCGCAGCGCGGCAGCGTCGGGATCGCTTTCCCGGGGTTCAGGATCCCGGCCGGGTCGAAAGCCAGCCGCACGCCGAAGAACGCCTGCATCGTGGCCGAGTCGAACTGTCCGCACATCGTGTCGAGTTTTTCTACGCCCACTCCGTGCTCGCCGGTGACCGTACCGCCCACCTTCACACACAGCTCGAGGATCTCGGCGCCGAACGCCGCTGCGCGGACGGTCGAATCCGCATCCGAGGCGTCGTACAGGATCAACGGATGCAGATTACCGTCGCCTGCGTGGAACACGTTGGGGCAGCGAAGTCCGTATTTCGCTTCCATTGCCTCGATCGCCTTCAGCACCTCGCCGAGTCGCTTGCGCGGGATCGTGCCGTCGGTGCAGTAGTAGTCGGGGGACACGCGGCCTGCGGCGGGGAACGCATTTTTGCGGCCCGCCCAGAACTTCAACCGCTCGGATTCGTCGCGAGATACCGCAAGGCGCGTGGCGCCGGCAGCGCCCAGCACCTGCTCCATCCGCTGCACCTCGTCGGCGACCTCTTCCGGCGTGCCGTCGCTTTCACACAGCAGGATGGCCGCCGCCTCCAGGTCGTAGCCGGCGCGGGCGAACGGCTCGACCATCGCGACCGCGGCCTTATCCATCATCTCCAAGCCGGCAGGGATGATGCCGGCGCCGATCAGCGCGGCAACGGCTTGGCCTGCGGTCCCCACGTCGTTAAAACTGGCCATCAAGCAGCGCGCCAGTCGCGGTTTTGGCACCAGGCGAACACTGACCTCGGTGACCACCGCGAGCATGCCTTCCGAGCCGATCAACAGCGCCAGAAGATCGAGCCCCTGACTGTCGAGCGCTTCCGAGCCGAACACCGCGATCGTGCCGTCGGACAGCACCGCTCGCACACGCAGCACGTTGTGCACGGTCAGGCCGTATTTCACGCAGTGCACACCACCGGAGTTTTCGGCGACATTGCCTCCGATCGTGCAGGCGATCTGGCTCGACGGATCGGGTGCGTAAAACAGGCCGTGCTGCGCCGCCTGCTCGGAGATCGCAAGGTTGCGAACGCCCGGCTGCACGACCGCGACGCGTGCCAGCGGATCGATCGAGACAATCCGATTCAGCCGAGCGGTCGAGAGAAGCACGCCTTGTGAATGTGGGAGCGCACCGCCCGACAGCGACGTTCCGGCCCCGCGCGGCACCACCGGCACCCGCAGCCGATGGCACACCCGCAGCAACGCCGCAACCTGCTGCTCGGTGCGCGGCAGCGCAACCAGCATCGGCTGCTGGCGGAACATCGTCAGTCCGTCGCATTCGTACGGCCGCGTGTCCTCGCCATCCGACAGCAGGCAGTCCTCGGGCAGGTGCGCGCGCAGGGCCTGTAGTACTTCGAGCTGGCGCCGCGGATCGATCGCCCCGACGCCCTCCGGTGTGTGATGCGGTGCCGCCTTCGCGGGTGCGGAGACTGCCATTTGGCAATGCTAAACCGATCGGGCCGTAGCGGCCCGGATTCGGTCCAGCGACTTGGGTGCTGCTACTTTGAGCTGGCCGCGCTCGCAAGCCTGCGGCGGCGCACACCGTCGGCAAGGATCTCGAGCGCTTGTGCGCTGTCGTCCCAGCCCAAACAGGCGTCGGTGATCGACTGACCGTATGTGAGCGGCTGGCCAGGGACCAGGTCCTGCCGTCCTGCCACGAGGTGGCTTTCGATCATCACGCCGAAAATCCGATCCTCTCCGCTCGCGATCTGCCCGGCAACATCCCGGCAGACGGCGAGCTGGTTCTCGAACTTCTTGAGCGAATTTGCGTGGCTTGCGTCGACCATCAGGCGCTGCGCCAAGCCGTGCCGTGCAAGCTCCTGACACACGGCCTGCACGCTCGCCGAATCGAAATTAGGCTGACTGCCGCCCCGCAGGATGATGTGACAGTCCTCGTTGCCGCGCGTGGAGACGATCGCCGAGTGGCCGCCTTTGGTGACGGAAAGAAAGTGATGCGGCTGTTGCGCAGCCTTGACGGCGTCGGCCGCGATCCGCACGTTGCCGTCGGTGCCGTTCTTGAATCCGACCGGGCACGACAGGCCCGATGCCAGCTCCCGATGCACCTGGGACTCGGTCGTGCGCGCTCCAATGGCGCCCCAGCTGACCAGGTCGGCGATGTACTGCGGTGTGATCATGTCCAGGTACTCGCAGCCGGCGGGCAGTCCCAGTTCGTTGATCTCCAGCAACAGTTCGCGTGCCAGGCGCAGTCCGTGGTTGATGCGGAAGCTGCCGTCCATGTCCGGGTCGTTGATCATCCCTTTCCAGCCGACCGTGGTGCGAGGCTTCTCGAAGTACACCCGCATCACGATCTCTAAGTCCGCAGCATTGCGCACCCGCTCTGCGGACAGGCGCTGCGCGTATTCGCGAGCCGCAGCCGGGTCGTGGATCGAACACGGCCCAATGACAACGAGCAACCGGTCGTCCACTCGGTGCAGCACCCGGTGCACCACATTGCGGGCATCGTGTACGGTCTGCGAGGCCCGGTCGCTGCACGGAAACTCGCGGATCAGGTGGGCGGGGGGCGAAAGTTCCTTGATCTCCTTGATCCGCAGATCGTCGGTCATGAACCTGACGCCGGGTTTTCGACCGCTGTCCATCTTTTTCATCCTCCGGGCGGGCAATCGCGCAAGCGCTTATGCCCGTCCGAAAAAAAACCGCCAGGGTTTGGTGCCTGGCGGTTGGGTTTCGGGTCTTCAGCTACAAGCTATTCGCCGACTCCTGCCGCCAGGGCGCTCGGAAACGAAAAGAAGTACCAGAAAAAATGCAGGGCCGACATGGCGTCAACTCTAACCAACTAAAAGTGGACGCGCAAGCCTACGTTGGCCGTATTGGTCGTACCGCTGCCGTAGAAGTCTTCCGCGTCGCCCCCGAAGTCCGTCAGCCGGTACCCACCGAAGAGCTGCAGGCTATGGTTCAGGTTGTAGTTGACGTTCAGGCCCAGATCGAGCGAACGCCCCCGCGCCGTCCATAGCCCGTCTGCATCCAAAGTAACGTGCCAGTTGTCTGTCAGCCGACCCACGCCGGACAAGTGCATCTGCGGCAAATTGCCAAACCGCAGCGGCGCGGCGAATCCCGAGCGCAGCGAGGGGCCGAACTGCGACAGATTCGAAGTCAGCCCGACCTTGAGGTCGAGCTCGCGCATCGATAGCCAGGTGTAGCGGTAGGTTGCGCGGGGCTGCTCGAGGCCTCCGATCGTGTCCGGCCCCAGGGCGCTCGAGCGAACATCACCGAGCGCATCCAGCCCAAAGCGGCTGTTCGAAACTCCGCTGAATTTGAACTCCTGACGCGAATCGAGCTGTGCTTGCCCGCCGAGTCGAAGCCCCGAAAGCGGCACGATCGACCACTGGTCGATGCTCTCGAACGCGGGCACGTCGTTGGCCGTCGCGCCGGGCCACGATAGACCCTGCGCAAAGGCCGGCAAGACTGCTGACAACGCCAGCAGCGCCAACAACGCTGACGACAGCCAGCGCATCCGCAATCCTGGGATCGGAAACACAGGCATACCGCAAATTGCACTCCAAAACGCGCTACTTGCCAAGTGGGGTTTTGTACCCAGGCGTTTCAGTGTCGCGATTTGCGCACACCGCGGGGCGGTTTGTTGCGCGCGGTTTACGAGGTGGACGACGAGGGCGGCCGCGCGTCAGCGCAAATCAACCGCCGGTTCCGCCGACTGTCAGTCCCTCGATTCGCACGGTCGGCTGGCCGACGCCGACGGGAACGCTTTGGCCGTCCTTGCCGCACGTGCCGATACCGGCATCCATTCGCAGGTCATTGCCGATCATCGACACCCGGGTCAACGCGTCAGGGCCGTTGCCGATCAACGTGGCTCCTTTGATCGGTGCACCGATCTGGCCATTTTCGATCTGATACGCCTCGGCCATCGAGAAGACGAACTTGCCGTTCGTAATGTCGACCTGGCCGCCACCGAAATTGGTCGCGTACACGCCATTTTTCACCGAGCGGATGATCTCCTGCGGATCGTGGTTGCCGGACAGCATGCAGGTGTTCGTCATCCGCGGCATCGGAAGGCTTGCGAACGATTCGCGCCGACCATTGCCGGTGAGCGCAGCCTTCATCAACCGCGCGTTCAGTGAATCCTGCATGTATCCGCGCAGGATCCCGTTTTCGATCAGAACCGTGCGCGAGGTCGGGTTGCCCTCGTCGTCGATCGCAAGCGAGCCGCGCCGCCGCGGCATCGTGCCGTCGTCCACCACGGTGACACCCGCAGCCGCCACCCGCTTGCCGATGCGTCCGGCGAACGCGCTGGAGCCCTTGCGGTTGAAATCGCCCTCCAGTCCGTGTCCCACCGCCTCGTGCAGGAGGATCCCGGGCCAACCGGGACCCAGCACGACGGTCGTCTGTCCGGCCGGTGCCGAGCGCGCCCGCAGGTTCACCACTGCCATGTCGACGGCCTGGCGCGCATACCCCTGCAGCTGCTCATCGGTGAACAAGGCCAGATCCTCGCGCCCGCCGCCGCCGGCGAAACCCTGTTCGCGGCGGCCGTCCTGTTCGGCGATCACCGTCAGCGACAGGCGTACCAGCGGGCGCACATCCGCCGCGATCAAGCCGTCGCTGCGAGCTACCAGGATCACGTCGTACTCGGAAGCGAGCGTTGCCATCACCTGGCGAACGCGCGGGTCGCGCGCGCGAGCCATGTTTTCCAGGCGCTCCAGCAAGTGGACTTTGTCCGCGGCGCCGAGCGAAGCGACTGGATCGCCGGTTCCGTACAGCGGACAGTGCGCCTGCGGGGCAAGCTGGCTGGCGACACGAATTCGCCCGGAAGCCCCGCCACGCGCGATCGACCGTACCGTGCGCGCCGCCTGCAGCAGCGCCGCCTCGCAGATGTCGTCCGAATACGAAAATGCGGTCTTGTCGCCGGCGACTGCGCGCACGCCGACGCCCTGGTCGATACCGAAGGCGCCCGATTTGACGGCGCCTTCTTCCAACGAATACGACTCGCTACGGGTGTATTGGAAGTACAGGTCCGCGTAGTCGGTGCGGTGCTCGAATACGGTGGCCAGCGCCCGTTGCAGCTTCGACTCGTCCAGCCCATAGGGCTGCAGCAGCAGGGCACGCGCGGTGGCGAGCCGCTCGAGGGAGGGATCAATCGGTTTCATTTGCGCATTTTTTCAGAAAACCGCAGGGGGCGGGCCCGAAGACCCGAGTGGAATTTGGCGGGCGACCTACCCCTTACGCTCCTATTGGACCAGAAAACAGGGCCCGAGTTGCCTAGCCCAGAACCCGGTGGCTAAGTGCCGGCAGTGACCGCCTACATTCCAGAATCCGGGCCGGATCGACCTCGCCCGCCACGACCCCCAGGCCTTCCTCGCGTTGCGCAACGACCGTGCCCCACGGGTCGATCAGCATCGAGTGGCCATAGGTGCGGCGCCCATTTTCGTGGCGCCCTCCCTGGGCCGGCGCGAGCACGTAACACAGGTTTTCCACTGCACGGGCGCGCAGCAGCGTCTCCCAGTGCGCGCGACCGGTAGTTGCCGTGAAGGCGGAAGGCACAAGGATCAAGTCGGGGCTTCGCATGGCCCGGTACAACTCGGGAAAGCGCAGGTCGTAGCAGACCGATAAGCCCACATGCAGCCGCAGAGGACCGTGCGACAGCTCGAACGTGCACGGCAGCTGTCCGGGCCAGATCGTGCGGGCTTCGTCGTAGGACTCACCGTCGCGCTGGAACGAGAACAGGTGGATCTTGTCGTAGCGGGCCGCGCGGTCGCCGTGCGGGTCGTACACCAGCACGCTGTTGAGCACGCGATCGCTCGCGGGCGACACCAACGGGATCGTCCCACCCACGAGCCAGATCCGGTGCGACGCCGCCTGTGCGGCAAGGAACTGCTGCAGCGGACCGCGCCCGTCCTCCTCTCGCACCGACAGTTTGTCGGTGTCGTGCATACCCATCAGGCAGAAGTACTCGGGCAGTGCGACCAGTTGTGCCCCCTCGCTCGCCGCCGCTGCGATCAGCTCCGCAGCCTCCTTCAGGTTCGGCTCGATCGCGGCGTGCGACACCATTTGGATCGCGGCGACTCGCAGGGTGGGGCCGGTGGAGTTTTGAGACATCGTTCGCAAGCTTGCCGCAGTGCCGCCGTTCAGCCGGCCCCCGGCGCGGGGGCCTCGGGTTTGGCGCGCTCGTGTCGTTTCACTTGGGGCTCGGCCCAGGAGCCGGTGACATCGTACTCAAACGAAAAGATCTTCGACAGCGGATGGCGCAACACCCACTGCGCGAGGAAGGTACCGATTCCGATCGCCGGATTCGCCAGAAAAGCATACAGCACCGACGCCGAGGTCGCACTGATCTCGGGCAGCACCAGCACGTGCAGGTTTTGCGTTTCGGCGCGAAGGTCGGTTTCGCCCTCGATCAGGACGCTGGCGTCGACGCCGATCATCTTGAAGTCGTGCGTGGTGAGCACGCCGTTGGCAACTTGCGCGGTGGCGTGAAGGGTGTCGAACGCGAAGCCCTTGGAAAAGACGTCACGGAAATCGAGCGTTATGCGGCGCGGCAGTGATTGCAGCGACATCACCCCGAGCAGGCGCGCAACTCCGGGATCCGCCTTCAGGAACTGCCCCTTTTGGGCATTCAGCAGCAACGTGCCCGACAGCGTCGCGTAGTCGATTGAGAACGGCGATCCGAGCCACGCCAAATCCGCGGTGAATTTTCCCGCGCCATTGCGGAGTACTCCGGCCAGACCGAAGCGGCCGAGCAGGTTGCCGGCGTTGACGATGTCCAGCGTGATCGCCAGTGTCATCTTGCGCTTTTGCGTTCCGGGCTCGCGTTGCCACTGCCCGACGCCGGAAACGTGTCCGTCCGGGTTATCGATCTGCAGGCGCTTGAGCTGCCATACGTTGGTGCGTCCGCCGCCGGAGTTCTGCGCATCCAGCTCGAGGTGTCCGAGTTTGGTCGATCCGAGCACGAAGTCGTCGGCCACGACGTCGAGCTCGGGCAGCTCGCGCGACGGTGCATCGAGCACTTCGGTCACCGACGCGCCCTCCGGGATCACCAAGTGGGCCAGGCGGGCCGTCAGGCGCCCCGGTGCCGAGTGCGGCCCAGGCATCCAGCTGAGCGAGCCGGACGTCTGGTCTGCTCCGATGTTGGCGTTCCACGCTCCTTCGGCTGTGCGGCTGGCGCCAAGCACGACATTGTCGAGGAGCTTGCCGGAGACCAGCAGCTTGTCGACGTGTACTGCGACCAGGCTCGGTGCGCTGCTGGACGTGGCAGCGGAGCCGCCCTCGGAGGCGGTTTCGAGCAGCGGCAGCCAGCGATCGGCGTCCAGGTCGGTCAGCGACACTTCCAGCAGCAGTCCCGTTTCCGGCAGAGCGCCGGGCGCCCCGATGCTGATGACACCGCGGTCGATCCGCAACGCACCGTCTTGCGCGGGATCGGCAACACGTTCCAGCTGCACGTCGACCAGCTGGCCAGCGGTCACGTGCACGCTTTCGCGCGGTGGCGTGACCCCCTGAGCCGGAGCGATCGCGAGGTTCAGCGCAAGCGCATCGGTCGCGGATTTGGCGAGCGGCGGCGGCAGATCGACCGTCAGGCCCAGCAGATCGGACGACACGTGCAGCTCGAGCGCTTGGCCGCGGATCGTCAGTGCCGCGGTGTAGCGCGCCGTCCCCTGAACGTGATCGAGCAGCTGGCGTACCAACGACGATTCGATCTGGCGGCGTACTCCTTGCGGCGTGGCCGTGCCGACAACCTGGAGCGACACCGCGCCGTCTTTTGTTTCGGCGGTGATATGCGCCTGCCCGCCGACGAAGCCGGCCGAGATGCCTGGAATCCGGATTCCGTGCTGATCGAAATCGAGCCGGCCCGAAACCGCAGTCAGCGGCGACAGGTCGGTTCGCAGCACGACATCGTTGCCCTGGAAGAACACCGAGCCGTCGACTTGCGTGTCGGTTGCATGATTCAACGGGATGTCGAGCTTGATCTGCAGCCGCCCGGGTCCACCGGCGCGCGTGTTATCCAGGAACCCTCCGATCATCTTGCCGACCGGGCTGACGTCGACGTACTGCACCAGGTCCGCCAGTGGCCCGGCTCCTTGACCGGAGATCGCCAGATGCGGGTCGTGCGTAGCCAGACCGGAAATTCGGCCAGCAGCGTTGGCCAAGTGCACGCCGTACACGGCGCCTTTTCCGCGGACGATCTCGATTTCGTCGCCTTTGATGTTCAGATCCGCATCGACACCCGTCATCGCCGGCCACGGGCGCGGACGGACGTGCCGCGGCGTGGAGGGCGCATAGTCCAGCGTTACGCCACTCAGGTGCATCGATGCGTGGAAATCGCCGCTGTCGCGCGCGGCGAACGGAAACGCGGCGAGCGGGCCTTGTAGGCGCAGCGTCCCCGCCGAAATCCGCCCCTCGCGCAGGGCGGCCTGCAGCCAATCGCGAGCTCCGGCGCCTGCCTCGATTGGCACGTAGCGGTACAGGGCCGCAGCATTGGCTCGGGGAAGATTGGCAGTAACGTCGACGAAGGGTGCGCCGGAGGCGTCCTGCCGATACGTTCCGGAGGCGTCGAGTTGCAGGTCATCGCTGCTGATCGCAAGCTGGTCGACGCCGATGTCGAGCGCGGGCGATGTCTTCCAGTGCACGCGTGCGTCCAGCCGGGCCGCCGGGAATTCCTCGGGGAAAACTCCCGGAAACACCACGCGAGCGTCGGTGCTCGAAAGCGACAGCGTGCCGCTGCCGGCGGCCATGTCGATCGACCCCGACAAGTTCTGAAAGCCGGGCTGTCCCGGGCGCGCGCCACTTCCCTCTGTGGGCTCTGCGGTCCGCGCCGGCAGCGACAGCCGGTCGAATCGGGTGCGCAGTGCGATGCCAGCCACGCTTTGCGGGTCGTCGGTCCACGAAGCTCGCAGGTCGGTCAGTGTTCCACGAAGCGGGCAGCGGGTGAGGAGATCCTCGGCAGCGGCGGGAAGCGGCAACTGGGCCCCCAGCGCCGCCAGGTCGTCCAGTGACAACACGTTGACGCTGATCTCGGTGAGCGCGCCCGCGCCCGGCCGAGCAAGCGGGTGCGAGATCCGGTAGGTCGCGTCGGTCACGGGCAGATGCAAGCCGCCGGATCCGCGGAATGCCAGGTGGGCGAGCGCGATGTCCTGTCCTTGCGCGGAAGCGGTGCGCCAGGCCTGCTGTGTGATGCGCCCCTGCAGGCTGGACAAGCGCAGCGGCGCGCCTTGGGAACGCAGCATCAGCTCGACATCCTTCAACGCAACATCGGCGCGGGCGCGCTGTACGCTGAGCGCGCTGAAGTCGATCCATGCGCGCAGAGCGCCGCTGCCGCGCCAGACGCGAAACGGCTGCGGCAGCACGCGCGCAAACGATTCGATGCGGGCCAGGTCCGCGTAGTTCAGCTGCACGAACAGGCGTCCAGACCAGCCTGCCGGATCCGACACAGGGCGCGACCACGCGCTCTCGAGCCATCCGCGCACGTCAATCGCGTCGGCGACGTCGGGCGGTGGGTGCGCTCGCAAGGCGAAGTAGTGCGTGCCGAAATGGTGCGTTAACAGAACATCGACGTCGGTCAGATCGATCGAGCTTGCGGCCGGCCCGCTATCGGGCGCCTGACCGGCGTCGTCGTAGTAGTGGACGACCGCTTGGTTGACTGCGACGTGCCGCTGCTCGAGCGCCCACGCCATCGCTGCGTTGCTCGTTTCGGAGGCTGCCAAGTCGATCGGCATTCCGGCGATCAGCAGCTTGGAGTCGGATACCCGCCGCACCTCGATCTGCGGCGCCAGCACGGTCAGCGAGATTAGCTGGGGTCGCAGCGTTGGCACGCTGGTCCAGGACAGCACCGCGTCGATCTGGGGCAACATCAGCGAGACGGCGCCGCTCGCGTCATGCAGCTCCACGTCAGTGAGCTGCAGGCGCGGATGGAGTCCCAGCCAGCTCGACTCGATGCGCCCGATCGTGACCCGCTGCTTCAGCAGCGCCGAGGCGCGCTGCTCGATCGGCTCGCGCCAGCGGTCGATGTGCGGCATCCACCATACGCGCAACGCGATCAGCGACAGGCAGAAGACGAAATAGACGGCGAGCGCAAGCCAGCCCGCGGCGCGCAGGCCCCACAGCAGCGCGAGCAGTCCCCCGGCGCCGATTCGCCCCGCCACGGAGCGCTCGGCCGCCTCGACCGCGTGCTCGACAGCCTCGACGGAGTGAAGGAGTTCGGCTCGAACTGCGGCCGCCTTGCCGCCGGAATGTGGCGCGGGGTTGCCGCCTGCGTGCTTGTCGTCCATTGCGTTCGGTTGGAATCGATGCCGAGCTGCGTACAATCGCGCAAACCATCGGCGCCGCACGCGGACTCGGACGCTAGCACAGGCCACGCCGCCGACGCTTCGCCTCCGAAGTGGTTGCCCTGCGCTGCGCCCGTGCTCTTCTGGGCTGGGGTTCATGAACGAGGACCTGCGGCGCGCTGCCGGCACGGCCCTGCAGTGCAGCCACTTCGTCACGCGCGCACTGACGGTCGAGTTGGGCGCGGGCGCCGATGCGCCGGCGCAGCTCAGCTGGCTCGCCGCCAACGCCGAGCATCGTTGGGATCGGGCGCGCATCGAGGAGCACCTTGTTGCCGATCGCCGCGCGCATCCTGGTCTCGAAGCTGCCGCCTGGCTGCGCGCCGCGTTGCGCCGCGTGCGCCGGCGGCTGTTGCTGGCCGTGCTGGTGCGCGACGTCGCCGGGTGCGCCGATCTGGCCGAAGTGACCGGCTCGATGACGGCGCTGGCCGAATGCAGCGTTCGGCAATCCCTGCGCGCAATTGCGCCAGCGTTGGCTGAGCGTCACGGAGTTCCCTCCGACACCGCACAACAGGCCCAGGACCTGCTCGTGGTCGCGATGGGAAAAGCCGGGGCGGGCGAGCTGAATGTGTCGTCCGATCTGGATCTCGTGTTCGTATACGACGGCGAAGGACGCACGCGCACGGCTTCGCCCGGACATCCCATCGCGCGCGAGGTCACGAACCAGGAGTTTTTCGAGCGCCTCGGGCGGGAGCTGATCGCACAGCTTGCCGAGTCGACCACTGACGGCTTCGTGTTCCGCGTCGATATGCGGCTGCGGCCCAACGGGGATTCCGGCCCGCTGGTCGTGTCGTGCGCGATGCTCGAGGAATACCTGACACGCCAGGGACGCGAGTGGGAACGACTCGCCTGGCTCAAAGGCCGGGTGATCTCGGAGCCGGTTCTCGCGCCGCCGGATTCGTTCGAACGGCAGATCGCGTCGCTGCAGGCCTGCGTGCAGCCGTTCGTGTTCCGCCGCTACCTGGATTTCAACGCGATCGGCGCGCTGCGCGATCTGCACGCCAAAATCCAGCGCCAGGCCGAGCGGCTCGCGCACGGGCGCAGCGCGGCCGATCACGTCAAGCTCGGCCGCGGCGGCATCCGTGAAATCGAGTTCACCGTGCAAACGTTCCAGGTGATGCGCGGCGGGCGCGACGCGCGCCTGCGCTCGCGTCCGACCCTCGATACGCTTGCAACGCTGGCAGAGGCCGGCCTGCTTGCCGCGGAGGAATGCGGCGCGCTCGAGCGTGCGTATCGATTCCTGCGTCGCCTGGAACACGCGCTGCAGTACATCGACGACGCCCAGACGCACGTGATTCCACCGCCCGGGGAGGCGCGCGAGCGCGTCGCGCAGCTTCTCGGCCTTGCCGGAGGCGAGCAGTTGATGGATGGGTACCGGCAGCACACCGCGCCGGTGGCTCAGCTATTCGATCGCATTTTCGCCGCACGCGAACGCTCTGGTTTCGATCGTGCGCCCGCCGACCCGGCCGCCGAACTGGCCGGATTCGACTTCGACGATGTGCAGGCGATGGCGCAAAGGGTGACGGCGCTTCTGCAGTCGCCTCGCGTGGCCGCTACCTCGGAAGCCAATCAGCGGAGAATGGCGCACCTGGTTCGCGGTGCCCTGCCGGCAATCGCGCAGGAGGCGCAGCGTGTGCACGCGCGCGGGGGTGCGCGGCTTGACCAGATCTTCCTGCGCTGGCTCCAGCTGCTCGAAGTCATCTGCGGGCGCGTCACGTACGTCGCGCTGCTCGACGAATACGAGCAGGCGGTCGCTCGCGTGGCACGCGTGCTCGCATCCGGACGGTGGGCCGCTGAATACTTGGCGCGCCATCCGATCGTGCTGGACGAGCTGCTCGACGAGCGCATCGCCGCTGAGCCGCCGGGGCCGGACTTCGTGCCGCGCTGGACTGCGCAGGTGAAGCGGCAGCTCGACCCGCAGGGCGACGTCGAACACATGATGAACGTGTTGCGCGATGCGCACCACGCACAGGTGTTCCGCCTGCTATTGGCCGACGTCAACGGTCTTCTCAGCGTGGAGGCCCTTGCCGACCAGCTCTCCGCGCTGGCCGATTCCGTGCTGGATCTGAGCCTCGGCACCCTATGGCGCAGGCAGCGCGGCGCAGATGGAGACGCGGCCGCGCCGCGGCTGGCGATCGTCGCTTACGGCAAGCTCGGCGGCAAGGAGCTCGGCTATGCGTCGGACTTGGACCTGATCTTCGTGTACGACGACCCGGACGCGGACGCGCCCGCTGCCTACGCCCAACTGGTGCGCCGGCTGGTGAGCTGGCTTTCGACCCCCACTTCCAGCGGCGTGCTGTTCGACGTGGACATGCGGCTGCGTCCGAACGGCAACGCGGGTCTGCTGGTCACTTCGTTGGAGGCGTTTGCGCGCTATCAGCTCAACGCCGACGGACGCGGAGCCTGGGTATGGGAGCACCAGGCACTGACCCGTGCGCGCGCGTGCGCGGGCGACCCGCGGGTCGGCCAGCGAGTCGAGCAGTTGCGGCGCGAGGTCCTCGCACAGCCGCGCGATCGCACGCAGCTGGCGGCCGAGGTGCTGGACATGCGAAAGCGCATGCTGCAGGGCCATCCGAACGAATCCGGGCTGTTCGACGTAAAGCACGACCGAGGCGGCATGGTCGACATCGAATTCGCGGTTCAGTTTTTGGTGCTGGCCGAGGCGGCCCGGCACCCCGAACTACTGGGCAACCTCGGCAACATCGCGCTGCTGGGAATCGCCGGGCGGCTGGAATTGGTCGAGCCGCAGCTTGCGAGCGCCGCTGCGGCCGCGTACCGCGAGTACCGTCGCATCCAGCACGGCTTGCGCTTGGATGGCGCCGAGTTCGCGCGGGTAAAGGCCTCTAACGTTGCTGGCCACATCGACGCGGTGCAGCGCCTGTGGCGGGCAGTGTTCGGAGCCGACGGTTAGAATCGCCGACACAGAAAGGAAAAAAACCACAGCAGGGAAAGACGCGGGAGAAGCTTCGATGTCGATGTCCGACCGGGACGGCTGGATCTGGTACGACGGCAAGGTGGTGCCGTGGCGCGAGGCCACCATCCACGTGCTGACCCATTCGCTGCACTACGGGCTGTCGGTGTTCGAGGGGGTGCGCGCGTACAAGACGACTTCCGGAACCGCGATTTTCCGGCTGCGCGAACACACCGAGCGGCTGTTCAATTCGGCGCGGATTTTCCTGATGCAGATCCCGTTCACGCCGGAGCAGCTGATGGACGCCCAGAAGCAGGTGGTGCGTTCCAACCAGCTCGAGTCATGCTATGTGCGCCCGATCGCCTTCTACGGGTCGGAGAAGATGGGAGTCAGCCCAATCGGTGCACGCGTACACGTCGCCATCGCGGCCTGGCCGTGGGGCGCATACCTCGGAGAGGAAGGCTTGCAAAAAGGCATCCGGGTGAAGACGTCTTCGTACGCTCGGCACCACATCAATGTCTCGATGGTCCGCTCGAAGACCGGCGGCCACTACGTCAATTCCATCCTCGCCAATCTGGAGGCTACGCGCGAGGGCTACGACGAAGCTTTGCTGCTGGACACGCAGGGTTTCGTCGCAGAGGGTGCGGGCGAGAATCTGTTCATCGTTCGCGGCGGCCAGCTGTACGAGCCGCAGCTGGTGTCGGGTCTGGCGGGGATCACGAGGCAGACCGTGATCGAGCTGGCGAACGACCTGGGCCTGTCGGTGCAGTCCAAGCCAATGACGCGCGACGACGTGTATTTGGCGGACGAAGCGTTCTTCTCGGGAACGGCTGCCGAAATCACTCCGATTCGCGAGCTCGATGGCAGACCGATCGGCGCCGGGCGACGCGGCGCGCTAACCGAGAAGATTCAGACCGCGTTCTTCGATGCCGTCTACGGGCGCACCCCTCGGTACCTCGAATGGCTGACGCCGGTATGACGAAGACGCTGCCGCCGGTCGTGGAGTTGTCGGCCGACAATCTGCCGGCTTTCTGCCCGAATCCGTCGATGCCGGTCTGGAACCATCATCCCCGCGTGTTCCTGGAACTCGGTCCGCAGGGAGAGGCGATGTGCCCGTACTGCGGCACGCGCTACCGCCTCCGGCCGGGGTTGTCCGCAAAGTCCGGTTCGCACTGAATGACCCGCTTGAGCAAGCCGCTGCTGTTCGCTTCCCCCGAAGAATGCGAGCAGGCGTTTTACGATGCGTTGGAGAGCGGCGACGTCGACACGGTGAGCGATGTCTGGTTGGACGACGATGACGTTTGCTGCGTGCACCCGGGCGGTCCGCGCCTGATCGGCTACACCGCGGTGCGCTCGTCGCTGGCCACGCTGCTGGCAGCCGGCGCGTTGCAGATCCGGACGCTTTCGCGCAAGTGTTTCGAGTCTTCCACGGTTGCCGTCACCAGCGTGATCGAGGAGGTCGTGGTGGCGCAAGCGGGCGGCCGTCAGGTGGTCCACGTGATCGCGACCAACGCGTTTACCCGAACGCCGGCCGGATGGAAGATGGTGCTGCACCATGCGGCGCCGGCTCCTCAGGGGCGCGTTGCGGACGTCACCGAGACACCGCACGGCCCGGTTCATTGAATTCGAGATCGAGTGAGGGAGCCTATCGCCCGCCTGCATGGTTGCCGGGCGGGCATGCGCAAACCCTTGCGGGAGCGCTGTTGGCCAGGCGCCCGGCTGTCTCCTACCGGCGCGAGATCTGGACCAGCCCGGACGGCGACACCATCGGCGCCGATTTCGCGCAGCCCGAACCTCTGACGGCAGCCGCGCCGGTGCTGGCGCTGTTTCACGGCTTGGAGGGTTCATCGAGCAGCCCTTACGCGCTCGCGTTGATGCACGAAGCGGTTTCGCGCGGCTGGCGCGCGCTCGTGCTGCATTTTCGCGGCTGTGGGGCCGTTCCGAACCGGCTTGCGCGCGCATACCACAGCGGTGACTCGGAGGAGGCAGACTGGATGCTGCGCGCGCTCGCGGCACGCTGGCCGCAGGCGCCGCTGCATGCGGCGGGGGTTTCGCTCGGCGGCAACGTGCTGAGCAAATGGCTCGGCGAGCGCGAGGAAAATGCGCACCTGCTGCAAGCTGCCGCCGTCGTAAGCGTGCCGTTCGATCTGACTGCGGGGGGAGCGGCGCTGGCGCGCGGCTGGAACCGACTGCTGTACGCGCGCCATTTCCTACGGTCGATGCAGCGCAAAGCCCTCGCGTTCGACCGGTCGTTTCCCGGACGCATCGACATCGCGCGGGTCGTTGCGAGCCGCGACCTGTACGACTTCGATGAGTCGTTTACCGCTCCGCTGCACGGTTTTCGCGATGCCTTGCACTACTGGCACGCAGCTTCGAGCAAACCATGGCTGCGATCGGTCGCGGTGCCGTTGCTGGCGATCAGCGCGCGCAACGACCCGTTCGTGCCGGCGGCAAGCTTGCCGACGCCGGCGTGTGTTTCGCGCTCAGTGCTGCTCGAGCAGCCGTCTCAGGGCGGCCACGCCTCGTTCGTACGCGGCCCCTGGCCGGGCGAGCTGGGGTTCGTTCCGCGGCGGATTCTTGAATTTTTCCAGCGCGGCGCGTAGTGATGCCTAGCGGAGCCGGCGGCCGGCACGGGCGCCGGGGATTTGGGGGCGTCAGTCGGCCCGCTCTCGCCACTGGTACTTGCCGCCGTCGCCGGTGCGCTTGCGGCCGCCCTTCTTCTGCTCCGCAATCTGGTCGTTGAGCTGCCGCAGTCGGGCATCGACCTCCGACATCGTGTAGAAGTCTGCATCGGCGGCGCTGCGCGCCAGCTTCAGCTGCTCCACTGCGGCCGGCACAGCACCTTGCAGCACGTACATTTCGGCTGCTGCCTGATGCTGCAGGGTTTTCTGCTGCAAGGCGGCGTGGCTCCCTGCCAGCATCTGGTAGTAACGTGGATCCGAATGCGTCAGAGCCAGCTGGTTTCGCAGGTAGTCGATCGCTTGGCGATGTTCGCCGCTTCGCTGCAACAGGCCGGCGTATTCGATCGCAGTTAACCGCGAAAGAGGAAAGCGCTCAGCCGCGTCGCGCGCCAGCTTTAACGCAGCCTGCCGCCCCCGGTCGTCCGTGGCTGCCTGGAAACTGGTTTCGGTGACGGCCTTGTCCAGGATGGCCGACGGCGCCTGCGTGCTGCGCCTGGCCGCCAAAGCGGACTGCACTGCGCGGTCGGGTTTTTTCAGCTGCAGTTGCGCCAGTGCCAGCCCGTAATAGGCAGCCGTCTCGTTCGGCGCGGTGTGGTGGTCGATCTGGTCGGAGTAATACGTCTCGGCATCGACCGCGGCCTGCAAAGAGTCGCCCTGCAGCAGCCGCAGCCGCGCGCGTACCAAGTCGAAGTCCAGGCTGTCGGCATGAAGGTGCGTATGGACGCCGTTTAAGCGCCCCTGGATATCGGAAAGCCGCTCGACCGACATCGGGTGGGTGCGCAGGTACGCCGGCGCCATGCTCTCGTAAATGCGCGTGCCGTTTTGCATGCGCGTAAAAAACTGAGCCATCGCACGCGCGTCGAATCCGGCGTTCACCAGGATGTCGAAACCCACCCGATCGGCCTCGCGCTCGTTGTCGCGCGAGAAAGCAAGTTGCTTCGACAGCGCGGCGCCCTGTCCGACCGCCAGCGCGGCTTGTGCTGCGTCGCCGCCGGCGCGCGATGCCAGCAGCGCGAGCAAAATGGATCCAAGCGCGATCGCCATCGATTCCTTCTGCTTGGCGATCATCCGTGCGATGTGTCGCTGCTGCACGTGACCGATCTCGTGCGCCATCACAGATGCCAGCTCCGACTCGCTCTGCGCCAGCAAAATGGTGCCCGTGTGCACGCCGATGAACCCCCCCGGAAGCGCGAAGGCGTTGATCATCGGGTCTCGGATCAGGAAGAATTCGAAGTCGATCTGGCGCGCCCGGCTGGCAGCCACCAGTTCGTAGCCGAGCCGGTTCAGATACTCGGTCGTATCGGGGTCGGGCAGGTAGCTCGGATCCTGGCGCACCTGCAGCATGATCTGTTCCCCTAACTGCCTCTCCTGATAAGGAGTGAGGTCCTCGGCCCCGGCTTCGCCCAGCGTCGGCAGCTCCTGCGCCACGGCGGGTGGCCGCAGGGCAACCGCCAGCGCTAAGGACAGAATCAGCCAGCGGGACCGGCGGAACATCGCCGTTCGGGACCGGGGAGGGAACTTTTGCACGGTGAGCAGGCGTGGCAGACGGCGCTTTGTATGATATCCGCCTAGCCGAATTGGTTCCCCGCGGTGACGAAAGGATGAGGCGTGCAGTTTGAAATCAATTGCAACGGCCGACCCACGCCGGGTCGGTTCGACCGGACCCGATGCCCCCGTTAACGCACCTGGATAGCCAGGGACAGGCCCACATGGTCGATGTCGGCGGAAAGGCCGAAACGCGGCGCATTGCGCGCGCCGAAGGGCGGATCAAGATGTCCGCCGCAGCGCTCGAGGCGATCGTCGCGGGCGACTCGAAAAAGGGCGACGTGCTGGGGGTTGCGCGGGTTGCTGCGATACAGGCGGCCAAACGCACGTCGGAATTGATCCCGCTGTGCCACCCGGTGCCGTTGACGCAGGTGAGCGTCGATCTGCGGATCGAGCCTGAGCTGAGCGCGGTCGTATGCACGGCGCAGGCGGAGACGCTAGCGCGCACGGGCGTCGAGATGGAAGCGCTGGTCGCGGTGCAGATCGGACTGCTGACTGTTTACGATATGTGCAAGGCGGTGGACCGGTCGATGCGAATCGAAGCGGTGCGGCTGCTCGAAAAAAGCGGTGGTCGCAGCGGACACTGGGTCGCGGCGCCAGACATGGCCAAACCGGCGGCCGAACCGGGGTCGAAGGGCTGAAAGCGGCTGAAGCGGGCTGGAGCGCCCGCCAGTCGAAATGGCGGGCGAGGCGTGCAGTTACGCTGCTGGCAGAGCGGTTTCCAGAAAGCTTGGCCGGCTGGCGAGCTTCTCGTGATGGCGCGCCAGGTTCGGGTACTGCGCGCGCCAATCGATCGATGGAAAGCGGAACAAAAGCCAACTCAACGCGCAACCGAGCGCGATGTCGGCCAGAGTGTAGGCCTGACCGTTGCACCAGGGTTTGTCACCCAATCCGTTCGACGCCGATTTCAGTGCGGCGTGCACCTTGGACATCTGGCGCTCGATCCAGGCCGGCGACTGCTGGTGTGGCGGCCGCAGGACATTCTCGAGGCGGACCAGTATCGCGGCGTCGAGCAACCCGTCGGCGAGCGCCTCCCACGTGCGAACCTCGACGCGCTCGCGGCCGTTGGCCGGGATCAGGTGACTGACCGGCGTGAGTAGATCCAGGTACTCGACGATCGTGCGCGAGTCGAAGACCGCACCCCCATCTTCCATGATCAGGCAGGGTACCTGGCCGAGCGGATTCAGATCCTGGATGTGCGTGTCGGGTGCCCACACATCCATCATTTCCAACTCGCATTCGATTCGCTTCTCGGCCATCACAATGCGCACCTTGCGCGCGTACGGGCTGGTGGGAGAAGCGATCAGCTTGAAATTCTTGAACACGGCAGAAGTATATCGTGCAGAGCAGCAATTTGTTTCAATGTTGGGTTAGACTTCGAACGAACGTGCCCGCCGATACGATCCTGCCGCTCTCGGAAACGACCGCAGTGTCGCCGCTGGATGGCCGCTACGGGCGCGCGACAGCGGAGCTGCGCGGGATCTTTTCCGAGTACGCGTACATGCGCTCCCGCGTGCGCGTCGAGATTGAGTGGCTGCTGGCTCTGGCGAAACTGGGGATCGCCGAACTGCCGCCGCTGTCGGCGCCCGCAGTGGCGGCGGCCCGCAAGCTGGCCAGCGACTTCAGCCTCGCCGATTGTGCGCGCATCAAAGCGATCGAGGCGCGCATCCATCACGATGTCAAGTCAGTCGAATACTGGATCAAGGAACTCGCGTCCGATCAGCCGGAATTGCAGCGCGCGGCCGAGTTCGTCCATTTCGCGTGCACTTCAGAGGACATCAACAACTGCGCCCATGCACTGATGCTGAGCGATGGTCGGGCCGCGTTGACGCGTCGTTTGCGCGCTTTGCACGAGCGCCTGCGCGAGATGGCCCACCGGAACGCTGCGCTGCCGATGCTGGGGCGAACGCACGGCCAGGCGGCCACTCCCACGACGGTGGGCAAGGAATTTGCCAATTTCGCGGTTCGCCTGTCTGAGCGCATCGTTTCGATCGAAACGGTGCCGCTGAAGGGCAAGCTCAACGGGGCCGTGGGCAATTTCAACGCACATCGCGCCGCTTGTCCCGAGATCGACTGGGAGCCAGTCGCCGCTGCGGTAGTCGGTTCGCTCGGCCTGGTGTGGAGCTCACACACGACCCAGATCGAGCCGCATGATTGGATGGCGGAACTGTTCGATGCGCTGGCGCGCGCCAACTCGGTCGTACTGGCGCTGGACCGCGACCTGTGGGGATACATCGCGCTCGGATACTTCCGGCAGAAGGCGATTGCAGGGGAAGTCGGCTCATCGACGATGCCGCACAAGGTCAACCCGATCGACTTCGAAAACTCCGAAGGCAATCTCGGGCTGGCCAATGCACTGCTGCGCCATTTGGCCGAGAAGCTGCCGGTGTCACGCTGGCAGCGCGACCTGAGCGATTCGACAGTCCTGCGCAATCTCGGCGTAGCGTTCGGCCACTGCCTGCTCGGCTACGAGTCGTGCCTGCGCGGCCTGTCCCGGATCGAGGTCGACGCGCAAGCGCTGGCGGCGGACCTGGACGCGAGCTGGGAAGTTCTGGCCGAACCGGTCCAGACGGTGATGCGCCGCTACGGCGTCGAGCAACCCTACGAGAAGCTCAAGGAACTGACGCGCGGGCGCACCGTCACTCGCGAGGCGCTGCACGCGTTTATCCGCACGCTCCCGATCCCGGAACAGGCCCGGCAGGAACTGCTCGCGCTCACTCCCGCCACCTACCTGGGCCTGGCCGAGGAGCTGGCGCTGCGGTGTTGATGGGGCGTTTTGCGGCGCCCGCCTGAAAGGGAATCGAAAGCCTTGCCCGGATAAGATCCCCCGGACGTCGGCGCCTGAGGACAGTCGGCGGCGATCACCACAAATCCGGTCGAGGAGATACCTGATGAACACGCAAGTGGCGCGCGTAGCGCTGGCCGCGCTTGTTTGCGCGCTGAGCGCTGCAGGACCGGCGTTTGCCGGCGACAAGATCACGCTGATGGTGGGGGGAATCGAGAAGCAGATCTACCTCCCCGCCAAATTGACCGAACAGCTCGGCTACTTCAAGGAGCAGGGACTGGACGTGGAGCTGCTGAGCCAGCCCGCGGGGGTCGATGCGGAAAACGAACTGGTGGCAGGTGCCGTGCAAGGGGTGGTCGGTTTCTACGACCACACGATCGATCTGCAAGCCAAAGGCAAGCTGATCGAGTCGGTCGTGCAATTCAGCCAGGCGCCCGGCGAGGTCGAGCTGGTGGCGAGTCGGATGGCGAACGTCATCAAATCGCCGGCGGACTTCAAGGGACATACCCTGGGTGTCACGGGGCTGGGGTCGTCGACCAACTTCCTCACCCAATATATGGCGGTAACGGCGGGCCTGAAGCCGGGCGACTTCTCGGTGCTGGCGGTTGGCGCCGGCAATACCTTCATCGCGGCAATGCAGCAGCAAAAGATCGACGCCGGCATGACGACCGAGCCGACGATTTCGCAGATGTTGAAGACGGGTGAGGCAAAGGTGCTGATCGACCTGCGCACACCGGCGACCACGATGGCAGCGCTCGGCGGGCCGTACCCGGCTGCGTCCCTGTATATGGAGAAGGCCTGGGTCGAAGCGCACCGTGCCGAGGTCCAGAAATTGGCCAACGCTTTCGTGAAAACGCTCAAATTCATGGCCTCGCACAGCGGCGAGGAGATCGCGGCGAAGATGCCGGCCGACTACGTCGGCAAGGATCCGGCGATGTATGCGAGCGCGCTGGCAGCAGGCAAATCGCAGTTCACTGCCGACGGCGTGATGCCGGCCAACGGACCCGAGACGGTGTTAAAGGTGCTGTCGGCGTTCGATCGCGCTGTGATGGGCAAGAAGATCGATCTGGCCAAGACGTACACGACCGAGTTCGTGTCCGCAGCGCGCTGAGCGCAACCCGGGTCGCGGAAAATGGCCTCCGTACCTGCGGTTTCACGCCCCCCAGCGGGCGTACCCGCCATCGAGATACAGGGCGTCAGCCGGCGCTTCGTCAGCCCGCAAGGCAAAGTGGTGCCGGCGTTGCGCGACTTCAATCTGACGGTTCGCCAAGGCGAATTCTGCGCGATCGTCGGCCCCACCGGTTGCGGCAAGTCGACCACGCTCGGCCTGATCACGGGGCTGGGGCGCCCCACCACCGGCTCCGTGCGGGTATGGGGCAATCCGGTCGAGGGTATCGATCGTCGGATCGGATTCGTGTTCCAGTCGGACGCGGTCTTTCCCTGGCGCAACGTGCTCGACAACGTCTCCGCCGGACCGGTCTATCGCGGCGAGAATCGCCAAAAGGCGAATGAGCGCGCGCTCGACTGGATCCGGCGCGTGGGGCTGAGCGGTTTCGAACACCACTTTCCGCACCAGTTGTCGGGCGGAATGCGCAAGCGGGTGGCGCTGGCTCAGACGTTCATCAACGAGCCGCAGATCCTGTTGATGGACGAACCATTTTCGGCGCTGGACGTGCAAACGCGCGCGGTGATGCAGGACGAACTGCTGGGATTGTGGGCAGCCAACGGCGGGTGCGTCGTGTTCGTGACGCACGACATCGACGAGGCCATCGCACTGGCAGACCGCGTGGTCGTGCTGACCAAGGGCCCTGCCACCGTGAAAGCCGTTTACGAGATCGATCTGCCGCGTCCGCGCAAAGTCGCCGAAGCGCGATACCTGCCGCGATTCATCGAGCTTTCGCACCACATCTGGGACGACCTGCGCAGCGAAGTTCGAATTTGATTGATCTGACTCTGCGGAGGAGAGGGGACGTGAGGAAAGGGGCAGACGCATGAGCACGACCGAGCTCGTACCGGCCGCCGGCGCCGATCTGGCGCAGGAGCAGCAACGGGTGCAAAAAGCGCTCGCGCGCCGCCAGGTGCTTGTCTACGCGCTGCGGGTCGGGATCCTGGTGGTGTCGCTGGGAGCGTGGGAACTGGCGGCGCGGGTGGGCTGGATCGACCCGTTCTTCTTCTCGATGCCCTCGCAGATCGTCGACCAGATCTGGGTGTGGGCGACCGAAGGAACCTCGCAGGGATCGCTTTGGAAGCAGATCCTGGTGACGATGGAAGAGACGGTGATCGGCTTTCTGATCGGAGCCGTTGCCGGCGTCATCGCCGGGATCCTGCTGGGCCGCGTAAAACTGCTGGCCGACGTGTTCAGCGTGTACATCAAGGTGGCCAATTCGATCCCGCGCGTCGTTCTCGGGTCGGTGTTCATCATCGCCCTTGGCCTGGGAATGGCTTCCAAGGTCGCACTGGCGGTGGTGATGGTGTTCTTCGTTGTTTTCGGCAACGCGTTCCAGGGAGTGCGCGAGGCCGATCGCAACCTGATCGCCAACGCGCACATCCTGGGTGCATCGCGCTGGCAGGTCACTTTCACGGTCGTGCTGCCGTCGGCGATGAGCTGGATCCTGGCCAGTTTGCACGTCAGCTTCGGCTTCGCCCTCGTCGGTGCCGTGGTCGGTGAGTTTCTCGGCGCCAAGCAGGGGATCGGCCTGTTGATCGCGACCGCGCAGGGCGCCTTCAACGCCGCCGGCGTGTTCGCTTCGATGATCATCCTGGCCGTGGTCGCGTTGGGTGCCGAATACGCGATCGAGGTGCTGGAGAACGTTCTGTTGAAGTGGCGCCCGCCGCAGTTCGCGGACACGGGATACTGACAGCAGCGACCAGCTACCGAAGCACGGCGGCCGACGCTTCCCGGGCGGACTCCGCGCGGGGAGCTTCGGCAGCGGGGAAGTCGACGCCGACGACGATGCCGCGCCCCGAGGGCGGATCGGAAAGGGCGACAGTCGCGCTGCTGGCGAGCGCGATTTCGCGCACGATCGAAAGGCCCAGGCCGCTGCCCTCGGCCATCTCGCCCGGGCGCCGATAGAAGCGCTCGAATACGAGCTCGCGCTGTTCACGGCAGATTCCCGGGCCGTCGTCCTCCACCGTCAGCCGCACGCGGCCGCGACCGCTGTCGCCGTGAACGCCGACCGTAACGACACCGCCTTCGCGTCCGTACCGCAGCGCGTTGTCGACCAAATTAGCGACCAGCTCGTGCAGCAGTTGCGACGATCCCGGCACGAAGGCCGGGCCGTCGAGCTCGCAGCCGAGATCGACGTTGCGCCGCACGGCGGCCAGTGCCGCCTCCTCGACCACTTGGCGTGCGATGTCGGTCAGGTCGGCGGCGCCGCCGTGCAGCGAACCGTCGACACCCCCCTCGGCCCGACAGAAGCTCAGCATCTGCGAAACGACGCGGATGCCGTGCTGCAGCGTCGAGCGCATCGCCTGCAGCGCCTCGGTTCGACCGTGCGCATCGTCACCGCGCAGCGCGTAGTCGAGCTGCGTGTTCAGCACCGTCAGCGGCGTGCGAAGCTGGTGCGACGCGTTGGCGATGAAGCGACCCTGTGCCGCCATCAGGTCGTGCAGCCTGCGTACGTAGTCGTTGAACGAATCGATCACCGGCTGCAGTTCCTCGGGCACGGCCTCCTCGCCGAGCGGCTCGTGCACGGTGACCGGGCGCTGCCGCACGCGTTCGCCCAGACGCTTCAACGGTCGCAATTCGAGGCGCATTCCGATCGAGATCATCGCGCCCGCCAGCGCGATCATCAGCCACTGATAAGAGATGCTCTGCGCCCACAGGTGCAGCGTCATTGCTCTGCGCGAAAGCAGCGTCTGCGCCACTTCGACGAGTATCGAGCCGCTGCCCGACGCCTGCAACTGGGGCTGCGAGAACGCGACCACTCGCACCGGCTCGTCGAGGAAGATCGCATCGAATGCGGTCGACTGCTCGGGCGCCAGGGCGTGACGCGGCAGCGGAAGATCCGAGTGGCCGGCCAGGATGACCCCGGCAGAGGTCGCGACGCTGTAATAGACGAGATCGCGCGAGTCGGTTCGAAGCAGTTCGAGCGCCGCCGGCGGAATATCGGGGGAGGTCTGACCCTCCTGATCGGACAGGCTCTCGGCGATCACCCGCGCCGATCCGAGCAGCATCCGATCCTGCTCGGCAGTAGCGACGCCGCGCGCGCTGAAGTACGCCACTGCGGTGTCCACCACGGCGACCACCAGCAGTGGCACCAGCACCCAGCGCAACAGTTGCGCTCGCAGGCTCCTATCCGTCATCGCGCCGCTTCAACAGGTAGCCGAGGCCGCGCAGGTTGATGATCGAGGCGTCGCTGGGCTCGAGCTTCTTGCGCAGCCGGTGGACGTAGACCTCGATCGCCTGCGGGGCGATGTCGTTGTCGATCGTGCTGATGCTGTCGGCCAGCGCTTGCTTGCCGACCGTCTTGCCGCAGCGGGTCATCAGCACTTCGAGCACCGCATGTTCGCGCGGCGTGAGCGAAAGCGGCCAACCCCGTACCGCGAACGCACGCGAGTTGCTGTCGTAACTCAGATCGCCGCAGCGCAGCAGCGGATCCTTCTGCTGGCTGACACGGCGCATCATCGCGCGCAGACGCGCCTCCAGCTCGTCGATCTCAAAAGGCTTGATCAGGTAATCGTCGGCACCCGAGTTCAGCGTACCGACGCGGCTTTCCAATGTTGCCGTTGCGGTCAGGATCAGCACCGGCACGCCGTTGCGGCGTTCGCGCAGGTGGTGCAGCACGTCGCGCCCGCACATCCGTGGGAGCGACAGATCGAGAACGACCGCATCGTAGGGCTGCGTCCGCAGCACGTTATCGGCGCTGTCGCCGTCGTGCACGCAGTCGACCGTGTAGCGGCGCTGGCGCAGCGCGCGCCCGAGCCACTCGGCCAATTGCAGGTTATCTTCGACCAGCAGAATCCGCATTGCAACGCGATCGCCGGCACTGGCGCCATGCCAGGGAGCCGGCCAGTCCTTTGCTGCTTCGGTGCTTGGGCCGGATGCTACCGCGTGAGCGTACCCCAGCGCGTGCGGCGGCGGCGCGGCACCCGCGTCCGCGCCGCCA
>JAFAIM010000039.1 GCA_019236735.1 Burkholderiaceae bacterium
GGATGCCAGGCCGCTTGCGGGAGTGGACGCGCCGTTGTTGCACCCCGCCGACAAAGTACGTTTGCACGAGTCGACCGGTGCGGTTGCGGCCGATATGGAGTCGCATCACGCCGCGCGCATTACGCTGCGTGCCGGGCGGCCGTTCGCTGCCTTGCGAGTCATCGCCGATCCGGCCGAGCGCACCGTCCCGACCGCGGCTGCAGTTGGCATGCGACCGGATGGCCGGGTCAACGTGGTCGCGGTTCTGTTTTCGCTGCTGCGCGATCCGCGCCAGCTGCCCGCGCTGGTGCGCGTTGCGCTCGACGCGCGCGTTGCGATACAGACGCTGGCGCGTTGCCGCCGCGAGCTCGGTACCGCTTTCGAAGGGCATTGACGCTAGGCTTTCAGCGCCGACGCTTCCGATCGCAGCAGCACCTTGTACTGCGGCGGTGGCAACTCGATTCCGCGCTGGCGCATCGCCCGAACGATGTCGGAATTCAGTTCGGTCTCCACTGCGCCGTAGTCGACAACGGCGACCCACGGCTTGGCTGCAATCTGGATGGCGGAATCACCCAACGATGCCACCTGTACCAGCGGCGCGGGGTCTGCCAGCACGCGCGGGTTGGCTCGCACCAGCTCGGCCATGGTCGCCAACGCGAGCTTCAGGTCCGTCTCGTAGGCAACGCCGACACTGACCTGGGTCTGCCGGATCTTGCCGTAGTTGTGCAGGATCTCGCCGACGATTTTGCGGTTGGGAACGATCACGCGTGAACGGTCCCCGTGGATCAGCGTCGTGGTGAACAAACTGATCGAGTCGACGGTGCCCTCGACCCCGATGATCGAGATGAACTCGCCGACTCGGTACGGCTTCGTGAAGATGATCGTCAACCCCGCGATCACGTTGCCCAGTACCCCCTGCGCGGCCAGCGCCAGGCCAGCGCCCGCCACACCGACGCCGGCGATCAACGGCAGCAGCTCGACGCCGAGGTTCTGCAGCGCGATCATCGCGAACAGCGCCAGCACCAGCACGCGCACAACCCGGACCAGCAGCAGGCGCACCGGTGGCTCGAGCGTAAACCGCTTCAGCGCTTGATCGGTCGCGCGCCCGACCCAGCGGCCGGCGATGACGCCGGCAATCAGGATGACGATCGCAGCGACAACCTTAGGTCCGAATTGCAACGCCATGTCGGTGATTGTGTTTTGCACGTGACTGAGAGATTTCAGTTCACCGTCCATCCGAGGCTCCTCCCTGGTTCGCGGGAGCAACTTCCCGCGCCTGCGTTTGTCCTCCTCATGTTGCCCGCACAGTGTGCCATAGCGCCGATGCCAACCGCCAAAGTCCTCGCCAAAGTTCCCGAGATCACGCTGGGTTTCTGGATCATCAAAATCGCTGCCACCACGCTCGGCGAAACGGGCGGAGACTCGGTAACGATGACACTAAATTGGGGCTACCGCTCGGGTACCGAGCTGTTCCTCGTGCTGCTCGTCGTATTGGTCGCGGTTCAAATCGCGGCCAAAAAATTCCATCCGTTCCTGTACTGGGCAACGATCGTAGCCTCGACCACGTTCGGGACGACGATGGCCGATTTCGCCGACCGTTCGCTCGGGATCGGTTACACCGGGGGCTCGCTGCTGCTGCTCGGCTGTTTGCTGGCCACCCTCGCGCTCTGGTACGTCTCGCTCGGATCGGTATCGGTGGAGTCGGTCGCCAAGCCGAAAGTCGAGGCGTTCTACTGGGCTGCGATTACGTTTTCGCAAACATTGGGAACCGCATTGGGCGACTGGATCGCCGACACGAGCGGCCTCGGATACGCGGGCGGAGCACTCGTATTCGCGGCCGCGCTCGCGCTCCTTGCCGCTGCCTACTACTGGACCCGCGCCTCGCGCGTGCTGCTGTTCTGGGCCGCCTTTATCCTGAGCCGCCCGCTCGGCGCGACCGTCGGCGATTTCCTCGACAAGCCGCTCGACCATGGCGGCCTCGCGTTGAGTCGCCCGATCGCCTCGGCGGTGATCGCGGTGTTCATCGTCCTTTGCGTGCTGCTGGTGCCGCAGCGGGCGGCCGCGTGGAGCGGACAGCGGGGGCGGCCCGCAGACTCACATTAGTTAGCATTGCGACAGCCACATCACACTGCTGCAGCTTCTTGCGGTGGATCGATGGAACCGTCTCGAGACTGGCGCTCGCTGATCCACGCCTGCAACGCCTCAGCCGGCATCGGCTGCGCGAACAGGTACCCCTGCAGCTCGTCGCACTCGAGACTGGACAGGATGTTGCGCTGGCCTTCGGTTTCGACACCTTCGGCAACCACCCGTAGGTCCAGGGCATGGGCGAGATTGATCACGGCGTGTACCACTGCCCGCGCGTCGGTGTTGGATTCCAGGTCGGTAACGAACGTGCGGTCGATCTTCAGCTGGCGCGCCGGCAACTGGCGCAGGTAGCTCAAGCTGGAGTAGCCGGTACCGAAGTCGTCGATCGACAGGAACACGCCAATCTGGCGCATCTGCTCGAACACCCGTTGCGTCGCGTCGACGTCCGCCATCGCCGCGGATTCGGTGATCTCGCACAGGAGCTGTGACGGATCCACTCGGTGACACTCGAGCGACCGCCGGATGCGGATGAGAAGATTCGGATCGCGCAGCTGGTGTACGGACAGGTTGATCGCAACGGGTATTCTCAGTCCCGCATCTGCCCAAACCCGCACCTGGCGGCAAGCCTCGTCGATCACCCAATCGCCCAGGCTCCTGATCAGGCCGACCCGCTCGGCGATCGGGATGAAGATGGCCGGGCCGATCACGCCGCGTTTCGGGTGATTCCACCGCAACAGCGCCTCGACTCCGGTGATCCGCTCTTTCACTCCGCGCGACCCGCCGACGATCTTCGGCTGATAGTGCAAGCGCAGCTCGCGCCGCTCCAAGGCATGGCGCAGATCGTTCTGCAGCATCAGCCGCTCCCGCGCGTCGGCGTCCATGTGCGGCTCGAACAGCGAAAAACTGCCTCTGCCGGCCTTCTTGGCTGCGTACATGGCCGCATCCGCGTGTGCAACGAGCTGATCGCGCTCGCCGTGGTCGGGGTATAGAGCGACGCCGACCGAGGCGAAAATCTCGATCTGCTGGCCCGCGATGGCAAGCGGCTCGGACAGAGAATGCAACAGGCGATGAACGAGCGACAGCCAATCGTTCTGGTCGCCAACCGCTTCCAGCAGCAGCACGAATTCGTCGCCGCCCAGCCGCGCCACGGTATCGGAGGTACGCACGGCGGCCGAAAGGCGCTGCGCAACCTCGATCAGCACCTGGTCACCCACGGCGTGCCCGAATGAATCGTTGATCAGCTTGAAGCCGTCCAAATCCAGGAACAGGACTGCGATCTTCTCTCCCGCCTGTGCCTCGTTGCCTGCGCGACTACGGTCCAGGCGGGCCGCCGCGTGCGCCAGCCGGTCTTCGAGCAGCACGCGGTTGGGCATGCCGGTGAGCGAATCGATGAAGGCGCGCTTCTGCAGCTCCGCGTTTGCCGCTTGCAGTTTGACGTTGCTCTCGCGCAAGGCCGCCTCGGTGCGGACGGCAGCGGTGACGTCGCGAGCGATCGTTATCTCGCCGATCAGCCGGCCTTCCAGATCGAACAGGGGCGTGGTCTTGTTCAGGATCAGCAGCTGCTCGCCGTTCTTTCTGCGGCGCTGCACGGTCTTCGTTGCCGGTACGCCCGCGCGGATGCGAGTCAAGACGCTGGCCCACTCCTCATCGGAAAGAGCAGCAGCGTGCAACTGCCGAAGGGTGCGGCCGATCGCCTCTTCGTCGGTGAATCCATACAGGGCGGCCGCCTGCCGGTTCCACACCGTGACGACACCGTCCAGGTCCTTGACGACGATCGACTCGCCGGACTGCTCGATCACCTGTTTCAGGTGCCACGGGTCCGAATCGGCCAGAGCACCGGCCATCGCGGCCTTCAGGACCGCATTGCGTTCGCGCCCACTAGTGTCCATGACATTGCAGCTGCGCAGCTACGTTTCGGCCGTCATCATTTTCGGCCGCCATTTCCAGTATTTCGGCGGTCCGGAACAGGCCTTTACGGCAACGAAGATTCGGCTTGCCGGAGGAAGAGCGCCCTTTTCGCTCCCTCTCGGACAGACTTCATCTGCCGCCAGAAACGTGCAGCACCGTGCCGGTCGTATACGAGGCGCCATCGGATAGCAGCCACAAGATGGCGCTCGCGACCTCGTCGGCGGTGCCGCCGCGCTGCATCGGAATCGTGCCTTTCAGCCGGTCGACGCGCCCCGGCTCGCCACCGCTCGTGTGGATGTCGGTGTAGATGATCCCGGCCGCAACCGCATTGACGCGAATGCCGTCGGCGGCGACCTCCTTGGCGAGCCCGATCGTCAGCGTGTCCAGCGCAGCCTTGGACGCCGCATAGTCCACGTATTCGCCGGGCGATCCCAGCTGGGCGGCGCGCGACGATACGTTCACGATTGCTCCCCCCATGCCGCCGTATCGCGTCGACATCCTGCGAACCGCCTCGCGGCAGCAGACGAAAGCTCCCACCACGTTGATCGACAGCGTGCGGGCGACCCGTTCCGCATCCATCTCTTCGACCCGGCACTGCTTGCCGAGAATGCCGGCATTGTTCACCAGCGCGTCGACGCGGCCGAGCGAGGAATCGACGTGTTCGAACATGCGCACGACGTCCTCCTCGACCGACACGTCGGCCTGGAACGAGTTTGCAGACACGCCCATTGCGTGCAGGCTCGCAACCACCTGCGCGGCCGCGTCATGGTCGTTGCGGTAGTTCACGCACACCGTGTAGCCCGCAGCAGCAGCGAGGCGCGCGGTTGCCGCGCCGATGCCGCGCGAACCTCCGGTAACGATCAGGACCTTTGCCATCCGAGAATCGCCCTTTGCACTCAAAGTAGCAGCAACGGCGTCAGACCGGCCGATGCCAGACCCAGCAGCAGCAAGAAACTCTGCCGCCCGGTGCGCCCGCGCGCGAGATACCAGGCGTAGCCGGCCTTGAAGACATTGTTGCTGGCCGCCGCGATCAGGATCGCGCCACCCGCAACCGGAAGCGCGGTCGACGCCTGCACCGCCTGCGTTATGCCCATGATGAATGGATCGACGTCGGTCGCCCCCATCACGGCAGCGAGCGAGTACAAGCCCGATTTGCCCAGATACGTGGCTGCCAACTGCGTAGCAACCTGCATCACTACGAACAGCACCGCAAACATCAGCGCGGCACTGAGCTCCAAGGGATTTGCGGTCACGGTCTGTTCGGCGGCGCCTTTGCCGCTCGCGCCCGCCCCGCGGGCCCATAGCAACCCCGCGCCGACTCCGCCGGCGCCGAGAACGAGCAGCGCCGGCGCAAGCAAGGCCATCAGTTGGACGTTGACGATCGCCAGCAGCGCGGCAAGCCGCAAATACATCGTGCCGCACGCCATCAGGATCGCGCCTGCGAACAGGCGCGGCTGTTCATCCCGCGCGCCCCGCTTCGCCAGCACGACGGTGGTCACCGTCGACGAATACGCTCCGCCGAGCGCAGCGGTCAGGATCACACCTCCCTTTCCGTGCGCCCAACGCTGCAGCACGTAGCTCGCGTAGGAAACCGAGCTCACCGCCACCACCACAAGCCAGCTCTTGAAAGGGTTGATGTGGAACGGGGTGAACGGCAGATTCGGGACGGCGGGCAGGATCACCGCGGTCAGCAGCAGAAACTTCGTGAACGTGAAGATATCGTCCGGCGCAATGCGCCGAGTCAGACCTTCCAGCGCCTGCTTCATCTGCAGCAGCAACATCGCCGCCACGCTGACAGTGGTCGCGAGCCACAGGTCCTGGTGGAACACGAGGGCTCCCACCACATAGGTGATCACGCCGGCCATTTCGGAGGTGATCCCGGCCATCCCACCCACCGAAACCTTATGCGAGTAGGACATCAGCAGGAACGCCGCGACGATCACCAGTCCGATCACCTGCGGCAGTACTTCGCCGTTTGCAACGAAAGCGATTGAATAACCGATCAAGCCGATCAGCGGGAAGGTGCGAACGCCGCCGAACGCATACTGCCCCGCCGTCTCGGCCTTGCGTTCCTCGCGCTCCAGCCCGATCAGCAGCGACAGGAAGAGAACGAGGACGATGTCGACTGCCTCCGGCGGAAGCCATTCTTTGAGCGCCATTGCCATCCGAGATCCTTTCTTGGCGGCCTACCGGGAGAGCTGCATTTTTGCGATCAGCGCGCCGAAGCGCGGGTCGCCGCGCAGTCCGCGTACCAGCGAATCGACCTTGATCATCGTCAGGCCGAGGTCGCGCTGGCGATAGGCGCGTTCGAGCCATTCGAAAGCAGTATCCGTCTTACCCTCGAATGCGTACAGCTGCGCGATGTTGTATGCGTACAGGTCGGCGTATCGGTCCACCAGCTCTTTCGCGGCGGCATCGGCCTCCGCGTGCCGCCCAGACGACCAGTATGCGAACGGGACGCACGCTGCACGCGCGGCCGGATCGCTCTCGCGCTGCATCTCACCCAGTGCAAGATCCGGCTGACCGCGCGCCAGTAGAACCATTCCCAAGTTGCAGTGGCCGCCCGTGTAGTCCGGCTTCAGTGTCAATGCCCTGCGGACCGCCGTTTCGGCGTCGGCCGACCGGCCCGCGTCCAGATACAGACTCGCGAGATCGTCGAGCATCAGAGCGTTGAGTGGATCGGCGTCGGCATTGCGCCGCTTCAGCTCGATCGCTTCGTCGAGGTGGCCGTACGCAAGCGCCACAATCGTCAGGGCCGACAGCGCATCCGGGTCGCTCGGGTCCAGTTCACGCGACTTCTTGAACTCGGCCTGCCCGGCGTCGCGATTCAGGTCGTAGTCCCAATACACGTAACCGAGCACCCGGTGTGCGAGCGGCTGGTTCGGGTCGATCGCCAGCGCGCGCTCCGCCGCGTCGCGCGCCTTGCGGTACACGTTCTGGATGGTGTCCCACTGCCAGTTTCCCTGGCGGATATATGCCCGTGCGAGTTCTGCCCACGCGCGTGCGTACTGCGGATCGAGCCGCAGCGCTTCGCGATACGCAGCCACCGACTTTTCCAGATCCTGCTGCGTTGCGCGCTGGTAGTAATACCAGCCCTGCAGAAAGTCGTTGTAGGCCTCCAGGTTGCGCTCCGACAGATCGTTGGCCGCGTTGGCCGGTGCGCCGTCCGAGAGCGCCGCATGCAGCGCATTGGCGACGGTGCTGCAGATATCATCCTGGACGACGAACACATCGGTCAGGTCACGGTCGTAGGTCTGCGACCACAGGTGCGAGCCGTCGGAGCCGCGGACCAGTTGCGCGGTGACGCGGATCGTCGACCCGGCCCGGCGAACGCTGCCTTCGAGCAGGCTCGCAACGCCCAGTTTGCGCGCGATCTGCCGCACGTCCTCGCTGCGGCCTTTGAACTGGAACGAAGACGTGCGGGCGATCACACGAAGGTCGCCCGTGCGTGCCAGCCGGTCGATCAGCTCGTCGGTCAGACCGTCGGAAAAGTACTCCTGGTTGTGCGCCTCGCTCAGATCGACGAAAGGCAGCACGGCGACAGATTTGTCCGGCGGCACATCGGCAATCGGCTCCGGTGGGGCCAAGCGCGCTCGCAACGGTCCCAGCCACGAATGACGCCCGGGTCCGACGAGAACGACGGCGGCCAGCAGCGCGGCGACGATCCCGCCGGCGGCTATCCGGTGGCGCAGCGCCACCCTGACGAGGCGTCGCCCTGGAGGAGTCGATCGCGCGTCGACCTCTTCGCCGCTGAGGTAGCGCTGTAGATCGTCCGCGAACGCCGCAGCGCTCTGGTAGCGGTCCTGCGATCGACGTTCGAGCGCCTTCAGCACGATGGCATCCAGGTCGCCACGCAAATGCCGCGCGAGTTTTTCGTGGCTGGTCGAGCGCGCGATGGCGGCTGGCGCCTGTACCTGTGTACTGGGCTTGTGGACTTGGGCCGACTCGATCGCCAGCTCGAGCGGCATCTTGGACGAATCGGTTTGAATCTTGTATGGGCGGCTTCCGACCAGCAGCTCGTACAGCACGACACCGAGTGCGTATACATCGCTCGGCGGCCCGATCTCCTCGCTACGCAACTGCTCAGGGCTCGCGTAGTCCGGAGTCAGCGCCCTGCCAAAGACGCGCGTCAGATCGGTCCGATCGTCGGCCTGGCCTTCGGCCAGCAGCTTGGCCACGCCGAAGTCCAACAACCGGACCTGCCCGGCGTCTGTCACAAAGATGTTCGACGGTTTTATATCGCGGTGGACCACGTGCCGCGCGTGCGCATACTGCACGGCGTCGAGTACCTGCAGGAACAGCTTCAGCCGCTCTCGCACGCCACAGCGGCGCGAATCGCACCAAGCGGTGAGCGACTCGCCTTCGACGTACTCGAGCGCAAGGTACGGCAGTCCATCAGCGGCGACTCCGGCGTCGTACAGGCGCGCGATGTTGGCGTGCTCGAGTTGTGCCAGGATCTCGCGCTCGCGCGCGAATCGCTCGGCCAGGTCGCGCCGCAGCCGCGACAGCAGCGGGAGTTTCAGGGCTACCTGGCGTCCCGGCGCCCCGTCGACGTGGCGCGCCAGCCACACGACCGCCATACCCCCGGCCGCGAGCTCACGTACCAGCTCGTATGGGCCCACCCGATGCCCGACCTGCAGCCCCGCAGTCAGAATCGTCGCAGGTGCGTCGCCGTCGACGCCGGGTGCTTTCGCGAAGTAGCCGGCGCTGTTCGCCGCATCGTCATCGACGAGCAGTGCCTGCCTGAGCGCCGGCAGCAGCGAGGCTCGCTCGGGCGGCAATGAGGCAAGCCAGCGCTCGCGCCCCGCCCGGTCGAGCGGAAGAGCCTCGTCCAGCAGCCGGCTGAGCACGGCGATCTGGTCGGCGGTGAGTGCCATATCGCGATTGTCCCGCGAGGGACACAGACCGGAGTACCCCGCCCTTTATGCGACCCCGCGAACACAAACGCCCAGGCGCAACCTGCCGTCCGAAGACGACATGATTGCGCCGAAAAAACGCCGCCTTAAGTTCCGGACGCCGATGTCGCCGGCAACGCCGCGAGGCGTTCGGCGACGTGCCGCGAAAACACGTACTCGGCGGGCCGCTGGCCGGCCAATGGGATGTCCGGCGCCATCGGGCCTTCGGTGCGAACCCCGCGCAGCGCCACGCTGACCACCTTCCAGGGTCTGCGGATCGCATCCTCGACCGCAGTCGCCTCGAATCCGGAGTGCACCATGCAATCGGCACACTTCTCGTAGTTGCCGACGCCGTAGCGGTCCCAGTTTGTCGTTTCCATCAGCTCGCGGAACGTCTTCGTGTAACCCTCCCCCAACAGATAACAGGGGCGTTGCCAGCCGAAGATCGTGCGGGTCGGATTGCCCCACGGAGTGCAGTGATAGGTCTGGTTGCCCGCCAGGAAATCGAGGAATAGGCTCGACTGAAAGAACGGCCAGGATTTCGAGCCTTTGCCGCCGCGCGCGCGCCGAAAGATGCTGCGGAACAGCTCGCGGGTCGCCGTGCGGTTCAGGAAGTGCTTTTGATCGGGGGCGCGCTCGTACGCATAGCCCGGCGAAACGGTGATCCCGTGCACGCCGAGAGCTTTGACGTCGTCGAAGAAACGCGCGACCCGTTCTGGGTCGGCGTCGTTAAAAAGCGTGCAGTTGATATTGACTCGGAACCCGCGTTGCCGCGCGGCGCGGATCGCCGAGACGGCGCGATCGTAGACGCCCTTTTGACAGACCGACTTGTCGTGCATCTCGCGGTCGCCATCCAGGTGTACCGACCAGTTGAAATAACGGCTCGGCTGGTACTGGTCAAGCTGCTTTTCCAGCAGCAGCGCGTTGGTGCACACCGTTACGAACTTGCGGCGCGCAATGGCGCCCCGGACGATCTGCGGGAGGTCCTTGTGCAGCAGCGGCTCGCCGCCCGCCATCACGACCACGGGCGCCCCGCACTCGTCGATCGCGCCCAGCGCCTCCTCGACCGGCATGCGCTGATTCAGGATCGGGTCCGGGTAGTCGATCTTGCCGCAGCCCGCGCAAGCGAGATTGCAGCGGTATAGCGGCTCGAGCATCAATACGAGCGGATAGCGCTTACGACCGGCCAGGCGCTGGCGCAGTACATAGCCGCCGACGACAAGCGCCTCGTGAAATGCGATGGACAAGTTTTTACTCCCGAAAACTATTGGACCGCCGCTTCCAGCAGCTGCGCTGGAAGGCGGAACTGTATACGTTCTTCGATTCCCGGCAGCGTCGAGATCTGGATCGGTGCAAAGCTGCGCAGTACTGCCACCACGTCTTCTACCAGAACATCCGGCGCCGAGGCTCCCGCCGTCAGACCCACTGCTTGCTTCCCCTGCAGCCAGTCGGGGCTCACCTCGCTGCCGTCGTTGACCAGATAGCTCGGCACACCGGCCTCCTCGCCGATCTCGCGCAGCCGGTTCGAGTTGGAGCTGTTGCGCGCGCCGACGACGAGAATCACGTCCACCAGCTTGGCCAACTCGCGTACCGCGGTTTGGCGGTTTTGCGTGGCGTAGCAGATGTCCCGTGTCTCCGGCCCCACCAGGTTGGAGAAACGCTCGCGCAGCGCCGCGATCACCGCCTTGGTGTCGTCCACGCTCAGCGTCGTTTGCGTGATGTAGGCAACCGGAGCGTCGTTCGGGATGTCGAGCTCGCGAACATCCTGGATGCTCTGTATCAGGTGCACCGGCGCGGTCAGCTGCCCCATCGTGCCTTCGACTTCCGGATGTCCGGCGTGTCCGATCAGGATGACGGTTCGCCCCTGGTCGACATAGCGCTGCCCTTGGATGTGGACCTTCGACACCAGCGGACAGGTCGCGTCGAGCACCGATAGCCCTCTGTGCTCGGCGTCCTGCTCGACGCTGCGGGCGACGCCGTGGGCGCTGAAAATCGTGACCGCCCCGGCCGGAACCTCCGACAAATCTTCGACGAAGCGCGCGCCCTTGGCTCGCAGATTGTCCACGACATGCCGGTTATGGACGATCTCATGCCGCACGTAGACCGGAGCCCCATACTTCTCCAAAGCGCGCTCGACGATCTCGATCGCGCGGACGACACCGGCGCAATAGCCGCGCGGCTGAGCCAGAATCACCTTCATTGTTATGTCAACGTTGTGTTCAACCCCTCTGGGAACGCAATTGTAGGGGAGGCGACACCCTGGCTCGGGCGGCCAATTCCCTACTGGAGCGGCGAAATTGGCGATTACACAACACTAGTGGGCTGTAACAGTCGATTCGGGAGGGAAAGGCGCGTCTGGGCGAGCCTTTCCCTCCGGAATCGGCTGTTACAGCCCACTAGGGTAGATTGTGCGGCCCGGAGGTACCCGTTTTGCGGAACCTCGCGACGATGCGGGATTCGACCATGGCTGGCCTGCCGCTTGCGGTGCGCATCATGCCGCGCCGAACTGGCCTTTGGACCACATTGTGGGCGAGCCTGTCCACGACGCTGCTGCTGTCGCTGGCAGGCAGACCGGCGGGCGAGCCTTTGAAGGCTCTGTGGTGGCTTGCGCTGATCGCCTCTGCGGCGTGCTCGATCGGTTCAGCGCTGCGGCTGCTGCTGCAACTACCAGTGATCGAGGCTTCTGAATTCGGCATCGCAGTTTGGTTGCATGGCCCTTATCGGCGCCCATTTTTTGCCCCCTGGAGTCGTGTGCGGGGGATCGGGCTGACGCAAGCGCGCCGCGCCGACGCTGCACCCGGCGCGGACGCGCTCGATGCCGTCGGAATCGAACTGGACTGCGACGATCGCTTTTCCCCGCCACCTCGGTTGGCCGACGGCGAGATATCGATCGGTGGCGCGCCGCGCGCCGACCTGGTCTGGTCGAGGCGATCGATTTGCGGAGACGTGCGCCACTGGGTGGATTTGCTGCAGCGGATGAAGCTGTTGCACTCGGAGTAGACGGGGAATCAGCGGCGCACAGCGGCGATCAGCCGCTGTGCGATGCGCGGTGCCTCGGACGGGTCGCAGTCGATCAGCAGCGATTTGTCGCGCGATGCCGCGCCGGCGGCCAGGCGCAAGGCACCGGGGCGAAGGTCCAGGCATGCGGCAAGATAGGCGATCAGCGCCTCGTTCGCCCGTCCCTCGGAGGGCGGGGCCTGCACCGCCACCTTCAGACGATTCCCGTGTTCACCCACCAGCGCGCAGCGGCGCGCGGCCGGCTGCACGCGCAGAGCGAGCCGCACACCGTGCGGTTCCGACCGAATCCACGCGGGCAAGGTCTGCACGTTAGAGCGGTGAAGATAGCAAGGGCAGCCGCACCGGCTGCCCTTGCGAACGATCCCTCCGCCCTGCGCGGGCGCTTTTATTACTTCGGCGAGAACGGGTGCTTGACGGACCCCTTCTTCGAGGTCACTTCGGCAGCGGTCGGGGTACCGGCAACTGCGCGCTCGATCGATTCCTTGGTCGCGCGATAGTTGTAGTCGAAGATCTTGTTGTCGTCGGCGGCATCCCAGTGGATGAACACACCGACCAGCACGAACAGGTTGTCCGCTTCGTCGGCCGGAATCACGCCCGCCTGGACGCTATCGGCGACCGCACGCGCAACCGCAGCCTGCGCCGGCCCGAACATTTGAACAGCCTGCTTGGCGCCCTTGATCGTGACCTTGTTGAACAGGATCGTGTTCGGCTTGCACGGAAGGTTCGGCGCGATCACCGCCAAAAGTGTCGTGAACCCGTCCTTGTTGTTGCTCAGGGCGTTCACGAACGCCGTTTCCGCTGCGCTGCCGCGCGGCCCAATCACAAGATCGATGTGTGCCACTTCGTTGCCGTCGCCGACCAGCGACTCGCCGACGCGAACGTTCGTGATTTTCGCCATTGGACTGTTCTCCTTTCGTTCTGAGTATTGCGGGGTCCCGCCCGCGCCCAGGCGACTTTACACCGCCCGCGCCAGTTTCGCAGCAAACACGGTCGCCACCGTCAGGTCCGCACTGGTACCGGGATTAATTCCTGCATGGCGCAATTCCTCGTCCCAAGACAGCAACCGCGCCTGCATGGTTTCCAGCCCGGAGGACCAATGCGAATCAAACTCGCGAGCGCGTTCCGATACCGCCTGCGCGGTAGCGGCGCCGAACTTGCGCTCGATCAGGGAGTCGCGCCAAGTCGACAAGTACGCCAGGAACAGGTACGTCCCCGCCCAAGCTTCGTCCCCGAATCGCGCCAGCGCGCGCTCCCATAGAGGGAATCCGAAATCGAAAATGTCGCGGTAGCCCTGCGCGTACTGGCGAGCGATGCTGTCACGTCCCTGTGCCTCGCGCATCGCTTCCAGCAGCGTCACCTGCGGCTCGGCCGCCACGTCGTGGTGCGCACTCTTCCCCAGCCCTCCGGGGCGGGCCAGCCGGATCGCCTCGTACGCGAACTTGCAATCGGACAGATCGAGTTGGCCCAGTGTTTGCGCTAGCGCCGGCCTCAGTGGCGGGCCAGCTTCCGCTGCGTGAAACACGGGGGCAGCAAGCAGGACGATTCCGAGGTTGGTGTTGCAATGCACAATTCGCTGCGTGCACTGAATCGCTTCCAGCAATCGCTCGCCGACTCGCGCTGCGTGCCGTGCGAGCGCAGGCGCGCTTGCGCGCGCGCTGTTCAGGAAGTCGTCCGCGCTCATGCCGCTCGCAGCAGCGCCAATCCGCACATTGCCGGGTTTCAGCGCTGTGACATCGAGCTCGCAGGCGGCAAGGAAACACTGTGCAACGAGCCGGGCGGAAGGATCGGCCGGCATCGGCGCTACGCGCGCTGCACGCGTGCGCGAGTCAGATAGCGGGCGCTCAGGTCGCCCGCCAGCGCATCGGCGATCCGGATCTTTGCTACGGCCTGCAGGCCGCGCCACGCTGGGATGCTGTTGACTTCGAGGACGATCCAGCGCCCGTCGGCGTTGCGCATCAGGTCCACCCCCGCGTAGTCGGCTCCGACCGCATGCGTTGCCTCCACTGCCAGGCAGGCAAGATCGCCGTGCGCGTCGACCGCCTCGACGCGCGCACCGCGTGCGACGTTCGTGACCCACGATCGCCCACGCCGCAGCATCGCCGCCACCGGCCTGCCTCCAGCGACTAGCACCCGCCAGTCGTGCCAGTTGCCTTCACCGCAATCGAGGAATCGCTGCAGATACCACACACCGTGGACCTCGTCTTCGCCCGGCACCGAAGCTCCGCCGCCGAGGCGGCGCAAACCCTTGCCCTGCGATCCGAACAGCGGCTTGGCCACGAGTTCGCGGCCTTGCGCGGTCTCCCGCATTAGGGTCGCGCTCGCAATGCTCGATCGCTCGGTGACCCAGGTGGGCAGCGTCGGAATGCCGTGCTGGCGCAGAAGGAACGTCGTCATCGCCTTGTCGACGCTGCGCTCGATCGCGCGCGCGTCGTTGTACACGGGCACGGAAAGTTCCCGGAGTGCATGCAGCACCGAAAGGCGCAACGTGACCTGCTCGAAGCTGCCGGCTTCAATGCTGCGCACGAACACCGCGTCCGGCAACTGCGTGCCGAATCCGGGAACTCGCACACTCGGTTGCGCGCCTT
>JAFAIM010000085.1 GCA_019236735.1 Burkholderiaceae bacterium
GATCCCGATCAATTGGATCGCAAGCAGCGGTTGAATCGGCTCCGGCTGCGCTCCGAACGTGTCGGACGCAATAAAGCCCGATAGGCTGTCCCAATACATGTTGCTGTAGCGCGCTGCGGACGCGCGAGTCAGCGCGGCTTGGAAACCGCTGCGATCGTGGCGCTGCTGCGCCTCGGTTGCGAGGTACAACCACGGAATCATGTTATCCGGCTCGATCCTGGCCCATTGCGCAGAGCTCAACAGAGCACAGTCGCCGGCGGTCGATCGGCCGCAGGATTGGATCGCGAGCGCATAAGCTTCCGGGTCAGAGGTAGTGCTCGCCAGGCGCGCGAGGGCTTGCTCGCCTGCCGCCTTTGCGGGGATGCCCGCAGCGAACATTGCCGTGCTGCAAGCTTCATCGCCGTCCGCGCACTGGCCGTGATCGTGGACCCAAGCATCGACAGCCGCGTTGGCGGCACTGATCGTCTGCAGGTGCAGGCCCAGCGCGCGGTCGCGATCGTCGGATCGCGACGCTAACTCATCGGCAATGCGGCCAAGCGCCCCAGCCGCCGCCGTTTCGATGTCCTTCGGAATGTCAGGCGTACCGTCGCGTACGGGTAGCGGCCCGTAACCGCACAGCTCGACGCCGACTGTCAATGCCGGCTGTGTTGCAGATCGTGGCAAGTAAGGCTGCTCGTCCTTTGCTGCCTGCGCTGGTTCCGGCTGCGACGGCGGACGCGTATCGATGTGGGATCCCCAGCGCCACATCCAAACGATCAGAGCTCCCAACACGATAAGCGCGGCTGCAGCGCGCCGGGGTTTGCCTCGCGCGAACCGAGCTGCTGCAGCGATCCAGTCCCGAGGCGCCATCCCGCCGTCCCGTCAGCAACGCTGCGTCATGAGAGCTTCGCCACTCGCTCCTCGATCTTCGCAGACAGCGCAGGAAGTGCCTGCCGGAGTACAGCCAGCCGCGCAGGATCAGATCCGCGCTGCCGCCCGCTCCAGATCGGGTTCGGATAGTGCGGATCGTCTGCGAAACGCGCGACGATGTGCCAGTGAAGGTGCGGCACCTGGTTGCCCAGGCTTGCCAGGTTGATTTTGACCGGATTGACCGTCTCACGCAGTGCCGTCTCGACCGCGAAAACCGCCGCCAGGAACCGCGCTCGCTCGGCCTCGGCGAGGTCGGTCATCTCCTTCACATGCGAGTTCCAGATCACCCGCAGGTAGACCGGATGGTCGGGGTCGTCCACCAGCACGACGCGCAGTTTGGGAGTGCGTGCGACCACGACGCCGCCGTCGCCATTGCAAAGCAAACACTGCGCGGACATCTTCACACCAGCACTCGCTCGATTCCGCCGGTATTGGCACGCGCGACGAAATTCGCCATCCAATTGTCGCCGAGCAGGTGCCGCGCCAGTTCGACGACGATGTAGTCGGCCTGCACCGCGCTCGTTTCCTCGAAGCGGCTCAAACCCTGCAGGCAGGCTGGGCAGGAAGTGAGAACGCGCACGGAACCGTCGAAGCCGCCTGAGCGCAGCCGCGCGGCGTCGGACTGCAGCTCCGCCTCCTTGCGCATCCGCACCTGCGTGGCGATGTCGGCGCGCGCGATCGCCAGCGTTCCGGCTTCGCCGCAGCAGCGGTCGGTGCGCTCGATTCGCGTGCCGTCGGCCGTGCCGAGCAAACCGTTAACGGTTTGCATCGGGTGGACCTTCAACGGGCTGTGACAAGGATCGTGGTACACGTAACGCACGCCTTGCACGCCGTCGGCCCGCACGCCTTTTTCGAGCAGGAACTCGTGGATGTCGACGATGCGGCAGCCGGGAAAGATCTCCTCGAAGCGGTAACCCTGCAGCTGGTCGTAGCAAGTGCCGCACGAGACGATCACTGTGCGGATGTCCAGGTAGTTCAGCGTGTTGGCGACGCGGTGGAACAGCACCCGGTTGTCGGTCGTGATCTTCTCGGCCAGCGCCGCCTGACCGGCTCCGCGCTGCGGATAGCCACAGCACAGGTACCCGGGCGGAAGCACGGTCTGCACTCCGACATGCCACAGCATCGCCTGTGTCGCTAACCCCACCTGGGAGAACAGACGCTCCGATCCGCAGCCAGGAAAGTAAAACACCGCCTCGGTATCGACTGCGCTGCTGGCCGGATCGCGGATGATCGGGACGAAGCGCGCATCCTCGATATCGAGCAGCGCGCGCCCGGTTCGTGTCGGCAGCCCTCCGGGCAGCTTGCGGTTCACGAAGTGGACGATCTGCTGGCGCATGGCTGGCTGACCGGTCGTGGCGGGAGGCCGGCGCCGCTGCGCGGCTGCAGGCAGCGCCAATACTCGGTGTGCGAGCCGCTGCAGCCGGTAGCCCCAGTCGACCACGAGCTTGCGGGCGAGCTTCACGTGTTCGGGGCGCGTAGCGTTCAGCAGCATCATCGCAACGGCGGTGGCCGGCGCGAAGCGCTTGCGTCCGATCCGGCGCAGCAGGTCGCGCATCGCCATCGACACGTCGCCGAAGTCGATGTCCACCGGGCAGGGCGCCGCGCACTTGTGGCAGATCGTGCAGTGGTCGGCCACGTCGGAGAACTCGTCCCAGTGCTTCAGCGAAACGCCACGGCGCGTCTGCTCCTCGTACAGGAACGCCTCGATCAGCAGCGATGTGGCTAAGATCTTGTTGCGCGGCGAGTACAGCAGGTTGGCCGCGGGCTCGTGCGTGGCGCACACCGGCTTGCACTTGCCGCAGCGCAGGCAGTCCTTGATCGCATCCGACACGCTCTTGATGTCGCTTTGCTGCATGATCAGCGACTCGTGCCCGAGCAGGTTAAAACTCGGTGTGTACGCGCGCGAAAGGTCCGCTCCCGGTTGGAACTTGCCGCTGTTGAAACGCTCGTGCGGATCGACCCGTCGCCGATATGCGCGGAACGGCTTCAGCTCCTCCTCGCGCAGGAACTGCAGCTTCGTGATACCGATCCCATGTTCGCCCGATATCACTCCATCGAGCTCGCGCGCGATCCGCATGATGCGTTCCACGCTTGCGCTCGCCTGCTGCAGCATCGCGTAGTTGTCGGAGTTCACCGGGATATTCGTGTGGACGTTGCCGTCGCCGGCGTGCATGTGCAGCGCGACTACGACCCGCCCCTTCAGCACTTGGGCATGGACGCGATCCACCTCGGCAAGCAGCGGCGCGAATACGCTGCCGCCGAACAAGCGCTCCAGCGGCGCGCGCACTTCGTCTTTCCACGAGACCCGGACGCGCCGCTGCTGCAGCAAGTCGAACACGCGCGTTGGCCCTTCGATCGCGGCCCCCATCCCGACCAGCTGCTGCCAGTCCTGCGCCGGCGCGTCGATTCGCTCCATCAGACCGGACCAGCGCCGGCGCACTTCGGCGATCAGCTCCAGCGCGCGCTCGATTCGGTCGCCGATGATCTCCTCGCGCGACAGCCGTTCGGCCTCCGGATCGGCGCCCCTTCCGAGCGGAAAGCGCGTGCCGAGCAGCTCCTGGACAGCGTCGAGCATGTCGAGCTTGTTCGCGGTGGAGCGCTCGATGTTGATCCGCTCGACGGCGTCGGTGTACTCGCCCAGCCGAGCCAGCGGGATCACGACGTCCTCGTTGATCTTGAACGCGTTGGTATGGCGCGCGATCGCTGCAGTGCGCGCGCGGTCCAGCCAGAACGTACGGCGCGCCTCCTCGCTGACCGCGATGAACCCTTCGCCCGCGCGCGCGTTGGCGATGTGAACCACGCGCGAAGTCGCACGTGCAACCGCATCGGCATCGTCGCCGACGATGTCGCCGAGCAGCACCATCTTCGGTAGCGTTCCGCGGTGCGACTTGGTGGCGTAGCCGACCGCGCGCAGGTAGCGTTCGTCCAGGTGCTCGAATCCGGCCAAGCGTGCGCCGTCCGGGCGCGTGTCCAGATAGCTCTTGATCTCGAGGATCGACGGGATCGCGGTGCGCGCCTGGCCGAAGAACTCTAGGCAGAAGCTGCGGATATGCGCCGGCATCCGGTGCACAATCCAGCGTGCGCAGGTGATCAGGCCGTCGCAGCCTTCCTTTTGCACGCCCGGCAGTCCCCCTAGGAATTTGTCGGTTACGTCCTTGCCCAGTCCGATGCGGCGAAAGTGCGCGCCGGGAATCTCGAGGCGTTCGCGCCTCAGCTCGCGCGCCCGGGCCGCGGGCTGGCGACCGTCCTTCCACACGAGTTCGAAGCGCGCCAACGGCACGTCGTGGATGCGGCCGAGGTTGTGCTCCAGGCGCGAGATCTCGAGCCAGTTGCCTTCGGCGTCGACCATCCGCCACCAGGCCAGGTTGTCGACCGCGGTGCCCCAGAGCACCGCTTTCTTACCGCCGGCGTTCATCGCGATGTTGCCGCCCACGCACGAGGCGTCTGCTGAGGTCGGATCGACTGCGAACACGCAGCCTGCACACTCCGCTGCCTGTGCCACCCGCCGTGTGATGACGCCTGCCTCGGTCAGCAGCGTGGGAACCAGCGAGTCGACTCCCGGCAACGCGATGCGCTCGACGCTGGCGCAGCGCTCGAGCTTTTCGGTGTTCACGACCGCGGACAAGGGTGTCAAAGGCACCGCGCCGCCCGTATAGCCGGTTCCGCCTCCGCGCGCGACGATCGTCAGCCCAAGCTCCGCGCACGCGCGTACCAGCCCCGGGATCTCGTCCTCCGCGTCCGGGCACAGCACCACGAACGGGTACTCGACACGCCAGTCGGTCGCATCGGTGACGTGCGAGACGCGTGCGAACGGATCGAAACAGATGTTGTCCTCGCGCGTATGACGCCGCAGCAGGCGCTGCGCCCGCCGGCGCAGGTCTTGCGCCTCGTCGAAACCCGCTTCGAAACGAGCCACTGCGCCGCGCGCGGCATGCAGCAGCTGCGCAACGCGCTGATCGCGCCCGCCATCGGCGCGTTCCTGCCGGCGTTTTTCGATTTCGCTCAAGCGGTGGTGCAAAGCGCCGATCAGCAGCCTGCGCCGCTTCGGGTTGTCGAGCAGATCTTCCTGCAGGTAGGGATTGCGATCGACCACCCAGATGTCGCCGAGCACCTCGAACAGCATACGGGCGCTGCGCCCGGTACGCCGCTCCCGGCGTAGCGAGCCGAGTACGTCCCATGCAGGCGGCCCGAGCAGCCGGATCACGATTTCGCGGTCCGACAGCGAGGTGTAGTTGTACGGAATCTCGCGCAGGCGCGCCGGCGCATCGTCAGCGGCGGCGGCGGTGCCGGTCGCCGGTTCGCCGGGCAGCAGCGTATCCATCGGAATGCGTGTTGGCAGACTTCCGGATGCAGTGTATCTGCCCTCGTGCGCTCTCTGGCGGCGCCGCGGCGCTCGCACCGAAACGACCGCACTTGCGGTACGCAGGAATGCGCAATGCTGAGGAAAGTAGGGGCGATCCTACTTGATAAGCTGCGCATGCGGGCGCCGAATCAAACTAGAACTGAGACAGAGGTATGACCCGCAACTTCACGAACAGCAAGGTGGTGGGTCTTCGCAAGAGGGTGAACGATGATTCCGAGCACACAAGCTGTGGATTCGGCGCGGATCCCGGCCGCCAGCGATGAACAGTGGTCATTGGGTGGCGACTTCGAGAGCTTTTTCAACCCGCTGGAGTCGCGCAAGTTGCGCACCGCGCTGATCGATCTGCAATCGCTCGAATGCAGAGCGAGCTGGTCGATTGCAAATCGAGTGGTCGTTGCGGAAGACCGGTCGGAGTGCGGCTGGCATACGGAAAGTCCCAGTTTCCCCAAGATCTTGGAGCGACTGTCGAAAGCCCCGATCGGCGACGTTCTGGTTCGGCAACTGGGCTTGCAGCGCTGTCTGTACGTCTGGCGCTCGGAACCGAAGCTGATGGTCGCCGCTGAAGTCAGCACTGTCGGATCGCTGCCTGCGTCACACGTCGAGCCCGCGCTTGTGAAGGAGGTCTGCAACATCGCGATGAGCACGGGCGGGAACGCCGCACTGCCCCGCGAAGTGGCCAGCGCCGCTCCATCTTCCGGCGATGCGCGTTCGCCAAGCGCTCGCCGGTCTTGGGTCAGAGCTGGTTGGGCGTGCGCGGCCTGCCTAGTGGCTTGCGCTGTCCTCGCGGGATGGCTCTTTGCGAAGACGGACTTGGAAATGTTGCGCATTCGCGCGCTGATGGACACAGCGATGCTGCGCAACCTCTCGCTCGCCTTGGCGAAAGCCGATTACGGAGAAGTTCAGGAGACGCTGTCGGCCTACAGCGACAGCGGGTACTTTGATCAGGCAGCCGTGAGCAACGCCAAGTACCGCGTGATTGCGATTGCCGGAGATTGGCCCAATGTTCGGATTGGCGAGCCGGTGCCCGGCCAGATTGCGCGTGCGACGGAAACCTTGGATTTGCGGCTTGGCTCGGAGAGCTTCGGCCAGCTGATGGTGCCACAGTCTCGGACGAACCCGCCGGCGTTGATGAAGAGCGGCCTTCGCGCGCTAAGAACCGCGAGCGCTTGGGTGTCAGCGTTGGCGTTGTTGGCAAGCCTGGTGTTGTCCGTCGTTCTGGCGCGGATGTCGGTTTCGGAGGAGAAGCGGTGAAGTCCTGCCGTCGCTACACCACCAGCGCCGGTTCCTGCATCGCGGCGATCTGCTCACGCAGCTCCAGGATCCGCGCCTCCCAGTAGCGCGGCGATTCGAACCACGGAAACGCCGCGGGGAAAGCCGGGTCGTTCCAGCGCCGTGCGATCCACGCCGAATAGTGGATCAATCGGAGCGTTCGCAGCGCCTCCATCAGCTGCAGCTCGCGCGGGTCGAACTCGGCGAAGTCCTCGTAACCGGCGAGCAGATCGGAAAGCTGCCGTTGCATCTCGTGGCGGCTGCCCGACAACAGCATCCACAGGTCCTGCACGGCCGGCCCGAGCCGGCTGTCATCGAAATCGACGAAATGCGGACCGGGCTGTGCGCCCGCTTCGCTCCACAACAGGTTGCCCTCATGGCAGTCGCCGTGCAGCCGCAGGCTGCGGAACCGGCCCGCGCGCTCGAACGCTCGGTGCGCCTCGGTGATCGCGTCTCGCACCACGCCGCGGTACACCTCGGCCAGCTCTGGTGGGATCCAGCCTGCCTCCAGCAGGTATCCGCTGGGTTCGACCGCGAAAGTTTCGACGTCCAGCGCCGGCCGGTGCCGGTACGGGGTGCGTAACCCGACCGTGTGCAGACGCCCGAGAAAGCGGCCGATTCGCTCCAGCACCGAGCGGTCGGACAGCTCCGGCGCCCGCCCGCCGCGGCGATCGAACACTGCAAAGCGGAAACCTTGGTGCTCGTGCAGCGTGCGCCCCTGGATCGAGCGGGGTGGCACAGCGGGTACCTCGGCCTCGGCGAGCTCGATCAGGAACGCGTGTTCCTCCCGGATCTGCTCGTCGGTCCAGCGGTTCGGCCGGTAGAACTTCGCAACGGCCTGGGCTGCGGATGCGCTGCCGGGCTCGTCCAGGCCGACCTGGAACACGCGGTTCTCGTAGCTGTTCAGCGCCAGCAGCTGCCCGGAGGTAAAAAGCCCGATCGAATCGACCGCGTTCAGGATCAGATCCGGGGTGAGGCGGGAAAACGGCGGAGAACTCGGCTGCGCAACCTCCGCCCCGGGTGCGACCGAATCGCGCAGCGGGGGCCCGGCGGGAGTGTCGGGAGTGTCGGCAGTGTCGGCGGCATCCGTGGTCATCGCGATCCCATGCTGGACGTGGTAAAAGCGCTCCTTATGCAAACTCGGGTGCAACGGCCTCCGCTACTGCGCGAACTGTACGCCGGCTTCGTGCGGGCGCGCCGCTACACGCGCCACTTCCGCCGGTTCACGCTGTTCGAGTCGCTGTTGCGCGACACCGCCTCGCGCGAGGCGCTGCCGCCGCTTGCCGACGCGCTGCTGAAGGCTTCGCGCGCTGCCCCGGAGGAAGTACTAGGGTGGCTCGGCAGCCACCCGAACGGGCTGACCGAATCGCAAGCCGCCGATGTCCGGATGCGGGTCGGGCTGAACGAAGTCGGCCACGAGAAGCCGCTGCCCTGGCACTTGCACCTGTGGCATTGCTATCGCAACCCGTTCAACATCCTCCTAACGATTCTGGCGGCGATCTCGTATTTCCTCGAGCACGATCTGCGAGCGACGATCGTGATCGGCTCGATGGTGCTGCTGTCCACGCTGATCCGGTTTTTCGAGGAAACGCGCTCGAACAAGGCAGCCGACCGCTTGAAGGAGATGGTCAGCACCACGGCGACCGTGCTGCGCCGCGACCCGGCCGAGATCGCGGCCGAAGAGGCACGTCGCTATTTCCAGGCGGTGTTGCGTCCAAAGCCGCCGCGTCGGGTGGAAATTGCGCTGAAGAAACTGGTCCCCGGCGACCTTGTGATGCTGTCTGCTGGCGACATGATCCCGGCGGACATTCGCCTGATCGCTGCCAAGGACCTGTTCGTCAGCCAGTCGGCGATGACCGGCGAATCCTTGCCGGTGGAGAAGTTCGCGGAGCACCGCGGCGTCCCGACCGCCAACGCGCTGGAGCTGGACAACATCGCCTTCATGGGCACCAACGTGGTGAGCGGCTCGGCCACCGGCGTCGTGGTGACAACGGCCAACCAGACGTATTTCGGCGCGCTCGCCCAGAGGGTCACTGCGGCCGCTCCGATCACCAACGCGTTCCAGACCGGCGTGAACAAAGTGACCTGGCTGCTGATCCGCTTCATGATGGTGATGACGCCGATCGTGCTGCTGCTCAACGGCTTCACCAAGGGCAATACGCTCGATGCGTGGAAGGATGCGCTCCTGTTCGCGCTGGCGGTCGCGGTGGGGCTGACACCCGAAATGCTGCCGATGATCGTGACCTCGACACTCGCCAAAGGCGCGGTGTACTTGTCGCGCAAGAAGGTGATCGTGAAGCGCTTGGATGCGATCCAGAACTTCGGCGCGATGGACGTTCTGTGCACCGACAAGACCGGGACGCTGACGCAGGACAAGATCTTTCTGTCGCGCCACTGCGGAGCGTTCGGCGAGGACTTCGACACGGTCCTGGAGTACGCCTACCTGAACAGCTATTACCAGACCGGTCTGAAGAATCTGCTCGACGTGGCGGTGCTGGAGCACGTCGAGGTGCACCGCGAGCTGTCGGTCAATACCGCGTTTCACAAGGTCGACGAGATTCCCTTCGATTTCAACCGCCGGCGCATGAGCGTGGTGGTGGCGGAGCACGACCAGCATCACCTGCTGATCTGCAAGGGCGCTGTCGAGGAGATCCTGTCGGTTTGCACGCGCGTGCAGCACGAAGGCGCGACCGAGCCGCTCACCAGCGAGACGCTTGCGAGGATGCGCGAGCTGACGGCGGAGCTGAACGAAGAGGGCCTGCGCGTGGTCGCTGTCGCGATCAAGGAGATGCCCCCGACCCGCGAAACCTATGGTCAGGCCGACGAATGCGAACTGACACTGGTCGGCTACATCGCGTTTCTGGATCCGCCCAAGGAGTCGACGGCGCCGGCGCTGAAGGCGCTCGCCGACCATGGAGTCGCGGTGAAGGTGCTGACCGGCGACAACCACCTCGTGACCCGCAAGATCTGCAAAGAGGTCGGGTTGGAAAACCGCGGCATCCTGCTCGGAGCGGATATCGAGGCGATGAGCGAGGAGCAGCTTGCGACGGCCGCCGAGCAGAACAACGTGTTCGCGAGGCTGACGCCGGCCCACAAAGACCGGATTGTGCGGGCGCTGCGTTCGCGCGGTCACATCGTCGGCTTCCTCGGCGACGGCATCAACGATGCGGCGGCGATCCGCACCGCCGACATCGGCATCTCGGTCGACAGCGCGGTCGACATCGCGAAGGAGGCGGCCGACATCATCCTGCTGGAAAAGAGCTTGCTGGTGCTGGAGCAGGGAGTGCAGGAGGGGCGGCGCACCTTCGCTAACATCATCAAGTACATCAAGATGACTGCCAGCTCGAACTTCGGAAACGTGTTCTCCGTGCTGGTCGCGAGCGCCTTCCTGCCTTTCCTGCCGATGCTGCCGCTGCAGCTGCTGGTGCAGAACCTGCTGTACGACATCTCCCAGACAGCGATCCCATTCGACAATGTCGATCCCGAGCTGGTCCAGCAACCTCAGCGCTGGCGGCCCGACGACATCGGGAGGTTCATGATCGTGTTCGGCCCGGTGAGCTCGGTGTTCGACATTTGCACGTTCGCGCTGATGTGGTACGTGTTCGCGGCGAACACCGAGGCGCTCTCGCCGCTGTTCCAGGCCGGCTGGTTCGTCGAGGGCTTGGCCACGCAGACGCTGATCGTGCATATGATCCGCACGCAGAAGCTGCCGTTCGTGCAAAGCCGCGCTGCACCGGCGCTGATGGCGACGACGATCGCGGTCGTTGCCTTCGGGATGCTGATCGCGGTGGGCCCGATGGCGCACGTTTTCAAGTTCGCGCCGCTTCCACTGTCGTACTTCCCGTGGTGGTTGGCGATCGTCTCTGGCTACATCTTGCTCACGCAAGTGGTGAAATCCTGGTATCTGCGCCGCTTCGGCTGGCAGTAGAGCGAGTACACGGCCTGGAAACAGAAGAGCGTGGCTCAGATGGTGAAGGAGTCGGGCAACCGCCTCGAGATCCGCGAGGTCGAGTCGAACTCGCTGCTGCCGGAGTTGAAGTTCCGTTAGCGCTCGAGCAGCGTTCGGATCGCGCGCACGCGACCTGGGTCCAGGCACTCCTCGCGATCCGATCCCGCGCATAACGCCCCGCGGAATCCCAGATAGTCCGGGCCGAGCGCTGCCAGCGGACGAACGTCGTCTTCGCGCAACGAGCCGGCCAAGCCAACCAACAGCCCGGCGGCGCGAGCTTCGTTCACGAATTCGGCGAGCCAAACCTCGTCGGTCCAGTCGCGCAAGGTGCCGGCGCTCTTGTCGGCCGTATCGAGCATCACGCCGTGCCAACCTGCTGCAGCTAGTTCGATTGCGGCGTGCCGGGGCGGTGAGCGGTCGGCGAACAGCACCGCGACCAGCGGCACTGCGGTGGCGGCCGCAAGCGCGCGAAGCCGCGCTGGTTCGAGCGGCTGCTCGAACAGCCCGATTTTCACGATGTCGGCGCCGCAGTCGACATTGCTTCGGATCGCGGGCAGCAGCCGTTGCGGCTCCAGCGGCAGGTCTCCGACCGTGGCGCTGACTGGGCGTCGCCCGCCGACCGTGGAGACGATCGCGCGCAGCACCTCCGGAGGAACCGCTCCGAGAACGCCGTCGAAAGGCTCCTTGGCGTCGATCAGATCGGCCCCTGCCTGCAACGCGAACAGCGCTTCCTCCGCCGAGCGCACGCTGGCGAGCATTCGGACGCGAGGTGAGCGGTTCATCGCGCGGCAGCGCGGTGCTCGCGGTGCGCGGCGATCGCTTCCATCAGCCAGCCCCAGGCTTGCAGTTCTGCTTCGCCGGCGGTCTTGTCGATCGCGATCTTCAGATACTCGAGCTCCGCCTCGAGTTTGCCGGGCGGCAG
>JAFAIM010000035.1 GCA_019236735.1 Burkholderiaceae bacterium
GAACCCGAGCGCCGCAACACGGGGATTTCGCATGCTTGGAGTTCATGCATGCGAATTACTCCCAAGCGGTCGCAAACGCCCGAGGAGAAAATCTTCCCGAGCGCGTCCGACATCAACAGAATTTCTTTACCCTTCCCGAACTTGGCACCCTCGGTGCCTTCGATCCACAGACCCAGGATGTCTCGCGTGCCGTCCCGCTGCACGCCCAGTGCCAGGTAGATGGCCTTGTTGCGTACCACGGCGTCCTCCCGAATCTTGACCCGCAGGGCATCGAAGAAGACCACCGGGTACATCGGCTCCAGAGGCCTGGCCTGCCAGGCCGTCACTTCTGCCATCACAGCGTCCGTGACCGAGCTGATGAACTCGGGCGAGACTTCCGTGCCGTACTGCTCCCGCAGAAAGCCCTGGATCTCGCGCACCGTCATCCCGCGCGCATACATGGCCACGATCTTGTCGTCGAAGCCGGTGAAGCGGCGTTCGTGCTTCGGGATCAACACCGGCTCGAAGCTGCCCTAATCCAAGGGCTCAGGCCTGTGGAGCAGGAACCCCTGCGCGAAGTCGATCCCGATCCGAACCAACTCAGCAAGAACCTCCGATGGTTAGTCTCTACCGGGAGGGCGTCGAACCCTCTGGATTCCAATGAAAGGTTTCCGTCTTCTACACCTGACTTCCCCCTTTCCCAGGCTTATCCTGGCGCGATGCGGACCACAGCTCATGCTCGTCTGCTTGAAACGATCAACGTGCGAGGCCGCGCCAGTCCCGAAACAGGTCGATGTCGATGCCGTCCGGATTGTTCAAGTGGCCGGCCCCTGAGCCCGGCTGGTCGGTGAGGCCGTATTGCCAGATGATCTTCTTGCTCTGCCTGTCAATCACGATCACGCGGTGCCGATAGTCGTCGTTCAGGATCACGTCGCCGTTTGGCAGTTCCATGGCCAGCGACGGATGGTTCAGCATCGCCTCGCCGTCCTTGGCGAAGTAGTTCCAGGTCACCCTGCGCTGCTTCGGATCGAACACGATCACTCGCCCGGGCTTGCTGTAATCGGCGACGATCACCTGGCCGTCGTGGGTCGGCATGGCGTCGGACGGATAGCGCAGTCCGAACGCCGGCATGGCCCACACCACCCGGCCGTCCCGCGACAGGCGCGAAACCCAGGCTCCAACGATCTCGGTGACGAGGATGTCGCCGCCTTCCAGCTCGACCGCGCCGTTTGGCAGGCCCAGTTGCTTCGGTGGATCGTGGCGGCAGTTGGGATCGTTGCGCCAGTTTGCCTTCCTGCCGCCGAGTCCACCCCACTGCGTCTTGACCTTTGAGGTCGCTCGGTCCAGGAAAAGGACCCGGCAATTGCGGATGTCGGAGACCAGAATCGTGCCGTCGGTCAGCAGATGCGTGTCGTCCGGGTAGTTCAGGTAGCCGGGTCCATCTCCGGGAATATCCGCAATCCCGTAGCTCCAGACCAGCTCGCGTCGCTCGTAGTCGACCAGATGGATATCCTGATTGTCCTCCTCGCTGATCGCCAGAAGGCGCCCGTCGGGCGAGAAGAACACATCGTCGTTGTCGTGATAGGTCTTCAGGTCGGGCGAATCGAACTGCCAGACGATGCGCTTATCGGGGGTAACCTCGATCAGCCGGTTGTTGCGGCGATCGGCGATCACAACCGGGTACGGCAGCGGCTTGCCCCAGGACGGCGGTGGCGCCTGCGGGCTGGCCGTGATCGGCGGAGGCGCGGGCGACGCCCGATCGGACGCCAGCAGGGTCAGCGGGAGCGCCGCCAGTATCATGGCGAGCGCGCAGGCCTCGAGTCGCGAGCTGTGCAGCATATTGTCAGTCAAGTGAGTGGGACACGCGCCGGCAACCTTAAGCACGCTGCGTCCGTTCGGCACCACGGGTGCAAGGGTTAGTAAAACGTCTGTTCGAAACGCGCCTCGACCGGTTGGACCGTAGACGGCGTGCGAATCTGCACTGTGATCTGATACGGCGTGTTGCGCTTGAACTGCACGTAGTTGCCGAAGCTGGCCAGCTGCGGGATTGGCATCAGCTCCAGCGCCTTGGACCCGCGGTCGGTGACGCCGGCACCGGCCTGCTCGATACGAACCGCGACCCGCGCGTCAGTGATCATGGCCTGGTTGCCGTGGTCCTGCAACGAGACGTTCACATGGTAGTAATCGGGCCCCTCAGGCACGCCACCGTGCATCGAGCGCTCGACCGAGCCGCTCGGGTATGTCAGCAGGGACTTGGCCGAGACGATGCCCAGGAACACGTCCATGTTGCCTGAGATCACATGATTCGAGCCTTGCTCAGAGGCGGTCGCCGCCGACTGCTTCGCGCCCTTGCCCGCCGCTTGCGAACCGGAGGTGTACGTCGGGTCGAACATGTACAGAATCGCGTTCTTAAGTTCCGAATCGGTCAGATCGGCCTCGCCGCCACGGGGTGGCATCCCGCCGTGGCCGTGCATAGCCGAACGGACCAGGTAGTTGACCCCCTGCTTCATACGCGGCAGCCACGCCTTGCGATCGCCGATCTTCGGGGCACCGTTCAGCCCGGGCTCGTGGCATTTGACGCATTGGGTCTTGACGACCTGCTCGCCGCTGCGCTCCGCGGCCGCCGCGGTGGTGCTGACCGGCTCGAACCAGTGCCCACCAGACCGGTTCACCATGTACGTGATAGCGCGGCTGATTTCCAAGTCGGTCAGGTTCGGGCTTCCACCGTGCGCCGGCATACGGCGTATGCCATCCAGCGCGTGCTGGGTCAGACTGGTCAGGCCTTGAGCGGCGCGCTTGCTCCAAGCCGCCTGGTCGCCGATCTTCGGCGCCCCGTTGAGGCCGGTGCGGTGGCACCTGGCGCAGACGGCCTCGACCACCTGTTGTCCGCTTTGACCGGCATCGCTGCCCTGTTGGGCATTCGCAGCCGCCGGGGACTGCATGGCCGGTCCACTGGTTTGTGCCGCGGCAAGCGCCCACACGGGTGCCGCCCCAAGCATGACCGCGCAGAACCATTTCAGGTGCTTCCGTCCCTGCGCGCAGGGCCCGGCAATGCGAGTTGCGGTACCCATGAAGTTCTCCTCGTAAAAACGGACCGGTCAGCGCAGCGTCAGGCTGTGGCCTCTTCGGTCCATGGCGAAACCACTCGAAGCGATATCAGAAGCAGGATGAACGGCACGACAAGGACGGATCCGGCGGCCACCAGCCCTTCGCGCCCGAACAGCACCGGGCGATACGCCAGCAGCCCCGTGCCGGTCTTGGAGATTTCCTGCCCGCCGATCACGACGTTGTAGCGCATCGTCAGCACGGCGAACAACACGAGCACGGCGCTCGTCGTAACCGCGACCACCAGCGCGCGGCCGCCCACGCCGCGCCACACCAGGTAAGTGAGTGTCAGAAGCGGCACCAGGGAGCCGATCCCGAATTGCAGCACGAAGAAGGGGATGATCAGCGGCCCGGTCACGAACTGCATGATCATCTCGATTCCCTCGCGGCTGCGATAGACCAGGCTCGCGAATTCGATGCCCTCGAGCAGCAGTGCCAGGATCAGGAAGCCCCACAGTGTGTACGCCAGCCCTTTGATGCAGCCCAGGTCGATCGCAACCTTGCGCAGCTTGCAGCTCATAACATAAGCGACGATAACCAGCGCCGTGCCCGAAATCACGGCCGAAAACAGGAAGATGGGCGGCATCAGGTCCGAGCTCCACCACTCCCGCGATTTCAGTGAACCGAACACGAAGCCGACGTAGCCGTGCAATCCGAACGCGGCCGGAATCCCGATCACCGCCAGCGCGTGAATCCACTTGTGGTCCCAACGCATCGCCGTCTCGCTCACGTCATCCGAGCCGAGCGCGGCGAGGCGGAACAGCCACCGAGCCGGCCGCCAGCCTGTCTTGCCCAGCTGTACAAGCTGGGGGCGGAAGACGAACCAGTTTTCGAGCATCAGCAGCAGAACGTAAAAGGCTGCCGCGAAGCCGAAGATCGCAAACGCCGATGTCAAGTGGGGCGTGATCATCGCGTTGAAAGCCCGCTCGGGATGACCCAGGTGCAGCAGCAGCGGCAGCGGCACGCACACCATCAGGCACAGTGCCATCAGCAGCGAGAACTTGGACACCACCTTGAACTGCTGCATTCCGAATACGTGGTACAGGCTGGAGACGGTAAATGCGCCCGCCACCAGCCCGGTCAGATAAGGGTAGACGACGATCAACACGGACCATGGGATGACCGTCTCGTTCGGATACACGTAGCCCGTGAAGGGGGTGGCGTGAAACAGGGGTTCCACTAGCGCACCTCCTTGTCGATGCCGACATAGAACACGTTCGGGGCATTGCCGGTTTCCGGCTTCAGCACCTGGACGCGGTTGTCGCGGATGAAGCGGCTCACCACGCTGTCCTTGTCGTTCCGGTCGCCGAACACGCGCGCCCCAACCGGGCAAACCTCGACGCAGGCGGGCTGGAGGCCCCTGGTGATGCGGTGGTAACACCACGTGCACTTTTCGCTGACACCCTTGACCGGGTCGAAGAAGCGTGCTCCGTAAGGGCAGGCCTGAACGCAGTACTGGCATCCGATGCAGTACTCCTGGTCGATCAGGACCACGCCGTCCGCAGTCTTGTAGCTGGCCCCGGTCGGACACACCTGGACACAGGCCGGATGTGTGCAATGGTTGCAAAGCTTCGGAACGAAGAACGCCTTCTCGACCTTGGCGTTCTCGTAGCGGTTGGCGAAGCGGTACCTGGCTTCGGAGCCGGCCGCCTCGACGTTCACCGGGTCCGCCTGGGTGTCGATGCGGGGCTTCTCTTCGCCTTCCAGGTACACATAGCGTTCGACCCACGTACGGAAGTGGTGGGCGTCCTGCGCAACGCCGTTCTCGCGCTTGCACGCTTCAACGCATCGGAGGCAGCCGATGCAGCGAGTCGCGTCGACGCCAAAGGCCCACCGGTGCTTGGTCCAGTCGTATTTCTCTGTTGGAAACGACGCGGGCGCGGCGGGAGCTTGCTTGCCGCTGGACTGACCTCCTGAAGCAAGCAACGCGCAAGCTCCGGCTGTCGCGCCGACCCGGGCTGCACCGAGTCCCACATCGCGCAGGAAGATCCTGCGGGCTGGGTGCGGGAGGTCGTCGTTCTTGTTCATCGGCTGCCTCAATGGAAATTCGGGCCGCAGCTCTGGGCCGAAAAGTAGGCGGCGACGCTGCGGATGTCGGCCTCAGCGAGCTTGCCCGCGATGTCGGACATGATCGGATTCATGCGCTGACCCGTCTGGAACGCCTTGATCGCGGCGATCAGATAGGGTGCGTTCTGGCCCGCCAGCTTCGGCAGCGATTGATTGCTCGAACCGCGTCCCGCCTCGCCGTGACAGGCGGCACAGCTCTTTGCCAGATCCGCGATCGCGGGTGGGGCCGCCACGGTCCGCGCCGCAGGCGCCTTGCAGGCCAGCGCCGAGAAATACGATGCGAGGTTGCGCACATCCGCTTCCTGCAGCGACTGCGCCATCGGGGCCATCATGTTGTTCGCGCGGGCACCCACTTTGAACGAGGCCAGCGCGCGCGTCAGGTACGTGGCGCTCTGGCCGGCCAAGTTCGGCCACTCGGGGTTCGGGCTGATGCCGTTGGCGCCGTGGCAGGCGGCACAGGTTGCGGCGCTGTCGTGGCCGGCGTGCGCGTCGCCCGCGGCCTCGACCGTCGCGCCGATCTTCGGCGCGTGCGGGTTGTGGCATGCAATGCACTCGAGCCCTGGATAATGGCGGCTGACGACGATCTGGCGGATCGACGTCAGCGGCCGCTCCGCCATCGCCTCGTGGCACTGCGTGCACAGCGCAACCGTCTTGGCCGGGATCGCCACCTTGGCCTGTGAAGGATGTCCTTGGGCCGCGCCGTGGCAGACCTCACAGATCACCGTCTTGTGCACGTTGCCGGACCATTCGGTGTGCCGCAGCCCATGGCACGACGTGCAAGCCGCCGGCGTCTGGAATGCGGGTTCGCGGGCAGCGATTTCGGGGACTGAATCGGCGCGGTAGTGTCCGAATCGATAGAACGAGTCGGCCGTGAGGTACGACTTCGCGTACAACGCGGCAGCGGCGCAAGCCACCATCAATACGACCAGCCGTTTTATATGCTTGGGCATCTACCCCACCTGCCGGTTCGGGAAGCGTTCCTGGCGATCGGCGCGGGTCGCTTCGGACGACGCTCACGTTAGGCGTTGCAATGCTGCTGAGCATTGACTATCGTCAACTCAGCCCGCAGTAATCTACTTTCGACGGCCCTCCATTGCTGGCGTCGCCCTGAATGCGAATCGATTCGCAGCACGCCGGCTGGCCTCACGCAAGGTCGTCAGAAACAAGACCGCCATGTACAAGTAGCGACAGCGCTCCCCGGGTTCGCAAATTCGTTGCAATCATCTGAGTTGAGGGGATACACAGCGGTTATATAAGCAACTCAATATATTCCCGCCGGACCTTGAGTCGGATAAACCAAATACTCGCTTCAGCGACGCCACCAAAGAAGGTCCGACCGACCCCTCCTGACTCGGACCGTGGCAGCGATCGCACGCCACTGCGCGCCAAGTCTTCCAACCTTTCAGGGTATCGACATCTACCCGATCGCCGTCAACCACCCGGTACAACGGCGCATCGGACACCGCACCTGCGGCAGCAGAACCGGTCGGCGCCTCCGCGCCGGCGCTGCCGGCACCCTCTGCCCCGACAGATCGCGACGCGGCTGGCCCGGCCAGAATCGCAGCGGCGCTCAACAAGAATGCGTTCAATTTCATGGTCCACCTCGCTCGAAAAGCCCGGGTATCCGGGATCGGTTGTGACGCTGTTCCGGGTGCGGCGCTGTCGTGCCTCTTCGGGATCTGGTGTCACGCCGCTGACCCGATGATGGCTTGTGGTTATACCTGCATCAGCGACGCCTGTTTTTGACGATGATCACATCAAGCTCAACTTGCGAGATCGATTCAGTTGGTGGCGAGAATTTTCTGTGATAGCAGCAAGAGGTAATGAGATTGAGCGTCGGTTGAGCGAACATTGAGTTGGCAGTAACTCTCGATGCAATGAAGTCTCGTTCGCAATTGGCCTCGTCATTCGGCTGTCTAACCTTGGACTACTGGCCGGCGGATTGCAGCGCCGGCCTCTGCCAGACCGAGCGTGAGGCTCTCACCTCACTCCGCTCCCATCAGGCAAACACACCGATCATCCCGATCTTCCAATGAGCAAAGAGATCCGCGCGATCCTGGGAAAGCCGTCCGAAGAAGCGGCCCGCACGGATCTTGTGAGTCTTAAGCGCTGGAACTTCCGCATCACCCAGACCACCAGCGTGTGAGATTCACGTATCGAAGCACCGGGTACAGCGCCGATGGTGCGAACCGCCCGTGGTACTCGATCCATCCGCGCTCGAGCACAGCGTGAAGCATCCCTGGAACATAGCTGAGGCGATGGAGCGGGCCTTCGAGCTGATGCTTCTCGGCAAGTTCCAGCTCGATATGAAGTTGTACAAGACGCGTTGCGCCGGGGCGCACTTCTGGGGATTTCGGTTGCACTCGCTGGACTCTACAAAAGTCCGATTTGTCTCGCAAGATCAAGTGCTTATTGCACTCAAGAGACGTTCAAGTGCACGAACGGAAAGGAGCTTACTGGCGGAGGCGGTGAGATTCGAACTCACGAAGGGCGTTAACCCCTGCCGGTTTTCAAGACCGGTGCCTTCAACCACTCGGCCACGCCTCCGCGGCGTGGCAAGAATACACACCCTCACCTCACCTGCCGCCGACGGCCTTCCTGCGTCGATCCATCAGTCGCCAGATGAACGGCGTGAAAATCAGCTGCATCGCCAGCTCCATTTTTCCGCCGGGAGCCACGATCGTGTTCGGGCGCGACATGAAGGAGTCGTGCAGCATCGCGAGCAGGTATTGGAAATCGATGCCCTTGGGGTTGGCGAAGCGGATCACCAGGAAGCTCTCGTCCGCCGTCGGAATGTCGCGCGCGATGAACGGATCGGAAGTGTCGACCGTCGGAACCCGTTGGAAATTCACGTGCGTGCGGGTGAATTGTGGACAAATGTAGTGCACATAGTCCGGCATCCGGCGCAGGATCACGTCGGTAACGGCCTCGGTCGAATAGCCTCGCGTCGCCTTGTCCCGATGGATCTTCTGGATCCACTCCAGATTGATCACGGGAACGACACCGATCAGCAGATCCGGATGGCGCGCGACGTTGACCGATTCGGTCACCACCCCGCCGTGCAATCCCTCGTAGAACAGCAGGTCCGTCTCGGACTCGAACGACTCCCATGCGGTGAACGCGCCGGGCTCTTGCCCATACGGTGCGGCCTCCTCGGGGCTGTGCAGGTATTTGCGATGGCGGCCGTTGCCGGTCTCGCTGTACGTGCGAAACAGCGTCTCCAGCTCGGGAAACAGGTTGGATTCCGGCCCGAAATGGCTGAAGTGGCCGATCCCGGACTTCTCCTTCTCTTCCATCACCCGACGCATTTCCTTGCGATCGAATCGATGGAAGCTGTCGCCCTCGACCACCGCTGCGCGAACGCCCTCGCGACGGAAGATCTTCTCGAAGGTTCGCGTCACCGAGGTCGTTCCGGCTCCGGACGAACCCGTGACCGCGATGATCGGATGCTTTTCGGACATGCCGCTCTCCTACGCGATGCTGCGGAACAGACCCCGCATGTTAAAAAGCGGCGTGTCGTGTTCGCGTTCCTCGGGCTTCTCCGCGTGGTAGCGCTCGATCCGCTCCACCTCCCTGCGCGACCCGAACACGAAGCCGATCCGTTGGTGCGGCGCTGCCGGCGTCACCTGCAGGATCGGGGCCTCACCCGTGCTGGCGCGGCCGCCGGCCTGCTCGATCAGCATCCCGATCGGGTTGCATTCGTACAGCAGGCGCAGCCGCCCGGCCTGGGACGGGTCTTTGGTGTCGCGCGGATACAGGAATACTCCGCCGCGCGTCAGGATCCTGTGCGCGTCCGCCACCATTGAGGCGATCCAGCGCATGTTGAAGTCCTTCTCGCGCGGACCATTGCGCCCTTGAAGGCACTCCTCGACATACCGTCGGATCGGCGGCTCCCAGAACCTGCTGTTGGAGGCGTTAATGGCGAACTCCTGCGTCTCCTCCGGAACCCTCAGATCCGGATGCGTCAGCAGGAACTCGCCGAGCTCCGGATTGAGCGTGAATCCGTGCGTTCCGCGCCCGACCGTCAGCACGAACATCGTTGCCGGCCCGTATAGCGCGTATCCGGCCGCAACTTGTTTGCTGCCCGGCTGCAGGAAGTCCTCGACCCGGGTCGGCCGCCCGCTGTCCGGAACGCGCAGCAAGGAGAAGACGCTGCCGATCGACATGTTCACGTCGATGTTGGTCGAGCCGTCGAGCGGATCGAACGCCAGTAGGTAGTCGCCCCCCGCGCCGTTGCCCGGATCCGCAAGCCACGGATCTTGCATCTCTTCCGACAGCATGCCGCGAACGTTGTCGCCCCACCGCAGACAGTGCAGAAAGGTGTCGTTGCCGAGCACGTCGAGCTTCTGCGCCACCTCGCCCTGCACGTTGACACCGTCGGCGGCGTCGCCGTGCAGGCCGGCCAGCGCGCCATACGCCACTTTGCGCGACAGCGCCTTGCACGCCAACGCGATCGCCAGGATCACGCTGTTGAACTGCCCGGACGCTTGCGGAAAGCGGCGCCGCTCCTCGATCAAGTACTGCGTGAGCGTCATCGTCTGGTCCAACATGCGCAGCTCTCCCCGTTTCTATTCGTTCGATGTCGCGCCTTCGCTCTGCGCTGCCTGCAGCACACGGCTGGCGAGAATGTCCGCCGCCGAAATGGTCGACAAGGTCTCGCGATCGGCACCCGCAATGCCTCCAAATAGCCGGCTCGCGTGCCGCAACCGCGCGCGGTCGAGCGCGTTGCGCACGCTGCGTGCGTTGGCGAAGTTCGGCTGCTTCATTCGCGCCTGCAGATACTGCGCGAAGGCGGTGTGTGCGCCGTCGTCGAGGCGATAGCCCATCCGCTCCAACATCAGTTCGGCGATTTTCTCGAGCTCCTCGGGGCTGTAGTCGGGAAAATCGATGTGGTGAGCGATCCGCGACGAGAACCCCGGGTTGCACTCGAAAAACCTCGCCATCCGGTCCTTGTACCCGGCCAGGATCACCACCAGGTCTTCGCGTTGATTCTCCATCACTTGCAAAAGGATCTCGATCGCCTCCTGGCCGTAGTCGCGCTCGTTCTCGGGGCGGTACAGGTAGTAGGCCTCGTCGATGAACAGCACTCCCCCCATCGCGCGCTTGAGCACCTCGCGCGTCTTGGGCGCGGTGTGGCCGATGTACTGCCCGACCAGATCGTCGCGGGTGACCGCGACGAGGTGTCCCTTGCGGACGTAACCCAGGCGATGCAGGATCGACGCCATTTTCAGCGCGACGGTCGTCTTGCCGGTGCCGGGATTGCCGGTGAAACACATGTGCAGCCCGGGAGCTGCCACCGGCAGTGCCTGCGCCCTGCGAGCCGAGTCGACCACCAGCAGCGCGGCCACGTCGCGGATGCGCCTCTTCACCGGCGCCAGCCCGATCAGGTCGCGGTCCAGCTCGGCGAGCAGCGCAAGTACCTCCTGCTCGCCTACCGCGCCGTCGGGCTTTCCCGCAGGCTCGTTCATCGGCGTCCTTCGGTGATGTCCTGAGTCGATATTCGTCCGGACGCTAGTAGCGGCTCCCGGCGGGTTGCTCGGTCGCGTACGGCTCGATCTCGTAGCGCTGCACGCGCCCATGCGACTCGGTCCGCCGCAATCGGAACCCCGGCTCCTGCTGGGGACGGTTCACCAGGAATGACAACCGGACCGTCTCCCAGCCGAGCGTCGAATCGAATGCGTTGACGCGGATGTAGTGCTTCGGGTGCCTCTGGCGGCACGCGTGAATCTCGGCCATCACGCCGGCTGCGTCGCGCAGGTCGAACATCGGCATGCCGAACATCTCCCAGTACGTGTTTCGCGGGTGGATGTCATCGGTGTACTCGACCGAAACGGCCCAATTGTTCCGAAGGCAATACTCGACCTGCGCCCGGATCTGCGGGTCGGTCAAATCGGGCAGAAACGAGAACGCTCCTTGGGTGACGCGCATCTGCGATCCCTTATTCAACTACGAAACCGACGGTGTCGGAACGAAATCGGACGTATCGGTGCTCGTGTAGTCGAAGCTGACGTCCTTCCACGTGTCCAGCGCTGCCTGCAGCGGCTTGCAGTTGTGCGCCGCCGCCTCCAGGATCTCCGGCCCCTCCAATCTGATGTCGCGACCCTCGTTGCGCGCCAGCACCATCGCCTCCAGCGCTACCCGGTTCGCGGTTGCGCCGGCCTGGATCCCCATCGGGTGCCCGATCGTTCCGCCGCCGAACTGCAGCACGACGTCGTCGCCGAACAGATCGAGCAGCTGGTGCATCTGGCCGGCGTGGATTCCGCCCGACGCCACCGGCATGACTTTGCGCAAGCCACCCCAGTCCTGCCGGTAAAAAAGGCCTCGCGGCAAGTCGACTTCGTTGACCCTCTCGCGGCAGACGTTGTAGTAGCCCTGCACCGTCAGCGGATCGCCCTCGAGCTTGCCCACCGCGGTACCGGCGTGCAGGTGATCGACCCCCGCCAGCCTGAGCCATTTGGCGATTACCCGGAACGACACTCCGTGCGATTTCTGGCGTGTATAGGTGCCGTGTCCTGCGCGATGCATGTGCAGGATCATGTCGTGATCACGGCACCAGTTGGACAGAGACTGGATCGCGGTCCATCCGACCACCAGGTCCGCCATCACGATCACCGATCCGACTTCCTTGGCGAAATCGGCGCGCTTGTACATCTCTTCCATCGTTCCGGCGGTCACGTTCATGTAGTGACCTTTGATCTCTCCGGTCGCGGCGATCGCGCGGTTGACCGCCTCCACGCAGTAGAGGAACCGATCGCGCCAGTGCATAAACGGCTGCGAATTGATGTTCTCGTCGTCCTTGACGAAGTCCAGGCCACCTTTTAGCGCCTCGTACACGACGCGCCCGTAGTTCTTGCCCGACAGACCGAGCTTCGGTTTGGTCGTCGCCCCCAGCAGCGGACGGCCGAACTTGTCGAGGCGCTCGCGCTCGACGACGATTCCGGTCGGTGGGCCGCGGAACGTCTTGACATACGAGAGCGGCAGCCGCATATCCTCGAGACGCAGAGCTTTCAGCGGCTTGAAGCCGAACACGTTGCCGATGATCGAAGCGGTCAAATTGGCGATCGAACCTTCTTCGAACAGATCCAGCTCGTAGGCAATCCACGCGAAGAATTGCGACGGGTTGTTCGGCACTGGCTCGACCTTGTAGGCCTTGGCCCGGTAGTTCTCGCAGGCAGTCAGTCGGTCGGTCCACACGACGGTCCACGTCGCAGTAGACGATTCCCCCGCAACGGCAGCTGCCGCTTCCTCCGGATCGACGCCTTCCTGCGGCGTGATGCGGAACAGAGCCAGAACGTCGGAATCCTTAGGGGCGTAATCAGGCTGCCAGTACCCCATCTGTGCGTACTTCAGGACGCCCGCCGAGTAGCGCTTGGTGGAGTCTTTTATCTGGCTGTGGCCGGGTCCGCCCATCAGCGTTTCTCCAGTGGATTCGGCACGGAAACCGATGTGCCTGGAGCAGATGCTACGGAAGGCATATCATCAGATCCAATCAACATTTTTGCCCTATCCCATCAGGGTAGTTTATGGCACGCCACCTCACGGTACGCCAGCTCGAGGTGCTTGCGGCAGTCGGCCGCGAGGGCAGCGTGACGGCCGCGGCCGAGGCTTTGCACTTAACCCAGCCTGCGGTTTCGATGCAGTTGCGGCAGCTCGAGGAGCAGCTGGGCCTGACTCTGTTCGAGATCGTCGGCAGGCGTTTACAGATCACCGAACCCGGAAAGGAGCTCGTCGGGCTGGCCGTCGAGCTGCTGGCGCGACTGGACGACTTGGAGCAGACCGCACGTTCGCTGCGCGGAGTTGCGCACGGACGGGTGCGCCTGGGCGTGGTCAGCACCGCCAAGTACTTCGCGCCGCGCCTGCTCGCGCAGTTCCTGAAACTGCACGCCGGCTTGGAGTTCAAGCTGACGATTCACAACAGGGCGGAAATCATCGATCAGCTGCAGTCGTACTCGATTGACCTGGGAATCATGGGGCAGCCGCCCGAAGGCTTGCACTTCGAAGGCACGCCGTTCGCTCCCAACCCGCTCGTCGCGGTCGGCGCGCCTTCGCACCCGCTGTCGCTGCGGCGGGGCCTACGCCCGCGCGATTTGGACGGTCAGCCGTTTGTCGTACGCGAGCCGGGTTCCGGAACCCGCAGCGCGATGGACCGGTATTTCTCCGGTCACGACGTGCAGGTGCGCCAGGTGATGGAGGCCGACAGCAACGAGACGATCAAACAGGCCGTAATGGCCGGAATCGGCCTCGGGTTCCTGTCGCTGCATACGGTGCGGCCAGAGCTCGCGGCGGGTCGAATCTCGGTGCTCGACGTCAATGGTTTGCCGCTGAAGCGCCAGTGGTACGTGGTGCATTGCCGCCAACGTCGGCTGACGCCGGCGGCTGAAGAATTCCACGCCTACTTGGTTCGCGAAGCCGATGGGTTGATGCGGGCGGCGCTCTGAACCATTGCGGTGCTGCCGTCGCACCGGCTTGGCGCGAGCCGTGCCCAGGCGGCACCTCGAATCGGGTGGGTAAAGGCCGCTAAATCAGGTTTCGCCGAACCAGAGGCGCTGGAAGCGCGCGCGAGCGTCGGGGTCGGAGCTCGGCGCATAGGCCGGGTCCGCACGCCCTGCGCTGGCGGTCACCAACGGACTGATGTCGTCGAGCGCGACGCCGGCGCGCGCGGCACGCTGCAGCACGGCCGGCGCGCCCACCACCGGCGCGGCAGCCAGAGCCCACAGCGCGGTCGAGCGGCGACCGCTGCGGCAGTAGGCCAGCGCCGGGCCTTCGCTCTGCTGCAGGATGCGGCCGAACGCTTCACCGTCGGCCAACGCGATTCGCGAGTACTCCACCGGCTGCATGAAGAAGAGCATTCCGTGGCGTTCGCACGCGGCGCGAATCTGCTCCGAAGGCGTTCCCCCCTCTGAATCCGGCCGATTGCAGATGACACACTTGACCCCCGCCGCAGCGAGCGCATCGACGTCGCGCTCGTCGATTTGGTCCGCCACTGCGAGCGATGGGGTGATCCGAACGGCTTGCATGGTTTACCGGAGGGTGAGGGCGGAACGATCCTACTCCCATCCGGAGAAGCACTCCTCGGTAGTCCATATGACTTCCGGAACTTCCGCGCTCGTTATTGCGTCTGTACAAATAGAGGCGCAACTCGCAGCGGCGCTGGTGCAACTCATCAACGTGCAACAGCTTGCAACCGCGCCCGGCGGATTGGCCTGCATCTTGCTTGAGATGGCAGTGGGCGCTGCGTATGCATCAGATGCGTGCAGTTTTGGAGCAGTTTGGATGCACTCGGGAGCGCAGTTTTGGGTGCAGTCGCAGGTGAAGTTTTGGGTGCAGTTCCGGGTGCAGTTTGGATGATCAGTCGGAGGTCAGCGCGATGCTGACGACTGGTGCAGAGACATAAGGAGTTGGACAAATCGCGCAGGGCGGTAGAAGGCATGGACAGTTTCCTGTTTTCAGGGGATCGCGCCTTCGACCATTTGGATATGTTGACAGTGTCTGGAATTGAAGCTCGCAGTTGGGCTTCGCAGATGGAACACGAGGGGGAGCATTTGGAGAGCCGATGCCATGAGCAGACTCCCACCGTCACGCTCCGCAAAGCGGGCCCGGCCCGCGCGTGCCCCCTTCGTCCTTAAATTCGCCGCTGCCTGCCTGCAAGCGATCGCAATCACTGCGTTCGCGGATCCGCACGAAGCATCGCGATTCTCGGTACCTTCCGGCTCGCCCGACGAGACGATGCAGGCGGCTGCCGCGTTCGCACTCGAGCTCCAACCGGACGCGGAGATCTCTTTCCGGGATTCCCAGAGCGGTTCGCTGTCGGTCTCGCGCGTCGAGGACGATCGAATCCACTGCATCCTGCGCCTCTCGCCGGACACTGCCGAGGCTCTGATGCCGCTGAACCGGTTCCTGAACGGCAGGCTCGATCGCGACGCGCAAGCCATGTGGGCGCTGGCGCACGAGATCGGCCACTGCAAGTTGCGCGACGCGTTCCTGAACCGGACCGACGGCCATGTTGCCGATGCGAGCGTCTTTCCGTGGCTGGCGCAGGAAGCAGCCGCCGACGCGTACGGAATCCTGTCGGTGGAGCGCAAACTCGGCAACAAGACCACCGTTCGCGAAGCAGTGATCCTTTCCCGCATGCTGGCCGCTGCGATGTACCACGACCGCTCGCATGCCACCGGTCACTACGTCTCCGACGCTCTGGCGCTGTGTCCGAACAACCGCAACGACGCCGATGCCGTACAGTGTGCCATTTCGACCGCGTACTACACGGTCGGCAGCATCGCCAACGACCAGGAAGGCGCGCCGATGCCGGTCGACTCCCCGCCGCAGCTGATCTACGAGACAGGGGTCGCCAAGATCGCCTCGGTGATGCACGTGTACGAGAACATGGCGCAGTACAAGGCCCAATTTACCGGCGCGGACTTGAGCCGGTTCGAGTTCAACGAGGTCTCGCACAATGGCGAATCGCACTACATCACGGCGGAGTCCGAGTCAGGTCAGAAAATGGACATGACCTACCGCCTGGCCGATTTCTACGGCTTCAAGACGGGTGAGCTCGTCACCGACGACGAGCGCAACGTCAAGGTGATGCGGATCGACGGCGCAGACGAGCTCGACTGGCTGCTCACGCTCGGCGCGGTCGTTCGCACCCAGGACGGCGAGTCGCTTCGCAAAGGCGAAGCGCAGCGCTGAGCCGGCGGGCAAAACCGGGACGAGGCGCGCCTCTCCCGGCTGTCGGCAAGCTCTACTTGAGCTCCGTCTCGATCTGATCCATTACGCGGTTCATTCGCGCGATCAGCGCCTGGTACGGAGCGGCAGTGGCCATGTCGATTCCGGCGCGCCGATACAAATCGTACGGATAGTCGGAACCCCCGGCCTTCAGCATGTTGATGAAGCGGTCGCGCGCCGGCGCGCCTTCGTTCAGGATCGCATCGGTGAATTCAGCTGCGCCCGCCATCGAGGTTGCGTACTGGTACACGTAGAAGCCGTAGTAAAAGTGCGGGATGAACTCCCACTCGGTGCAATACACCGGGTCGATCTTCATCACGTCTTCGGCTTCGCCGTAATAGCGACGCAGCAGCTTGCAATAGTTCTCGGTCAGGTGCTCGCCCGACAGCGGATGGCCATGCTCGAGCTCCTCGTGCATCTGCAGCTGGAATTCGGCGAACATGACCTGGCGGAAGAACGTTATCCGGATCGACTCCAAACCCTCTCCCAGGTAGAACAGCTTCTCCTCGCGCGACTTGGCGTGCGACACCATGTAGTCGTTCAGCAGCATTTCGTTGCCGATCGAGGCCGACTCGGCGATGAAAGTCGAGTAGCGCGATTTTTCGTACGGCTGGTTGGCGGTGGTCAGCATCGTGTGCACCGCGTGCCCCCACTCGTGCGCGACTGTCGAAAGCGACTCGTAGTCGTCGTTATGGTTCAAAAGAATGTAGGGGTGCACCGCGTACGCCCTTCCAATCATGTACCCGCCCGCATGCTTGCCCGGGTGCGGCAACGCGCTCATCCACTTTCCCGCAAAACCGCGGCGCAGAAGCCCGAGGTATTCCTCTCCCATCGGCGCGAGTGCCTCCAGCGTGATGCGCTCGGACTCCGCCACGCTGAATTTCGGCACCGATGTTGCGGGAAACAGCGTCGGATAGTTGTCGTAGTAGCGAAGATCATCCGTGATCCCAAGCAGGCGTTTGCGCAAACGCAGATAGCGGTGCAGCGTTGGAAGCCCGGCGTTGGCCTGCGCCACGAGCGTTCGGTACACCTCGGGCGGCAGGTTGGAGGAGAACAGCGCCGCATCCAGCGAGCTGTCGAAGCGGCGCGCCTTGGCCCGGAATACGTCTCCAAGGTCCTGCGTGGTCAGGTTTGCCCCCAGCGTCCCCTGGTACCCCTTCCAAGCGCCCCAGAACGCGTCAAACACTGCCCTGCGGTCCTCGCGCGATGGAACCGACCGGTACTTCTCGTACGCGGCCTGGTCTAAGCGCACCTTCGGCACGTTCGACAGCTCGATCGGCGGAAACGGCAGCTCTCCGTCGGCCAACTGCTGAAAGACGCTGTTGGGCTGCGCCAGCACGTTGCCGCTCGCCGCTAAGACGGCCTCCGCCTCGGTGCCGAGCGTATGCGGCGCTGCGCGCAGCGTGTCCTTCAGGAAGAAATCGAAGTGCCGCCGCAATTCGGGGCTGGCGTCGAGGCAAGCGTCAATCTTGGCATGTCCGATCGCGATGATCTCGGGCGCCACCCAGGAGGTCTTTTCATCGATCAGTGTCTGCAGCGCCTGCGCCTGCGAGTTCAGCTCCTGCGTCGCAGCCACGCGTACGTCCTCATCTGACGCCAGGCGGGCGTACGTGGTCAGCCGGTCGGCTTCCTGATGGACCTGGCTGATCGTGGAGAGCGCCTTGAGCAGATGCGCCGGACCGCCGCCGAGCGACCCTTTGAGCCGATCGAGCTGTTCGGCCTGTGTGCGCGTTTTCGCATACGCGGCGCTCCAGGCCTCGACGCTCGGATACAGGTCTCCAAGATCCCAGTTCAGGCTGACCGCTTCTGCATCGCCGGCGGCCTGCGTCGGCGCCAGCGACACTGCCGCCAGTACCAGCGCGGCCCAATGCATCCATCGCTTCATCCCCTTTTTCTCCGTCCCTACGATTCGCAAGCGCGCAAGTTTAGTGCGTCAGCCTCCCAGCGCGATCCGGAACTTGATCCGAACTTCGTCCGCAACCACCGACGTGTCGCCCCATTCCCCCACCCCAACCCCGAAGTCGAGTCGGTGGATCGGCACCGTGCCGGAAGCGACAGTCGCACTTCCAGAGCGGGTCACCGTGACGGGGAACACGACCTCGCGAGCGTGCCCTTTGATCGTCAACGTGCCAGCGACTTCGAAATGGCCGGCGTCGATTTTTCGTACACGCGTGGAAACGAATTCAGCCTTCGGAAAGCGGGCCGCGTCGAGCCAATCGGGCTTGAGCAACTCCTTTCGGACGTCATCCGCTGAAAAAATCAGGCTGGCGGACTCGACCCAGAAGGACACGCTGCTGGCCTGCGGGTTGTCCGGCTGCAAGCTGATCTTGCCGTCGAAGCGCGAAAACCCCCCCTCGACATCGGTGCCCATCGTCGAGGCTTCGAAGGCAAGCTCGCTTTTCGATGGGATCAGCGCATCAGCCGCTACCGCCGATCCTGCCGCTGCGGCCAGGTCCACACCTGCGCACACCGCGGCAACGGCGAGCACGACCCAGCGCGACCGTAGGTGCCCGCGAGTGCTCGTCCCATTGTTTTGCCGATCATCCAGCATCTTTTTTCGCCCCCACCATTTTCGCCGTACCGCCCAGTCGGTCCGCTTTATTCCACGCTTCCACGCTTCCACGATTCCGCGCTTCCACCATTCCGCGCTTCCACCATTCCGCGGCCTCGCTGTCTGGCTGTCCGCCCGTCAGCCGCCGCCGCGGCGCGTCGCAAGATCGAAGTGTCGCAGAAACTCCTCGCGCGCCCCCTCATCGACCCCGGAAAAGCGTGTGCAGACAAGCAGGACCGGAAGGACCAGGCGCCCGATTCTGCGCTCGGGCCTCTCGTCGATTTCGATGAGCACTTCGCCGCCGCCGTAGCCGATGTGGATGCGATTGTCCTGGATCCGGAATTTGGAACCCCGGACGGCATCCGGCAACCAGCTCAGAAACTCGGCGCGAGTGCAGCCCATTTCGCGACAGACAACCGCATCCTTGGACACGGCCTGCGTATAGCTGGCTGGTTCAACCGCCCGCGATCGGCGGCCAGAGAGCCAGCGCATCGCCGCCGCTGAGCACGCGCCGCGAACGCTGAGATGGTGCGACGTAGACGCCGTTGACCAGCACCAGGTGCACCAAGCTACTGGGCAAGTGGAAGCGGTCGATCACCGATTGCACGTTGCTGCCGTCGGGAACCTCGATCTGCAGCTGGCCGTAATGCGGCCTGCGGCCGTTCGCGTCGCGCGGCAGATAGTCGGTCAGGTTCGCATGCAGCTTGAAAGTGATTTCCATCGGATGCCCGACCGCGCACCGAAGCCGGCGACAATCGCCAGCCGCCTCAGGCGGCTTTCAGGCCTCGGGACGACTGCGCCTGCACGCAGGCGAGATACGCTTCACTCAAAGCCAGTGGATCGGCCATCAGCCGTTTCTTCCAGCCGCCGAGTTTCGCGCGCGACTGGATCAATCCACGCAGCACACCGACGTTCTCGGTCAGGCCGATCGCATTGGCTCCTACCAGTACCTCACCATCGAATTCGAGGCGCACCATTTTGTGGTTGGCTTCGTCCTGCTGCTCCACGTGGTCGCCACCCGCAACCCCTTCCCAGTTGCCAAACGAGCACGAGATCAAACCGAGCGTGTCGAGCACGTTGATCTGCGTGACACAGGTCAGAGCATGCGCGCGCCCGATCATGTTGATCGCAGCGCAGTGGCCCTGGTCCGCGGCGTTGGGCTGGATCGCACTTACGACGCGCCGCCCCAGCGACGGATCGAACGCTTCGGCACAGTCGCCCGCGGCATAGACGCCAGGCACGCTGGTCTGCATCCGCTCGTCGGTCAACACGCCCTGCCCGCACTGCACTCCGGAACCGGCCAAAAAGGCGATGTTCGGTTTCACCCCCGCTGCACAAATGACGAGCTCGGCGGCTACAGTCTGACCGTTGCTCAGTCGCACTGCCAGCGCTCCCGAGGATTGCCGCTCGATCGCCTCCACGCGGGTAGATGTGAATACCCGGATTCCCTTGGACTCGACCCAGCGCTTGATCATCGTGCCGGCGCCCTGCCCCATCATCCGCGGCACCATTCGATCGCCCATCTCGACGACGGTCAGCGATACACGGCGTTCGATCAGGGCCTCGAGGATGATGCAGCCGATGAACCCGGCGCCGATTTGCACCACGCGTGCCGACGGCGTTGCCAGGCGCATGATGTGGCGAGCGTCGGCGAGCGTCCAGCAGTTGTGAACTCCGGGTAGATCCGCGCCTGGGATCGGCAGTTTTGCCGGTTGCGATCCGGTCGCGATCAGCAGCCGGTCGAACGTCAACTCCTGGCCGCCGTCGAAGCTCACTTTGCGTGCGGCGGCGTCGACTTTGCTCGCGCGGTCGTCCCGCAGCGAGATCCGCAGCTTGGAAAAATGGCCGTCCTCCTTGCGCAGGTGCGTGCCGGCCTCCCCGATCTCGCCGGCGAGCAGGTACGGAATCGCCATCCTCGAGTAGGGCGGCTCCGGCTCGTCGCCGGCTAGCACGATGTCGTCCCCGGGGGCGTACCGGCGGATCGCTTCTGCGGCGATCACACCGGCCGGGCCGTTGCCCAGGACGACGTGCCTCACTCCTAGCCCACTCTCACGGAACCACTCTTACAAACCCAGTCGCGCGCGCGTTTGCGCGGTCGGGCGCCCCTCGGTGTCCCATCCGCGCACCTTGTAGTACTCCGGCAGCATCTTCGGCAGGCCGTTGACCAAACCCTTGGCCGGCCCGGTCTTTGCCGGCTCTTTTAACAGGCGCGGAGGCAGCGTGTCGTCCTTGGCGGTGAAGCCGGCGCGCAGGTTGAAGTCGCGTTCCATGTTCCAGATACGCTCGCCGATCTTGTTCAGTTCGTCCAACGTGAATTCATCGGAACATGCGGCAGCCAGTTGCGGCTGCACGTCCGCCAGCGTCCACGCGAAGCTCGTGAAGACGCACAGGCCGCTCGAATCCCACACCGCGGTTGCGTCCTGGAAAGCCTTGACCAGCTCTGCCTTGCCGTCGGTGACGAGCGGATCGGTCTTGACCGGGATGCCGAGCACTTCGGAGGCGACCGTGTAGCTGCGAAGGTGACAGGCGCCGCGGTTGGAGGTGGCGTAGGTCAAACCCATTCCCTGGATGCCGCGCGAGTCATATGCGGGAAACTCCTGCCCTTTCACCGTCATCGACAACTCGGGGTGGCCGTATTTGGCGCACAGACGTTTGGAGCCCAGCCCGACTTCCTTGCCGAAGCCCTCACCGCGCCCGGTGACCTCGGCCAGGTATGTCAAGGCCTTGGCCGAGCCGAATGGCGCCTCGATGCCGATCTTCTCCTTCGTCAGCACTCCCATTTCGTACAACTCCATCACCGCGCCGACGGTGGCGCCGAACGAGATCGGATCCATTCCCTCCTCGTTGCAGATGAAGTTCGCGTAGGTCAGCGCTTCGAGGTCACCTACACCGTTGGCGCAGCCCAGCGCCCACGCCGCCTCGTACTCCAGGCCTCCGGAGGCTCCCCAGTACTCGGGCCGCGTTTTGACCGTGTAATGCGTCTCGTCGATCTTGGAGATGCGGCCGCATGCGATCGTGCAGCCGAAGCAGGCCTGGTTGGTCACCAGGTTGGGCTTGCCGTCCGTCTTGCGCGGCTCGTGCATCGCCTCGCCGGAGATATCCTTAGCGTCTTCGAATTGCACGTCGCGGTGATTGCGTGTCGGCATCGCGCCGATTTCGTTGATCACGTTCATCAGCACCTGGGTGCCGTATTTCGGCAGGCCCTGGCCCGTCACCGGGTTGTTCGCCAGCACCTTCTTGGCCGCGGTCGTTGCAGCCATGAACGCCTTCGGATCGCGCACGTTGCCCACGCCTCTTGTCCCACGCACCGCGACCGCCTTCAGGTTCTTGCTGCCCATCACCGCGCCGACGCCCGAGCGGCCTGCGGCCCGGTGCAGGTCGTTGATGATCGCAGCGAACAGGCAGCCGGTCTCGCCCGCGCGCCCGATGCAGCTCACTCGCATCAGCGGATCCTGGTGTCGCGCCCGGATCGCAGGTTCGGTCTCCCAGGTGGACTTGCCCCAGATGTAGTCCGCATCGAGCAACTGCGCCTTGTCGTCCTCGATGCACAAGTACACCGGCTTGGGCGCCTTACCCTCGAAGATGATCATGTCCCAGCCGGCAAACTTCAGCTCCGCGCCCCAGTAGCCGCCGGAGTTCGAGCAGGCGATCGCGCCGGTCAGTGGTCCCTTGGTGACCACCGAGTAGCGCCCGCCGGTCGAAGCCATCGTTCCAGTCAACGGCCCGGTGGTCCAGATGATCTTGTTGGCCGGTGACAGCGGATCGACCTTGGGGTCGACTTCCTCGATGAAATACTTCGTCGCCAGCCCGCGCTGGCCGATGTACTCACGCGCCCACTTGCGATTCAGCACCTCTTGCGTGCACGTGCCAGCGGTGAGGTTCACGCGCAGAACTTTCCCAGTCCACGACATGGTCGCCTCCTTACGGTTGCGGTTGGTTGCCGAGCTTGTCGGCCCACTGCTTCATCCGCTCCAACCCGGTCCAGTCGGCATCGATGTAGGTGATGGCACCGGTCGGGCAAGCTTCGGCGCATGCGGGCTGGCCCCCGCATAGATCGCATTTCTGCACTTTGCCGGTGTCCTGCACGTAATTGACCGTTCCGAACGGGCAGGCGATCGTGCACACTTTGCAGCCCACGCAGACACTCTCCAGTACGACCTTGGCGCCCGTCGCGGCATCGACCCGGATGGCGTCGACCGGGCACGCGTGCAGGCACCAGGCCTCGTCACACTGCGTGCAGGTATACGGCACTTTGCGGCCCGAATGGTGGAAGTCAAACACCTTGATTCGCGACTTGGCCGGGTTAAAAGTCCCGTAGTTCTCGTAGCTGCACGCCATTTCGCACTGCAAACATCCGGTGCATTTGTCGGGATTTATATGCAGTGATTTCAGCATCCGCGTCTCCAGGTAAGTGGCCCGGTCAGCCTCGAGCTGCCGCGCCGGCGCCGCGCAGCCGCACGGGGGGCGCAGCCCCGTTTTCGTGGAAAATGCGGCCAGGCATCCGCCGATCATGACCATTCCGACCGTTGTCGACCCGCCGCTCACCATCGATCTGGGCCTGCGAATTCATCTGGGCGACCAGATCGCGATCGGGCCCGGCAAGGCGCAGCTGCTCGACTCGATCCGCCGCACCGGCTCGATCTCGGCCGCTGGCCGGGAAATGGGTGTGAGCTACAAGCATGCTTGGCTGCTGGTCGATTCGATGAACGTGTGTTTCCGCGGCCCGCTCGTCGAGGCGGTCAAGGGCGGCAAGCGCGGCGGCGGCGCCTCCTTGACCTCGCTTGGAATCGAGGTGTTGGAGTGCTACCGTTCCATGCAGGCGCTGGCGGCAGAAGCAATTCGTCCAGAGGTCGCAAAATTCAAGCGGCGCATCCAGGAAAGCTAGCCCGGTTTACGACAGCTCGTTCTGCCCTCGCCTCTCTCCCAAGCGATATTACCTTTTCACTATATCGCGCACTCCCAGCGGTGTCGAGTGCGCTGTTCTGCGCTCTTGCCCTGATCGGCTCAGCCACGGGCGTGGCCGCGCAGGATCTGCGGTTGGCCACCACCACCAGCACCGACAACTCGGGGCTGTTGCGCGCGCTGCTGCCTCAGTTCGAAAGCAAGTACCACGTCGCCGTGCGAGTGATCGCGGTCGGCACCGGCAAGGCGCTGAAGCTCGGCCAGAACGGCGATGCCGACGTGCTGCTGGTGCACGCGCCAAAGGCCGAGGAGGAGTGGATGGCGGCCGGTTACGGCGTCGATCGGCGCAAAGTGATGCACAACGACTTCATCGTGGTCGGTCCGGCAGCCGATCCGGCCGGGGTGCGTGGAATGACCGACGCAATCGCGGCGTTCAAGCGTATCGCGGACAAAGGAGCCAAGTTCATCTCGCGCGGGGACGATTCGGGAACGGACAAGATGGAAAAGAGCTACTGGCCGCTGGCAGGGGTCTCGCCCGCCGGGAAGCCGTGGTACGTATCTGCGGGCAGGGGAATGGGCGAGGTGCTGACGATGGCTTCGGAGTTGCAGGGCTACACGCTGACCGATCGAGGCACATACGCGGCGTACCGCGCCAAGAGCGGCTTACAGATCCTGGTCGAGCACGATCCGAGGATGTTCAATCCGTACCACGTGATGGCGGTCAATCCTGCCAGGTATCCCGACATCAACCACCGTGGCGCCATCGAGTTCGAGGACTGGCTGACCTCGCCCGAGGGCCAGCAGGCGATCGCGGCGTTCCGGATCGAAGGCGAGCAGCTCTTCTTCCCCGATGTGCAGGGCCACTGATCCAGGAATCCGAAGCCGGCGACCGCGTCATTCGAAGTGCTGGGTCGGTCGCGCCGGGTCCGAGGCGCGGTCAAACAATTGATATGGACTTATTCGCGACCACTCGACAGGCGTTCGTGCTGCTGTTCAGCGGCGATCCAGACCTATGGGCGATCATTCTCGTCTCGATCAAGGTATCGCTGGCGGCGATGCTGATTGCAACGCCGTGGGCGATCGCGATCGGCTACCTGCTCGCCGTGTCGTCGTTTCGCGGCCGCACGCTGCTGATCCAGCTGAACCAGGGACTACTCGCCTCTCCCACTGTAGTGATCGGCCTCGTGCTGTACCTGCTGCTTTCGCGGCAGGGGCTGTTCGGTTCATTGCACGTGTTGTTCACGCGCCAGGCGATGGTGATCGGCCAGGTGATCATCGCTCTGCCCGTGCTGGTGGCCTTCACGCTGTCTGCGGTCCAGTCGGCCGACCCGCGCGTGCACGAAACGACCCTCTCGCTAGGGGCGAGCGGCCTGAAGACCGCGCTCACGACACTGTCGGAGGTTCGCTTCGGCGTGATGGCGGCCGTATTTTCCGCCTTCGGCCGGGTGGTTTCGGAGATCGGCTGCTCGCTGATGGTGGGCGGCAATATCGCGGGATTCACCCGCAACATCCCGACCGCGATCGCATTGGAAACGAGCAAGGGTGAATTTGCGGAAGGCGTCGCGCTCGGCTTCGTGCTGCTCGCGCTCGCGCTGCTTGTGAACTTCTCGTTGGCGTTCTTGCAAGGCGGAGGCGGACTGCGATGAACGAGGCGACAGCGCGCGACGAGCCGCTGCTCGCGATCGAGGCAATCCGCAAGCGCTTCGGCGCGCGCACGGTGCTCGACCTTGCCGGCCTGAGTTTGCATGCAGGCGGCAGCTATGCCCTCACCGGCGACAACGGCGCCGGCAAGACGACCCTGTTGCGAGTGATTGCCGGGCTGGAGACAGCCGAGGTCGAGAGCGCGCGCTATCGGGGGCGGGTCGTGGATCTGCTCGCTTACCCCGACTGGCTGCGCCGCGAGGTCATTTACGTGCACCAGCATCCGTATCTGTTCAGCACCAACATTCGCGACAACATCGGCTACGGGCTGAAAGTACGCGGCACGGCGCGTCGCGAACGCCAGCGCCTGGTGGAGGAAGCGATACGCTGGGCACGCGTCGAGCATTTGCTGGACTCGCCGGTGCGCAAACTATCGGCCGGCGAAAAGCAGCGTGTGGCGTTGGCACGAGCGCGTGTACTGCAGCCGCGGCTGTTCCTACTGGATGAGCCGACCGCCAATTTGGATCGCGAATCACGCCAGCAGACGATCTCGCTGATCCGCGACCTGTGCGATGCGGACGGCGCCGTGTTGATCGCGTGCCACGACCCGGAGATCATTCAGTTACCGGGAATGCTCCGCCTGCATCTGCGGGGCGGCCGCATCGAGCATCGCTGGAGTCCGTTGTCGCCGCAACAGCAGCAGGGTGATTCGGCTGCGTCCGATGAAGCCCGACCGGGTCTTGCCGAAGGCTTGCACTGGCAACCGGTAGCGAACGACTAGCGAGCCGGACAGGACACGATCCAGTCGCGTACCACTATTACGGCACACGACACAGTCCCGTCACGTGCTTTGTACTCGCGACGTAGCGACACGATCCCGTCACCTGGCATCACTAGCGTCTGCGCCACCACCACATGAATGGAGGGTGACGTGACGCCGAAATTCCGACTCATCCAAGCGGGCGTAGCTCTGCTTGCTTTCACTCTAGGGGCAACCGCCTCCCGCGCTGAATCCGATGAGCACTCGACCGCGACGCCGATCAAACATGTGATCGTGCTGATCGGAGAGAACCGTACGTTCGACAACATTTTCGGCACCTATCAGCCGAAGGAAGGACAGTCGGTCTCCAACCTGCTGTCCAAGGGAATTGTTATGTCGTCGGGCGCTGCCGGTCCGAACGCCGCCCTTTCCCAGCAATACCAGATCAATCAGCCGTTCCCGAGCAAGTACTTCATCGATGCGCTGATGACCGCGGGGAAGACGCCCTATACGAATCTGCCGGCTCCCAACACCGCCTATGTGCCAACCGCTGCGGCTGGCCTGATCCAGGGACAGGGCCCGTTCGATCCGACCGACGTGCCGGACTCGTTGCTGGCGATACTGGAGCCGTCGTTCGAAACAGAAGATCTTGGCCTGTTCCGGACCGGAGCCTCGGGATTGCCGCAGTTTTCGACCGACACGCGGATCATCAACGCGACGGGCAATTCCTCGTTCCGAATCACCAGTGCCGCGCTGCCGTACGACAGCTATACCGGAGACATGGTGCACCGCCTGTTCCACATGTGGCAGCAGTCGGATTGCGACGTGTCCAACGCCACGCCGAGCAATCCGTCGGGCTGTTTGAACGATCTGTACCCGTTCGTCGGCGTCGCACGCAACGACGGCTCGGGTAGCAACGCGATGGGGTTCTACGACATTCAAAAGGGCGACGCGCCGGTGTTCAAGCACCTTGCCGACGAGTTCACCTTGAACGACAACTACCATCAACCAGTGATGGGCGGAACCGCGGTCCAGCACATCATGCTCGGCACCGCCGATGCGATCTATTGGGAGAGCTTCCAGGGAATAATGCAGCCCCCCGCCGCCAGCGTTGCCGATCCAGACCCGAAATCGACGACCAACGTCGCGTTCACGGCCGACAAGGCGTGGACCAACTGCTCCGATGCGTCGCAGCCCGGAATTGCCGCGATCGTCAACTACCTGGCGACTCTTCCTTGGAATCCGGCGCCCAACTGTGACAGCGGCCACTTTTACATGATCAACAACCTCAGCCCCGGCACCTTGCCGAACGGCACGATCGACGCGGCCAGCATCCTGACCGGCAGCAAAGTTCCGCCTTCGAGCCTGCGAACCATCGGCGATGCACTGAACGACAAAAACATCTCGTGGGCCTACTACGGCGGAGGCTTCGACGCGGCGGTGCGCGTTGCGAACGGCTCGACCGTTCCGGTCGACCTGGTCGCTGGTGGAAACTACTGCGATATCTGCAACCCGTTTTCCTACGCCAGCTCGATCATGGACGACGCGACGCAGCGCTCGAAACACATCAAGGATGCGATTGATTTCTTCAACCAGCTCGACCAGGGCGACCTGCCGTCGGTCGCTTACGTGAAGCCGGACAGCCTGGTCGACGGCCACCCGGCAAGCTCGAAGCTCGACCTGTTCGAAGCGATGCTGGAAAACATCGTCGACAAGCTGAAAGCCCAGCCGGAGCTGTTCAGCGACACGGTGCTATTCGTCACGTTTGACGAAGGCGGCGGCTACTGGGACTCCGGTACGTTTACGCCACTCGATTTCTTCGGCGATGGTCCCCGGATACCGCTGGTTGTGGTGTCGCCGTACGCGCGCGGAGGCAAGGTGGTTCACAGCTACAACGACCACGCCTCGGTCGTGAAATTCATCGAGCGCAATTGGGGTCTGAAGCCGCTGACCAGCCGCAGCCGCGACAATCTGCCCAATCCGATGATGAGCGCGGCGAACCCGTACGTGCCGACCAACATTCCGGCAGTCGGCGATCTGTTCGACATGTTCGACTTCAGCCACCACTGAGCCGCGGTCTCGAGGTGCAGCGCGAGGCCTGTAACAGCCGTAGTATCGGCTGTTACAGGCGCTACCCGTGCAACAGCGACAAGGCGATGCAGGCGAGCGGTTCGCCGATCGACAGCTGGGTCAGCGCTTCCGGAAGCTCGGCAAGCGCGTTGGTGTGAGTCAGTGACGTGAGTATGCCGGCGCCCTCTTTCGGGTAGCGCTGCGCGACTCCGCTTGCCTCGACGATGACCCGGATGTACTCGCGCCGCCCCAGCTTCTTGCGCAGGGAAAAACCGCTCTTGGCGAACAATCGCCGCGGCGGCTGATAGGTGGCACCCGCGAGCCGGTCCAGCAGCGGGCGGCCGATCAGCGAGAACGTGATCTGGGCCGCAACCGGGTTTCCGGGAACGCCCAGTAGCGGCGTGCCTCGCACCTGTCCCACCGCAACGGGTCGCCCGGGCTTGATCGCCACCTTCCAGAACGTCAGCTCGCCGATCGCCTCGATTGCGCTTCGCACATGATCGCCTTCTCCGGCGGAAACGCCACCTGAGGTGAGCACAAAGTCGGTGCGCGACGCCGCTTCGCGCAGCCGACTCTGCGTCAGTTCGGGATCGTCGGGCAGGATTCCGCCATCGACGACCACCGCGCCCAAGCGAGTCAGCAGCGCGGTCAACATTGCGCGGTTGGCATCGTAGATCTGGCCGGGGGCCAGGCGCGCGGGGGGCTGCACCAGCTCGTCGCCGGTCGAAAACAGCGCCACCCGCAGCGGCGTTCGCACCGCGATGCGCTCCAACCCCAGTGCCGCGAGAAGTCCGACATCCGGCGGCATCAGACGCCGTCCGCGCTCCAATGCGCTTGCGCCCCGCGGTACATCCTCTCCGGCCATGCGGCAGTTGGCGCCTCGCCCGATACCCGGTCTCATCAGGACGCTGTCGCCGCGCTCCTCGCAATCCTCCTGCATCTGCACCGTGTCCGCCCCGGCGGGAAGCATCGCGCCGGTGAATACTCGCGCTGCTGCTCCCGGCTCGAGCGGCTGCGGTAAGTGTCCTGCAAATGTCTTGCCACGCACGGGCAACGGCGTCGGTCTGTCCGTCAGCAGGTCAGCGTGTCGCAGTGCGTAACCGTCAACTGCGGAATTGGCGAACGGTGGCAGATCGATCGGCGCGACGACGTCTTCGGCAAGCACGCGTCCGACCGCTTCGCGCAATGCGACAGTCTCGATGCCAGCGCGGCACTCGAAGGTCTCGGCGATCCGAGCCTGCACCTCCTCCAGAGGCAGGAGCTTCCCGCCCATTGCAAAACGGTCTTCGCTGAGCTGCGTCATGGCAGGTACGATAGCGCGTTCCACGAAACCAACAGGGGGAGACTCGATGAAGCGAATCGTGCTTTCTGCCGCGCGGTCTGCCGCGCTTTCTGCCGTCCTTGCGCTGGCTTGCCACGGCGCCTCGGCGCAGCTGCCGAACCCTTACGGGCTACCGATCAACCTGGAAGCCGCCAAGCGAATTGCGGATGCCGCGGTCGCCGATGCGCAGAGGCGGGGATTCAGAATGGCGGTGGCGGTCACCGACCCCAACGGCGAACTCGTTTACTTCGAGAAGATGGATGCGACCCAGATCGCAAGCGTGCAGGTTTCGATACAAAAGGCCGTCTCGGCCACGATCTACAAGAGGCCGACGAAGAAGTTCCAGGATGTGTTGGCCGCCGGCGGCGATGGGCTCAGGGTTCTGCGCCTTGACCGTGCGATGCCGGTGGAAGGCGGCTTGCCACTGCTCGTCGACGGCAAGATCATCGGTGCCATCGGCTGCTCCGGCGACACTTCGGCGAACGACGGTCTCGTCTGTCAGGCCGGAGCGGACGCTCTGAACCCGAGGTAGGAAAACGCCGGCAAATCGGCCCGCGCAGCAGCTTTGCAACAGCGTTCAGGACTGCTGCTGCGACTGGGCCTGAGTGATCTGACTGCCCGGCGGCACGCTGCGAGTGAGCCACACGTTGCCGCCGATCGTCGAGCCCTTGCCGATCGTCACGCGCCCTAAGATCGTGGCTCCGGCGTAGATCACGACGTCGTCCTCGACGATCGGATGGCGCGGGTTGCCCTTCTGCAGCTCGCCCTGCGGCCCGACCGCGAAGCTGCGTGCCCCCAGCGTGACTGCCTGATAGAGGCGAACCCGCTCGCCGATCACAGCGGTCTCGCCGATCACCACCCCGGTTCCGTGATCGATGAAGAAAGACGACCCGATCGTCGCACCGGGGTGAATGTCGATCCCGGTCTCCGAGTGCGCGATCTCGGAGAACATTCGCGCGACCATAGGCGCGCCGAGCTTGTACAGCCGGTGTGCGATCCGATGGTGGATGATCGCGATCGCTCCCGGATAGCACAGCAGCACCTCGTCGACGCTGTGTGCCGCCGGATCGCCGCGGTAGGCAGCCTCGACGTCCTTGTCCAGCTCGGCCCGGACCTCTGGTAGCTGTGCAGCCAGGCTCTGAACGATCTGCACCGCCTTGCGATCGGCACTCCCGGGCTGCTCGCCCGAAGGAGCCCCGGCGCCGCGCAACTCGAGCTTCACCTGCTCGAGCAGCTCGTTCAGCGCGTCCTCGATCGTGTGCCCGATATAGAAATCTTCGCCTTCCTGCCGCAAGTTCGACGGCCCGAGCCGCATCGGGAACAGTGCCCCGCGAAATCGCTGAGCGACCCTTCGCAATGCCTCGGGCGACGGAAACTCGCGGCCCTGGCCCTCGCGCGGACGGTGGTGGGCATCTCGCCAGCCGCGCCGCAACGCGCGCAACTGCGCGACGATCTGTTCGACATTCCAGTGGGGCACGGGGTCCGCGCACGGCTCGTTGCCTGCGGGTTCCTGCGCCGTCCGATTTCCTTTCCTGTCCGGAGCGTTCACGGTCGACCTCCTGGCTCCACCAGCGCGGAGCGGTCCAGCAGTCACGATCGTATCAGCGCTGCCGCATCGCGCAAATTCGGCCAGTGGCCCTCCTGCGGCTGCACTATTTAAGCGAGAACTCCACCCGTCCGCCCTTGCCGGCAGTCTTGCTCTGGTCGGCAGCCCCCGCATCGTTTCCGACCTTGGTAGCGACCAGGAACAAGCGCTGTTCCGGAACCTGCCCGGTGGTTTGCAGCCACCGCTTGACGGCCTGAGAGCGACGGTCGCCCAGAGCAACCAGTTCGTCATCGGGGACTGCGATTCCCGCAAGCAGCCCCTTTTCAACCGCAGCCGGGTCGGGCGGCTGTCCATTGCCTGCGGCCCCGCCTGCGGTCTTGTCCTGCGGCGGGGCTTTGGGTGCCTGGGCCGGCTGTGGCGGCTTCTCCTGCCCCGCAAGCTGCTGCTGGTACAGCCTCGCCAGCAGCGCCGGGCGTTCCTCCGGCGCGACCGTGACGGTGTCCACTGTCGCCGCCTCGCCTTTGGCGACAAGGTCCTTGACTTTCAGCGTTCGCAACTGGCGATCGAGGTCGCGCTGCTGCAAACCCTCGCGGTCACTCTGGGGATCGACGTGGGAGTCGATCTGCAGCGTCAGGCCCGGCCGTTCGGTCAGAGCCTTGGCAAGGCCCTTCAGCCGCGTCTGGCCGACCGCCGGAATCTCGGCACTGCCTGGGTCGCAATCGATAAACGACAGCTCCTCGCCGCCCCCGAACAGGCTGCCCAGAAGCGCGAACGGCGCGGTGACGGCTTTGGTCACCAGATTGACGAGCACCTTGACGATCACGGCGCCCACCGAAAACTTCGGGTCATCGAGCGAACCGCCGATCGGCAAATCGAGGTCGATCACGCCATTGCGATCCTTCAGCAGCGACACTGCCAGCCGAACCGGTAGCGAGATGGCCGAGGGGCTGTCGACCTTTTCGCCGAAGGTCAACTGGTCCAGCACAAGGCGGTTTTGCGCGTTCAACTGTCGGTGCTCGAGCTTGTATGCGACGTCGAACGAGAGCTTGCCGCGTTCGATCACATAGCCGACGTACTTGCCCGAATAGGGGGAAAGTGGAGCCAGTTCCATCCCGTGGACCCCCGCCTTCACGTCCAGGGAGGGGTCGGCAGCGAGCGGGTTCAACTGGCCGCCGATGGTCAGCGGCGCGTCGTTGACCTCTCCGTGGAGGTCGACGGTTGCGCTCGAATCGGCACTCGAAGACAAACCGGTCACGGTTCCCGAAAGATCGACCAGATTCGCGGTGTAGTTCGGTTTGATGAAGTTGTCGGTGAATCGCACGCGACCTGCCTGCAGCGCGACCTCGCCGATCTTGATCGGCACCGGAGCCGACGCCGCCGCAGCGGTCGCATGTTGCGGCTTGGCAGCAGGCGCAGCGGCGGACTGCGGCTCCTCCGCCGCGGCCTGTGGCTGCTCCGCCGCAGTCTGTGGCTGCTCCGAGGTCACGCTGCGCTGCTCCCCTCCGGACCGCGCGATGTCCTGCAGGTTGATTCTCCCGGTTGGATCGACGATCACGCGCGCGTAAAAGTCGTTCAACGCGATCTGGCCAACTTCGACCGAAAGAGGTGCGAGCTGCACCGATACGCCACGCAGCGACAGCAGCTTCCAGTTCACAAAGTCGTTGCCGTTCACTTTGTCGATTGTCGCCACCGGGCCGAGAGCGAAATCGCCGCGGAAACCACCTCGAACGGCGCCATCAGAGCTTCGATCCAGCAAAAACTTGCCACGCGTCGTCAGTTCGGCACGCGTCACCAGCACGTTCACCGCCTCCGTGAAATACGGCTGTAGCGCCAGCAGATCGACGCTGTTCAGATCCAGCGCGAGATCCGCGTGCAACGGTTCCAGGCCGAGCGCTCCGCCGACCGAAAGTGCGCCACCGCGGTTCACGCCTGCCTTCAGCTTGATGCTGCCGAGCGGGCCGCCGGAGGCGCTCGAGAGGTTCTCCGCATCGAACGTGATCGCTGTGACGTTCGTAATCGCGGGCTGGGGCAGGCCACGGCTTTCGATGCGCGCCTGCCAGTTGTGAACCGCGATCGTCCCGGCAGATACGCTCCAAGGCGCAGGTGCTTGCTCGGGGGACTTCGTCTTCGCCGGTACCGGCGCTTCTGCGGCCTTCTGAGGCGCAGTCGAGGTTGCACCGCCCGCTGGCAGCGCCTTGGCGGTGCCGCCCTGCAGCACGCGCAGCTGCGCGCTATCGGATTCGATCTGCCCGATTTGTACCCGTTTGGACTGCGGATCGAGCGCGACATCCGAAACGCGCAAGCCGAACTGTTCGATGGCCGCTTCCAGCGGCTTAGCGGGGTTGTGATCGCTGAAACGCACGGCCACATTTTCCAGCTCGAACTTGCCGAGCGTGACGTGCATTGCGGGACTCGCCGCGGCAGCGTCTTTCGGGGCGGCGGCAGACGCTGCTTCCTGGGCAGCTGCAACCGGTACCGGCGCAGGCGGCGCAAGCATCTCCAGGTTGAGCGCACCGCGCGCGTCCTTGACCACGTTCAGCTCCAGACCGGTGATCAAGATGCTCGCAACGTCGACCCGCCCGGCGAGCGGCTCGGTCTTTCCAAGCTCGATCACGAGCTGAGGCAACGACAGGATCGGCTCGCCCTCGAGCGAGGCGATCCGCAAAGACTTGAGCGCGACCTTGCCGCTCAGAATCACCGCGGCAGGACCCTTTTCAGGCTGCCGGAAGGTCGCCTGCAGATTCAAGTCCAGCTTGGCGTCGGACAGCCGAAAACGCGGCTCAAACGGCAAATACGCGAGGTAGCGCGGGACGTTGACTCCCTGCAGAGCAAGTTCGACCACCGCCTCGCGCGTCGAGGCAAACGGCAATGCCTTGCCCTGGATCGCGATCGGAGCGCCATCGATCGTGGCGCTCAAATGCGGTTCGACAAACACTTTCTCCTGCGACGGCAGCGAGGACACGAAGGGGATGCCGAGCGCCAAGTCGCTCACGACGTCGCGGGACTGCGCAGGCTGGTCGTCGAACTCCAAGCGGCCGCCGTCGACTTGGATGTTGAAGACGGCAAAGCGCGGTCCGCCGCCCGGCTTTGCCGCGGGAGGCGGTTTCGGGCCGGGCGGTGCCGCTTGCAACGCGGCAACGATGTCGTCCGTGCTGTAGCGGTTCGGGCCGGTGCGCGCCAGGTGCATGAACGGGTCGACAAGATGGACCTCACTCACAACCGGCGCCAGGTGCCAGAGCGAGGACGCCGACACCCGCAACTGCAGTTCGCCGAACGACGCGAAGATGGCTTTGCCGTCCGCCTCGTACATTTTGGCGCCGTGAATCGAGAGCGCCAATGCAAATGGACGCACCTGGACGCGCTCGATCGTGAAATTCCGATGCAGCGCTTTCGTGACCGCTTTCTGCGCCTGCGACTGGATGATTCCCGGCAACACCAAGTACCCGAACAGGCCATACAGCACGACGAGGGCCAGCACGGTCAAAGCGGTCCGCCGTACCCAGCGGTGTTGAACGCTTCTTAGTAATTTTTCGACAGCGGCGTTCATGACGCGCCCCTCCCCACCTGCCACGATACACACCTGGCGACAGCGGTGGCGTAGCATCAGGGCGGAGGAGCGCTCGTATGACCGTAATCACCTGCGTCGAGGATCTTCGCCGCCTGGCGAAGCGCCGCGTGCCGCGGATGTTCTACGACTACGCCGACTCCGGGTCCTGGACCGAAACGACCTACCGCGCCAACGAGTCCGCTTTCGCCGGTATCCAGCTGCGCCAGCGAGTAGCCATCGACGTTCAGGCTCGCAGTCTGCGAACGAAAATGGCCGGCCAGGATGTTTCGATGCCCGTTGCGCTCGCGCCGACCGGAATGACGGGGATGCAATTCGCCGACGGCGAGATCCTGGCCGCGCGCGCAGCCGAACGGTGCGGAGTCCCGTTCACCCTCTCGACGATGAGCATCTGCTCAATCGAGGATGTCGCGGCACATACGAAAGCACCGTTCTGGTTCCAGCTGTATGTGATGCGCGACCGCGATTTCATTGCTCGCTTGATCGACCGCGCACGCGCTGCGCGCTGCTCGGCGCTGATGCTGACGCTGGATCTGCAGATCCTCGGGCAGCGGCACAAGGACCTGAAAAATGGCTTGTCCGCGCCGCCCAAGCCGACGCTTGCCAATTTGCTGAACCTGGCGATAAAGCCGCGCTGGTGCCTGGCGATGCTTGGCACGCCGCGCCGCCAGTTCGGCAACATCGTCGGCCACGTCACCGGCGTCAGCGACATGAGTTCGCTGTCGGCATGGACAGCGCAGCAATTCGACCCGCGATTGGGCTGGGAAGACGTCGCCTGGATCAAAGACCGCTGGGGCGGCAAACTGATCCTGAAAGGGATCATGGATCCGGAGGACGCGCGGCGGGCGGTCGCAAGCGGCGCCGACGCGCTGATCGTGTCCAACCACGGCGGCCGACAGCTCGACGGTGCACCCAGTTCGATCGAAGCCTTGCCTCCGATCGTCGAGGCGGTAGGCTCGCAGATCGAGGTCTGGATGGATGGAGGCATCCGCTCGGGGCAGGACGTGCTCAAGGCGATCGCCCTCGGCGCTCGCGGCACGCTTATCGGACGGGCCTTCCTCTACGGTCTCGGTGCGATGGGTGAGGCGGGTGTTACCCGCTGCCTGGAAATGATCCGCAACGAGCTGGATCTGACGATGGCCTTCTGTGGCCGCACCGACATCCACAAAGTCGATCGCTCGATCTTGTGGCAGCGAGGCAATCCGCGCCACGCTTGAGGAATTCGGACGACAGGCCGACTATCATTCGCCTCCCGTTCCGTTTGTCGAGGGAGGTTTGCAATGAGGTTTGCGCGCTGGCCCGCGTGTTTGCTTTCCTTGGTGTGGACACTGCTGTTGCTGGCAGCTGCGCCCGCCCGCAGCGCATCCGCCGAGGCATTCGCCTACGTCACCAATCAGGGCGACGGGGTCAGCGTGATCGATCTGGCAACGCTGAAGGTCGCGCGAACCATCGATGTCGGCAGAGACCCTCGCGGCTTAGGGATCACGCCGGACGGGCACTACCTGGTGACCGCGAACCAGGCCGATGCCAACGTGAGCGTGGTGGACATCGCGACCGGAAAGACACTGCATCGGATTGCGGTCGGAAAGAACGCGGAGTTCGTGCGAATCGGGCCCGATGGACGCTTCGCATACGTGACATACGAGCCCAGTTCGACGGGTAAACCGCCTGGGAAGGGCGAAGGCGACAAAAGCGCAGGCGGCAAGTCTGCAGAAGCCAATGAGGAGGAAAAGCCGGCTGAGATCGCCGTCATCGACCTGTCAAAATCCGAGGTCGCAGCGCGCTTGCCGGCCTCGCCCGAAACGGAAGGGATGGACTTTTCGCTCGACGGGCACGAGCTGGTTGTTGCGAACGAGGGCGACAACACGGTTGCGGTATACGACCTGCACTCCGGGCGCGTGATCAAGCGAATCGACGTGTCGAGCTACGGCGGTAACCGGCCGCGTGGAGTCAAGCGTTCGCCCGACGGCACCCAATTCCTGGTGACGCTGGAGAACTCGGACAATTTTCTTGTCCTCGATTCGCACTACGAGGTGCTGAAGACCATCGCCACCGGCAAGGGACCGTACGGGGTCGCGTTCGGTCCGGATGGCGCCACCGTCTGGATCGCGGCGGCGCGCTCGCAGAAGCTCGAGGTGTTGGACGCGAAAAGCTTCGCGCCGCTGGCGTCGATCCCGGTCGGCAAGCGCTGCTGGCACTTCAGCTTCTCGCCGGACGGCGCCAAGGCACTGGTAGCCTGCGGCCGCTCCGATGACGTCGTCGTCGTCGACGTGGCCAAGCGCGAGCCGATCACAACACTGACCGGGTTTCACGAGCCGTGGGGGATCGTGACCTACCCGCAATCCAGCGGAAGCCTAGAGACACCCCACTAACGACACCCCACTAACGCCTCACTAACGCCCCGCTAACCCCGCACGAGCACCGCGTCAGGCCGCGCGCACCTCCTCGAGCAGGTCGGCGGGCGAGGTCACGGGGGCTCGGCAGGTCTGCTCACGGCACACGTACGCCGCGGCCCTGCCATCGACCGGCAAGCGGCCGGCACCGGCCGGAACATGCTGGGCCAGTGCGAGGGCGCGGCCGGGAATGTAAGCGCGATGTACGGCATGCACCAGCGGCTGCAGTTGCGGTGGCTCTCCGGCAAGCAAGATGGTCGGAGGCGCCTGCTGCGCCAGCTCCATAGCAGCCAGGAGATGCGAGAAGCCGAACGCATTTCCGGCTGCTGCTGGCGCTAGCTGCTCGAGCACGTGCTCGGCGCGCTCGCGGTAAATAGCCTTTCCCGTCAGCTCGTGCAGCCTCAACAGCGCAAAGACCGCGCTGGAGGTGCCCGATGGCCACGCATGATCGTACGGAGCGCGCGGACGGTGCACCAGGGGCTCGGCATCGCTCGCGGTGAAGTACAAGCCCTCGTCCCAGAACTTCTCCAGGATGCGATCGGCCAATTCGACCGCGCGTTGCAGGTACGTGGGATCGAAACAGGACTCGTACAGATCGACGAGTGCATTGGCCAAGACTGCATAGTCGTCGAGAAAACCGCCCACGCGCGGAACAAAGTCACGCCATACGCGGTACACCCCTGCGTCGGGCATTCGAAGCCGCTCGTTCAGGAAATCGGCGGCGGCACGCGCGGCGGCGAGAAACCGCTCGCTCCCACAGGCTTGATACGCTGCGCACAGACCCTCGATCATCAGTGCGTTCCAGCTCGCAATCACGTTTTCGTCGCGGCTGGGGCGCACTCGCGCTGCGCGTGCCGCCAGCAGGCGCGCCCGCACATCGGCAAAACGCGCCCGCTCGGCAGCATCCAGCTCGATCGCGCTGTGTGGCACCGAGCTCCCGCCTTCGAAATTGCCACGTTCGGTGATTCCGAGCACCCGGCAGGCGAAGGCGCCGTCCTGCGCTCCGAGGGCGGTGACAACCTGCTCGGGCGTCCACACGTAGAAACGCCCCTCCTCGCCTTCGCTGTCTGCGTCTTCGCTGGCAAAGAAAGCTCCGAGGGGGTGCGCGAGGTCGCGCAGCACATACTCGATCGTTTCCTCGAAGACGAGTCGCCACGCGGTGTCGCCGGTGAGGCGGTAGCCGTCTGCATACAGCCGCACCAGCTGGCCGTTGTCGTACAGCATCTTCTCGAAGTGCGGCACCGCCCAGCGCTCGTCGACGCTGTAGCGTGCGAAGCCGCCGCCCAAGTGGTCGTAGATACCTCCGGCTCGCATCCGATCCAGCGTCAGGCGAACTGCATCCAGCAGCGCAGGCTCGTGTGCCCGCCCGTTCAGGCGCAGCATCAGATCCAGACAGCTCGGATTCGGGAACTTGGGAGCGCCTCTGAGACCTCCGTACACGGGGTCCGTGTGCTCGGCAAACGCGCGCGCCGCCGCCAATGGCAGATCGGAACGGGGCTCGGCCGCACGGCCGAACACCATCCGGTCGAGTTCTGAGAAGCCGCGCCGGAACTGATCGACATTCAGCAGCAGTTTGTCGTCCTGGTGGCTCCAGGCCTCGCTCAACGCCACCAGTACTCGCGAGAAGCCCGGCCGCCCATAGCGGTCTAGCGGCGGAAAGTAGGTGCCGCCGAAGAACGGTTCCCGCTGCGGCGTGAGGAAGACGGTCAGCGGCCACCCGCCGGACTCGCCCATCATCTGGACCACCTTTTGGTAGACCTCGTCGACGTCTGGGCGCTCCTGCCGGTCGACCTTGATATTGACGAAACGCTCGTTCATCAGATGCGCCGTCTGCGGGTCCTCGAACGACTCGTGCGCCATCACGTGGCACCAATGACAGGCCGCGTATCCGATCGACAGGTGGATCGGCACATTGCGTTGGACCGCATGCGCAAACGCCTCCTCTCCCCAAGCAAACCACTCCACCGGGTTGTCGGCGTGCTGGCGCAGATACGGGGATGCTTCGCGAGCGAGGCGGTTGGGCATTTTTGCTGCGGCAAAGGCGCGTGGCGAGTGCGCGAATCGGCACGATACACGCCGGATGCGAGCTTCTTCCGTTTCGTTCCGGTCGCCGAGATAGGGTGATTGCCGGTTTTAAATCAGGGTCATTTTTGATTAGTATCGGAGGCAAACAAATAGGGAAGGGAGAAAACGATGCGCCATTATCTGGTCGAGACGGAATCGCCGCCGCGCGTTCCTCCGATCGGCTCGCCGGCGACCTTGTTCCTTCAGCGGCGCTTCGATCGGTTCGTGGCGAAGATGCGCCCGTACGGAATCCCTCTGCGTGTGCGGTTGTGGAACGGCTTCGAGGCGGCGCTCAGCGACGAGCCGCGAGTGACATTCACGGTCCCCTCGCCGGCAGCGCTGCGCCGATTGCTGCGGCCCTCGCTGGATCGTGTCGGCATGGCGTACGTCGAGGCAGACCTGGAGATCGACGGCAAGGTGACCGACGTGCTGCAGGTCGCGGTCCGCCTGGCCACACTCGGAGCGATGCGACGGCGCCGCGGCCCGCGCATGTTCCGACACACGCGCGCAGTGGACTCCGAAGCGATCCGCTACCACTACGACGTCTCCAACGAGTTTTATTCGCTGTGGCTCGACCGTAACCTCGTCTACTCCTGCGCGTACTTCCGCACACCCCAGGACAACCTGGACGATGCGCAGATCCAGAAAATCGACCATATCCTGACGAAGCTCAGAGTGCAGCCGGGTGACACGCTGCTCGACATCGGGTGCGGCTGGGGCGCGCTCATTGTGCGCGCGGTGCAGAAGTACGGCGCGAAGGCACTCGGGATCACGCTGTCACGCAATCAGTACGAGCTCGCGCGCGAGCGCATCGCCGCCGCAGGTCTCGCCGATCGTTGCGAAGTCCGGCTGGAGGACTATCGGGACGTCACCGGAAAGTTCGACCGCATCGCCAGCGTCGGGATGTTCGAGCACGTCGGTCTGAGAAACCTGCGAACGTATTTCTCGAAAATCCGCGATCTGCTGAAGGACGACGGCACTGTGATGAATCATGGCATCACCGCCGGCGATCCGGACAGCTCCGAGTCGCCGCTCGGAGCCGGCGAGTACATCGAGCGTTACGTGTTTCCCCATGGCGAGCTGGCGCACATCAGCCGCGTGCTGCACGAGATGTGCGCGGCGGGTCTGGAACCGATCGATGTGGAGAATCTTCGTCGCCACTACGCGTTGACGCTCACCCGCTGGTCGGAGCGCTTCGAGGCGAACTCGCAGAAGCTGCGCGAGATCTCCGGCGACAAGCGCTGGCGCATCTGGCGGGTCTATCTGGCGGGCTGCGCCTTCGGCTTCGCGCAGGAATGGATGTCGCTGCACCAGGTGCTTGCGGTCAAGACCGGGGCCAGTGCGGCCGCGCTTCCCTTGACACGCGACTACATGTACCGCGCGACGAGCTAACCCGCGCAAGAGGCAGCCGTTATATCGATATGCCGAGTCGCCCGTCTTCGCACGACGGTGGAACCGGCGTAATCTGCCGCGCGAAAACCAAGGGAGGCTGCAATGGAAGCTTCTCCCGGCGCGGGCGTAGCCGAACCTGCGCGGCGACAGGAGGGGTGGCGCGAAACCTACCGCAAGGAAGATTGGTGGGCGATTTGGCTCGGGCTGGGAATCGTGCTGCTCGCTTGGCTGTTCTTCGCGAGCGGCTCGACGATCAAGTGGTTCGCGGTCACGCCCAAGAAATGGTCGTCCATCGGTCAGCTAGCCGGCGACCTGGCGCAGCATGCCGGTCAGTACGTGGTGCAGTTCGCCGCGTGGCTGGCAATCTTCTGCGTCAGCATGCGCGCGATGGGGCACAGGCTGGCGCATTTCATCCCTTCGTTCGCGTTTGTCTACGTGAGCTCCATCGTGATCATCGCGATCGGCGCTTGGGAAAAGGCGTCGTACTACAACCTCGAGCCGCCGCTGGTGGCGCTGGTGGTGGGACTCGCCATTTCGAACCTGATCGGCCTGCCGCGCTGGATGGATACCGGCTTCCGGGTCGAGTACTACATCAAGACCGGGATCGTGCTGCTGGGGGCAACGCTGCCGTTCACGTTGATCATCTGGGCCGGACCGGTGGCGATCGCGCAGGCCTCGCTGGTTTCGATCGTCACATTTTTGGTCATTTACTTCACCGGTAAGAAACTCGGGCTGGACCGTCGCCTGTGCGCGACGCTCGGTGCTGGCGGCGCCGTTTGCGGCGTGTCGGCCTCGATCGCGATCGCCGGCGCGGTTGGCGCACGCAAAGAGCACGCGCCAGTCGCGATCACGATGGTGATCGGGTGGGCGATCGTGATGATCTTCGTGCTTCCGATCGTGTGTCGCTGGCTGCAGCTGCCGGCCGGAGTTGGTGGCGCCTGGATCGGCACCTCGGAGTTCGCCGATGCGGCGGGCCTTGCCGCCGCGCAGACCTACGGAAACTACGTGACGGGCGCCGGCCTGGCTGGCAAGCCCGACGACGCGCTCTGGGCTTTCACGCTGATGAAGGTCGTCGGCCGCGACGTCTGGATCGGCATCTGGGCATTCGTGCTGGCGATCATCGCCACCACGCGCTGGGAGGTTCAGACTGGCGAGCGGCCCGAGCTCGCGCAAGTGTGGTGGCGCTTCCCCAAGTTCGTGATCGGATTTTTGCTTGCATCGCTGCTGGTCACCGCGATCGCCGCGCCGTACAGCTACGGGGACTACAGCAAGGTCGTCGCGCCGAACCTGATCGCACCGATCCGGGACCTGCGCACCTGGGCCTTTATCTTCTGTTTTTTCAGCATCGGCCTGACGACCCGCGTGCGCGAACTTGCGCACGGGGGCGCCAAGCCGTTCTGGGCCTTCACCGCAGGGGTCGCCGTCAACGTCGTGCTCGGCTTTGTCCTGTCGGTGTTGGTGTTCGCCTCATACTGGAGCGCCCTGTCACGACCCTGACGACCCTGATCGCGCCGCCGATTGCGCCGGGGCGGGTGAATCCGCCAGACCCTCTGCCAGCCAGCGTTGGAACGCCTCGAAGTTGTAGGGGCGGCCCAGAAAATCCGAAATCAGTTGTGCGGCGGGCTTCGTTCCTCCCGGCTCGAGCACCGCGCGTCGGTACTGCAGCGCGACAGGACCTCCGACCAAATTGGCCTTGTCGAAGTGATCGAAGAAATCGAGCGCGATCACTTTGTCGACAACGTATGTGTAGTAATTGGAGCTATAGCCGTATAGGTGCCCGAAACTCGCGTACTGCCGCACGCCGTCGAGCGGGTCGAACGGATTGAACTTGCGGATCAGCGTTCGCTCGAGCTCGACCGGGTCCACCGTTTCGGGGTCCGCGGCGTACAGCTGATACGAGTACGCGGCCAGGTCGACTTGACGGCGCATGCCCAGCGCTCGCCCGAAGGCGCCGGCCCGATTCATCCGTTCGATCAGTTCGGTCGGCAATACCGCACCTGTTTTGTAGTGGCGCGCAAAGGTCTGCAGCAGTCGCGCGTCGTGGAAGAACTCCTCGAGCATCTGCGACGGCGCTTCGACGAAGTCCAGCTCGGTGGCAACCCCACTGGCTGATGCCCAGCGACCCTGGCCGCCGAGCACGGCATGCATCAGGTGGCCCAGCTCGTGGAAGAAGGTCACGACGCCGTCGTACTGCATCAGTCCGGGGTCGCCCGCCTTGCCGCCCGGGAAGTTGCAGACGAGCCGTCCCTCCGGCATTTGCCTGCCGCTGATTCCCGGCACCAGAGTATCGGAGTTGAACCACTGGTCCTTGCCCGGACGTGGGTGCATGTCGAGGTAAATGCGGCCGATCCGCTTCTTGTATCGGGGGCTCTGCGGATCCTGGTCGACCACGTCCCAGGCGGTTACCGAAGGGTCCCACACCGGAGCGTGCGGAGCGCGATCGAAACGCACATGAAACAGCTTGCTGGTCGCTGTCAGGATCCCGCTTTCGACCTGCGCGTACGGGAAGTACGGCCGCACCTGCTGCGAATCGAAGTTAAATTGGTGGCGCGAGTACGCCTCGAACCAGTAGAAGCGGCTGGCCATGTCGATCGAGGCCAAACCGGGTTGTTGCGATTGAGCGAACTTCAGCAGGATTTCGTACTCGCGCTGCGCCGGCTCCCGCGTAACCTCATCGACCTTGTTCAGAAACGCCTGCAGCTGCGCCGAGTTGGCCATCATCAGGTCCGCTAGCGCCATGTCTGGCCAGCTCGGATACCCGAGCAGATTGGCGATCTGATGCCTGAGCTTCAGTAGCTGCCGCAGCGGCACGTCGTTCTGTGGGTAGGCGCGCGTCAGGTACGCGACATAAGCGCGCCGGCGAAGATCCTCGTTGCGCGCATACGTGGAGACGGCGCTGAAATCCGGATACGCCGACGTGACACGGATCTTGCCGTCGGCGCCGGGCCGATGGGAAGCGATGAAATCCGCCGGCAGCCCGGCCAGGTCTTCCGCGTGATCGACTTCGACCGTATGGACGCTTTCGTTGATGTTGCGCTCGAACTCCAATCCATTGCGCGTGACTGCGTCGAGCAGCTCGTGCAGGTGCGCACGGGTTGCGTCGTCGCGGTCCGCTCCGGCCAGATGGAACTCGAGCAGGGCTCGTTGCAGAACGTAGCGGGTTGCGGCGTCCGCGCCGGCCGCATCGATCGCAGCAAGAGCGTGGTAGACCTCGGCGTTCAGCGACAGCGTGTTTACCTCCTCCTCCACGCGCTGCGCCAGAGCCTGAGCTGCGTCGCGGATCTCGCGCCGCGCGTGGACGTTTCGCATCAAGCGAATCTGGCTGTCCGCCAGCGCCAATTCTCCGACCGCCTCGTCGTAGGGTGCGAAGGTGGCATCGATCGTTCGCGGCGTCGAGTCGGCAGTGACTTTGGCGATCAGGCTCTTGTACTTGGCGATATGGGCGTCGGTCCAGGTCTTTAGCGAAGCGGGGGTCACGGCTCCGACCCATGCGTGCAGGGGATCCGTTGGCGCGGCGGAGGCGGGTTGCATCGCGATCGACGCCAACAGCACGGCGCACATCGCGTGCGCTCCGCCCGAACGGGAGAACCTCGGCCGCTGCGGATGCGGGGTCGTCGGACTCCATCTACCCGAGGTCAAAGGCATTTCGCATCCTTTCTCGCTGGTTGGTCACGGGCTCAGCCGCCACTCAATGCCTGCACGATCAGAATCTCCTCGCTGCCGTGCAACCGGTGCTCCAGATCGAAGACCTGCGAGCCGTCGACAAAGACCCGTATGTGCCGCCGGATCCGGTCCTGCTCGTCGATCATACGGAAGCGGATTCCGGGAAAGCGGTGATCCAGCTCGACCAGGACTGCCGCCAGAGTTGCGCCGCTCGCATCCACCCGGCTCGTTTTTGTATACGACCGAAGCGGAGCGGGGATCAGGATATTCATCTACGCACAGCGACTTGTGCGGCCTCCACTGCATAAATCTCGGGAAGATGCGACGCGATGCTGCTCCAGCGCCGGCCGCCGTCGCGGCTCATCCACAGCTCCCCGCTGGTGGTGCCGAAATACAAGCACGGCGGATCACCCGGATCCAAGGCCATCGCCTGGCGCTTGACGGTCCACCACGCCTGCCGCTGCGGCATTCCGGAGGCCAGGCGCTGCCAGGTGCTGCCGCCGTTGCGCGTCACGTAGACAGCCGGGATGCCGTCGGGGCTGGTCCGCGGCCACACAGTGGTTCCGTCCATCGGGAACACCCACGCGGTGTCGGCGTCGCGCGGATGAACGACGAGCGGAAACCCGATGTCGCCGATTTTCTGCGGCATATTGCGCCCGATCCGAACCCACTGGTCCGATGGCCGATCGATCCGGTACAGGCCGCAGTGGTTCTGCTGATACAGCCGGTCCGGGTTGCTCGGGCACAGCCGCACGCAGTGCGGGTCGTGGAATGCCAAGTTGGCAGCATCGAAGCCCTCTACTACCTCCATGCCCTTTACGAGCGGCTCCCACGTTTGCCCTCGGTCGACCGACTCGTGCACTCCGCCGCCCGACATACCCACATACAGATGCGCCGGATCGCGCGGGTCGACGATGATCGAATGCATCTTCGGGCCGTCCGGCGTGCCGTCCTGCCGCGTGCCCATCCACTTGCGGTACCGCGGATCATCGTTGAGACCGTTGATAGGCAGCCACGTCGCGCCGCCATCTTCCGAACGAAACAGGCCTTGGGGCGATGTTCCGGCGTACCAGACCTGGGGCTCGCTCGCATGCCCGGGAGTGAGCCAGAACGTGTGGTCGACCGCCCGGCCTTCCTCACCGGCCGGCGCTTTCGCGTACGCCGGCGGGCGCGCTGCCTCCTGCCAGGACGCGCCGAGATCGGTCGATCGGAAGATCGTCGGTCCCAGATGCCCCGTCTTGGCCGCGGCCAGCAGCGTTCGGCCATCGCGCGGGTCCAGCACGACGTGGCTGACGATGTGCCCCAGAAAATGCGGCCCATCCAGGCGCCAGGTCGTTCGCGCCGCATCGCCGTGGATCAGCCACGCTCCCTTGCGAGTTGCAACCAGCACGACGATGCGCGACGGCTGAGCACGCGCGGCGCGGCTTCGGGTAGCACTACGCGCGCGGGGCGCACGCTTGGTCTTCGCGGGCGAAGTCTTACGAGTAACCATGACCCCTCCTTTGCCGCGCGCATTATCCTCTGAGCCCGAACCGAGCGAACCTGCCGCAGCCGACCGATGCGCGGTGATGCGTGCCGGTGTACCTCAGGGCAGCTGCCTGACCTGCAAACCCTTGTCCATAAGCAGCTGCAGCACGCTTTTTTCGCCGGCCAAATGGCCTGCACCAATGACGACGAAGGCGTGCGAGGAGCCCGTGGCCAACGCGGCAATTCTGTCGGCCATTCCCGGGTTGCGCTCGTCGAAGAGCCTGGCGAAGATCCTTTTCGATGCCGCGTCATGGTTGGACTCGCGCAGCAGCCGAGCGACCTCTTTCGTATCCCCCGCTCGCCAGGCTGCAACGACCTGGTCAGTGATGCGGGCGAGCTCGCCGCTGTGCGCCTCCTTCAGCGTTTCCTTCAGCATCGCATCGCCTTCCTCGTCGCTCAGGCCCCCCAGAATGCCGGCCTGGAACTGCGCCGACTCCAGCTCGATCACTTTCTTGCCGTCGGCGTGTGCGCTGGCCAGAAAATGCCGATCGATTCCAGCTTGAGGGTCGTAGCCGTGTGAGGCCAGCGCGGCAAGGACCAAAGCGCTCGCGAGTGCGCCGGCTTTTAAATGGCCAAGCAACTCTTGTCGTTCCTGGACCGTTGAGGCCAGGGCCGACTGCAGCGATTTCCAAACCTCGGGCGAGACGTGCCGTTCCAGACTGTCGGGTGGCGCATAGATGAGCAGCGGCATTGTCTTGGATACTTCGGCCTGGTTCGTGATGTCCACCTCGACTGCGAGCTCGTCCGCCTGCCGGTACGCGTCCTCCACCACTCTGGGAAGCGGGTAGAAGTCCGCTCTAGCCGCATGGATCGATCCGAACACGTATGCCGAGTTGGTCGCGGACTTCACTTCCCACAGGAAGATCTTGCCAGCGCTCGCGGGCGAAGATTGGGCGGCAACGGCGCTCGCGGCGAACGCCAGCCCGAGGAAACAGCTCCGCGCCCAGCCGGGCGCCCCGAAACCTGCCAATCGTCGTAAAAGGTTCATCGGCGTAAGAGTACGTCAGCAATTTAGAATCCGCCATTTGAGGCGCTCAGCCGAGGCGCCAAGGCAGCAATGCTCACCTTTCAACAGACGATCCTGCGTCTGCAGGAATACTGGAACGATCAAGGCTGCGCGCTGCTGCAGCCGATCGACATCGAAGTCGGCGCGGGAACGTCGCACACCGCTACGTTTCTGCGTGCGATCGGACCCGAGCCGTGGCGAGCCGGATACGTGCAGCCTTCGCGTCGCCCCAAGGACGCCCGCTACGGCGACAACCCGAATCGCCTGCACCAGCACCATCAATACCAGGTCGTGCTGAAGCCATCGCCGCCGGACATTCTGGACCTGTATCTGCACTCCTTGCAGGCACTGGGCATCGACACGTTGCGCAACGACGTCCGCTTTGTGGAAGACAACTGGGAAAATCCCACTCTCGGCGCCTGGGGCCTGGGTTGGGAAGTGTGGATGAACGGCATGGAGATCACGCAGTTCACCTACTTCCAGCAGGTCGGCGGGCTGGAGTGCAAGCCGATCACGGGCGAGATCACGTACGGGCTGGAGCGGCTGGCGATGTACCTGCAAGGGGTTGACAGCGTGTTCGACCTCGTCTACACGCGCTGGCGCGACGGGGCGCACGATCGCGTACTGAGCTACCGCGACGTGTTCCACCAGAACGAAGTCGAGCAGTCGCGCTACAACTTCGAGCAGTCGGATCCGAAGGTCCTGCTCGGGCAGTTCGAGCTGTTCGAGTCCGAAGCCGGCCGGCTGATCCGGGCGGGCCTTGCTTTGCCCGCGTACGAGGCGGTGCTGAAGGCGGGCCACACCTTCAACCTGCTGGATGCGCGCGGCGCGATCAGCGTTACGGAGCGTGCCACCTATATCCGCCGCATCATGGCTCTGGCGAAGGCCGTAGCGCAGAGTTACTACGAATCACGCGAGCGTTTGGGATTTCCGATGTTGCTATCGACCGAAGCCAAGGCCTCCGGATGAGCGCAGCGCTGCTGGTCGAACTGCACACCGAGGAGCTGCCGCCCAAGTCGCTCAACGCGCTCAGCGAGGCGTTCGCAAACGCCCTTGCGGAAGAGTTGCTGCAGTTGGGGCTGATCGGGGGCGAGATCCGTCGGCGAGAAGCGTTCGGCTCGCCGCGGCGCATTGCAGCCCTGATCGACCCGGTCGAGGAATGCAGTCCGGCGGAGCCGTTCCAGCAGAAGCTCATGCCGGTGGCGGTGGGATTGGATTCGAATGGGCGCCCGACTGCTGCTCTTACGAAGAAGCTCCATGCGCTCGGGCTGAGCGTCGAGGCGTCGCAGTTGAAACGCGAAACGGACGGCAAACAGGAAACGCTGGTCTACGCCGGCGTGCGCCCGGGAGTTCCGCTGGCGGCGGGCCTGCAGACAGCGCTGGAGCGTGCACTGGCGAGCCTGCCCATAGCAAAACCGATGAGCTACCAGCTGACCGACGGCGTCACGACGGTGCAGTTCGTGCGACCGGCACACCGGCTGGTCGCGCTGCACGGCGAGCGCATCGTGCCGGTGAAGGCGCTCGGTCTGGCCGCAGGCCGCGAGACCTGCGGACACCGATTTCACGCGCGTGGCGCCATTTCGATCCGATCGGCGGAAACGTACCGCACGCAACTCGAAAATCCAGGGCACGTGATCGCCTCGTTCAGCGAGCGGCGCACGCGCATACTCGGGATGATCGAGGCACATGCGGCGAGGCTCGGAGCTGAGCCGGTGATGCCGGCCGAACTGGTCGACGAGGTGACCGCGCTGGTCGAGTGGCCTGCCGTATATGAGTCGGGATTCGAACAGGAGTTTCTCGAAGTTCCGCAAGAGTGCCTGATCCTGACGATGCAGCGCAACCAAAAGTACTTCGCGCTGAAGGACGCGCGCGGCAAACTGCTGAACCTCTTTTTACTGGTCAGCAACATCGAGGCCGCCGATCCGTCGCAGATCATCGCCGGCAATGCGCGCGTCATGCGGGCGCGCCTCGCCGATGCACGCTTCTTCTACCAGCAGGACCGGCGCCACCCGCTGGACGCTCGGTTGCCGCAGTTGGCCGGCGTTGTGTATCACAACCGCCTGGGAACCCTGCTCGAACGTGTCGAGCGCTTGAATCAGATCGCAGTGGCAGTCGCGCGCGAGCTGGGCGCTGACCTGGCGCACGTAGAGCGCGCGGCGCGGCTGGCAAAGGCCGACTTGCGCACCGACATGGTTGCCGAGTTTCCCGAGCTACAGGGCACGATGGGAATGCACTACGCCCGCCACGACCAGGAGCCGGAGGACGTCGCAGTGGCGATCGAAGAGCACTATCGTCCCCGCTTCGCCGGCGACAAACTGGCCTCCTCCGTCATCGGCATCTGTGTGGCCTTGGGCGACAAGCTGGAGGCTATGGCCGGGCTGTTCGGAATCGGCGAGCGCCCCACCGGTGACAAGGATCCGTACGCGCTGCGCCGCCATGCGCTCGGCGTTCTGCGGATGCTGATCGAAGCCGAATTGCCATTGCCGCTGTCGATGCTGCTGCAAGCGGCCTTCGAGCCGTTCGGTGAGCGGTTTGGCCCGCAGTTCGGCCCGAAAGCGCGATCGGACCTGCAGAGCTTCCTGTTCGACCGGCTGCGGGGCCTGCTGCAGGAGCGCGGGTACTCGACGCTGGAGGTCGAAGCGGTCGTGTCGCTTGCTCCCGACCGGATCGACCGTGTCCTCGCGATGTTGGCCGCGCTGCGGGCATTCTCCCAGATGGCCGAAGCGCAGAGCCTGGCGGCGGCGAACAAGCGGATCGGCAACATTTTGAAGAAGGCGAATGCGGCGGCGGCCGGCTCGTTCGATGCGTTCGATGCGAAGCTGCTGTATGAGCCGGCCGAGCGCGAACTATGGGGAGCGTTCGAGCGGATCGCGCCGCAGGCCGAGCGGATGCTCGCCGCTGCCGACTACACCGGAATGCTGCGCGCACTGGCGCCGCTGAAGCAGCCGGTGGACCGCTTCTTCGACGACGTGATGGTGATGGTCGACGACGCAGCGCTGCGTGCCAACCGCTTGGCACTGCTCGCGCAGCTTCGCAACCTGATGAACCGCGTCGCCGACCTGTCGGTGCTGGCGGCGGTCTGATGAACCTCGCATCGCGAGCGTGGACCGCGCTGTGCTCCGCCGTGTATTTGCTGTTCCTGGTCATGACGGTCATCCCGTACGCGCTGGCGGTGATCGCCTGGTCGTGGCGGCCGCAGGATGAGCGCTACTGGCTGGCGACCGGGTGGTGCAAGATCGCGATCTGGGGTGCGCGCTGGATCTGCGGCATCCGCTGGCGGATCGAGGGCCGGGAAAACCTGCCGGCGGGACCCGCGGTGCTGCTGCCGAAGCATCAGTCGGCCTGGGATACGTTGTGGCTGCCCGCGACGATGCCGCGCAAGCTCACGTTCGTGTACAAGCGCGAACTGCACCGTGTTCCGTTCTTCGGCTGGGCCTTCGCCACGCTCGGCATGATCAACATCGACCGAAGCAAGGGGCAGACCGCGTTCGAGCAGGTGCTCGAGCAGGGCACTGCGCATCTTCGCGACGGCTGGTGGATCGTGATCTTTCCGGAGGGCACACGGACACCGCCCGGGTCGAACAAGCGCTACAAGACGGGCGGAGTGCGGCTTGCAGTACGGACCGATATGCCGGTGGTGCCGATCGCGCTCAATTCCGGCGAATGCTGGCCGCGCAAGGCGTTCTTGAAAAGGCCCGGCGAGGTCACGGTCTCGATCGGCGCTCCGATCCCCATCGCAGGCCGCACCGACCGCGAGATTGCTCCGTTGGTGGAAGCATGGATCGAAACCGAGATGCGTCGCCTGGCCCCTCATCGCTACAGTGGGCCGTACGAGGCGGTACCGCCACCGGAGTCGGAAAGCGACTGAAAACACCCTCGACCGCCACATGTCACGCGCCGCCGACCCTCGCCAGTTAACCCTTCCGCTGCAGGCGCCATCGTATGACGCGGATCCGGTCACGACGGACCGCGACCTCGACCAGCATCGCGGCGGGTTGCGCCGCCTGCTGCTGGGAGGCGAGCTTTGCCAGTTCCGACTGCGGCGGGCGCGCCGGCGCACGATCGGGTTCCAGATCGACGACATGGGCCTGACGGTCTCCGCGCCTGCGTGGATGAGCTTGCGCGCGATCGAAGAAGCGATCCTGGAAAAAGAACGCTGGATCCGGCAAAAGCTGGCCGAGTGGCGGGATCGGCGAGCTCAGGCCGCTTCGCAACCCCAACGATGGGGCGATGGTGCCTCGCTGCGCTACCTCGGCAACGAATTGACGCTGCGCTTGCGAGTGGGCGCATCTCCGGTGGCGGCCGTGTCGCATCTCGGGCCTGAGCTGGTGATCGCGCTGCCACCCGGCGCGGGCGAGCGCGAGGCGCGGGCGGCTGTGCAGGACTGGCTGCGGCGCGAGGCGGCGGCGATGATCGGCGAGCGCATCGAATTGCTTGCCGGGCGCGCGGTGGTGAAGCCGTTCACTTGGAGACTTTCGTCGGCGCGCACGCAATGGGGTTCGTGCAATGAGGACGGCCGAGTGAACTTGAACTGGCGGCTGATCTTCTTTCCGGTTGCAGTGATCGACTACGTCGTCGCGCATGAGCTCGCACATCTGACCGAGCTGAACCACGGTCCCCGTTTCTGGCGCGAGGTCGAGCGCCTGCTGCCGGGCTTCCGTGCCGGTCGCGATCTGATCAAGGATGAGGAACTGACAGCGCTTCCGCTCTGAAAAGGCGGTCGCAGAGCTGCTGTGCGGGCCGATTTGCGACCTGCGGTGCTCGATGAGCTCGGATTTGGCTCCCCCTCTTCCCTCAGGGGGTTGGGGGGTGAGAGGTCGTTCGGGTCCCATTTCGGACGTACGTACCGCTCTCGGTAGTGCCTGGCCGTGCGCGGCGTTCCATCATGCGTGCCATCGTCCGGCTCGCCTTCGCGGCCGAGCAGGACCCCACTCCCCGCTGCGGGCAAAAATGCCACATGTTCCTTCAAGGCCAACCCTCCGGCCCGGATCCATTTTTCGGAGGATCGCGCGGCGAGGTGCGACAACTGCATTCCTTGCTGTCGGCCTCGCGCTGCTCCTTCCTGCGCTCGTGTTCGCGCAGGCAAGCGGCGCAACCGATGCCGGCTCTGCCCTCTGGGCCGCCTTTCGCTCCGTGCTGTACGGCCCCTGGGGCCTGGTCGGATCGGCCGTGGTGGTCGGTATCGGCATCTACATGTTCCTCGAACGTGGATTCATGCATGCCATCGGCGTGATGGCAGCGGGGGCGCTGCTGTTCTTCGTGCCCCTGATCGTGATCGGGATGCGCAACGCAGCTCAGGCGATGGGAGGAGGCGGATGAGGCCCGTTCCGCATCTGATCGACAGCAACAGCCGCGCGGGCGAATACGCGATGTGCTTCATGGTGCCGCTGCTGATGCTGCGCACGATCGATCCGCTGCTGGCATTGGGCCTGGCAGCGCTGTTGGCGGGCGCATACATCCGATACACGTTCGGCAAGCCGCAGGGGTACCTGGTCCACCTGGCGTACCGGCTCGGTCTGCACGTATCCGGTCTGCTGGATCCGCGCGTCAAGCGCTACGTGCCCTGAACACGGGCGGCGGATCGATGAACGATTTCGTCCGCCTGGAGCAGGCGATCCGCGCCTCGACACGGCTTGCGGCTGCCGTCTGCGGCGTCTTGCTGCTGGTCACCATCGGCAGCCTCACGTTCGCTGCTTGTGCACTGTGGAGCGCACGGCAAGCACTGGCGCGGATGCCGGTGCTGGTCGTGCCGGGTGCCGTCGCAGGCGTCTACACCACTGGCTTGACCGAAGACAACGTGCGCTCCGCCGCCCGCTACCTTGCCGGTCTCGGGACCAACTTCAGCGGCGTGCGCGGCATGGATCAGCGTTTCGACGAGTTGGAGGCATTCGCTTCACCACAGTTTTTGCCGCGACTGCAGCTTGCGCGGTCCGTTTTGCGGCGAGATGTCGAAACCCAAGATCAGGCGCGCGTGTTCTACGGTGCCCCCTCCAGCGAGCGTCTGTGGCAGAGCACCCCCGGCCGCTTCGAATACGCGATCCGCGGCCAGCGCCTCGTCTACGCCGGCGGCCTTGCGATGGACCGTCACAACAGCACGCTTAGCCTGAAGCTCGCTCTCGGACCACCCAGCAACGGGAACCGGGTGGGCGTCCTGCTCGACGGTTTCGACCTCAGCGACGAGGACGCGCCGATGCACGCGTCCGCAGCGCGATGACGGTTCGCACCAGGCGCGGTGTGGCCGCCTCGCTGCTGTCGGCGGCGCTGGTGGGCGCGCAGGCGGCCGACGTCGAGTGGGACGGCACCACGTACCTGCGGGTCCCGGTCAGGCTCGGCTCCGATACCCGCCTGGTGATGCCGGAGCCGTTCGATGATGCGTGGGAACACGACGAGGAGATCTCGGCCACGCTGCTGGACGCGCATACGCTGATCATCCGCCCACGCACCGACAAAGTGGAGCAGCGCCTGACGCTGCGAGGGCGCTCAAGCGGCACCTTGTACCTGGCGCGCGTGAGCAGTGCGTTGCCCTACACGCCACTGGTGACGGTCCATTCACCGGAAGCGGTCGAGGGCACTGCCGGAAGCGGCGTTCTCACGGTCACCGCCTTGCTGCGCGCGATGATGTTGCACGCGGTTCCACCCGGCTTTCGCGTCGAAAAATCCACGCGGGTGCTGCTCGATCAGCCTCCATATCGAGTGGTGGCGGAGCAGTTGTGGCAGTCCTTCGGTCAGGCCGGCGTGATCGCTCGCATCACGTCGACGCTGCCGCAGCGAAGCGTTCCAATCGTGCCCGCCAACATCCAGATTCAGATCCCGCAGCTGGGTGCGCTGCGCGCGATGGCAGCGGACGACTACGAGCTCAACCCCAGCCAGACCTCCAGCCGCGTGTACATCGTCTATGGCCGTTAGGCTTTCCACTCAGGCACTCGCATTGCCGCGTTCGAGCGCCGCGCGATCGCTTGGGCGTCTACTGTTCAAAGCGGCCTGCGTCGCCGGGTGGAGCGGATATTCCGCAATGGCGGCCGGCCAGACCCAGCCGCCCGGCGAGCTTTCCGGAGGAATCGATGCCGCTTTCGGCGGCGCCGTTCCGAGCGAACGGTTCGTGCACGAATTCCAACGACAGGTGGTGCAGCAGCTGCAATCGACCGTGGAGCAGGCAAAGCGCGAGCAAGACGAGCGTCTGAACAAATTCGAGGAGCGACAGGACCGGAAGCTGCGCGAACAGGCCGAAGCTCTGCAACGAACCATCGACGAGCTGCAGGGGGCCCGCGCGGAGCGTCCGTCGGGACAGTTCCCGGATGCGCCTCGCGTGAACGTTCGGCGCGCTCGGGACGAGAGCGGCGCAGAAACGGCTGCGTTTCCGCCGTCACCCGACTCGACCGCACCTGTGCCGCTCGCGGCGGACGCCGCATCCCGCAGCGGGGCACCGCCAACGCCAGGTACGGGTCGCTCCCGCGGATCACTTGCAAACCTTTCGCCCCACGGCTTCGTTGAAGGCCGGCTGCTGAACGGTGTCGTTGCGGTGGTGGGCGGTGCGGAGCGCGAGAGCGTCGTGGCCCTGACTGGCCCGTATCACGCCGCAAACGGGTTCTCGACAGACCTGGACGGATGCTTCGCGCTGGTGCAGGGCCGGCCCGAGTTGCCAACCGGACGGATCGATTTCAAGGTCAGCAGGCTGACCTGCAATTTTCCCGACGGCGCCTCCCGGACATGGGATGTTTCCGGGTGGCTCGTCGACACGGATGGCATCCGCGGCCTGAAAGCGACGATCGTTCAAAACGCCGGGCGCAAAGCGGCGGTGGCCACGATCGGCGGAGCAATGGCCGGAATTGGGCGGCGCCTCAGTCAGCAGCAATACCAGGTGACCAGCGGGCCCCTAGCTTCGTCCGCCACATTCATCGGCAACGCCACGCACGACGCGATCGGAGGTTCCGCGGAAAGCGCTGCCAGCGCGCTGGAACAGTCGATCGCCGATTACTACAACCTGTACGCGCCGTCGTTGCAGGTCGGCGGAGGGACTCCGGCGAGCCTGGTGATCGCGAACGAGTTGAAGTTTCCGCTCACGGCGGGCCTGCTGACCCAGACTCACACGGCCACTCCATGATCCGATTCGCATCGCTGCGGTCGCGGCAGGCGGCCGCCTTACTCGCTCTGCGCCGGTCGATTGGGTTGTTTTGCGCATGCCTGCTCGCGGGTTGTGCGATCCCGGCAACTCAGGTCGCAGTGCCGACCGAATCGATGCGGGAGGCATTGCAGCAAGCGCGCGCCTCGCGCCGCGAAGAAGGCTCGAACGACGCACCTCAGCGACGGCCGCTGCGCTCAGCCGCTCCTCCCGGAGCTCCGCAACCAGTGCTGACACCGCCCGATGTGCGGATGGCGTACCTGTACGAATGGATCGACGCCGAGGGCAACAAGCACTTCGGCGGCTGGGTCGCGATTCCGCTGGGAGGTTTCGACTGGGTCATGACCGACGGCTCAAATGTGCCGCTGAACCGCGCAGCGAAGGCAGCGGGCGAATCGGATCCGCCGCGATGATGCGCGCCCTCGATCGTGTGCGGGAGCGCCGCAGCGACTTCCTGCCACTGGCAGACCTGCTGCCCTACGTGATGTGCGGCCGCGTCGGGGATTTCGAGCCGCTGCACCTGCTCGATGACGGCGCGCTCGGCTTCGCGCTGCAGTTCGACGTGCCGGTTGCGGACACGCAACTCGACGCCGAGGAAGCCACGTCCGCGCTGATCGACCAAGCGCTTCGCACCCTTCCGCCCGGCGTGCACTGGCAATGGTTTGTCCGCTCCTGCACGTACGTAGAGGATCGGCTGCAGCGCTGCATCGAGCATCCCGGCGCGGACGATCTTGCGCGCGCCTGCACCGCGCAGTTCGTTCAGAGGTGGCGTGCAGCCCAGCGCGAGGGATTCTTCCCCGCAGACTCGAGCATCAATTTCTTTCCGCGGTCGCAGTCGATCCTCATCGCTCTGAAATCGCCGCCTCTGAGGCCGGCGCGCGCTTCGTTCGCGACAGTTTTCGGTCGGCCCGAAACCGCGGACCGCGTTCGATCGGAATTCATCGAGGCCGCGCGCAACCTGCAGGCCGCGCTGCAAGCCCAATCGATCGCGACCACCGCCGTTGGAGCCGACGCGCTCGCCAACTGGGTCGCGGACCTGATCTTTCCTTTGCGCCGGTTCGACCGGACGGCCGTATCCACCGGGTTGCACAGCGCGCGCGAAGCGATCGCCAGCTTGGGGCGGATCGACTTGGTCGAGCCGCGCGGTTTCCGCAGCGTGAGCGGCGCAGGTGCCGTGCATCACCGAGTCGTCTCGATGCTCTGGCACCCGCACGCGGTGCGGGCCGGAATGCTCAATTCGCTTGCGATGCTCAGGCCGACCCTGTGCGTCTGCTTGAGTGGTCGAGTGCTACCGCTAGCAGCTTCGACGCTGCGACTGAAAGCGCAAAACCTCCTGAACGCGCGCTCGGCGCATCGCTTCAACGAGGTGGAGACGCAAGCGCGGGCGCAGGCGATCGGCGATGTGGAGCAGCGCCTCTTTGCGGAAGGCGAGCGTCTGGTCGAGGGGCGGTTGCAGGTGCACCTGATCGAGACCAGCGCAGATGAGGCCGAGGAGGCGGCGCGCGTAGCCTGCAACCATCTTCGCGAGCTCGACATCGAAGCAGCTCAGGAAGAAGACATCGGCTCTTCGCTGATCCTGCGCGGCTGCCTGCCGTTTGCCGTGTACGAGCAAACCGAGCGCAAGCTGCGCCGGTCCCGGCGATTTCTCTCGCGGGACTTTGCGGACCTTCATCCATCCGGCGGTTGCTGGCAGGGGATGGATCCACCGGCGGCGAATGGAGCGCGCGCAGCCTCGCCGATCGTGATGTACAGCAACCCCCTCGGCGAGCCCCTGTTCGTCGATCCGTCCAAAGCCGAGCGCAACCCGCACGCGCTGGTGGTTGGCCAGTCTGGCTCGGGAAAGAGCTTCTTCGTGCACGACTATCTGCTGCAGCTATGGCGCCTGCCGGATGTGCGCCTGTTTCTCGTCTCGATCAAACCGGACTACCGCAAGCTCGCATTGCTGCTGGGCAGATACGTGGAGCTGACCCTCGACAGCGCTGAGTCGCTCAATCCATTCGCAGGCGCCCCCACGCTCGAGAACCAGGCGCGCTGGGTCGCTGCCCTGTCCTTGATGATCACCGAGGGACGTCCCGGAGAGCGCCTTTCGCGCGAGCACGAGATCGCACTGCAGGAAGCCTCGCTCGCCGCCGCCGCGCGCAGCTGGGACGCCGGCTCCGCCCGCGCGATCCGCGAAACGATCTTGGAAGACGTCTGCCTGGAGTTGGAGAGGCGCGCTGGAACGATCGGAAGGGATCTGGCGCTGCAGCTGTTTCCCTATCGCCGAGGACCGTTCCGGCGCTTGTTCAACGGACCGTGCACGATCGGATCGGCCGATCGCTTCGTGTTCTTCAATCTTTGCAACATCCTGCGACAGCCGTGCTCGGCCGCTGCATCGTTCTGCGTGTTCAGCCTGATCGACCGTGTCATGCACGATGTAGCGCTCAGAGGCGTGCCCAAGGGCCTGATCGCCGACGAAGTTTGGGCGCTGGTTCAGGATCCGTTCGCCGCCGCCATCCTGGAACGGTCGCTGAAGGCCTACCGCAGCCTCGGTGGCTTCGCTCTGCCGATCGTGCAGGATCCACGCGATCTGGATACCCCGGCGGGGCGTGTGATCCTGGTCAACACGGCGACCAAGGTGATCCTGCCGATGGATCGCACCGGCCAAGACGAGATCGGGCGCTACGTTCGGTTAAACGAGCGCGAGCTCGAATTGGTTCGCAATCTGCGGCTGGTGAAGAGGCGCTACAGCGAGTTCTTCGTCTCGATCGAAGGTATCCACTCGGCCAAAGGGCTGCTGATCCCCGATCCGCTGCGATACGCGATCTCCACCACCGATCCGGCTGATGAAGCCGAATTGGACCGGCTGTACCGGGAAAGCGGTGACATGCTGCAGGCGGTGCAGCGCTTCGCCCGGGAGAGCCCGTATGGAATCGCCGCAGGCGGGCGTGCCCACTGGAAGCTGCTGGCCGCTCTCGCAATTGCTTCGATCGTGCTTGCGCTGGCGTTGGCTTGGCCGCAGCGGGGCGCACAAGAATTTCCGCAACCCACACCGCAGCCGCAGATCGCTGAACGACAAGGCGCCGCCGAGCAGGCGGCCCGTCTGTTGTCACCCGAGCCGTCGCCGAATCCGCTGCCGCCCGCAGCTGCGAATGCGTCGAATCCCGCATTGAATCCCGCATCAAATCCCGGACCAGCGGCGAGGCCGGAGCGTCCCGATCAGTCGATCGAGGAGCTGCAAGCGCTCGCGCGATCGTGGATTGCCGCCTCGCATTCCGCGGATACGGGGTCTGCCGTGCCAGCACCGCCAAAGGCGCCGACGGACGGATCGGCGATGCGTCCGCTGCGGCGCGCGCGCGAAGCGCGGCCGCCGATTCCGGAGCGGATCGAGGACACATCGAACACTAGCGGCAGCGACCCTCTGCAGGCGATGATGGCGCAGGCCACCGTGCTGATGCTCAGCGCGCAGTCGCTGCCGTGGGTACTCCTGGAAGTGCGCACGTCGTCGGAACCTGCGCAGGCGCGCCTGGCGGGAGCCTCGAAGGACGGCGCCTGGTTCGAGCCAGGCGATTCGCCGACTCCCGGCTGGATGCTGGTGCGCGTGGAGCCCGACTCGGCCACTTTGATGTCGCAAAGCGGCGAATTCGTCCAACTTCCGCTGGAACACAGGTGAGCGAGGATTCAACCTTTGTAGCCCGGGTGATCGGGAGTTTTGTCCCCAGCCTGATCCCTCGTCTGATCCTGGTGTGGATGCTGGCGGCGGCGCAGGCTGCCGAAGCGCCCGACCCGGTGCTGATTCCGGGCGCTGCGACTGCCGAGTGCCGGTCAGCGCTGCGCATCGGCGTCACCGCCTGCCGCGATGAACTCGTCGATCAGGGGCGGTTTCGAGGCATCGATGAGACCGAGGTCGACCGCGCTTTGGTCGAGTATGGCAAGCCTCCGCGCGAGGCCGTGCGAGCTCTTCTGGATCCAAGCGACGAAAACATCGCAGCCTGGGCGAGGAAGCAGCGCCTCATAGTTGTGGTTGCAAGTTACGCGGCGTCACGTCTGACCGAGATCCAGTCGCGTCTCGAAGATGCAGGTGGTCCCGCGCTACGCATGCCCGCTTCGGTCCTTCCGGCGATCGGTCAGACACGCGTCACGCTATCGCTGCGTTCGGCGGATCCACCAACGCTACAGGCGGTGCGTTCGCTGACACGAGTGGTCGCCCGCTATCCGGCAGTCGACGGCCGCCTGGTGCAGATCGGGGCGCCGCCGGAAGGGCGCGTTGTTTCCTGGCTCGCCCGCCTGGATACGACGCTGCCGATTGCGATCGCGCCGCGAGCAACGCTCGATCAGATCGCGCCGCCTTCGCTCGCGATCGAAGACGTTCGAACAGGGTCGAGCGAGCGCATCGACGCCTCTGGCATCACCGCGCAAGAAATCTGCGACCGAATCGCCGCGTTGCACACCCAGGTCCGATTCCGCACGGAGCAATCCACACCGCCATTGGGCACACAATGAAACGACAGAAGCTGATTTGGATTTGTGCCCGCATCGGCGCGGCAGCATCGCTAGCAATGTCGCTTACCAATCCCGTGGCCGCGATCGATGAGACAGCGGTATCGATCGACGACATCCGCTTCGCCTCCCAAATCGGATCCGTTCCCGCCTGGAATGGAACCGATTCGGGGGTCGGCGGCGTGCACCCCAGCGCGATCGCGCCGCCTCCCGGCGCTTTCCGAGGTACCAGCGGGGCGAGCTGCTCCGGCGTGGATCTCGATGTGTTTCTCCATCGGTTCGATCCGCGCGAATTGCTCGCGCAGCTGCAGCAATCCGTGCTCGCGGGCGCACAAGCGCAAGTCTCGAACTATCTGCTCGCGCTTGCGTACTCGGCACCAACGCTCGCGTCCGTGCTCGACATGAGCGATCGCCAGTTGCACGCGCGATTCGCTTCGTTTTCCCAGACGTGTTCGGGCCAGCAGGCACATGCCGCTGTCTCCGATCGGCCCGAACAGCGCATGGCGCTGGCTGTCGATCAGTGCTTTGCAAGCGAGGTCGCGCGCGGGGCTTCGCCGACCGAGGCGCTGCGCCGCTGCGGCTCCGCACGCGACTTCGAAACGCTGGCCGTGCCGGCAGCGCTGACGACGCTGCAGTTCCTGCAGCAGCACTCGGACCTTGCGATCACGCCACGCGTAAAGGCGCTACTCGAGCTGATACCGGACGAGCGGATCGTCGCAGGCAATTACCAGGTGCGGGCGCCGCAGACGGGCTTGCCGACTCTGCTGGGCGCACTGCAAGCCCGTTCTCGCTTGGCGCTCGACCGGGCCCTCGATGGGGCGCCGTCCGCGAGCGTGGCCGAATGCGCGCCCGAATCGATCGCCGACCCGGCCGGGTCCGCCTGTCTGCCGCGCTCCGCGCTCGCGCTCGTCGATTCGGCCGCGTTTCGCGGCGCGCGTATGTTGGGGCCGGCGGCTCTTTCGATCTTCAAGGACGCGTTGTCGCGGCAGATCGCAGTCACTGCCACGTACACGGATCTGCTCGATCTGGGTGAGAAGATCGCAAATATGAATCTGCGCGACGGCAGCAGCGCCGGCGCGGAGGAGTTGTTGTCGCGCCAACGCTCGCTGCAGGACCAAGTGATGCGGCTGATCGCGCAGGCGGAGCTGCAACGAAAACTGCAGCAGGCCAGGCTCGAGATGGCGCGCACGCAGTTGCTGGCATTGGAGCGATCGCGAACCGACTTGCAGGCTCGCTCCAATGCTCTTGCCTCGGCGCGCGAACGGCCGATTTTCGGCGTAGGCGGCCTGCTGCAACTGATCCAGGATCGCAGATGAGGGAAAATGGGACAGCAGTACGTCGACCTCTTTGCTGCCGGCGCCTATGCGCTGAACGCCGCCCTGCTGCAGGCCCTCTCACGCGCCGCGATGGCGTGGCTCTTCTACGTGCTGGCTGCTGCGGGGATTGTCGCTGCGATGCTGCAAAGCGCTCTCGAAAATCAGAGCCAGCTCTGGTTGCGCCATCTGGCGACAGTGTCCGTTGCGAGCATGCTGATTTTGATGCCGCACCGGATCGAGCTGTCGAGCCTGACCTACGCATCGCCTGGAACGATCGAGACGCTGTTCGGCACTCGCACCGGAGCTGCGCCGCATCTGACGTACATCGTCGAGCGGCTCGGCGCGGCCGTGGCCGCAAGCGTGCGCGATCTTGCAGGCGGCCCGCCGACTCTCGCAGTGCCTTCGGTTGCAGCACAGGTCGACGATCTGGCGTCGAACCCTGCCTCGCTGCAAGACGCCCAGCTGAAAGCCAACCTGCAGATGTGGCGCGAAGTCATCGCGCCGCGGCTGCTGGCCTCGCACCCCGACCTGGATGCGGCGATCCGCCAAACAGGCCTGGCCGAGGCATTGATGAATCCGGCGCCAGCGGACGACCGGTGGACGGGCCCCACGATCGCGCAGCGTGCCTCTGCGGTGCGGACGATCCTGGCGTCGAGCCAGATCGATCTGGCCGCGACCGTGACCGACACGTCTGTGCTGCTCAAGCAGATCGCCGACGCAGCGGGTGCCGATCCTTGGATCGCGGGGCCGACGTCGGTGCGGATTCGAGCAGCGGTGCAACCGGTGCCAACGATTGATCCACCATCGACCGGTTCGCCCGCTTACTACGACGCTGTCTCGCGCGGCCAGGCGCTGGCGCAAGAAATGACCGCCCAGCTTGTGCAGTCTGACGGCGCTACCGATGTGGCTCGGGTCGAGCAGCTGCACGAACTTCTCGGCCGCAGCATCTTGTACGCAGCCGGGGTCGGCTACCTGCGACAGGAGTCGCGCTTGGCGACGCTCGGCAGCTACTGCCAGCGCCTGGGTACGGACGCCTGCCACGCTGCCCAGGCGCCGCTGATCCGGGCCTCAATGGCACTGCACGTTCCGCCTGCGGATCGCTACAACACCGGCGGATGGACCACTTGGTTCCAACAACCGCTCGCCACCGTCTTGCTCGCGGTTACGTCGCTGCTTCTGAGCGCCCTGGCCTCGCTGGTCGTGGCGGTCCTGCCGTTTTTGCTGGGTGTGGCCAAAGCGATTGCGATCTTGATGTCGACAGTCGGCCTATGGATGATGCTTTGGCCCGGGCGGCTGCGCGACGCCATCTCGTGGATGGTGCTGCCGGTGGCGTTCGTCGCGCTGTGGGATGTGCTGTTCAATCTTTGGGCTCAGGTCGAGACGTACCTGAGCGCAATCGGCTCGGCGGTCAGCCACGCCAACGACAGTTCGTTCTCCGCCGGGCGCATCATGTCGATCGCCATTTCGATCGGCTACCTGGGGCTGCCGTCGATCGCTCTGGCCATCCTCTCGGGCAACGCGCTGCGTGCGTTGAACCACGCCGGCACGCGCCTGGAGACCGCCCTGCTGATGGCCTGGCGTACGCGCCGCGCGGCCACTACGTTCGGCCGCCGCTGGCTCAGCAACTCACCGCTGGCGCGGCGCTGGAATCAGCGCTTGTATCGCGCCGTTGGCCTTGGCACCCTGAGAAAGCCGCGACCCGCACCTCGGCCCAAACGCACTGGCGCCGGCGCAAAGCCGGCCTCCGCGCCTCGCACACGCAAGAGCACCGCGCCGCCACAGCCGGGCGGAAGCGGGTCGCCTCCGCCGGAGGACTTCAAGCTGGAGTAGCGAGGGCAGAGTTTTCTCTACGCTTTGGAAGGTGCAGTGCGATCGATCCAGTAGCACGTCAGCGTGAGCGCGAACCCGACCGCAACGACGGCCAGAACCACCAGGAAGAAAGGGTCCTGGCTTGACCGGTAAAACCACAGTAAGCAGACGATGAAATACGAGCGCACCACCAGCGTGCCCGCGTACAGCATCTGCGCTCGCGCCCGGATGATGCTGGCGATGCTCAGGCCAAAGCCGCTCAGCGCCATTCCGACCACCCTGGGAAACATCTCTCCGTAGCTGCCGCTGGAACGAAGAAGTTTGAGCGCCCAATCCGGAGCCAGCAGCAGGGCAACGCCGCCGACGATCAGGTAGGTCGCCAGGTAGAACAGGCTGAACCGCGTGCGGTTCATGCGCGCCTCCCGGGTCTTAACAGGTACGCGAAGATCACAACATGGACGACCACCATTGCCGGTACGTTTAGCACCGCCAGGTAGTAGGTAACGGCCAGGCTGGCCGGATCGACGTGGTCCTTGAAGGTCGAGACGTTGGCGTAGACCAGGTCCGCAAATCCTACGACGTTGAACAGCCACACCGAAGCGATCGCCCACGACAAACCGTACCGGAGCGCGGCGAGCGCAACGAGCGCGAGCGCCACTGCGCTGGCATCGCCAACCGCAACAGGCACCGCGAACGCCTTTGGAAGAGCGGGAGAGACCAACCCCGGCGTCAGAAACATCAAACCGTTCACGCGCAGGCACGCGTATAGCAGCAGCGGTGTCAGCGCAGTCTTGGGATCGCGATCCGCCAGGGCCGGCCACACGTACCACTTGGCAATCAGGGCGAACGCGGCAAACGCGACCGCGTAGGCGATAAAGAAATGGATGTGGTTGGGGGTGATCTGCATTGCGATCGTCTTTCAGGGTCCCCCGCGGCCAGCCGCGATGAAGTGCATGATCAGATCGGTCACTTCGGTCGGCCGATCGAGCGTGAGGAAGTGGCCTGCGTTGCGCACGGTTGTCATCTCTGCGCCAGGAATCAGCGGGCGGTTGCTCTCTCGCATTGGCTCGGGTGCCCAATCTCGATCACCGTAGACCAGCAGCGTCGGGACCGTGATGCGCGGGTATTCATTGCGCGCCCGCGCCCATAAAGGCTCATGGGCGAGCAAGCTCAGGAATGCCCGGTAGTGTCCGGGGCGCGCCCCGGTGTCGTAGAGCTGCCTTTTGAGCTCCTGCGGCAGCGTTCCTTTCGTGGCGACCCCGCCCTCCATGATCCGGTCGGACACGTATCGGTTGCGCAGCCGCATCAGCGTCGACCCCAGGATCGGGAACCCCGCAGGTCCCAGGATCACCCGGGCCATCGGCGAGCTCTTTCGGATTCCTCCGGTGGGCCAGTAATCGTACGGGTTGATCGCGATCATGCGTGCGATGCGCTTGTTGCCGCGCGCCGCTAGCACGAGCCCGATCGTGCCTCCGATCGAGACTCCGACCAGTGTTGCCTGCTCGATGCCCAAAATATCCAGGAAGCTTGCGGTCCAACGGTAGAACTCCTCCGGCGAGTAGTCCGAGCGCGGAATGTCGGACCAGCCGTGGCCCGGGTAGTCGAAGGCATAGACAGTGAAACGCCTGGCGAGCTCGGGCAGTACTTTCTGGAAGATGTCGAGTTGCGTGCGCAGCGTGTGCAGCAGCACGACGTTCGGGCCGGTCCCGGCCTTGACGTACCGAACCTGAATGCCGCCGAGGTCGACGCTGCTGGCCGGGGTGCCCGGCGCCCACGGCAGGTGGTCGGGACGCTTGGGACGTGGCCGCAGCGCCTCGATCAGGTACGAGAAGAGCACCAGCGCGACCAGGCATCCGAGTGCAATGACGGCGACCGCGCCGCCTCTCACGTCCACTCCATCCTTGCGCCCTCCCCGATGCGAGCGAGCATTGTCGCCGCAATCAGAAGATGTTCAAGAACATCTTTTCGCGGTCCTGTTATAAGAACTCCTCTCGCGAGGAGATTCCGATGCCGTATTCGCTCGAGCACAAGCAGCAGACCCGCGACCGGATCGTCAACAGCGCGCGGCGGCTGTTCAACCGCAAAGGCTTCACCGAAGTCACGATCGACCAGATCATGAGGCAGGCAGGCCTGACGCACGGCGGCTTCTACAAGCACTTCGATAGCAAGGAGCAGCTGTACGCGCTCGCGATCCGGCAGTTCCTGTGCGCGCAGGCACCCGACCGCTGGCAGCGCCGCCATGTGGACCGCTGCGCGCAGGGGCAGGTCCTCGCGCAGATGATCGTCAACGCCTATCTGTCGCGCGACCACCTCGAGGACCGCGAAGGATCCTGCCCCCTCGTGGCGCTGCCGTCCGATGTGGCGCGCGGAGGCAAGGCGGTGAAGACGGCCTTCCGGCAGGTGCTTGACAACATGGTCACGATCTTTTCCGCCAACCTGACCGGGCCGCAGGCGGACGAGTTGGCGCTCGCGCTGGTTGCCATGTGCGTAGGCGCAATGGTGGTTGCCCGGGCGGTGGATAACGCCGGGCTGGCTGACCGGTTCCGCGACGCGGCGCGCGAGCACGTGATGACGGCTACCGGCTGGGGGCTTGGCCCGGCAGCGTGCGGGCCCGCCGGCACGGCCGCCTCAGTCAGTCATCAGGACGGACGCGATGGCCCTCAGGCGTGACGGATCGCCTGAGGGTCCTTCGGGATCGTACGTTGGAACCAGCGCGCCGAAGCCTTCCGAGCACTCATTCCACGCGTACATCAGCGCCGTATTGGCGGGCGCCGCGCTCCGGTGCGTCTTCAGCCAAAGTAATGCGCGTTCGAGATGCCGCGCGATCTCATCCGGGGTGGCCGGCTGGTAATAGTGGTCGGGCGCGGGCTGCGGTTCCCATGGCACGGGATTTTCGCTCAGCGGTCGTGTGTCCCATCCGGTCATCACGTTCGGAATGATCGGAAACCCGGTTGCCGCAACCTGCTGGTCCCAGAACGCTTCCACAAGCTTGGCCAGCGTGACAAAGGGTGCACCGCCGAAGGGACCGATCGCAGTGGCGTACTGGGCGACGGCATCGAGCCCCAGCTGGCTGCACAGCAGCGCGGCGCGGGTCAGATCACCCTCTTGTGTCAGCACGATATACGGGTCGCCCGGGCCGTCCCGGCGCGCTCGAATGCGAATCTGCTGAACCCAGTCGGCGACCAGCGCGATTCCTCCATCGGCCGCTATTTGCGTATCGGAAATCGTGTACGCGAAGAACAGCGGCCGCTGCCCCTCGACCAGCACGTAGCCCGGCTGGCAAATCAAGTCCATCAAGTAGTCAGTTTGGGCTGCAAAGTACGGAATGGTCGACGACAGGGCATTGATCGCGCAGAAACGCAGCCGGTCGCGATGCCGGCTGGACAAATAAAGCTGCAATGCGTTGCCCAACGGACTGCCGGGTGGGTATGTATCAAACGCCCAGTAATCGAGTCCAGCGTTCGCGGCCATGTCGATCTCACGATCGATGATGTCTTGCGAATAGCCGTTGATCCGAACGGCGTTGCTCGCCGTAACCGTCCCGAAAAACGGCATTCGGTGGCGGTACGGGACTGGCGTCAGCGTTTTCTCGACGGCCTTTGCGACGGCACCGTCCGCCGGGTCGTACCAGGCATCCCATCGGATCGCGCCGATCAGTGGCCGTTCTCTACGCTCTTCGCCAGCGTCCGAGCCCTCGCGCGCACTGAGAGCACTCCGCCAGAGCAACGATGCCGTGGCGCCGGCGACCATGCGGTTTAGGAGTATGCGGCGGGCCTTCGAGCGCATGTTCCTCTTCCGTGAGAGCCTCGCCATGATCGGCGGGATGGGCGCTTGCACGATAACCGATAGCGCGGACAGATCTCGGGAGCCCTCGACCGACGCGAGGGTTTGGTGAGATCGGACTGCGCGATCGCGGTACGCGAAACGCCGCGCCTCCGTTTGGCGCTGGTTGTCCTCGGACAATTCACCGATCTGGGCCGTTGATCGGCGTCATTCCCGCGCATCGCCGATCCCCTTGCGTTGCCACCATTGCTATGGAGGCCAACGGTGCTCAGCGACGAGGACCTGAAAATCGTGCAGCTCCTGCTGCGGGTTCCACCCGCGGATCTGCCGCGCGTGCTCGATGTGATCCGCGCGATCTCGGTGAGTCCGGCCTACATTCGGGAGCGCGAGGACTGTCTGCAAAGGCTGGGCCTGCGCTAGCGTCCTTCAGCCACATCCACGAGATCGCTGCGATCCTTTAGCGCGACGCCGGTTAGCTTCATCAGCTGCGCCTGCCGGCAAAGCCACACCAGTTTGCGCGCCGCTTGCGTGTAACCGAGGCCTTCCGGCCGGATGTTCGAGATGCAGTTTCGCTCCGCATCCAGGCGGCCGACTCGCGGCGCCCAGGTAAGATAGATCCCCAGGCTGTCCGGCGAGCTCAAGCCAGGCCGCTCGCCGATCAAAATGGCGACCATCCGGGCACCGAGGCGCTCGCCGATCTCGTCACCGAGCGCCACACGCGCACCGGATGCAATCACGACCGGCGAAATGCGCCAGTCCGCTGGGGCCTCGCGCACGATCGCCTCGATCACCGGAGCGGCATGGCGCTGCACTGCCAACGAGGACAGGCCGTCGGCTGCCACCAGCGCCAGGTCGCAACCCCCGCCGGCGGCCAGTTGCAACTCCTTCGCCCGCTCATCCACTAAGCGCCGCCCCAGATCGGGGCGCATCAGGTAGGTTGCCCGATCGGATACCTGGCTTGTCACGTGCAGCGTTTGCAGGCTGAGCGCCGCCAGCGCACGTTCCAATTCCTCGACGTCCAGGCGCAGTTGCACCGCGTCACGCGCTTGCGCGTGGTCCCAGCTGAACCGGAGCACCTCCTGCGTCGGCAGGCTCGCTCCCGTCCTGCCCAGCGCCAGCCGCGCCGGGGTCAGCTCGCGCAGTCCCGTCCACGAGTCCGGCTGCGCGATCGATCGCTGCCGACCCGCGGTGACCCCGGTTTCCCGCTTGGTCATCGCGCCCTCACCGTTCCGGCTTGGATGGTACCGGCGCCCGCCGCCGCATTCCAGCTGACGTGGCGCCGAAGTTCGCCACCCCACCTGTCCGCGCCGAGTGCTGCGATAATGTGCGAGCACAAACGGCAGCCGTGGGCAACGCTTTGCGGCCGTCGATAACAACTAGAAGCACAAGCAGAATCAGAAGCACGGGCGCTTTGCAGCGCATCGGAGGAGGCCGCAGCGTGAACCCGACTGCATCGACTCGCATTGCGGGCAGCGCTCGCCGCAGCGCAACTGCCACAGCCTTCCTTTACCGGCTCGCAGCGGCCCTCGCTGTACTGACGCTGGTAGCAGGGTGCGCAATCCGGCTGATCGGGGACTACGACGACACGATCGACCAGGGAGTCACGGATGTGCAGCAGCGCACGGAACTGTACTTCGCGAAGCTCCGGTCCGATCCGCTGACCCCGTACGACGCCAGTTTCTACGACGATATCGCCGCACGCCTGGCGGTGTTGAAGACGCGTGCCGCCGCGCTGTCCCAATACAAGATCATCGGGCAGCAGCTCGGCAACATGAAGGACCAATTCGACACTCTGCGACTGCTCGACAAGAGCTCGGCACGCCCCGTCCCACCCGGGCTCGTCGATGCTGCCGACAATGCGATCTCGGTTTCGGTCGAAAGCATCCTCAAACTGGAGCTCGCCCTGAAACGGGGCGAGAAACCTGCCTCGAACTGATTCGGGACGGAACCCAAAGGAGAGCGGCAGTGGCGATCGACGTGCAAAATGTGGCCCAGCAGATGTTTCAGGCGGCGGTCCCGATCCTGCAGCAGGGTGCTCAGGATGCGGAGTCGTTTGCGAAGACCGAATTCACCAAGATCGCTCAGACGATCGCATCGGTCGGGGAGCAGGTCGCAGCGGGCCAGATCAACCAGGATCAGGCCAAACTGCTCTTGAACATGCAGACGAGCGCTTCGCGCAACGTCCTGCTGACGCTGCAAGGTCTGGCGCTGCTGATGGTGGAATCGGCCATCAACGCGGCGCTCGGAGTGGTCAAGGGCACGGTCAATGCGGCGCTCGGCTTCGCTTTGATCTGAGCGCAGCCTCTTTGCTCCACGCCAGCAATGGGTGTCTCTGCCCGGCCGGCAGCAGCTGGCCGTCTTCGTCCGCGATCCCCATTGCACGCAGCCACCGCTCGAACTCGGGCGCGCGCTTCAGGCGAAGCAAGCGGCGCAAATACAGCGCATCGTGAAACGACGTGCTTTGGTAGTTCAGCATCACGTCGTCAGCGCCCGGCACGCCCATGATGTAGGCGACGCCCGCGCAGCCGAGTAGCGTCAGCAGGTTGTCCATATCGTCCTGATCGGCTTCGGCGTGGTTCGTGTAGCAAACGTCGCAGCCCAGCGGCAATCCGAGCAGCTTGCCGCAGAAGTGATCCTCCAGACCGGCGCGGATGATCTGTTTGCCGTCGTACAGATATTCCGGGCCGATGAATCCCACCACCGTGTTCACGAGCAGCGGCGAATAGCGCCTCGCCACCCCGTACGCCCGCGCTTCGCAAGTTTGCTGGTCCACCCCGAAGTTGGCGCCGGCAGACAGGGCCGAGCCCTGCCCGGTCTCGAAATACATCACGTTGTCGCCGACCGTGCCGCGCGCGAGCGCGCGCGCCGCCTGGTGCGCCTGGTCCAACAGGGCAAGGTCGACGCCGAAGCTGCGGTTGGCCCTTTCGGTTCCGGCGATCGATTGAAACACGAGGTCGATTGGCGCCCCCTGGTCGATTGCCTCGATGGCATGCGTCACGTGCGTCAGCACGCATCCTTGCGTCGGGATCGCGAAACGCGTAATCACTTCGTCGACCAACTTGGCAAGGTCGATCAGCGCGGGCAAATTGTCGGACACAGGATTGATGCCGATCACCGCATCGCCCGCTCCGTACAGCAAGCCGTCGAGGATCGACGCAGCGATCCCGGCGGTGTCGTCGGCCGGGTGGTTCGGCTGCAGCCGCACCGCCATCGTTCCGGGCAGGCCGATCGTGTCGCGGAATCGCGTCACTACACGGCACTTGGAAGCGGCCAGCACCAGGTCCTGATTTCGCATCAGCTTGCTGACCGCAGCGGCCATCTCCGGTGTGATTCCGGCACGCACTTGTGCGAGCGCTTCGGAATCGACCGAGTCCGACAGCAGCCAGTTGCGCAACTCGCCCACGCTCAGGTGTGCGATCGGCGCGAATGCGAGCGTATCGTGCGTGTCGACAATCAAGCGGGTAACCTCGTCGCTTTCGTACGGGATCACGCACTCGTTCAGGAAGGCGGCGAGCGGAAGCTCCGCCAGGCACATTCGTGCCGCGATGCGGTCGGCATGGGAGATCGCCGCTACGCCCGCAAGGAAATCTCCGGAACGTGGCGGGCTTGCCTTGGCCAGCAGGTCTTTCAGATCGCGAAAGACCCAGGCCCGGGTGCCGATCGTGTGGCGATATGTCACGGTACGAACGCGCGCGGGGGTGGAATGCGCCCATTTTCGCCCGCGGGGAAACCTCCGGCAATCTTCGGTTTCAATCGGTTGCACATCGCATGTGCACGATCGGCCAGCATTGGGCGTTTGCAATGAGGGATCGCACCCGCGGCTATGGGTGCAACGACTGGAACCGGGCTGGATGGAAATTTTGATCGACACGCGCATCGTGCGGTCCGCCGCCAGGCTGATTGCCACCTTGTCCCTGGCGACGATCGCCCCGGGCTGCTCCTCGACAACGCCGCCGCTCGCGGCGGAACCCAAGGGCGAATCCGGTTCGCGCCTGGAAACACTCGACTCGTATGCACTGCTCGACCGCGTCAGCTGGGGCGCAACCGCAACGTCGCTGCAGGCAATCCGCTCCGAGGGAAACCGCCGTTGGCTGCAGGAGCAACTGCGCCCTCGGCCCGATCCGTCGCTGCCACCGGCGCTCGCACAGGCGACGGTTTCCTTGCCGATCGGAGCGCAACCGATGGCGCAGCGCGTGATCGGGTTGGCAGAACGCCGCAAGCAGATCGACGCGATCGCCGACGAGGAGGCGCGGTCTGCCACCCGCAAGCAATATCAAGAGGAACTGAACGCGGTCGCACGCGGCACAGCAACGCGGATGCTCCTGATGGCGCTGTATTCGCCCAATCAGCTGCAGGAGCGAATGACTTGGTTCTGGTTCAACCACTTCAACGTGTTCCAGCACAAGAACGACGAGAGGCTACTGCTGGCCGACTACGAACAGACGCTGCGCGCCCACGCGTTGGGACGATTCCGTGACTTGCTCGGCGCGGTCGTTCGCCACCCCGCAATGCTGGTATATCTGGACAACGCCCAGAACGCCGCGAACCACGTGAACGAGAACTTCGCGCGCGAGCTGATGGAACTGCACACGCTGGGTGTCGACGGCGGCTACACGCAGCGAGATGTGCAAGAGCTTGCGCGTGTGCTCACCGGCTTCGGGATCGATCGGCGCGACCCGTCGACGACGCCGCCGCCCAAGTTCGTGCTAGCGGACCGCGCGGCGCAGTATGTGCGCGTGGGGCTTTACGAGTTCAATCCGCACCGGCATGACTATGGCGACAAACAGGTGCTCGGTGTGACAATTCGCGGTCGCGGCCCCGGTGAGCTCGACCAGGTGCTGGACCTGCTGAGCCGCAACCCTGCAACCGCCCGCCATCTAAGCCGCGAGATCGCGCAATATTTCGTCTCTGACGCCCCCTCCCCCGAGCTGCTGGATAAGATGGCGTCGCGCTTCAGTGCCACCGACGGCGACATCGCTGCCGTGTTGCAAGTGATGTTCGAGTCCGAGCAATTCGCGCAATCACTGCGTACGCGCTTCAAGGATCCGGTCAACTACGTGATCTCCGCCGTGCGCTTGGCGTACGCGGACAAGCCCATTTTGAACGCCGCTCCGATGATCGGCTGGCTTAACAGGATGGGAGAAGGCCCATACAACCGGCAAACCCCGGACGGCTATCCGCTGATCGAGTCCGCCTGGAGCGGGCCGGGGCAATTGACCACCCGTTTCGAAATCGCACGCGCGATCGGCTCGGGGTCGGCAGGCTTGTTCAAGACCGACGAGCCGGTGCCGACCGAACGTCCGGCTTTTCCGCAGCTTTCCAACCAGCTCTACTTCGAGACGATCCAGAAAAAGCTTTCCTCGGCGACACTTCAGGCGCTCGACCAGGCCGCCTCGCCACAGGAGTGGAACATGCTGCTGCTGAGCTCGCCAGAATTCATGGTGAATTGAAGTGAAGCTGTCGGTCCGATCCCGTGCTCGAACCGGCTTCGCTGGCACGGATCGTGCGGGAAACCGCGGAGGATCCAGATGAACCGCAGGCAAATGCTTCGCCTAGGAGCCGCCTTGCCGCTGGCTCCGCTGGCTTTCGGCACGACCGTGCTGTGGGCAGCCCCTCGAGCCGGCGCGCGGCTTCTGGTCGTGTTCCTGCGCGGAGGTTTGGACACCCACCACCTGCTGGTGCCGATCGGGTCGGATTTCTACTATCGCGTCCGCCCGAACATCGCGATCGGGCGTCCCGGCCAGGAGAACGGGGCGATCGGGCTGGATTCGTACTGGGGTCTGCATCCAGCAGTACTGGAAACGCTGGCACCGATGTACCTGCGCAAACAGCTCGCGTTCGTGCCGTTCGCCGGCACCGACGACGATTCGCGCAGCCATTTCGAGACGCAGGACAGCATCGAGCTCGGCCAACCGCTTGGGGGATCGCGCGACTTCCAGTCCGGTTTCCTCAACCGCCTTGCGCAGCGCCTGTCGGCCAGCCGCCCAATCGCCCTAACAGATCAGGTCCCGCTGGCAATGCGCGGCCGGCGCGAAATTGCAAATGTGGCGCTCCGATCGGTTGCCAAACCCGCTGTGGATGCTCGCCAGCGCACGCTGATCGCAAGCATGTATGCAGGTACCCGTCTGGCAGCTGCGGTGAACGACGGATTCGGCGTGCGCGAAGACGTGATGAAGCAGCTCGCCAATGAAATGAGCGATTCTGCTCGCGGGGCGCCGCCCGCGAAGGGCTTCGAGGCAGAGGCTCGCCGCATCGGCCGCCTGCTGGCCGACGAATTCGACCTGGCGTTCGTCGACGTGGGCGGGTGGGATACGCATGTGGGCCAGGGAGCGGCTACCGGGTATCTGGCCAACCGCCTGGAAGAGTTCGGCCGAGGCCTACGTGCATTGGCTGATGAGATGGGGCCGCGCTGGAACGATACGGTCGTGATCGCGATCAGCGAATTCGGACGCACGTTCCGCGAAAACGGCAACCGCGGCACCGACCACGGTCACGGCACCGCCTACCTCGTGCTGGGCGGAGCCGTGCAAGGCGGGCGCGTTGTCGGCGAGCAGCGAGCAATCGAGGAGGCCACTTTGCACGAAAACCGCGACCTCCCCGTGTTGAACGAGTACCGCTCAGTGCTGGGGGGTTTGTTTGCTCGCCTCTATGGCCTGAACGGCGCGGACTTAGAGGCGATTTTTCCGCAAGCCAAGCCGAAGGATCTCGGGCTGGTTTGAGGCGGAATCACAAGTCTTTGTCCGCCTTCGACCCATTCCGGTTACTCGGGCCACGCCAGTAGGAGTAGCGGAAAAGCGGCTGTAAGACCTGCCCCGCGCGCTGAGGCAGGCTGGCTTACATTCCGGTCGAAACGCGGACCGTGGACTGCATCGATGAGGGCCACCTCAGCATCGCTCGCCTTGCGTTTGGCTTACGCGCTGTGCCTCTCGGTGGCAACAGCCAACCACGTGCTCGCAGCAATCGACTCGGGCCTTCTCCTCGATGGTCTGTCGCGAGAGGTTCCCTTTCCAGTGCGTCTCTATTGGTCGCTTCTCACGCTGTTCGACGCGGTCGCGGTCGTCCTTCTCTTTGCTCGTCCGCGAATCGGCCTCGCGGCAACGCTGGTGATTATTGTCTCCGATGTCGTGGTGAATAGCTGGGCGACAATATTTCTGAAGATGGGCATGACCAACGCCTACCTAGCACAGATCGTCTTCCTGATCTTCGTCTCCGCGACGGTCAGAACGTCGTGGCACGGCTTGCCACGTCCTAGTCACGAGCGCGCGACGGTCTCGACGAGCGGCGGTTAATCAGCTCGGGGGCTTCTTATCGCTCAGCGTGCCAAATCCAATTGGTCTTCGTGAAAGTTCCGGTGGGTTCATCAGTTGCCGGATGGCAGCCAGGATGTCGGCGATGGCTACATCATGGGCGGCGAGCCCGTTTTCCAAGCGACGCTCCAGCTCCCTCAAGCGTTGTGCCAACTCCTTGTTGCTGGCAAGAAGGTCGCGTTGCTGTACGAACGCGCGCACTACGTACACCGAGACTTCTACGGCACGAGGCGAAGCGAGCACCATGGCGACCATGAGCGCGCCGTGCTCGGTAAAGGCATAGGGCATGTACTTGCGATGCTGCCCGCGGCCGGTCTTTAAGGTCGCGAATTGCGACCTTAAAGCGTTGAAGTCCTCGGGAGTCAGCTGGAACATGAAATCGGCTGGGAACTTGGCGGTGTTGCGCTTGACGGCTTCGTTGAACCGCTTGGTGGGTACGCCGTAAAGCGCTGCGAGGTCGGAATCGAGCAAAACTCGCACGCCGCGCACCAGCAGGATGCGACTTGCAATGGTCTCTACCGCCAGCGCGGCGGCGCTCATCTAATGGCCCGCTTCCCAGGACCCGAAGAATCTACGCGCGCCGACGCGAACAAGAACTACTGCGAACGGTAGCCAAAGGTCCGGTAAGGAGAAGGCGCAGCGACGAGACCAACTGCCGCACCTGGCCGACTGCAGACCAAGGCCCACCCCAGCAAACCGGAAGCGCAGGGGGTCTGATGGGAACGCTGCGGTTCGTAGGCTACATCGGGGGCACTTGGCCGTGCAGCCCCACATTGACGCGCGCAGCGCTCAAGCTGCCGTCGGGCTGCTTCTGCGCCACGATGAATACGGGCGCTCCCGGCCTGATCTCGCCCTTGTCAACCGGCACATAAGACACGACGACCGTGTTGTCAGTCACGAGAATCTTTTTTTCGCCGCCCTTGTACTGCACGGTCATCACACGATCGCTGGCCATGTTCACGACGTTCGCCACGTTGGCGTTGGTCATCTTGCTGTTGGGCCTCGAGTCCCAGTCGTAGTGCCCTTCCCCGGTCCCGCGCAT
>JAFAIM010000056.1 GCA_019236735.1 Burkholderiaceae bacterium
TGGACGCTGCCGCGATCGAGAAGCTCCTGTACAAGGAGTCGGGACTGCTAGGCGTTTCCGGCATATCCAGCGACGTCCGCACGCTGCTCGAATCGCGCGATCCGAAAGCATCGTTCGCGCTCAAAGTGTTCGTCGACGCGGTTAGCCGTCAGGTCGGCGCGATGGCGGCGACCCTGGGCGGGTTGGATGCACTGGTCTTCACCGCGGGCATCGGCGAGCATGCCGCCCCGGTGCGCGAGCAGGTATGCCGCGATGCCGAATGGCTCGGAATTGAACTGGACGCCGCGACCAATCTGCGAAACGGTCCACGCATCAGCACGTCCGGCAGCCGCGTGTCGGCCTGGGTGATTCCGACTGACGAGGAATTGATGATTGCCCGTCATACGCTGGCACTGACGCGCGCCGGCTGAGAGGAGAAATGCGATGACGACGAAGGCAGAGTTCCCGATCCTGAAAGGCCAGAGGGCGCTGGTGGTCGGTGTCGCCAACGAGCACTCGATCGGCTGGGGCTGCGCACAGGCATTCCGCAAACTGGGGGCGGACGTGGCCCTCACATATCTGAACGACAAGAGCAGGAGCTACGTCGAGCCGCTAGCGCGGCAGATCGAAGCACCGATTTTCCTGCCGCTGGACGTGGCGAACGCCGGACAGCTCGAATCAGTCTTTGCCGCGATCGAGCAGCAATGGGGTCGCCTGGACATTCTGGTGCATTCGCTGGCGTTCGCTCCCAAGGAAGAACTACGAGGCAGTCTTCTGAACTGCAGCGCGGAGGGCTTCGCGATCGCAATGGACGTTTCGTGCCATTCGTTTGTGCGCATGGCCAGGTTCGCCGCTCCCTTGATGACCGAGGGCGGCACGATGTTCGCAATGAGCTACCACGGGGCGCAGAAGGTGGTGGCCAACTACAGCGTGATGGGACCCGTGAAAGCCGCCCTCGAAGCGGTCTGCCGCTACTTGGCTTGCGAACTTGGACCGAAGGGCATTCGCGTACACGCGATTTCACCGGGGCCTTTGAAGACGCGCGCCGCCTCCAGCCTGAAGGATTTCGACCTGCTGCTGAACGAGGCTCAGCAACGCGCCCCGATGGGCCAACTGATCGACATCATGGATGTCGGTATGGCCTGCGCCTACCTGGCAACGCCCCATGGGCGGCACATCACGGGCGAGACGATGTACATCGACAGCGGCTTCCACATCATGGCGTGAGGAGGGCAAATGAAGCTCTGGATCGGAAATCTGGCGACTGGGACGACGGCCGAAAAGGTCGAGCAGTTGCTTCAGAAGTACGGGCTGCCGCAACCCGACGAAATGCTGTTTCTGGACGGGACGTCACCCGGAGCGCTCATCGAGTTTCGGACCGACGATCCGTGGAATCTCCAAAAATTGATCCGGCGCATTGAAGGGCTGTACTGGGAGGGCAGTCACATTACGGTGTCGCCGCTGCATTCGTTTTAGACGGCAAGGCGGAAGAGGGCTCGAACTCGGGCACGGCGAAGGTTCCGTCGCGCCGCAGGGATCAGCCCGATCGGCGTCGCGTCGCGCTGGCACCCGCGGGCTGGATGACCTGCTGCAGGACCGCATCGGCAAAGAGCTTCAGAATGAACTCTGCGACCTCGGGTGGCATCTCGTTTGGGCAGGAGGCCCCGAAAAGGCGCACCCCCTCGATCAGGCCGATGAACCCGCTCGCCAGCTGCTCCAGGGGAACGCTCGGGGTGGCGCCGGCGCGCTTGCACAGGTACTCGAGGAGTTTGACCGCGAACTCACGCCTTTCTGCCATCAGCGCAGCAAGCTTGGCTCGGGATTTTGCGTCGCGAACGCTCAGCATCCGGCCTTCGGTCCACGTCATGAAGGCATCGGCATCCTTGTACAGGTCCGCGTAGGCCTGCAGCAACCGGGCCTGGACCTGATCCGGCGGCACCGCATCGTCCAGTGCCGCTGCGAGTTGCGCGCGCGTTCGCTCCTCGTCCTGCCGCAGCACTTCGAACAACAGGTCGTTCTTGCTCGTGAAATTTGAATAGAAGGCCCCGCGCGAATAGCCGGCCGCCTCGGCGATGTCTTCGACGCTGATGGCGTCCAGCCCCCGCCGGGGGATCAGCCGCTGCGCGGCCTCCACGAGCCGCTGCGCAGTGCGCTCTTTGCTGTCTTCCCGGGAAAGCCGCTTTCTTTTCATGGTTGTCATACTAATAGATCCAGTGTCGTCTGTCAATTCTTTTTCGAATGCAAATACAAATTCGTATTTAGGGTATTGCATTCAGATACAGATGTGTATTAGGATACGAACATGGATACCGGATCAAACGTCGAGGAGCCGATCATGGTGGAAGCGAAGCAACGAGGCAGGGCGGGACGCAGCGGGATCGTTGCTGCGACTGCCGTCCTGGGAGCGCTGGCACTGGGTGCCTGCGCAAAGAAGGAGCCGGTAGCCCCAGCGCCAGCCGTGGTCCTGGCCGAGCCGGTGCATGCCGCCTTAGCCGAGGCCGCCGAAGCACGGCGCTATCCGGTGGAAGTGGTGGCGCGGCATTCGAGCTTGGTGGGACTGATCTCGGTCATGGCAACCACCGCAAGGCGACGGCTTTCTTACAAAAAAGGGACCTCCCGCTCACGACTCCGATCTCGAACCTGCATAACGTCGATGAATCGACGTCGAGGAGCCGATCATGGTTGAAGCGAAGCAACGAGGCAGGGCGGGGCGGACCTTAGCGATTGCTGCGACCGCCGCCCTAGCCGCGCTGGCATTGGGTGCGTGCGCGAAGAAGCAGGCGGCAGTCGCCCCGCCAGCGGTCGTCCTGGCCGAGCCGGTGCATGCCACCTCAGCCGAGGACGGCGAAGCACGGCGCTACCCGGTGGAAGTGGCGGCGCGCTATTCGAATCCGATGTCGTTTCGCGTTCCGGGCAAGATCGTCGAGCGCACGGTGCGGCTCGGCGACACGGTTCGCAAGGGACAGGTGGTGGCGCGGCTGGACCCGGTCGATGCGCTGAAGCAGGAGGCCACGGCTCAGGCAGCGCTCGAAGCGGCCGAGCATCGGCTGCTGTTCGCCACGCAACAGCTCGATCGCGATACGGCGCAAAGCGCAAAGAACCTGATTTCCACGACCCAGCTCGAGCAGACCCAGGATGCGTTCGTCTCGGCAAAGGCTGCGCGGGAGCAGGCCGCCGACCAACTCGCCATTGCACACGACAACGTGAGGTACCAGACGCTGGTGGCCGATCACGACGGAGTGATCACCAGCGAGAACGCCGACACGGGCCAGGTCGTCGCTGCCGCGCAGGCCGTCTTCGGGTTGGCCTGGGCGGGCGACGTGGATGCGATCCTCGATGCGGCGGCGAACGATATCGGCGCAATCGCTGTCGGACAAAGCGCGACGGTAACCCTGTCCGCCCTGCCGCGCGAGAGGCTTGCGGCGAAGGTGCGCGAGATTTCAGCTTCCGCGGATCCGCAGAGCCGCAGTTATCGGGTCAAGCTGAGTCTTCTGCATCCGGTGACCGCGGTGCGTCTGGGCATGACCGGTGAAGCAGTGGTACTGGCACGGAGCCAAGCCGGTGCGGAACTCGATCCCATCACCGTTTCCAGCGGTTCCATCTTCCATCGCGGCAAGGATCCGGCGGTCTGGGTCGTGCGTCCGCAGGACTCCACGCTGGAACTGCGACCAGTCACCATCGCCCGCTACGGCGACCGCGACGTCGTGATCACCGCGGGCCTTAAGGACGGCGAGGTTGTGCTGTCCGCGGGAGCCCATACCGTCTACGAAGGCGAGCGGGTCAGCATCACCAAACCTCTGTTCGCAGGCGACGGTGAGGCGACGGGCACCACGAACGATCAACTCGCCACGAACGGCGGAGCCATCAAATGAGCCAGGACCAGGGCATGGCGCCAGGGCGTTCGATGACGGTCCCCGAATCCGCGCACGCACAGGGATCGGCTTCCGAGGGCGGCTCCTTCAATCTGTCCTCCTGGGCACTGGAGCACCGCTCCTTCGTCGCCTTCATTCTGGTGCTGATCTTCCTGTTCGGCGTCGCCTCCTACGGCAAGCTCGCCCGATCGGAGGATCCGCCGTTCACCTTCAAGATCATGGTGATTCGCACCTTGTGGCCGGGCGCCACCGCGAGCCAGGTGCAGCAGGAGGTGACCGACCGCATCGCGAGGAAGCTCCAGGAGTCGCCCGACGTCGACTATCTGAAGAGCTATTCGCGTCCAGGCGAATCGACGATCTTCTTCAACATCAAGGACCGTGTCGCTTCCGCCAAGGTGTCCGACACCTGGTACCAGGTTCGCAAGAAGGTGGGGGATATCAAGTACAGCCTGCCTCCCGACGTGCAGGGACCCTTCTTCAACGACGAGTTCGGCGACGTCTACACGAACATATATGCGTTCGAGGGCGATGGCTTTACGCCCGCACAGCTTCACGACTACGCCGAGCGCCTGCGCGCCGAGCTGCTGCGCGTGCCGGATGTGGCCAAGGTCGACTACTTCGGCGATCCGGAACAGCGCGTGCGCGTCGAAATTTCCAACGCGCAGCTCGCCAAGCTGGGGCTCACACCGCAGCAGATCGCGCAGACCCTGAACGAGCAGAACGCGACGGCCGGCGCCGGCGTATTCACGACCGCCAAGGACCAGGTCTATGTGCGCCCGACGGGCCAGTACGTTGATGTGGACGCGATCGCCAACACCCTGCTGCGGGTGAACGGCCGCACGATCCGGCTGGGCGACATCGCGCAGGTGAGCCGCGGCTACGTCGATCCGCCGTCCGACGTGATTCGATTCCAGGGCAAGAACGTGTTGGGAATTGGCGTGACGATGGCACCTTCGGGCGACGTCATCGAGCTCGGCAAGGCGCTGCGGGCCAAGACCGCGGCGCTACAAGCTTCGCTGCCCGCGGGCCTGAAGCTGGTGGAGGTGGCCAGCATGCCGCATGCGGTCGAACATTCGGTGGCCGACTTCGTCGAGGCGGTGGCGGAAGCCATCATCATCGTGCTGATCGTGAGCCTGCTGTCGCTGGGTGTGCGCACCGGAATGGTGGTCGTTATCTCGATCCCGCTCGTGCTGGCGGCCACCGCCCTGTGCATGTACCTGTTCCACATCGGCTTGCACAAGGTGTCGCTGGGGACCCTGATCCTGGCGCTGGGCCTGCTGGTGGACGACGCGATCATCGCCGTCGAAATGATGGCGGTGAAGCTGGAGCAGGGCTGGCCCAAAGTGCGCGCGGCCGCGTTCGCGTATACAAGCACGGCGTTCCCAATGCTGACGGGCACGCTCGTCACGGTATCGGGATTCCTGCCGATCGCGCTGGCGCGCTCCGCCACCGGCGAATACACGCGCTCGATCTTCCAGGTTTCGGCGATTTCGCTGCTCGTGTCGTGGCTCGCCGCGGTGATCGTGATCCCGTTGCTCGGCTATTGGATCCTCTCGGAGCACCCCCACGGCGCGGCTCCGCAGGGCAGCCAGGACGCCAAGGCGCATCCGACCCACGAGCCAACCGACGTTTACGACACCCCGTTTTACGGCCGGCTGCGCCGTTGGGTCGGCTGGTGCGTCGACCATCGCGGGCTCGTGCTGGCGGGGACGGCTGTGGCGTTTCTCGTGGGCGTGGCCGGCTTCTCCCTGGTTCCGAAGCAGTTCTTCCCCGCTTCGGAGCGCCCCGAACTTCTGGTCGATCTTCGACTCAAGGAGGGCTCGTCGTTCGAGGCCACGCTGGTCGAGGCCAAGCGCCTGGAAGCTGCGCTCGCAAAGCTCTCAGGTATCGACCATTACATCGACTTCGTCGGTGCAGGCGCCCCGCGCTTTTATCTTCCGTTGGACCAGCAGCTGGCGAACTCCAATTTTGCGCAGTTCGTCGTGACGGCCAAGGACGTCAAGGAACGCGAGAAGCTCGCTCGTGAGCTCGACGAGATGCTGCGCACGCAGTTTGCAGCAGATCGCACGCGCATCACGCGGCTGGAAAACGGCCCCCCGGTGGGCTTCCCGGTGCAGTTCCGGGTGAGCGGTCCGGAGATCGCCGTGGCTCGCGGCATCGCCGAGCAGGTGGCGAAGACAACCAGGGCCGACCGCAACACAGTACACACGCAGCTCGATTGGGACGAGCCGGGGGAGCGCTCGGTGCATTTTCAGGTGGACCAGAACAAGGCGCGCCAGCTGGGAGTGTCCTCCGAGAACATCGAGAATTACCTGCAGATGACGCTGAGCGGCATTCCGATGACGCAGCTTCGCGAGCGCGACAAGCTGATCGCCGTCGAGCTGCGCGCGCCGCCGGCCGATCGCATCGATCCCTCGCAGCTTGAGCGGCTTGCCATCCCGACCGCCTCGGGCGCCGCCATTCCGCTCGCCTCGCTGGGCCGCATCACCTACGGATTGGAGAACGCGGTCATCTGGGAGCGCGACCGTGAACCAACCGTCACGGTTCAAGCGGACGTGATTGCCGGGGCCCAGCCGATCGACGTTGCCAAGGAAATATACAAGTCGATCGAGCCCATCCGCGCTCAGCTTCCGCCGGGCTACCGTATCCAGATCGGCGGCGCCGTGGAGGAAAACGCGAAAGGGCAGAACTCGATCAACGCTGAGGTCATTCCGGCCGTCGTTGCCGTGCTGGTGCTGCTGATGATGCAGCTGCAGAGCTTCAGCCGCACGCTGATCACGGTACTGACCGCCCCGCTCGGACTCATCGGAGTCGTCGGCGCGTTGCTGATCCTGCACATGCCATTCGGATTCGTGGCCATGCTAGGGACGCTCGCGATGTTCGGCATCATCATGCGCAACTCGGTGATCCTGGTTCACCAGATCGATGAGGATATTCGCGAGGGGCACACGCGGTTCGAAGCGATCATCGGGGCTGCCGTACGGCGCTTCCGTCCGATCACCTTGACGGCCATGGCCGCGGTGCTGGGGCTGATCCCGCTGCTGCGCAGCAACTTTTTCGGCCCGATGGCAACGGCCCTGATGGGCGGGATCACGGTTGCCACGGTACTCACGATTTTCTTCCTGCCAGCGTTGTACGCGACCTGGTTCAAGGTGCGCCGCGACGAGGCACCGGTTGCTCAATAGGAGACATCCCAATGAAAACGACCACGACGATTCGCCTCGCAGCCCTGACTCTGTCGGTCTTCGCGCTGGCGGCGTGCTCGACCGTGAAGCCGGATGAGGCACTGCACGTGCCGGTCCCGCAACAGTACCGGGCCGCCGCCGCACCCGAACAGATGCCGGCGGCCGACGGCGTGCAGCAGCAATTGGACCGCGGCGCCCGGCCCGTGCCCCAATGGTGGAAGGCCTACGGCTCCGAGGAGCTCGATGCTCTGGTCGAGGAGGGGCTCGCCCACAGCCCTTCTCTGGCTGCGGCGCAAAGCACGCTGAAGTCCGCTCACGAAGCGCTGCGCGCCCAGCTCGGCGAAACCTTGATGCCCAGCGTCGACCTGCAGGGCGGAGCGATCCGGGAGAAAGCCCTCGGCTTGCCGGTCCTGCCGAAAGAAACGTTCGACTACAACGTTTTTGACGCCCAGGCGACCGCCTCGTACACGTTCAACTTCTTTGGCGCCCAGGTGCTGGCCGATCGCTCGGCACAGCGCCGCTACCAGGAGCAGTCCTATCAGCTCGAAGAGACCCGTCGTGCGCTGGCGGCCAACATCGTCCTGGCGACAATCAACGCCGCATCGATGCAGGAGCAGCTCGCCGCGACGCAGCGCCTGGTGGATCTGGCCGAAGAGCGAGCCCGGCAGACGAAGGAGCGCTTTGAGGCCGGAAGCGCTTCGCGCGCCGACATGCTCGCAGACGAGCAGCAGGCCGCGAGCCTGGCAGCGACCCTTCCGCCGATGCGCGCCCAGCTGCAAACGATCCGTCACGCCCAGGCCATTTTGCTGGGCCGGACACCCGACCGCGCGCCGCAGCCGCTGGCGATGGACGCGCTGCACCTGCCGCAGCACGTTCCGGTGGCGTTGCCTACGGATCTGCTGCACCAGCGCCCGGACATCCTGGCAGCAGAGGCGGCGGTGCGCGCCTCCGCCGACGCTGCCGGCGCGGCGAAAGCGGAACTGTTCCCGTCGCTGACGCTGTCGGCCGGCTACGGGCGCGGCGGCTTCGACTGGTCGACGTTCACCTCGCCGGCAGGGGCGATCTGGAGTGCGGGGTCCATGATCACGCAGCCTCTGTTTCACGGGGGTGCACTGCGCGCACGCAAGCGCGAGTACGAGGCCGCGTACGAGGCCTCTGTCTCTCAATACGAGCAGACGGTGCTGACGGCCTTCGCCAATGTGGCCGATACCCTGGCTGCACTGGAAGAGGATGCCAACGCGCTCGCCCAGTCGGAGCGCGCGCAGCGGGCCGCGCAGGCCGAGCAGGAGGACTCGGCCGACCGCTACCACCTGGGATCGGTGCCGTATTGGGGCACGCTCACTGCCGGGGAACGGCTGCAAACCGCCAACATTGAGCTCACCCGGGCGCGGGCGCTGCGGCTGGCCGACACGGCAAACCTGTTTCAGGCCATGGGCGATGCGCCGCGAGGCTCGGATGAGAACTTTCCCCGCACGCTTCCGACCCTGATCGGATCGGAGTAGCGATGCGCGCATTTCAGTAGGTCAACTGACAGGATGCATTCGGGTAGTTGAAAAATCGGTAGTTCGTTTATTGACCAACACTTGGAGAGCAAGACGATGAAAGAGACAGTTTTGGTTTGCTTGGCGCTGGTGGGATTGGCCGGCTGCGCAACGCCAGAGGAAAAACTGGACAAAGGGCAGGCAACAGCGGTGCAAACCGCGATCAGCCGCGGTCGCTTCGAGATGGGCTGCCCGGAGGCCAAGGGGCAGGTGTTGTCCCGGACACTGGTCGAGCCGCCGTGGATTCGTGGCACGGGGTTCGGTCCCATGGGCGCGAACGGTGCGAGTGGCATCGAGCTCGTCGAATACACGGTCGGCGTGGAAGGCTGCGGAAAGCGCATGACCCAGGTCGTCGCATGTGCCGTGGACGGCACCGGCTGCTACTCCGGGGTAGGAGGACCACGATAGCGGCCGGCTGAACTTCGCCGCGGCTAGGAGTGAGCTCAGCTATGGTCAGTAAACGACTATCACGCGAAGACAGCCGCGGTCGCACCGCGCAACGCCTCTTGGACGGCGCCGAGCGGCTGATCGCGAAGAAGGGCTTCGAGGCGACCAGCATTAAAGACGTTACCGAAGCGGCCGGCTATTCGCGAGGCGCGTTCTATTCGAACTTCCGCAGCAAGAGCGAGCTGTTCCTCGAGCTACTCCGGCGCGACCAGGAACGAGCCAGCGCGCGGCTCGAAGCCGCCGTGGACGATTCGTTGCCGCTGGTTCAACTGGGGGCGCGCATGCGTGAGGTTTACGCGGCGCTGTACCTGGAAGGCGCTTCGTTCCTGACGTGGACCGAGGCTCGGATGCTGGCTGCGCGCGATGCAAAGTTTCGGGACAAACTCGACCAGCTGATTGCCGAAAAGCGCGATCAGGCAGTAACACTGCTCGAGTATTTCTACAAGCGCGCCGGCAGGCGCCCCGCGGGCCCGTTGGAGCCTCTCGCCATGGGTTTCATCAGCCTGATGGAAGGTGTGCGCCTCATTGGCGTGTCTTGCCCTGATGAGATGCCGCCGCCGGTCGCTCAGACGGTTCTCAGGCTCTTCTCGAGTGCGGTCATGCGGCAGGTGCGCCAGGCCGGGTGAAACGCCATACCCGTGCGACTCTCTCTGAGGACGAGGCTTAATCAATTAGGGATGTGACGCACGCACGAAAACTTCTTCTCACCCGGCGAATTGGCGGACCGAAGATCGACGCCTTGAAGAAGCACTAGGGGCGCGGCCCTGACAGGAGTCCGTCTCCGCCGAAGCCGACATGTCGTGGTCCCTCCGTCGCGTAATGGGCGGCCGGCCGCGCGCGCTCGCTGGAGATTCGATCTGGCCTTGAGGGTCTGGCGCGACACCCATCATCAGACCCTTCAAATCACTGACCTCTGCCCTGCGCTCGATACGGCCGCAGAACCCATCCAGCCTATCTCGGCTGAAAACGGCCGCCATTGAAACTGTGGCCGCTCGGGCGTGGCAGCGAGCTCGTGACCAAAGTCACCAGCGTGACCGCGAGAGACCGAAAAGGACAGACCGGCTTGTCTGTACGTGTGAGGCCGCGAAAGCGCACCCAAGCGGCTTATCCACTTACAACAAGGAGTTTGCCCATGACACACCGCAAGAATCTGCGACTCGCTATGGCCTGGACCTTTTCACCGGAGGAGCCGACCTCCTGCGACAGCCATTCCCCTTCCAACCCCGCGGTCGGCGACGATGTGACCACAGCCACGGGCCTGGCGACGCTGCCGCCGCTGCGGCGATCGGTCCCGGATCCGGTTCGCAGTGGCTACTCTTTCGAAAACTTCGTTTTTGCATTCATCGCCTTGCTGGTGCTCGCAAGCACCACATGGCTGATCGGAAGCGTGCTCGCAGAACGCAGCTCGGCGCCTCGGGCTTCAGCGCCGGTCGCCAGCCGCGGGGCCGTGCTGCAAGCGCCGCGTGCCGGAGCACGGCCATGAGCTGGACCATTCAGCCGCTGCACGCAAACGATCTCGCTGCTCTGGGCGACCACTTGATGCGGCTGGATGCAACCGATCGACGCTATCGGTTCGGGATCGCGATGAGCGACCGACAGCTCGTCGACTTCGCTCAACGGTGCGATCCGGAGCGGGACATCTTCGTGGTCCTGAAGCGCGGAGCGCGAATCGGCGGGGTGTGTCAGCTGTCGGTCTACCGGGACGCCGCGCTGCTGCCGGTTGCGGACCTGGGAATCTCGGTCGACGCCACATCGCGCCGTTCGGGGTGGGCGACGCAGATGTTGCGCACCGTGCTGAATATCGCGCGAGAGCGCCGGGTGACGCGGCTGGTCGTGCAATACCTGCGTTGCAACCTGGCGATGGCAGCCCTGGTGCGCAGCCTGGGCGATGTCAGCGAGGAAAGACACGGAGCCGAGGTCACGGCGAGCTTTGCGCTGCCGACGGCGAATGGTCGTACGAGAGTAGGTGAGACCGGATAGCAGCTTCAGTGCTAAACGTGCATGCACCCCGGATCGCAGATGCCATCGGTCCCGGAAGCTCGTCAGTCGACCAGCCTCATCCGGAGCAGCATGGCATGAAACCTGGGATCGTCGTGCAAATTGCGCAGCAGCGGGTCGATCCTCAAATCCGGCATGCCACCGTCGCGTTGAAGGTACGCGCGCTCGAGCCATTGGAATGCTGCGTCCGCTTCGCCGCGATAAGCATGAGCTTCGGCGATGTTCTGGGCGAAGCTCCCCGCGTACTTTTGCTCGAGTTGCTTCAGCGTCCGGTCGGAGTCGGTTCGGCGCCCCATTGCCCAGTAGACGATCGGCAAGGCAGCAAGCCGGAAGCCGTCGTCTGCCTCCTTCTGCGCCTCCGCCAGCGCCTCCGGATGGCGTCGCATCTCCAGTTCGGCCAGTGCCAGCTCGCCGCGCGCATTGGCATAGGAGGGGTTGAGCTCCAGCAGCTTGCGGTTGACCACTGCCGACTCCTCCAGGCGCCCCGCGCACAGCAGGGTCCAACCCAAAGAAGCCAGTGAATAGGTGTCGAGCGGGTCGCGCAGCAGCGCCTGCCGAATCAGTTCAATGGCTTCGTCAAACCTTTCCGACCGCTGCGCCTTCAATACCGCGATGCTCGACAGCAGCTGGGAGTCGCCAGGATCGAGCGTGCGCGCACGCTCGTATTCCAATTGCGCCTGGGAAAAGTTCCAATCGAAGAGCGAATACAGGTCACCCAGCTTCCGATGAGCCAGCGCCAGGTCCGGGTCGATCGTGAGCGCACGCCGCAACGCGAGTCTCGCCTGTTCGGCTTGCTCTTCCGCCGGCTCCCAGCCATTGATGGCCATGCTCAATTGCGCCGTTGCCAGCTTCGCCCACGCGAGCGCGTAGTTCGGATCCCGCTTGATCGCGTTTTCGTAGTACCCGATCGCCTTCAGTGCGTCCGGCTTCGTGTGCCGGTTCAGAAAATAGTTGCCTTGCAACAGCAGGTTGTATGTCTCGTTGGCGGCTAGCGGGAATCTGCCGCGCGAGGCATCCTGGTTCAACGCTACCCTCAGCGCGGCCGCTACGGTGGCTGCAATCTCACCTTGCACGGTGAAGATATCGCCCAGCGCACGGTCGTATGTTTCCGACCACACCCGCGAACTGTCCGAAGCCCGGATCAGCTTTGCCGTGATGCGCACGGTGTTGCCCGACTTGCGCACGGTACCTTCCAGCAGATGACTCACGTGCAGCGCACTGGCGATCTGGCCAGCGGTGGCTTGCTTGCCCTTGAAGTAGAACGACGAGGTGCGCGAGATGACTCTCAAGCCCGGACTCTGCGACAGGCGGCCGATCAGCTCTTCCGACAGGCCATCGGAAAAGTATTCCTCCTCGTGGTGCTCGCTGAGGTCCACAAACGGCAGTACAGCGACTGAGTTGTCGGAGGCTGCCATCGTCACGGGCGCCGTTACGCTCGTGCCCGCACTTGCGCCGCCCGGTAGAGTCGATCTGGCTGGCGGCGCCGTCGCGGCTTCCCGCATCAACGCGTAGCTCATCGCCACAACGAGCAGTGCCGATGCTGCGGCCACCGAAGTCGCGATGCGATGACGCAGCACGAACTTCGAAACGCGGTACGCCAGCCGGTCGGGGTGGGCCGCGACCGGCATTCCGCCCAGGTACCGCCTCAGATCGTCGCCCAGTGCCGCGGCGCTGCGATAACGATTGCCGGGCGCCTTGGCCAATGCCTTCAGAACGATCGCATCCAGGTCCCCGCGCAGTCGCGCCGCGAGCTTGTCGCGTGTCAATGCTCGGTCCGCAGCCGCCTCCGGTGCAAGCTGCGCGCTGGGCGGCTTGATCGTGGCGGCGGCGATGGATTGTTCCAGCCGCGTCAACGAATCGCCCGATTCGAGACGGTACGGCCGGTTACCGGACAGCAGCTCGTACAGCACCACGCCCAGTGAGTAGACGTCGGCGGCCGCATCGATAGCGAAGCCACGCGCCAGTTCGGGGCTCGCGTACTCCGGTGTCAGCGCGCGGCCGAGCGGATCGGTCGCCTCTCCACGCTCGTCCGCGCGACCGAGCAGCCTGGCCACGCCGAAGTCCAGGAGTCGCACCTGGCCCGAATCACTCACCAGAATGTTCCATGGCTTAATGTCCAGGTGCATTACCTGGCGCTGATGCGCGAACTGGACTGCATCGAGGACCTGCAGGAAGAACTTCAAGCGCTGCCGGATACCCAGGTAGCGTGCGTTGCACCACGCGGTCAGCGCCGCGCCGCGAACAAACTCCATCGCCAGATACGGACGACCCTCGAGGCTGACCCCGGCGTCGTACAGGCGCGCGATGTTGGGGTGTTCGAGCTCGGCGAGGATGTCGCGCTCGCGCGTAAAGCGGCTTGCCAGATCCTTGCGGTGCCGGAAGACCGTCGGCAGCTTCAACGCGACTTCCCGCTTGAAGTTCCCGTCGGCCCGCTCGGCGAGCCACACCTCGGCCATACCGCCGGCGCCCAGCGGGCGGATCAACCGGTACGGGCCAATGGCTTCGCCCGGAGACAGGCCGTTCACGGCGAATTCGTTCCGGATTGCAGCCACGTCGGGCAGAGCGGCAATTCCTTGGCGGCTGGCCGGTCCGTCGCCTTGAACGGACAGCGCGCGCCTAAGCGCAAGCAGCAGATCCGGATGCTCCGGCGCGATTGCTTCGAGCCAGCGCGGCCGCTCTCCCGCATCCAACTGCAGCACCTCCTTCAGCAGCCGGTTGATCCGTGCCATATGAGCGGTCGAAAGCATCACACGCCCCTCTTCAGCTCCTGTCTCGCCATGAATGCGGCATTCGGTTCATGGACGCGATCCTCACCGGATGGCCTCTTGCAGGATCAGCCGCGCTCTCTCCCAGTCACGCCGAACGGTGCGCTCGGCGATTTCGAGCGTGCCACCGATCTCCTGATCGCTGTAGCCGCCGAAGTAGCGCATCACTGCGACCTGGGCCAGGCGAGCGTCGACCCGCTCCAGTACTTCGAGCGCCTCGTGCACCTTCAGAAGCGTTTCCTCGTCGCTCGAAACACCGGCCTCGATCTGCGTGCACAGTGTCAGCCGCGGCACACCACCGCCGCGGCGCTCGGCCTGCCGCTCCCGCACGTTGTTCACGATCACCGAGCGCATCACCTGCGAGGCGTACCCGAAGAAGCCCCGACGGTCCTCGGCCCGTAGCGTTCCGGCCCCGATGAAGCGCAGGTAGCACTCGTGCACCAGCGAAGTCGTCTCCAGCACCGTGTTGCGGCCGCCGTTGCGCAGCCGTGCACGCGCAAGTATCTGCAGCTCTTCGTAGGCAGCGGAAAACAGCGCATCGCGCGCCTCGGCATCGCCCCCGCGCATCCGTTCCAGCAACTGCGTGATCTCGGCCATCGCGGCGCGTCTCCTGCATCAGTTTCAACCCGTAGCAATTTCGAGGTACTGCGATCGGTCCGGCCGATTAACGGCCATCCCTGCGGCGCGGTCTTCGCGACTTGGCCCGAAGTGGCCGGATTGAGAAGGCCACCGCGTCTTGGGAGGTGGGAATGCAAATCGGTCGCGCGATCCGGCCAACGGCGAAGGGTACACCGGGTTCGAGGCTGTCCCTGCGTTTTTCCCAGATACCCACTCACGATGAAGGGAAGCTGTATATGTTCGAATCGTTTGAAGACGTTTTCTTCGCTGTAACCGCGCTGGCAGGGCTTCCTGCGAACACGCTGGTGGTCGCGTTGCTGTTGTTCCGTCCCCTTATCGCTCCGGATCTGTGGCTGTCATGACAAGCTCGTACTCAGCAAAACCGTGTCATGGGCGACGCCTCTGCAGCTCTTCCAACCTGCGCTTCAACGACTCCAACTTCTGTCCCGCCTCACCGAGCTTGCCGGCGGCGGTGAGTTGCTGGTAATCGGACAGATCTCGTGCCGCACCGGCAATCAGCGCGCTGATCTCCTCGGGACCTGCGCTCGCGCCGTGGTTGACCGTCGCCGCCTGCGCCGCGGGTGCCGCCGGCGAGGCCAAGGCGCTGACCGTGGAAGCGGCTCCACCGAACAGGGCTGCCATCGCCGCCTCGAACGTCGGCCCGTAAGCGAGGCGGTCCTGCACCGCGAGAACGACCAGCCGCAGCTCCGGCATCGGACTGCGCTCGGCTTGCAGGTAGATAGGCTCTGCGTAAAGCAGCGCTCGGCCGATCGGTATCACGATCAGGCTGCCGCGGCGCACGTGCGAACCCTGCTGATTCCACAGCGTGAGCTGTCCCGACAGCTGCGCGTTCTGATCGATGCGCGCCTCGATCTGCAAGGGTCCGTCGATCAGCTTCGTCTTTGGAAAGTTGTAGACGAGCGCCTGGCCATAGTGTTCGCCATCGCTTCGGCCAGCAATCCATCCGATCAGGTTGTTGCGATTGGCGGGCGTGAACGGGAGAATTTCGATGAACTCGACCGCTCCCTCACCGGGCAGCGTCATCAATACGAAGTTCGGCTCCATCACCTGTTGGCGCTGATCGGTCGAGCCCACTTCCGTCGCAACGCTCCACAGGTCCTCGCGGTTGTAGAACACGTCGGGGTTCTTCATGTGATACAGGCCGTACACGGCGGCCTGCACCGTCAGCAGCAGCTCGGGGTAGCGTACGTGTTTGCGCAGCGCCGGCGGCATCGCGGATGCATCTGTGAACAGGCCGGGAAAGACGCCCCGGTACGCAACGATGACTGGATCCTGGGCGTCGAACACGTAGAAGGTGGTGGCGCCGGAGTAGGCGTCAATGATGATCTTGACGCTGTTGCGGATGTAGTTGATCGCCTCTCCGCGGAGGCGGTAACGCCGGGCGTACGGGTAGGTGGCGGAAGTCGTGAAAGCATCCATCAACCAGTAGATCCTGCCATCGTCGCCGACGACGACGTAGGGATCGGGATCGAGCGTGAGAAACGGCGCGAGCTCGTGGACGCGTTCGAGCACGTTGCGGCGCATCAGCAATCGACTTTCCGAAGTCACATCGTCGCTGAACGGCAATTTCGAGATATCGCCGCGATCGAGTGCGATCAGCGTACGGCGCAGCAGGCCACCCAACCGGATGCCACCGTCGCCGTCATACGACGTCAGGTTGTTGGTATCGCCCTGCGGATAGTTGAACTCTTTCTGGCGGGTTTTGACGTAGACGTCGGTATTGGTGAGCTCCCCGAAATAGATTTCGGGCCGCGTCACCGTCAGATCCGGGATCGTGCTCTGGATCGGCATGTTGCTCAGTACAAGAGTCGGCAAGCCTTCCGGCGTGAAGCCGTTCACAGGATTCATCGTGACGCCATACCCATGCGTGTAAATGAGTTTCTCGTTGATCCAGTTGCGACTGCTTGCCGGCAGTTTGTCCACGTTGAGCTCACGCGCGGCGAGCATCATTTGGCGCATCGATCCGCCGATCCGATATCGGTCGATGTCGATCGAGGGGAAGTCGTAGTAGGTCCGGATCTCCTGGATCTGACGCAGCGTGTCCTGCAGCGCGCGCCAGTCCCACAACCGGATGTTTTCAAGCGTCGCCTGATTCTTCGCCGGGTCAACTGCCTCGATGCCCGTGTCGGCGGGAAACGGATTTCGCTCGATGCGGTCGAGCGCATATGCTCCTTGCGTCATCTCGATGTTGTACGCGATGAAGGGGCGCTCTCGCACCAACTGGTTCGGCTTGACGATGAAGCTGCTGACGTAGCCGCCCACAAGGGTGACAACGAGGTAGCAGGCGGCCGCCGGAACGACGCACGCGGCAAGCCATCGCGGGCGGGGTGGCGCGAATGCGCCGATCCCCGCCATGGCTGCGCCTGCGGCGAGCGCAGCGCACACAACCAGCGTGCCGGGCAAGGTGACGTGGGCGTCGGTGTACGTGACACCGGCGAAGATGGTGTTGTCCTGGAACAGCCGCTCGAAGCGTCCCAGGTACATGCGCGTAGAAAGCATCAGAAGGAACGCGGCGAAACTAAGCGACAACCCGCGCCAGATTCGCGGCTGCACCGCGCCAGCGCGGCGCTCGGCCAGGGCGCGCACGCCGCCAGTGAGGACGACAAACAGGATAGCGATCAGGCACGCGATTAGAGCCAGCGTCAGCAACCAGCCGGAAATAAGCTGCCAGGCCGGCAGCGTGAACAGGTAGAAGCTTAGAGGTCGCCCGAAAATGGGGTCGGGCATCGACGAGTCGCTCGGCGCATGCCAAAAGAGGGCCAATGTTCTCCAGCACGCCAACATGGCTACGCCGGTCACGATGGCGATTGCCAGTGGCAGGCCGAGCGCGATCAGCTTGAGAACGCGCTCAACCGGCAGTTGCACACGTTGCCGGTTGATGAAGATCGCCCCGCCGATCAACTTGTCGGGGCGGGCGGGCTTCACAGCCCTGAACACGCCGTAGAGCACCAGGAATGTGACCAGGGTGAAGGCGCCGAATGTGGCGGTTTGAAGAGTGAGCGTCGTCCAGAACACGGACGCGTAGCCGAGTGACCCGAACCAGAGTGCGTCGACGTAGTACGAAGGCGCTGCGCCGCCTACGATCATCACGCTGATCACAACGGCAAGCAGCAGGATCCGGCTCCACGGCCGACGCGGCGATCTGTCAGCCACTCCCGTATGGCCGTTGCTCCCGATGCGGCCGTTGCTCCCGTTGCGCATTTTCTATTCTCCCCTTTTGGCTCTGATTGTGCCCCCAAGTCACGACGACACGAAACGACTGATCGCAACGAAGAAACAGGCGCTGCCAGTCACGACTCAGGTGCTACAGGTAGTTGTTGAACGGCAGGTGGTGCCAGCGGTAGAGCAGAGCGTGTGTGCCACACTCGTCGCTATGCGCCGCATCCGGCCAGGGTGCACTTAACAAAGGTGTCTGTGAACCGGCCGCGGCCCGAAGTGACGCTGCCTTCGAGCAGGTCGATCAGGTTGAACCACACGGGCACGTCTGCCGCGAACTCGAGGAGACGCCGGCATGTTGAAGACCATTGCGATCGCGCTGGTGGTGCTGCTCCTCGGCCTGGTGGCCTGGGTCATGTTCCAGTCGAGCGATATCTCCATCATCGTCAACGGGCACAGGCTCGGCGGTCCGATGAAGCTCGCTGCCGAAGGCTGGGGCTTGCTGGTCGCGATCGTAGGGCTTTTTTGCGTCGCTATCCTGCTCAGCTTCGTGTTCGCAGGAATCGGGCTGATCTTGCTGGGCGCGGTGGTGCTCGCCGGCCTGGTCGCGGCCTGGCTCGTGTTCCCGTTTCTGCTGCCGCTGTTGGTCCCGCTCCTGATCGTCTGGGTTTTCGTGGCGGCCGTGCGCGGAGGCGGCAAACCCGGAGGGTAGCCGGCGGCTGGCTTAGAAGCCAAATGAGCGCTGGGCTGGTTGCGGTGCCTCTAGATGAACACGCTCAAGCTCTAGCATGCGGATCTTAGCGGCCGAGCCGCCTGGTGCAGAAAAACCACCAAGCTTGCGGCCGGCCGCCAAGACCCTGTGGCAGGGGATGATGAGAGGCACGGGATTCTTGGCCATGGCTTGACCGACATCGCGAGCCGCCTCTGGCCCGGCTCCGAGTTCCTTCGCCAGGTTGCCATAGGTAGTCGTGTGGCCCCATCCGACCTGCCGCGCCGCGCGGTAGATCTGCTCGAAGAACGCGTGCTGATCACTGAGGTCGAGCTTGAAGCGTGAAAAGTCCGTCTCCTCGCCCTCGAAATAGCGCTTCACGGCGGCCACCGCGTCGACCACGTTCGACGTGGGTGCACCGGATTCCGCGCCGCGCACCCGTCGCCGCAGACTTCGTTCGGCGGCTACGGCACTTTTTTCCGGCAACTGGAAACGCGTGATGCCCACGTTGCTCCATGCGATGCCGCAGAAGCCGCTTACGGTTTCGAAGATGAGGTATTGGTGCACTGTCAGGTTGGTCAGCAGGCCAGCTGGGGACGGGCGAATGTTTCATGTTACCGATGTCCACGATCGCGCGCACTTTGCCGCTGTCTCCATGCTCGGGATTTGCAGACCCACAGGTGCGGTCGCCCGAAACCCATCGATTCACGGTCCTGGCTAATTTGGCCATTTTGTCCAAAAGAGGTATCATCGGGTGCCGGCTCAAAGGGTGACATCCATGTCTGCTGTGGTCCGCCATGCTCGTTCGCGTCGCGGCAAGCTCGTCGATGCGCCGCAAGTCTCGGCCAGCGCAGCCAAGAATGGCTTTGGAAAGATCCTCGATCGCGTCGCCAGAGAAGGCCGACTTGCCATTACCAAGCATGACGAGCCGTGCGCGGTGCTGATTTCGATCGAGGAATACCGGGCGCTGGTCGGGGCGAAGGAGGTCACCCTGAACTCTCTCTCGGACGAATTCGATGCCCTGTTCGAGCGCATGCAGGCACCGGATGCCGCTGCGGCCATGCAGAAAGCGTTCACGCTGACGCCGGCTCAGCTCGGTCGGGCCGCGGTCAAGAGTGCGGCGCCGGCGGCAGCCGGTCGCGCACGGAACAAGGGCGCGCGCCGCGCGCGTGGCTGAGGCACGCCGGGCGGCACGCTCGGGCAGCATCTACGTGCTGGCCGGTTGCAATGGCGCCGGCAAGAGCAGTATCGGTGGTGCGGCCCTGCGCCAATGCGGAGCCGAATTCTTCAATCCCGATGAAGCGGCCCAGCGTATCGCCGCCGCCAATGCCACACGCAATCCGCTGCTGACCCAAGCGCAAATCAACGGGGCGGCCTGGAGCGAGGGGCGCCGGCTGTTGCAGCGGGCGATCGACGAGCGCGCCGATTTCGCCTTTGAAACGACGCTGGGCGGCAAGACCATGACCGCGCTGCTCGAGCAGGCGCCGCGGGCAGGCCTGGCCGTGCATGTCTGGTTCGTGGGACTTACCGACGTCGAGCTGCACATCGATCGCGTGCGGCGCCGGGTGGCGAAAGGCGGCCACGATATTCCGGTAGAAAAGATACGACAGCGATTCCAGAACGGCCGCCTCAATCTGATACGGTTGTTACCGCAGTTGACCGAGCTTCGCCTGTACGATAACTCTGCCGAGAGTGATCCGGATACTGGGGCGACCCCTTTGCCACGACTACTGCTGTATTGCCGCGAGCGCCGAGTCGTGTCGCCGACGAACCTCAAGACGCTGTTAGAAACGACGCCGGATTGGGCCAAATCGATCACTGCGGCCTGCATCAAGTTGCACCTGGCGCAGCGCCGATAAGTGTGGCGGACGACCCGATCGCGTTTCCGCTCGGCCAATCGTAGCGTATCCTTCGCGCCGGACGAGATATTTGAGGACAAGAATCAATTGAGGGTGGCCGTCTGGGAAGCCAGCTCAGGATTCCAGACGTCGCGACCCGCCGTGCGGATCACAGTTTGCTTCCATGTTCGTCGTGGGTCAGACTGAAATGCAATTCATCATGTCGTACGGAAGCTTTCTGGAACGGTGGCAGGCCAGCTTGAAGGTCCTTGCACGCGGCCTGCGCATTCGTGAGCTCAGTCCATTCGGTGGCCTCCGTGCGCCGACTCTTCAGCACAGTTGGCTGGGTCTGGTCGAAGTAGGCTGCATCGCCACGATGCCGGCTGTCGATCACGATCACGAAATACATGGAGGCTCCTCAGCGCCAGCGCCGGTGCGCGAGAAACGCCCCAGTTTCCTGTCGCCGTTGATTTCGAAAAGCTGTGACCACGCCAATTGAAAGAGTCCGCTACGAGGAGGACTGCTTCACGTCGCTGACGCTGCGCGCCCACAGCTCGAGCGGATCGCCGACCTTGCGCCGCAGGAACTGCCGCGCCTTGACGGCGGTGACCCGACGGTCGAAGGAGACGGTCTGCGCGTACTGCTGCCCCGGCAATCTATACAGCCACGTTCGGCGACGCGCGATCATTGGGTCGGCCGCTCGATCATGCGTCCCGAGACCGTCGATGCGCCGTCATGACAGGAATCCCAAGCGGCCGCTCGACGTCCGGCGTTCGCGCCTCATCGCGCGCCGTCGATCTTCACATCGAGCGCCGCCGCCTTGGCCACCTGTTTGCGGCGCTTGGCGCCGTTGCGGAGCGTCAGCAGCGGCACGATTCGGGCCTCGAGCGCTGCCGCGACGTCTTGCGGAATACGGCCGATCGCGAGCTGGTGGTCGAGGTTGTCGAGCAAATTGAGCAACTCCTCCTGGCTCAGTGCCTGAAGCTTCTCGGCGGTCCAGTCGAGGCGCATCGGCGTATAAAAAGTCGGTTTGGCGGGAGGGGCTGGACTGCGCACCGAGGGTCTTTCTAATAACTGCGTCAGCGGGTCGCTGCCGCGCCGGTCTCACAAGCGCGCCGGGCTCGTCGCTTCAGCGCGGCGTTCATCGCGTCGAATCCCAGACAAGCGACGCGGGAGCCTCGATATTGATGTGTTTTTGAACTCGTTGCATCGAGCACAGTATGGGCTCCGGCGGCGTGCGCGAACGCCTGGCGGGCAGCGTATCCGTACATGCGACGGCAATGTGGTACCCGCGGATTTCCAATGTGGTACCCGCGGATTTCAAGTGACCGTCCGAAAAAATATAATGCTGGACCTGCGGTATGGACGCGCGTACCATGCTGCTGCTTTCATTGAGTTTCGTTCTTCCTTCGGTCTTTCCTGAACATGGCTGCCTCTCGCGGCCAGCCTTCCTCAGGTTCTCCCCAGGTTCACGTTTCTTGATCGTTAGCTCGCCGCGGGGCGTTCCCGCGGTCGATCACCTCTCTTCACCTGTCAAGGAACGAGAAAATGGCAAATGGCACCGTAAAGTGGTTCAACGAAGCCAAAGGGTTCGGATTCATCACGCCCGAAGACGGCGGCAAGGAACTGTTCGCGCACTTCTCCGAGATCCAGGCCGGCGGCTTCAAGACGCTGACCGAGGGTCAGCGCGTGCAGTTCGTCGTCAAGCAGGGCGCGAAGGGCCCGCAGGCGTCCGAGATCCGGGTCGTCTGACGGCGACCTGAGCGGAACGAGCGCGACCCGGTGCCGCGCTCCGCCCGCCTTGCCCAGCGCCTCGCGCGCGGCGCGGTCCTGTTCACGGTCGCTGCCGGCCAAGCCTGCCGCGCCAGGCTGCAGCGCGGGCCGGCATCGCCGGTCCGCCGAATTTCCCTTTCCTGGAGGACCCGGCATGGCGAAGGAAGAGCACATCGAGATGAACGGGGTCGTGCGCGAGGTGCTGCCCGACTCGCGGTTCCGCGTCACGCTGGACAACGGGCACGAGATCGTCGCCTATTCGGCCGGCAAGATGCGCAAGCACCACATCCGTATCCTGGCCGGCGACAAGGTGTCGCTGGAACTGTCGCCGTACGACCTGAGCAAGGGGCGCATCACGTTCCGCCACATTGAGGCGCGACCGGTGGGCGGGGCTCCACGGCGCAGGCGCTGACTAGGCCTTCCTCCCGGATGTGTGAATCCGGTCGAAACCGATGGCCCGCGAACGCAGAAGGTCCGCCAGGCAATCGAGCACCTCGGCTAGCGGGTGCTCTCGTCGTCGCCGATCGCATCGAGCAAGAATCTTGACCGCAGGTCTACGCTCGCCCGGCGAACGACAGTCATTTTCGATCGTCTCGCTGGAGGTCACCTCCGCGTCCGAGTGCGACCCAGCCCAATGAGACTTCTACGGTGAACCCCGTTTGAGGAGTGCACTCAAGCTGTGGATACACGGTTGTCAGGTAACCACGGGGTGAATTGCAACGAAACAGTTCTGATTGTAATGGGCCCGCTTGCTTGACACCTATATACCCTAGTGATTGTGAAGAAACCGCAGCGCCTTCACATCCTGAATCGACGGAAGTGAAGACGTGTCCCGAAGGCTTCGTGCAGTTGTACAGCTCGATGGCGTCCGAATTGTTGGAACCAGCGAGGACGCGGAAGGCATTGGCATCAAATCTGCAGCCCAAAGGCGGATCAAGCAGTGAGCCAAGCCGATGACCGAAGGGACAATCGTAGCGATATATTTGTGCCAAATTGTAGACCTCACTGACGTTAGCTATCTGGTGCCAAGCATCGTTAATGACGAGCAAACTGCGATCAGGAGCTGTATTTGATATGGCGTGACCACTAACAACTACGTTTTGGGATCCTTTAACTACAATCCCACCAAGTGTTGGCGAAACTTGTTGATAGTTACTGCTGCAAAGCGAGGACTCTTGGACTTGTTCCACCCTGGGCACGGCAATCGAGTTATTTGTTAACGTCACTCCATTTATTGAGGAATCGGCAGAGAGTGGGGCAACGTAAACGCCGGCCTCTGATGTGATTCCAGATATCGAGTTACCAGTGGCCGACACATTCTCCGTGTGGCGGCCTGCTCCATCGGTGTCCATAGCGTTGAAGAGGATTCCGTAGCGACAAGAGGCCACGACTGCTGAATTTTCGACAACTGCCCAACTGGTGCCGTCCCAATGATCAAACCCTGCGTTCAGAGTATTTGTAGCAAGACTGGCGCTGACTTTTGTGTAGATACATCCGATAAATGCCGTTCCATCTCCTCCACCGTTGAAACGGCTATTCAGAACCAAGATATGTGATGCATTGCGAAACTCAACCGCGTGGACACTGGCATCATTCAAATTTCCGTAATCGAACGACATACCCACAACAGCCAATCCGCTATCAAAGAGTGAATTGCTATCATGGTTGGCGTTAACAAGAAATGACTTGAGAACTGCTCCGGTCGACGTAATAACAGCTCCTTGTTGATAAGCTGAATCGGAGGATCCGTAAAGCCCCGTACCCGAATGAAGTTCGAGTTGACTGCCAACGCTGTACTTGCCCGGAGAAAGCACCAGCATTTGGCCAACGCTCAATGAAGCAAGAGCCGAGTTTAATTTCTGAGCGAGGTCATTTCCTGAGTTGGGATATATCCCGAACTCGCTTCCCGGAACTGGGTTCAGCGGGTGTCCGAACCTATCGAGAGGTGGAAGGGGAAGTTGCGCTGCTGACGAAATCGGGGTAATTGCAAAGGCCGCATTCGTCAAAATCTGATTGCAGACAAGGCTGCCAATCCATAGCACAGCTCGGAGGACCCGCGCGCCATCCTTGGTGGGCGACCGGTAACGACGCGACACCTCGAGCCTCAGAGGCATTGCACGACGACGTTGGCGACGTCTTTGTCGGGCATGGTGCCCATGCCGTTGCCCTGCACAGTGCAGGTCAGTGACACCACTCCTATCGACGGTTGCTGCTGGACGGTGACGTTATAGCTGGTGCCGTAGGGGATCAGGTTGGGGAACGTGAAGCCGCTCGTATTGAATGGCACCGTGACCGTGTCGTTGTTGACGTCGTTGCTGGCGAGCACCAGAGGGGTCACCAAGCCCAGCAACCCGCCCAAATTGAGCCCGCTGACGTTGCCGCCCAACTTGTGCGTATTAAGCGAGCAGCTGACGACGATATTGTTGGTGACGCCAGTAGTGCCCATGGTGCCGTCGCCGTTGGCCACATTGCAGGTCTCCCCGATGGGGTTCGCCGCCACGATCACCGAGTAGGCGGTGCCGGAGTCGACCGCCGTGGGCAACTGGAACGAGTTCGCGCCGGCCAACACGGTGACATGATCCCCGTTGTCTTGGTTTTTCAGCTGCAGGCCGGGCTGGGTCAAGCCGTTGATCTGCCCCGTCACCATGTAAGCCGAGGTCTGGGGCGAACATGTCACCGTCACACTGCTCACGTTGTTCGCCGGCATCGATCCGGTACCGTTGGACACGCCGCAACTCAAGCCGGTGGGCTGGGTCGCCACGCTCACCGAGTATTGGCTGCTGTAGGCCACCAGCTGGTCGAACTGGAAATTGGTCGCGTTGACCAGAACCGATATCGGGTCGGCGCTGTTGTTTTCCAGCACCAGCCCGCTGGCGGTCAGTCCGGTGATCGAGCCGCCCAGCTTGTACGCCTCGCTCGAGCACGTCACCACCACGTTGGTCACGTCAGCGGCTCCTGCAGTCCCGCTGCCGTAGGCCACGTTGCAGGTGAGTCCGGTGGGTGTTGTTTGTACCGTCACCGAGTAGTTGCTGCCGGCGGTGAGCACCGGTCCGAAGCTGAAGCTGGGCGTATTGGCGCTGAACGGTCCGATGGTGGCGCTGTTGTTGTTGGCCAGCACCAGTCCGCCGACGGTCAGGCCGTTGATCTTGCCGCTCAGCAAGTAGCCGGTCGCGCTGCAGCTCACGGCGATGTTGTTCACGGTGGCGGTCGCCGTGCCGGTGCCGTTGGTCACCGTGCAGCTCTCGCCGGTCGGCTGCGTCTGCACCGTCACGGCGTAGGCGCCACCGGCAGCCACGTTTTGCGGCATTGTGAAGTTGCTCGTCCCGGCGGCGACGTTCAACGTATCGGAGCCGTTGGCCAGGACCAGCCCGGATGCCGTCAACCCAGTGATCGTCCCGCCGATCATGTACGACGTGCTGGAGCATGTGACCACGACATTGGTCACGTTGGCGGCTCCTGCGGTCCCGCTGCCGTTGGCCACGCTGCAGGGCAAACTGGACGGTCGCTGCTGAATACTGACCGAGTAGGGTGCGCCGCTGGTGAGCACACCGTTGAACGTAAAGCTGGTCGCTCCCGACGGCACCGCGACCGTCGAGGTGTCATCGGCCAGCACCAGGCCGCTCGCGCTCAGGCCGCTGATCGTGCCGCTCAGCGTGTACGACGTGTAGGTCACCGGCGGCAGGGCTTGGCCGTTCGTTGCGGCCAGCGCCGCGATGCCTCCCAGCGTGTCGGCGGTCATCGTCGGCAGGTTGTACGCCGCTTGCGTCGTCGACGGCGCTACGGCCGTTCCGTTCTTCGCGCCGTCGAGGTCGCCGTCGGACAGGTCCGCCGCCAGTTGGTTGAGCAGGTCGAGCCCGGGATTCTTCGACTGCGCGTTGTGCAGGCCGGCAGCCTGGGCCATGCCACCGATCACCAGACCGTAGATCGAGTTGGGCGTGCTGGCGCTGAACACCTGCGAGGTGGAATCGCGCGTCACCGCCGCAAGTCGCGTGATGTCGGTGCCTTGCAGCTGCAGGTTCGGCGGCAGCACCTGGTTGATCTGACTCGCAATCGCGTCGTTGGCCGCCGTGACGTTGGCCGCTACCGTCCAACTCCTCGCCCCGGCGCTACCGTTGAGCAGGTACTGGTACACGGCCTCGGTCAGCGGCGTGACGCCAACGTTGCGATACAAGGTCTGCTGGTTCGGTGCGTCGGGCACGACGACAGCGTGCAGCACCTGGGTGGGACCGAACGCTACCGGGGTGCGCAGCGATTCGTCCCAATAAGTTCCCGTCGCCGTGCCCTGCACGGTAAAAAGGAGCGCCTGCGTATTGCCGCAGTTGCTGACCGTGACCATCCCGTAGCTGTCGGTCAGCGCCGACCCGAGCTGGGTGCCGTCGGCTCGCTGCACCGAGACGAGCGCGTTGGAATAGACGCCCAGGCCGCCGCCTGCGCCGACGCCACTGCTGCTGCCTCCGCGGCCGCCGACCCCGCCCGTGCCGTCGCCCGAACCATCGACATAGCCGCTCGTCACGATCGGCGCATAGCTGGAGATGACCGATGGCGTGCAGCTTTGCGCTCCTGTCGGCGACTGGCCGCCGCCGCCGCCGCCACCGCCGCAACCGGCCAACATCACCGTAGCAGCCAACAGGCACCGAGCCAGCGTCCAGCGTTCAGCCAAGGTATGCGCAGCAATCATCGTCAGATCGTTTCTAGCCCATTTCTGATTCGACGCCCATCGGGTTTATCTATTAAGGTATTCACACTAAAAACATTTCCATTTCTACCCGATACGACATCGGGTCGGCGCGCTTGGATGACCTTTCCGAATTGCTCCGTCGCAGCTCGACCGCATCAGAATCGGAGCAAGAACCCTAGCGCCGGGCCCTGCGTCACGTCGCGCAGGTCCGTGGTGCCGTTCACGTTCGTGCCCGTGCTGCCTGCGAGAACCCTGTAGTCCTTGGTCGAAACGCTCTGGAAGCGGTAGCCGAGCGTGAATGCGGTCGACTTCACGGCGATCGTCGGAACGCCGCCAGCGCCATAGGCGACCCCGATCTCGCC
>JAFAIM010000041.1 GCA_019236735.1 Burkholderiaceae bacterium
ACGTGGTCGAGCATCGAGGCCGAAGTCCAAAGCCATCCGATCAGCCTGACACGTCTGGTGCCGGGAGCTCTTTTTGATCCGCGTTGACTCAGCACCGCTGCCTGCATGCCGCGCCGGATGCGATCGGTTTCCGTGATTCACGCTTCCGCAAGACTCGACGCTCCGGCGCGGAGTTGAATTCTGTTCGACGGGCGCGCTAGCTGTTTGATAGCGCGATCGTGCGGCCTTGTGGCCTGCGGTCGCACTCGCGATGGCTGAATACGTCGTCATCCGGCGGCGCGCTCGTGGCAGCTGGGATTGGCGCGAGTCGGGCGGGTATTACCCGAGCACTTGATCGCAGCGTATGCTGATTTTGAAGCCTCTCGAGGTCGTGCCCTGGCGGTCCAGGATCTCGCTCGCGGACGTGACTCCCCTATGGACCGGGCTGGGCGGACGGAGACAAAACAACATCTCTCATTGCGCGATATCTGGGCATCCCCGCGACCTGTGGCCACAGACGCGACAGCTCGATCTTGGTCAGCTCGAACCCTGCCGCGCTGCCCCCGCCGTGCACCTCAACATCGACTTGACTGGGCGCAGAGCCGTCGCTCGTCCAGCCAACTTTGACGGGCCTCAGATCGCCCGAAATCAGACTCGCGCTGGAGGAGGCGAACACGATATCCGACTGAAGCGCCGAGCGCACTGATATCCGAACGCTCGCTGAGGAAGTGCCAGTCAGCGCCACGGAGAACATCATCTCGTAGCTTCCGGCGGGAACAGGATCGAGTACGACGCTCTGCCAGGCGACTTTGGTCTTGGGTGCCAACTCAGCTTGCAAGTGGCCGTTTTCCGCCGCTGTTACGCCTTCGGATCGTTCGGTAACGTGCCAGTACATGCTGCTTAAATTGTTCGCGGCGGCCGCAAAAGGCGATGCAGTTCCCAGGAAGAATTGTTGGCCGCGCTGCCACGCATGCTCCGCCACCGCTTTGCCCATTAACAAGCCCTGCTGATTATCGACCGGCCAGTGGATGCCGCCGTAAATTCGTGAAAGTCCACTGGCCTCGGCGGCCGACCACAGCAGCGGAAACTCGAACTCGACCGGATGGTCCAACAAGCGCTGCTCGGTGTACAGACGGCGCACCGAGGCGCGCAATCCGAATTCGGCTCGCCCGGTCATCAATTCGACGATGCGAGCCCAGGCTGCCGTAAAGGCCGAATGACCCGATACATAGGCGGGGAACGCCGGCGTAGAAAGGTACGGTTGCCAGTCCTTTGCAGGGATTTCTCCCGTGAAGTTGCTTTGCTTCGTGACCGAGGACACCAAACTACGTGTCGCCGGCGCGGAATAGGCGAACGCAACCGGAAGCTGCGGCGGTTGCCAGGCCTGCAGGCGAACATTTCCGAGTGCCTGAATCGCCGTGATCGGCCGAACATAGTCGTAGTGGTATTTGGCTTCCCAAACAGCGATCGCCGTGTCGTGCAGGGCGATACTGACCAGAAAAAAGAGCTTGACTTCATCATCGATGCGCAGATCGTCACGCGCCGAGATGAACTTCGTAAGCTCCATCATGTGAGCTGGGGGTGACTCGCCCCAGGGAATCCAAAATTCGGCGGATGCTTTCTGCTCGTCGGTCAAGCGCGCACTGATCTGCTCTAGCTGCCGGATCTGCGCCTCCCATTGCACAGATCCGGGAGCAGGCGGTGGATCCGGACGGAACTGGTCCGCCCGTTGAAGGGCGAACGGCATCACCCGGGACCAGTGCGGCGACACCGGGAGCTGCGGGGCACCCAGAGCATCGATCGGATGCCAGGACGAAGCCGTCGCCGCTCTGCGGGGCTCGTATCCGGTCGTGTCCTGATAGTCAGCCTCTTGATTGGCTCCATCTCGCCGAGCCGCCGCCAGCACCGCTCGAGCAGCCCTGCGGCCCACGATCGCAGCGGGGCTGGCTGCGTCGACTTCGTAACCAAGAAGGGCCATGCGCTCCTGCAGGGCGTGGCGGCGCACGGGCGCAAGTTCATGCAGAACTTCGTAAGCCGCATGACTTACCGCCTCGCGCTTGTTGGCGATATTGGCGGCACCGCCCGCTCCTCGCAGCGCGCGACCCGTAAACACGCCCACCGCAGCGGGGTCGTAGGCCGTCCAGGCGTCGTACATGGCGGTGTGCACAATCGCGAAGAAGCGTGCTCCCACTGTAGGCTCCCAGGCGACCTGGTTTGCCGCGGGCACCGTTTCGTCGAGCCATTCCGTCACGATCGACGATGCGGCGGCCGTTTGCGCGCAGCCAAGCATCAGCAGCAGGCGCAATGCGGCCAGGGCTCTTTTCGATGACATGTTTAGAGGAACCTGAAAACGATCGGGCAGTTGACGATCAGGCCGCTTGAGCCGAACGGCTTGCCGTTCAGACCCGTCAAGAACCCGCGCTGAACCATTCCCAGTATCGCGAACTCTTCCGTCATCCTCGACCGGTAGCCTTTATCGATCGCCGCCTGAGTCCAAACGGCCGCATTCAGATCCCACAGAGGACTGTAGTCGGTTGCCACCGTAGGAATGCCGCCCAGGATATTCAGCGGCGAGGCTCCGTCCGAGAGCGCGCTGTTCAGTCCCTGCCGCTGCGGGTTGTCCTTTCCCGTCGGGCCGTTGACGAACACGAAGATCCGCTCGACCGGACTGAACAGGCTGTCGTCGCCAGCGCCTTGAATGTCTTCCAACCCCGGAGCGTAGGTGGCCGCCTCGGCTGTTGCGGTCAGCGGATTGTTGGTGTCCGTGGAGAGATAGAGAACCGGTCGCGAGAAACTGAAGCCCGTCGTCAGCGCCAGCGTGACGGTCTTCTCACGAGGGCAGATTTTCAGAACCTTGTCATGGACCACACTGTAGTCGGGATTGCCTTCGCAGAACTGGTTCAGTTTTTCGGCCGAGACGTTGAAGGCAATCATCGGGGCATTGTAGATATGCCCGCCCGCATTGGTGATTTTTACCAGCGGGCTATAGTCCTTATCGCCCACCGATCCCGGCTGGAACTGTTTCGGCGGAAAGTAGTTTGGCGCATCCCCGGGAATCGCACTTCGCTGCGGCTTGAAGTCAACCTTGCCCGCTTCAAAAGTCAGCTTGAACTTCGCCCCAAGCGTAGCGCGACGGACGGCTCGCCCGATGTCGGAATATGTCAGCTTCGGCGAATAGTTCAACCCAAGCTGCTCTGCGTTGCCCGGATCGTCCGTGTCGGTCACGATGTACCAGACGGTTTCACCGCTTCTCATCACACCGTCGTACAGCGGCAAAGTGATGGTGCCCTTGTCCTTGTCAACCCGGCCCGACTTCAGATTCTGATACTCGCCAATCAACTCGCGCTGAACCGATGAAGGCTGAGGCCCAAAATATGTGACCGGAACGTCGGCGCCGATCGACGGCGGCGCCGGCTGGACGTCCTCCGGATCCGTGGCAGCGGATCCGGCTACCGCCGCTAGACCGAACGCAAGGCCCGTAGCGAACAGAAGTTTCAATGGCTTGTGCATGATGAGTGCTCCCCTCAAGGATTGCCCTGTCCCGAAAGCAGCTTCAGCGAGTAGTGCCTGGAGCTTGAACCTTCGTCCCCTGCAAACCGCAGCTGCACAACCACGCTCTCGGCCGGATTCAGAACGCCATTGCGCAGGAACAGCCGAAGGTAGGGATCGCCGCCGCTCGTCGTGCCGCTTGCATTCAGCAGCCGAACCTGCGTCGGCAGGCCCGAAACGATGACGAGAAGATGCGTGTCGATGACCGAGTTGACATTGTTCATGATCCTGAAGGTGTCGGCATCATCGTCGTGATCGATAGGCGAGATCACAGCCTGTGCCGTCACGTCCAGGAACTCGAGCCCCTCGTCCCGGCGCGCCAGCGCGTCGTTGTCGTCGATCGCCAAACCGCTGAGCATCAAACCATCCTTCGCTCCCAGCGCGGCCAGGTCGGGGCGGTACTTCGAGTAAGTGAGGTCGCGTTCGTTGGGCTGTAAGGTGTCGGTGGAGGAGTTCGGATCGAAATGCACGAGCGCAGGGTCGTACAGTGCGTTCTCAAGGAAGTCGGCGAGATCGTCGACCTGCTGTCTCGAAAGGCCCAGACCTCTCGGGGAATCAGGACCGCGAGGATTCGTGAACCGGGCCGACAGCGTGGGCGCTGCTGCGGCCGTGGGATCCTGGGGCACACCGGCGTTGAAGTACTCCACCACATCTCGGACGCTGGTGAAGGAGCCGTTGTGGAAGAAGTTCCGGCCGTCCTTGAGCTGACGCAGCGTCAGGGCGCGGAACTTGAACGCATCGGCCGGGTCGTGGGTGACCTCTTGCCGCCCGATGTCCTCGGCGTGGTAGGCAAAGCCGTCCGCGCCCAACCTGGTTGGATCGAGGTGACCTCGCGCAAGCGCGTTCAGCGCCTGCACCGGGTGGTCGCCGATGCCGACGTTGAAGAAATTCTCCTCGACGAATGCGCCGATGCCGGCGACATCCGGATCGGTAGGCTGCTTGTTCAGCATCGGACCGCTGTGGCAGGCAAAGCAGCCTGCTCCGCCACCGGACGCCGGGGTGAAGAACAATCGGGCTCCGCGCAGCTGAGGCCACGTCAGGGCGGTGTCATCTCCGGCCAGGAAGCGGTCGAACGGCGTGTTCCGCGTGACGACGGTACGCAGGAAGGTCGCCTGCGCCCGCAGCTCGGTTATGTCGTTGACCAGGAGCGTGGGATCGCTCTTGGCGTCGGCCTGAGCGGCCTCCTCCGGGAAGGCATCCCGGAACAGCTTCACGAACGCCGGAATCTTCAGCAGCTCCGCCGACTGAAAGCCGATCATGCGGTGCGCGTCCAGTAGCAGGAGCGTCAGGTTCTCCTGGGCCGGATCTTGGAACGGGTTCAGCGATCCCGGCGTGGACTGCGGCTCGCCTGCGAAGCCGCCAAAGAGGAGGCGGTTGTTGAACGCGAAACCGACCATGGCCATCGACATGCGGCCCACACTGTCCAGCTCGTCGAGCCGGCCGGTCGCCAGCAATGCGTTCGGCGGTGGCTGGTGGTAGAAGTTGGCGGGCGTGGTCACCACTGCCTCGCCCTGGCCGGCCTTGCAAACATAGGAGTCGGCCGCCCCGACTGGCGCGCCGCTGATGCAGTCGACATCGGTCAGCGTCGGCAGCGCATCAACCAGAGCGTCGCCGGAGAAGATTGGCGCGTTGCGCTGTCTGGTGAGAATCGACTGAGGTCGACGGCGCGGGAAAAAGTTGCCCTGCTCATCGGTGTAGCCGCGGCCCTCACCACCAACGTTGAAGTTGAGCTGCTGACCGGCCTTGCCCGCGGCCTCACCAATATGGCAGCTGCCGCAAGAGCCCGTCTGTCGCGTGGCGTTGACGATCTCCTGGACGTTCGGGTCGGATGCGCTCACGGTGCCGCCAAAGGCCGTCCCTGCGGGCAAGTTGATGGGCACGCCCGCGTTAATGTCGACGCGCGCGGTCCGGACCGGATCGTGGAAGAGCAGCTTGCCGAGGTACCGCTTGCCCTCGGTTGTCTTGTACCGGCCGGGGCGCGCCGGATCGTCGGGCGGAACCGGGATCGAGGCGTCGTTGGGTGGAACCGTCAGCTTGTCGAGACCGCCGACTTGCTCGGAGATGTACTGCCGCAAACTCGCGGCGCCGAGGGCGTCCTCATTCTCTTGCGCGTTTGCCGGAGCGCACACCAGCGCCAGGACCAGAACGCCCGCCTGCGCGACTGCGCTAGGGCAGCAGCGCTGGGAGCCGAAATTGGAACCATGGGAATGGTGGAAGCGTCCAATGCGACGCGCCAACGCAATGTGATCGGAACTCATGTTCTCCTCCTCCTGATGCGGGGCCTCGAAACCTTACAAAGGCTGCCGACTTCCGTCCCGCGTGGCTTCCACAATTCGACGGCCCGCCGGCATAACGGGGCCGGAAATTTGTACGAGATGAGTGTCACGATCCTGCGCGAGCCCCGACTAACATTTCGGAGGGACTGGTCTAAATAGTTAGTGGCCGAGGCGTTTGTGACGCACGAGAGGCGGGAGACCCCGCGGATCCGATGGTTGGCGAACCTGGCGGTGGAGTCGGCGGCCGTTCGGGGCGCGGCTGCCTACGACGGTGCCCTTGTGCGCTGCGGTGGGCGCCGCCTTGAGTTGGCCTCGGCGATGCACAACAGCGAGCTGCTCGTCGCGCTGTACGAGTCACCGCCGTACGACCTTAAGGTCGCCCCGATCGACACTCCGCGGCTGTCGATCAACCTAGTCGAAGCGCCCGTTCGCGGCAGGATCGGTTCCGACCAGGTGGCCGTGTACTCAGGCCGGCGTTACTCGCTGTTCTTGACACCGGCCCGAGCCGAGGTGTGGTGGGCCAAGGCGCGCTCGAGCCGCCACTTGAATATCTATTTCCCGGAAGCGTTGCTCGACGAGATCGGCGGCGGACCTCGCACGGTGCTGCGCCGGGACGTTCCGCTGTTCAACGCGCACGTCGCGCGCATCCGGCCACTGATCGACGCGATCGAATTCTCGATCCTGCACTCCGAGCCGTTTGCCGGGGAAGTGGCGCTGGGCCTGGGGCACTTAATCGTCGCGGAACTGGCGCACACACCCGACCGCAAACGGCCCGTGCTAGCGGCGCCTGCTCTCACCCGCGTGCAAGACTATGTGGCCGCCCACCTGGGCCGGCAGATACGAGTCGCGGATCTTGCCGCCCTGACCGGAATGTCGGCCACCCACTTTACGGCGTGCTTCGATGCCGCGATCGGTTGCACGCCCCACCGATTCGTACTCCAGCAGCGGGTCGATGCCGCGGTCCGCCTATTGCGGTGCAGCCGGTTGGCGCTTGCGGAAATCGCGGTCGACTGCGGCTTTTCCAGCCAACAGCACATGGCGACCGCGATAAAGCACCGGACTGGCGTTACACCGAGGAAAATCCGGTCGATGTAGATCTACCGAATCAGTTGCCTCTCATCGGTGCTACAAAGAATGCACCGCAGACCCTCCTCAGCGCAGACTCTTGGCTCTCGCTTAAAAACAAGATGTCCAAGTACTCTTGCCGAGGAAAAATTGACGCAAATACTGCAGCAACCTCCCGCACCAGGTCCTGATCCGGGGCCTCTTTCACCCTGACGCAAAGGGCCACGCTGGATTGATCTCCGGAGCTGATTTGAGCCAGGTATGCGCGTTTAACATTCAAATTTCGCTTGAACAGAAGCTGTTGCCCAGTTAATCAGCGCGCGCTAACCCGGTCGGAGTTGCCAGGTGGGACAAGCTTGTATCCGCCGCCGCGGACAGTGATCAGGATTTCGGGGCGTGACGGGTCGCGCTCGAGCTTGGCTCGCAGACGATTCAGGTGGGAATTGACCGTGTGCTCAAAGCCGTCATAGGCTCTGCCCCATACGGCATCGAGCAGTTCGGAGCGACTAAATATCCGATGCGGGTGATGCACCAACCACGAAAGTAAGTCGAATTCGCGGCCGGTCAGTTCGATCCGCTCGCCATGCAGCCGGGCGCAGCGCTGCCATCGATCCAGGATCAGGGCGCCGGCAAAGGCCATGTGCTCGGCATCGCGCCGTTGCAGCTCGGCGGGCGGCCTTCGAAACAGCGCGCGCACCCTTGCAACGAATTCGAGCACGCTGAACGGCTTCACTAGGTAATCATCGGCCCCTACGTTGAGCCCGCGCACGCGGTCCATTTCGGTCCCGCGCGACGACAAAATGAGGATCAGCGGCCGCGGCACCCGCAGCGCAAAGCTGCGGCAGACTTCGAGACCGTCCAGATCCGGCAGCACGAGGTCGAGTACCACGAGATCGACCAACTCGCGATGGGCAATCTGCAGACCGCCGCGTCCATCGTGGGCGACGCGAACACGGTAGCTGGCCTCCTCCAGGTGAAGCTGCAACACTGAAGCGATGTCGGGATCATCTTCGACGATAGCAACCGTACCGCCGCGACTGTGGTCGGAGACGAGCTGGTCCAATGCCGCCAGGGTCTTCGGAGTCCGACCCGGCTCAGCCCATCGCGGTGACCGAGAGGCGCTCATGGCACAACGGCTGATTCTCTGGTGCTGGACGAGTATAGGCATGCGGATCGCGCCGCGTACAGACCTCAGCTTGAGGTGACCTTAACGATCTCAAGAAGAACGGAAGAACGTCGCTTGTGAACTTGCCGTGAAGACGGCAGGCCGCTGCGGCCGTACCGTGAAAGGTTCGGATCCAAGGGCACGCGGTGACTTCACCGTTGTGTGACGGCTTGATGAAGATGAGCGTGCACCCGTCGCGGTCAATGTAAACTCGCCCGATGAGCCGACGCCGATCGATCGGCTGGATCGCGGCCATCCGGCTGGCGATGAGCGCGTTGGGGTTCTTGTCGACGCAAGCGCCGGCTAGCGACCCGGTCAAATGGAGTCGGCTCGCCGAACCCGCTTTCCAGTTCGTTGCGCTTCACTCCCCGGCTGCGTCAAGCGCACCATATACCGAAGTGCCGATTTCAATCGCTCAGGACGGCGACGGCTTCCTGTGGATCGGAACCGACGCCGGGCTCGAGCGCTGGGATGGGTATCGCTTCCGGACATATACCACTGGCAACGGTCAACCTTGCGCGGTACCGGCGGACGATATTTGGGTCCTGCATACTGACGCGAAAGGCACGCTCTGGGTCGGGACTTTGGGCCGAGGACTGGCCCGCTATGACCGCGATACCGATTGTTTCCGGGCTGTTCCGATCGGCGCTGGCGGTTTGATTGACCCGACGATCAAGGCGATCGCGGACGACGGCGCGGGTGGGTTGTGGATCGGAACCGCAGGCGGACTCGACCATTTCGATCCGGACCTTTGGCGTGTGACACACTTCGCGGGCGGCACGGATGACGACCGCCTGCTGAACGGCGTCGTCTACAGAATACTTCGCGATCGCGAGGGCGCCCTTTGGGTGTCGACAGCCCAGGGCCTGCTGCGCCGCAGTGCCGGCGAGACCCATTTCCAGCGCCTGCCCTTGCCGGGACGCAGCGCGGTTCCGCGAGTCGGCGCGCTCCTTCAAGGTTCCGACGGACGCGTCTGGATCGGGACGCTCGAAGACGGGGCCTATGTGATCGATCCCAAAACGCTGGCCGTGCAACCCGTGCTCGGAGCAGACCACAGCATCGCGGCAATAGTTGGCGCCGACGAAACCCCCACCAAAGAGGTGTGGTTTGCTACGCAAGGCTCCGGAATTCTTGCCGTCGACCCGGCGACGCTTCGAACCCGCCTGATCCGCCACCGCACTGTAGTGCCAACCAGCCTGCCGAACGATACGGTCGAGTGCATCTATCGGGATCGCTCCGGGCTGATGTGGATCGTGGGGCAACGCGGGATCGGGTACTTCCGGGTCCAGCAGGCGATCACCACGATACCGATACTGGATCCAGACGCCGCGGCCGATGCGTCCACCGCCGACGTCAAGGCGATCGCAGTGATGCAAGACGGTCGCGTCGCACTCGGCCTGGGCCGGGGAGTCGTCATGATCGATCCCGCTCGTTCCGGCGTGCAAGCGCTGAGTCTGGTTTCCTCGGGCTCGAGGATCGTCCCTTCCCTGGATGGAGTGACCTCGTTGGCGACTTCCGACGGCCACGATTTGTTCGCCTTTATCGTTCCGGCGGGACTCGTGTGGTTCGACGCCGAAGCTCGCCGGCCTGCCCTGGTGCCCCTGCCGGGACGCAAACACCTTGCCGCCGTGCAAGCTCTGTTCGTCTATCAACAACGCCTTTGGGTGGGCGGCCTCGATGGTGTCTGGGTGTTCGCGCGCCGCTCTGGCAGGAGCGTGTCGCAAGCTCCTTGGGATGTCGTCGATCGCCTGGAGCTGCCGCGCGTCTGGGCAATTTGCACCTCGCCGGAAGAAACGATGTGGTTCGGTGCGACCGATGGGCTATTCCGGTTCGACCCGGCCGCGCACGCGGTTTCCCACATCCGATTTGCCGCCGCGGCGAATGGTGCTCGTTCCGATCCGTATATCTCCTCACTCCTCTTCGACAAGCGCGGCCGGCTGTGGGTCGGCACCACCAACCAGGGCATTTTCGTGCTGGATCCGTCAGCGATCCGTGCCGATGCGGTCGTCCCCGAGAGGCACATCGATGAAGGCCTTCCCAACAAGAGCGTCGACAAGCTGCTCGCGGATGCCAGCGGCGACATCTGGGCCAGCACCGATCGCGGCATCGCCCGGATCGATCCTTCGAGTTTTTCCGTCCGCGCCTTCGGCCGCGGCGATGGACTGGCGATCTCGGACTATTGGGTCAGCTCCGGCGCGGATTCTCAGGGGGAACTGCTCTTCGGCGGAACCGGCGGCCTAACGGTCGTTCACCCGGAGCGCGTGGATCCATCGCGATACCACCCGCCGATCGTCATCTCGTCCATCACGATCGGCCGTCGAACGATATCTTCCGGCCTCTACAACGGTGCCGGCGCAACGCTACGGATACCCGCCGAGGCGCGCAGTTTCTCGGTCGAGTTCGCTGCGCTCGACTACTCGGAGCCGGACCGCAACAGCTACGCCTACATGTTGGAAGGCTACGATCGCGACTGGGTCCCGACGGGTTCGGACAATCGCAGGGCTGCCTACACGAATCTTGCGCCCGGCAAATACCGACTCCGACTACAAGGAACCGACCATGCCGGAGTTTGGAGCCCCGACAAGGTATTGCTCATTCAGGTCGAAGCCGCCTGGTATCAGACTGCGTGGTTTCGACTCATCAGCGTAGCGGCCGCGATTGCGATGGTCGCGATGATCGTTCGGGCCCGCACGATGGTTTTGCGCGCCCGGCAGCGCGAACTGCAATCACTGGTCGATCTACGGACAACAGAGTTATCCCGCGCGACCGACGAGCGCCGCACGCTGATCGAAAACGTCGCGCACGATCTGCGTACACCGCTGACATCGCTGCGCGGCTATCTGGAGACGCTCAGGCTGAAGGACTCCTCGCTGCCCGCCGAAGATCGACGCAAATACCTCGATATCGCTGTACGCCAGAGCGAGCGCTTGACTCGGCTCATCCGCGAACTGTTCGACCTGGTCCGACTCGAAGAGGCCCGCGTCGCGCCTTCTCGTGAGCAGTTCCACCCGACGGAGCTGGTGCAGGATGTGGTCCAGGAGTTCGGCCCGATCGCCGGGGACAAGAAGATTTCCTTCGAAACCGATGTCGGTAGCGATCTGGTACTGATGGTTGGTGATATCGGTCTGATGCAAAGAATGATCGAGAATTTGCTCGACAACGCCGTTCGCCACACACCCGAGGGCGGCTTGATAACTGTAAAGCTGCGTGTCGACGGCGAACGGCTGCAGCTCGACATCAGCGACACCGGAAAGGGCATCGAACCGGCGGAACTGAGCCGGATATTCGACCGATATGAGCGCGGCAACGCAAGCGACGGCGGAGCGGCCGGAGGCGCTGGACTTGGCTTGGCCATCATCAAGAGAATCGTCGATTTGCACGAAGGCACGATCACCGTTCATAGCGAAGTTGGTGTCGGCACCCGCTTTTCGGTTCGACTGCCCCTAGCGAGCCGAGCGATCGCGGCCTCGTCCTGAACTTTTCCGCGGAAATCCCATTCTCATCAATCTCGCCATCTGCCGAAGAACAGCGCATCGTCCAGCGGGTTGGGGTGGGCGATCGCGGCTCCTCGAGCGGCGGACTCTAATGCGGTGATGTCGGTGTCGCTGGGGAAACGGGCGGCACCGAACAGCACCGGCTTCTCGACTTCGTTGACCAGCCTGCCCAGATACTGCGTGGTATTCGGGCATCCGCCGGAATGCTCGGCGGTCACGGTCTTGTAAAAGCCTTCCGCCCGAGCGAAGCACGAGTAGTAGCGGATGGCCGCCTCGATCGATTGCACGTGGGTCCCGCGGTACCCATAGGAGTCGAACCCGGCGCCGCGCAAAAGCTCCGCGATGACGATCAAACCTCGCAGCGTACCCATCGGATACCCGATGCCCTGCAAAGGGTTGTCGTTGCGGTAGCGATCCTGAACCTCCCCGGCCGCCACGGTGGAGGTCGTATAAGCAGGATGGCTCGTGAAAACATCCGGGCCGTTATTCGGCGTGCATTCGAGCGGGCGATCATCGTTTCCGTACAGAGCGCGGTTGAAGTACACCGTCCAGGGCACGAGCACCGGAGTTGCAGGATCGGTGCCGGTCAGCACCGCCTCGAATCGGCGCCGGTCATCGAACAGGCGCGCAATCGCGAGCAGGCTCTCCAGTATCGACGCTTCCCCGTTGGCGTAGCGCTCGCAGGCGTGATGCGTCGCACCGAAGCCCCCATTACCCGCGCGGCGAATGACGTCGAACAGCGCATCGTGGAATGTATCGAGTTGCTGCGTCTCGGGGCCGTCGAGCGTCCCTAAGTACAGCAGCAGGTCCTCGGCGTGGACGGTGTTGACGATCGCACGCGACAGATGCAATGCAGGATCGGTCGCTTTGCCGCCGCGCTCGCAAAATTGCGTTTGATCGCGATAGTTCCCCTTCTCGTCGCGCAAGCCACGCGCACTCCAGGCCAGAAGGATGCGCTTGGCCAGTGCCGTAGCCTGCACCGGTGCAGGCGCGCCTGCAGGAATCACTGCTCCGGCCTTCGCGAGCGCGGCATACAGGGCCAACCGCGCTGCAACTCCCGCAGCGCCGGCCGGCACCGCCGCGCCTGCTCTCACATGCAGTGCAGCACGCAACTCCTCGTCCGTCCGGGTTTCCTGGGGGTAGCCACCCCGTGGCTCAATCGTGAAGGTATGAAGATAGATGTCGATATCGCAACCCGAATAGACCGCATCCCAATCGATGCCAGAGGCCAGGTCCCGCCCAATCTGTGCTGCGAGCCGATCGAAGCGCTGCGCTGTATAACTGCCGGTCCGGTTGATGCGCGCAGCGAGCTCCTTCAGTTCCGCTTCTGTCGTGAAAACCCTCGGGTGATCCGCAAGCCTGTGGTAAGCGCCGGTCGGAGCGGGAAATGTTGCGAGCAGCGGATGACGAAGGGGTACTTCTGCCAGTTGGCCTAGCCGCGCGCCCGACCCCGCGACTAGAGCGTTCGGAACGTTGCCTACGACTCGCCCCCCGTGGAGGTACAGCTTGCGGTCCGCTGCAAACAGCGGATCGGAAACGTCGATGATGAATCGGTGTTTGCCATCGGCAACGTCACCGCAGCTGCGATTGATCGATGGCTCGCTGTCCAGGTTCGCCAAGCCATTCATGACAAAGCGACCCTTGGGAGTGTCGAAGGCAGAGCGGTCGAGGAAAACGGCGACGACGATGGACTGCGGTTGGCCTTCTTGACAGGCCCAGCCCGAGAGGAACGCCTGGTTGCCGTCGTGGCTCACGCCGTCGATCGCACCGATGATGTGGCCCGTTTGGGCAGCGTGCGCCGCCGCTCCAACTAGATAGATGGCGAGGAACACTCGTGCAATGAGCCTGCGCAGGCGGCTTGCGTCCAAGATGCAGACCCAATCTATGAAGGGGCGTGACGGTACTGCACGAACTTGATAGCCATTCCGCAGTGGGATCCAGACATCATGGTCGCGCTCGGTAAGTGGTTTAATCACTGCAGGTGCGTTTTCCATGGAAACCCTTGTTCCAATGAACGATCTGAGCCGGAGACTCTAATGGAACACGACCTCAATCACCTGGGGCAGGCGATTGGCCGAGCGGTACCAAATTGGGTACCTCCGCCGCGCCCCACGCACCCGGTACTTCGCGGTCGGCATTGCCGGTTGGAACCGCTATCTGCGGAGCAACATGCCGGGTCCTTATACGCTTCGAACTGCGCTGATCGAGAGGGGCGGATGTGGACCTACCTGCCATATGGCCCATTTGATGATTACGAGGATTACCTTCGCTGGACGGATACGGCGGCGCGCGGCTCAGATCCGGTCTTTCTTGCGATTGTCGAGCTTACGACAGGAATCGCGTCCGGCGTGGCCAGCTTCTTGAGGATCGATCCGCCGAGCGGTTCCATCGAGGTCGGACACATCGCTTTTTCGCCGCGCCTGCAGCGGACAGTGGCTGCAACCGAAGCGATGGCTCTGATGATGAGCTGGGCTTTCGCCTCCGGGTATCGGCGCTACGAGTGGAAATGCAATTCTTTGAATCGCGGTTCACGAAGCGCCGCGATGCGTTTGGGCCTCTCGTACGAGGGCGTGTTCCGGCAAGCCAGCGTCGTCAAAGGTCGCAATCGGGACTCTGCGTGGTACGCAGCGGTGGATAGCGAATGGCCTTCGCTCAAGAAGGCATTCGACGAGTGGCTCGACCCGGGCAATTTTGACGGCTCCGGACAGCAACGAGTGTCCCTCGCCTCGCTAACCGCTCCGCTCCTCGTCGCGCGCGGCTGAATCGCTCGGCCTGACTTAACACCCACTCAGGTTGAAGCGCTCGAAGGGCCATTCGGGCCGTTGACATTCGGGGTCCATCGCCTCAGGGTTATGCGAACCATGCGACCGCCCAAGGCGGCCAGATCGTTCCGATCCGCGCCGGATCGTTACGGCGTGTAGAGCTCGGCGCTGTCAAGGACGCCGGTCAATCGTACGGGCGGTATTCTTGCCGCCACCGCCTGCGTTTGGCGCACGCGCAATCGCCGATAATGCGGCGATGCCATGAAGTACGACAACTCCATCGTAGCGCCCCTATTGCTGGTCGCAGCACTTGCGATGGCCGAGTACGCCCTCATCCGGCGGCGCGCTCGCGGCAGCTGGGATTGGCGCGAGTCGGGGGCTTCGCTCGTGATTTCCGTCGGCTACCAGTTCCTGGCACCTTTGGGGACGCTGCTGTGGAGCGGCCTGTACCATTGGGTTTGGGCCCGACGCCTCGTGACGGTGCCGCTGGACGGCGTCTCAGGCGTCGTTGCGCTGGTACTCGGCGTTGAGTTCTTCTACTACTGGTACCACCGCGCCAGCCATGAAGTGCGCTGGTTCTGGGCCTCGCACGCGGTCCACCACTCGGTGGAGCATCTGAACCTCACGGCGGCGTATCGGCTGGGCTGGACCTCGACAGCTGCCGGCGCTGGCTTGTTTTTTCTGCCGATGGTGTGGCTGGGTTTCGAGCCGCGGGCCGTGTTCGGAGTGCTGGCGGCGAACCTGGTGTACCAGCTGTTTCTGCACACGGAACAGATCAGGCGCCTGGGTCCATTGGAATGGATATTGAACACGCCGTCGCACCACCGAGTCCATCACGGCTCTAACGCAGGCTACCTGGACGCGAACTACGGCGGAATACTGATCGTGTTCGATCGGATGTTCGGAACGTTCGTGCCCGAACGTGAAGACGTGCCGTGCCGCTATGGACTGGTCGTTCCGGTTGGATCGAACCACCCGTTGCGGATCGTGTTCCACGAATGGGGCCGCATGCTGCGGGACTTGCGCAACGCGCGCTCTTTGCGTCAGGCGGGCGCCGCGCTTTTTGCTCGGCCTGCAGCCGCACAACCGCCGCAAGGCGAATGAGGCAATCCCCGCTGTCCTGCGCGCCCGCCTAGGACAGCTTGCGAACCCCGAAGGCTCGCACTTTCGACTCGTCAACCGGAATTGTCCGCTTGCGTTCCTTGAGGGCTCAATAGACGTCACGGACGTAGCGCCCGGCCGCGGCCAGTTGGTGCAGTTCGAGCTGGGCCTGTGCGGCGGATCGCCGGCCGCGCTCGACGAAGATGGTGCGCAAGGCGGAATCCACGTCCTTCGCCATCTGCGAGGCGTCGCCGCAGACATAGATCCAGGCACCTTCCTCGAGCCAGGACCACAGTTCTTTGCCCGCTTCAAGCATCCGGTGCTGGACGTACACCTTGTCGCGCTGATCGCGCGAGAAGGCCGTATCCAGTCGGCTCAATTCCTGTCCGTGTAGAAATGACTCGAACTCGGACCGATAAAGAAAGTCGCAGCTCGCACGTCGATCCCCAAAGAACAGCCACGTGCGGCCGGTCAGGCCTTGGCTGCGGCGATGGTGAAGAAAGGCTCGGAACGGGGCAATCCCGGTTCCCGGACCGATCATCACGATCGGTGCTCCGGCGTCCGGCGGTAGCCGGAAGCGCGGGTTTTGCTGTACGAAGACCGGAGCGGCGCAGCCGTTGTCGAGCCGGTCCGCAAACCAGGTCGACGCAACACCGCCGCGCCGTCTGCCGGCGCTCTGGTAGCGCACAGCCGCGACCGTCAAGTGCACCTCATCGGGAAAGGCGATCGGACTTGAGGAAATCGAATAGAGCCTGGGCTTCAGCGGCGGCAGCATGTTCACCAGCGACTGCGCATCATGGACAGCGCCAGGATGCAACCGGAGCAGGTCGACCGGATCCTTGCCCTCGACGAACTGGTACAGCGCCGCGCTCTGGTCGGGCTGAGTCAGGGCACACAGGTGACTGTCCTCCGATATATCGGCGAACTTGATGACAGTCGGCGTCGTCAGAACAGTGAGCTCGCGCCTCGTTGCCAGTGCCTCGCTCAAGGAAAGCTCTTCGCCGCCGATCGTGACGGAGGTATCAGCCGAAATACCGGTCGCGGAAAGGACGGCCTCGACCAGATCCGGTGACTGCCGCGGCCACACCCCGAGCGCGTCGCCCGGCTCGTACGTGAGTCCGGAATCCTTCAGCGACAGCACGACGTGTCGAACTTCCTTGTCGGATTCGGCGCCGTTCAGTACCGCCTTGCTCAGCAGTTCGGCTGCAAACGGGCGGTCGCGAGTCCAACGTTCGCCGTCTTCGTCCTCATGCGGCTCCGGAGGTTCTCTCTCCGGAGGTTCTCTCGTTGATTCGCCTGCCGGAATTGCGGACATGGGTGCACCGGCCTCGGGTACCAAGGCCTTGAGGGTCGGCCAAAGTCGCTCCCGAAACGCAGTGAAGGGGCCGCCGACATCGGTGTCGGCCTCGATGCACTCGGCCAAGCGGGTCGCACCGAGCTCCGAAAATCGGCGATCGACCAGCTTTCCGAAGTGACAGAACTTGGCGTAGCTGCTGTCACCGAGTGCCAGCACTGCATACTTGAGCCCTGCCAGCACGGAATCCGGCGCCGAAGCAAGCTGTGCTGCGAAGCCGCCGACGCTGTCCGGCGGATCGCCATCGCCGTACGTGCTGACGATCAGCACCACGTGTTCCAACTTCGCGATCGCTTCCAGCGACAGGGAACCGAGGTCTTGCGATTCGGCGGCGAACCCCTTGGTTTTGGCCTCCTTGGTCAGCTTCCTCGCGAGCGATTCGGCAGTACCGGTCTGAGATGCGTAAAGAACCTTGACCGCGAGCCGTTGAGGCGCCACCGAAGGCTGTGTGCGAGCCGTCTGGGCGAGCTGTGTCAGAAGCCCCGCGAAAAACCCGTTCAGCCAGGCGCGCTGATCGGCGCTAAATGGAGCGTCTTGTGGAAGGAGCTCGATCACCGGTGGCCCGGGGAGCTCCCGCGGTGCGTTCACGGGGTCGACACTCCGGCAAGCGCGCGCAGAGAATCGATGTCGTGCCGGCGAGCGAACTCGACGAAGGTCTCGTTCGGCTGGCGCCGGGCCTGATAGCCCAGCAGCAGGCACTCGAGTAGCGGCGGCAGCGCCTCAAACGGAATGTTGCGGGCGAACTCGCGCCCCAGACCCTGTTCCTGCTGCAGCCCACCGCCCAGGAACACATGATAGCCCTCGACCGAGCGATCGCCTTGCGGCACCTGCATTCCCAGCAGTCCGATATCCGCCACGCAGTGCTGGGCGCACGAGTTCGGACAACCGGTCAGATGGATATTGATCGCGCTGTCGAGCTTGAGCCGTTCATCCAGGTAGCGCGACAGCTGCAACGCTTGCCCCTTGGTGTCGGTGGCCGACAGGCGACAGCCTGCATTCCCGGTGCACGCCACGACACAGCCGGTGATGCTCGAAGCTCCCACCTCGAACCCGAGCTTCTTGATCGCGGCCACCGCGTCCGCAATTCGAGCCTCGGGCACGTTGGGCAGCACGATGTTCTGCCACACGGTCAGGCGCAGCTCTGCTGTGCCGAATTCCTCGGCCAGTCGCGCGAGCGCCTCCATTTGTTCGGCGCGCACCCGGCCGACCGGGATCGCGATCCCGATCGAGGCCAGGCCTGGCTGCGACTGCGCGTGAATGCCGAGGTGGCCGTGCTTATCGACCGCCGACCGAACGGCGCAGTGATCGGCCGAAAGGTATTTCAGCTCGAAGGGCAGCTTTTGCTGCACCAACTCCAGAAAGCGAGGCGTACCGAGCCGATCGAGCAGGTAGGACAGGCGCGCCTTCTTGCGATCGGTTCGGTCGCCGTGATCGACGAAGACCCGCAGAATCGCCGCCGCCACCTCGATGGCCTCCGACGGAGCAACGATCAGGCCGCAGTCATCCGCGAAGCGTTGGTGACCCGTGATGCCGCCGAGGAACACACGGAAGTAGACGCCGGGCGCGACCATCGCGCCGCTCCCGACCTGCGTGGCCACAAAACCGATATCGTTGGTCTCGGTGGCAAGCCCAACGCGGCCGCCGCCGTCGAAGCTGATGTTGAACTTGCGCGGCAGTCCGTACAGGTCGCGACTGTTCAGCAGATACAACTGCAGCGCGCGCGCCAGCGGGCGCGTGTCGATCAGTTCGGCGGCGTCGATTCCCGAAAGCGGCGAACAGGTGATGTTGCGCACATTGTCGGCGCCGGCGCCGCGCGACGTCAGACCAACCTCTGATAACCGCGTCAGCACCTCGGTGATGTGCCGGGGCTGGATTTCGCGGATCTGGATATTGCCGCGCGTCGTGACGTCCCCATAGCCGCCCCCCAGCTCGCGGGCAATACCCGCCAGGGCGCGCATCTGTGGGCTCGCGATCGAATTGCCCGGAACCCGCACGCGAACCATCAGCGAGTCCTGCGCGGGCGCGACGTAAAACAGACCGTGGAACTTGAAGCGGAACACATCGCCGCCCTGCGGAGGCTTGTTGCTCCGCGCGTGGGTCAGGAGCTGATCCCACATGTCCAGCGGGTTTTGCTCCCGCTTCAGTTGTTCTTCGCGCGAGATTTCATCAAGGGGCCAACCGAACCAGGTTGTCGGATCAGCAGCTGGCTCGACCGCGGGCGCCCCGCCCGGATGGATTGCGGCCGGCAGCGCTCCAGCCGCCGACAAGCCGGCCGCAAACCCCTGTAGGTACTCCTTTTGTACCTGGGAGAACGCGGCCTCGACTGAACCGGGCGCGTTCATCGGCTACCCATCAAGGCATGGCGGGCGCCTTGACGGCCACCGTCGTGACTTTGGCAGAGCGCGTTCGATACGTCGAATACAGCGCCAGGCCCGTGAACAGAAAACCGCCGACCAGGTTGCCGAGTGTCACCGGGATCTGATTCCACAACCACCAGGTGTCGATGGTCGTCTTCGCTCCCAGCAACATGCCGGCCGGTATCACGAACATATTGACCACCGCGTGTTCGTACCCGAGGCCAAAGAAGATGCATATCGGCAGCCAGGCTGCGACGATTTTCGAAACCGTGGACTGAGCGACCACGCTCATCACTACGCCCATGCAGACCATCCAGTTGCACAGCATCGCTTTCGCGAAGGCAGTGATCCAGCCGGCTCCACCGTGCGCCGAATACGCTAGGGTCTTGGCGTCCGCGAGCGCGGCGATCCGGTCACCGACCGCGCCGGCTGGGGTCTCGCCGAACATCGTCAGTGCGCCCCACGCCAGCCCCGCGTACAACAGGCTGCCGACCAGGTTGCCCGCGTAGCCGTAGACCCAGTTGCGCAGCGTGTCGGCGAAGCGAATCCCGTCATCCATCTGTGCCATCGGCAGCACCGCGAAGCTGCCGGTGACCAACTCCAGGTTCAGCAACACGATCATCACGAAGCCGACCGGGAAAATCAGCGCACCGGCTAGTGGGACGCCGGTCTGGATGGCCGCCGTGATCGCCAGTTGCGTCGCGATTGCGAGAATGGCGCCTGAGAGCGCGCCGCGGATCAACAGATCGGAGGCGGACAGCGCCGCCTTGCGGGTGCCGGCCTCGATCATGGCCGCGACGGCGTCGGCGGGTTTTAAATAGTCCATAGAACCTCGATGGTTTCTCCCGCATGAGCGCAGCGCGACGAGACCAACCAAGCAACCGCTGTGCCACCCTGATCCGGCGGCCTAATTGCACGTTAGTGCACGTTAGAGGCGCTTTTGGACGCTCACCGCCGCGGCTCGGTTGCACTGAAGTGGCGCGAAATCTGATTCACGCCGGTGCTTCGATGCGGATCCTGGTGCAGCGTTCAGACTGCTTCCGGCTTCACGGCTCAAAACAGAGGGCCCCTCGTCGGGGGCCCATTCTGTCGAGGGAACGTTCTATCGAGCGCTGATCACTGATCGACGGTCTCGACAGGAGTCCGGACGGTCTTAACGGGCGTCCTTCCGACGGCCTGGCCAATCGTCAGCCTCAACGGAAGCCGATCGGCAAGCGGCGGAGCATTCGCACCGTCGATCTGGAACGAGTACCCGGTCGCGCCTTGCGGCGTCAGGGAAGCCCGCAATGCGACGGCCCCGATTTTGCTCGCGAAGGTGTAGCCGCTTTCCTTCGACCACTTGAACGAACCGGCCGGGATCGCGAACACCTGCTTTCCAAGGCGCAGCGTCACCTCTTGTGTCGCTGGATTGACGCTTTGGCCGCCTGCGCCGAGCTCTAAGCTGCCCTGGACGTGGAAGTCGTTGAACCCGGGCCCGGTCTTCTGCGACGCGGCCGCCGGACGCACCGTGACGCTGGCGTTGAAACTGCTCATCGGCTGGACCGCAGCGTACGCAGAAACCCACACGCTGAACACGCTACTGCCCTGACCAACCGTAACCTGGTTCAGAACCAGCGGGCCGGCGCTCGTCACCAGTGCTGGGCCGGTCGGGCAACCTTGACCAGAAGGAGGGTTCGGAAAGCCGTAGCAGCTCTCCTGAAAGACGTTGCCGTTGACATAGTTACTCTGAAGATCGGTCAGAAAAGTGTTTGGTTGATCGCCGGTCAAGAGGCCCGCCGGATAGATGACGCCCGGTCCTGGGAAATTGGGGTTGCTTGGCGGCAAGAAGCCCGAGCCGATGCCGAACCCCTCGTTCGAGTTGTCGACGCTGACGAACATCCCATCCGATGGATCGAAAGTTCCGGTACCCACCGTGGTGTAACAGCCGCAGCCGGAATCGAAGCTGTAGATACCGAAGGTCACGCTGCTGCTGGTGGCATTGAAATAGCCATTCGTTGTCGGGAACTGGTACCCGGGTGGGTTCGCTACCGAAAAGGACTGTACGGTCGACGTATCTCCGTAGAAATCGACCTGGATGTCCGCGTTGGAAAACGGCACCCCGTTCAGGGTACCCGATGCGGTGCCGGCCCACATGTCGATTTCATATACCGCCGAGTTGGCGTATGCCGCCGCGGGCAGCAAGCCCGCGGATGCCAACACTGCGGCACACATTGTCGAAAGCAAATCTGCTGTGATTTTCACTTTCACGTGCCCTCCTGTTGGGAGCATTCCACTAAAGGTTTCTCAACTAACAGCATGCCGTTCGAGGGATACGAACAACGCGAAGAACGTAGCGGCAGGAGATAACGACAAGATCACAAGGTCTACGGTGATCCACTGAAACTGCCGAGCTTTTTTCCTGTAAGGGGTTTCCTTGAACTTCTCCTCAGGGGAACACACGTTGCAAAAAGCCCATCCTGGTTGAGTAAGCGAGTTACGCCGCGGCAGACGCGGACTGCTCTCGGAAAACCCTCGCCCGCGTGGTGTTTCAAAAGTCACTATCGCCGCTACCAACGCATCCGGCACAGTGGCTGCTCCGAAGTCACCGGACATGAACAGCCCACTCCTGACGTGGACTATTTTGTCGAGGGATAGCTGGGGTAGCAAAGAAATGACGCAAACCTTTCTTGTCTCGAGCCTCTGCGTGACGTTGCTGTTCGGTTGCGCCGACGTTCGCGTTCCGGAGTACCAGCGCCCGGAGGCTCCGGCGAAGTCCAACTGGTCGGGGCCATCTGCGACCACCGTGTCAGCTGCCGAGGTGATCTCGCCGACCTGGTGGCAGCAGTTTGGCGATCCATATCTGAATTCGCTGGTGGCCAAAGCGGTTGCGGGAAATTTCGACTTGAAGGCGCTGGCAGCGCGGATCGAGGTGGCCAACGCGCAGATCGGCGAAGCGCGCGCGGGAGCGCTGCCAAGCGTGGATATCGCCGCCGCCGGCAGCCTTGGACAGACCACAGGCATGGGGCAACCGTTCATCAAGCAATATGGCCTGGGCGGTCAGGTCAGCTGGGATCTCGATATATGGGGCAAGGTCGAAAAAGGTGTTCAAGCACAAAAGGCCGAGTTCCGTGCGACAGAGGCCGATTGGCGGGCCGGATACCTGAGCATCGTTGCCGGCGTCTCAACCACGTACTTTCAGATCCTTGCGCTCGACGAGCAGATCGAGCAGCAGCAACGCGCGCTGGCAAGAAACGAGCAGATCGTAGCTATCGACGAGACGATGCTCAGCAACGGCTTGATCGCCGATACCGAGCTGCTGCGCCAGCGGGCGGAGAGCAACCGCCTGACCAAGGATCTGCTGGAGCTGCGTCGATCCCGCGATGTGACGCAGAACGCCCTCGCAACCCTGCTCGGCGTGCCCGCCGGCGAATTCAAGGTCCAAGGTGCCCAGCTGCTGGACCGCGTGAAGGTACCTGCTGTGCCCGCCGGCCTGCCGCTGGATCTGCTCACCCGTCGGCCCGACGTCGTCGCGGCTGAATTTCGGGTGCTGGAGGCGCACAACCTGATGGGCCAGGCGCGGCTCGCGCAGCTGCCTTCAGTGAGCCTGACCGGCCTGGCAGGAACCGCCAGCTTCGCTCTCTCCGACTTGTTCAAGGCGTTCACTATCGGGCTGATCCCCAGCATCGACCTGCCGGCGTTCAATCCGGGCATCAAGGCCCACGCAAAGACAACTGAGGCGCAAGTTAAGGTCGCCGAAGAAGGCTACCGCAGCACGGTGCTCGCGGCATTCGAGGAGGTCGAGAACACGCTGGTCAACCTCGAAGCCCACAAGCAACAAAAAGAGCAGTTGCAGAAGCAGGTCGATCAACTGCAGGTGGTATCGGATCAAACCAAGGTGCAGCTCAAGATGGGACTCGTATCACAACTCGACGTGTTCGAAAACGAACGTTCGCTGCTGACTGCTCAGCTCGCGTTGCTGGCCAGCCACGCGCAGGTGCTGGCCGACGCGGTCACGCTGTACAAGGCGCTCGGAGGCGGTTGGGCACAAACCCCGGTCGAGGTCACAAATGCACGCCACTGAACCGTCGATGATCGGCGTGGAAAATAAAGAAGCGAGGCGGGCGCCAGGCGCCGAACAGGTGCCGGCGATTCGTCAGATCGACGTCGTCCTGAAGCCGCTGTCTCGGCCCGAGCTGTCGGGTCTCGCCAAGATTGTCATCAAAAAATTCCCATTCCTCGTCGGCAAGGCCCATCCGACCTTCTCGCGCTACAAGAACAAAAACGAACATGGCCGCGAGCGCAGCTACCTGTCACGGCGCCACGCGTACATCTTTCAGAAGGGCGGCCAAGCCTACATCGAGGATCTCGCCAGCATAAACGGCACTTTCGTCGATGGCCTGCGACTGCAGGAGCGCGCTGTACCGCTGAAGGATGGTGCCGTGGTCGCCTTCGGCGGAGAGCACTTCGTCTACCGAGTGGGAATCACCCGGGAGTGCGGTGACGAGCCGGTGCCGAGCGTTGCCCGCGCCCCGACGGCTGAAGGCGTGCCGACCGCGAGCGTCGCCTCCCCTCCAATCGCAGAAGGCATGTCCGCCGAGACACCTTTGAGCAACCGAACCAAGTTTGTGGGCGCCGCGACCTCATTCCTTAAAATCCTTTGCGTCGGCGACGAGCCGAAAGACGACGAGCTGAAAGACGACGGGCCGGCTGACTCAGCGCTTCCCAGTGCCGGCGCCAAGGCGCCGTTGGTCAAGCGCCTCCCGCGCGGCCGCGCGATGCTGCTGTTGTCCGAGATCGCTTCGCTCCTTGCCAGCGACGAGCCCGATCGCGCGCGACGCAGGTGGTGGAAGGCTGCAGCCGTTGTGGGCATCCTGGGCGCGCTCGTCTTGACAAACTATTTCTGGAGTGCATCCGAGCACGACCTGAACGACGCGTTCGCGCGCGGCGAGTATGCGCGAGCGGCCGAGCTGGCCAGTCGACTCCTCGACAGGCACCCGGATGACGTCGAACTCAAGGCGCGAGCGACCGAGGCGGCCCTGAAGGCGAATGTGCCCGCCTGGATTGCGAAGGTACGGGCCCGCGACTTTGACGCAGCCAAGGGCGTTCTCGCGGGCATGTCCGTGCTTGCCACGCGCGATGCCGACCTGCGGCACCTGATCGACGAGCTTCAGTGGCTGAGCGACCTCGAGCGCCTGGTCAGCGCCCGCGGCGGCCCACAGGCGCCGATCCGGATCTACGCGGACGAAGACCGTATCGAACGCCTGGTCGGGCGCTGGAACGACGACACAGGTGAGCACCAGCGCGTACTGGTGCGGATCGCCTCCTATGTGCCGCAATTCGGCGACTGGTACGGCGAAGCGCTCACCCATCTGCGCAAGTTGCAGAGCGAATCGGCCGTGTACCTGCCGGTCATCGAACGCGTCAAGGCCAGCATTTCGACCGAGCTGGCGAGGGACGTTCCGGACGCCGTGGGACCTGTTCTGACCGAGACTGCGGAAAAGTATCCCGGCCTCGGCGGGCTCGACAGCGTGCGCCAGGACCTGGCGCGCTACATCGAGATTCGACGCGAGGCGCGCACCCCCAAGTCCGGACGGCTGTTCGCGCTGCTGCGAGGGGCACGCTTCGCGACCACGCCATTTCAGCAGAGCTTGCGCGCGCTGGCCGCGAGTGGGCAACTTCCTTCCGCGGACCTGATGCAGCAGTACGACGCCGCGACGCAAGCGTGGAGGGACGGCAGGGCCACCGAGGCGTTTGCCGGCTTGCAGCAGATGATGGCAGCGGGCCCCTGGGGCGAAGCCGCAAGCACGGAGCTGGAGCGCAGGCAAGGCGTAACGGCTCGGTACGCCGCGCTGCAGGAGTCGCGCGACACCAACGGCTTCGTCGATCAGCTACTAGCCTTCAGAGCCTCGCTCGATGCCGACGAGGACGTGTACTTCCTGCGCGCTACCGCGCCCGATCTGAACCTGCAAAGGGACAAGATCATCGCGCGGGCGCAGGATGCGATGAATCGGGCCCGTACCTTGTGGCAGCAGTACCGCAGCAACGGTCCAATCGACGCCGCACAGCGAATCAAAACCTCGATTTCTGATCAATTCCGGACCCGCGCACTCTTGCTCGCCGACGCGAGCCGGTATGCCCAGCAGGCCTTCCTGATCTACTCGCAAGTGGACGCGGCCGGAGCTGGGCAGTGGGCCGCGATCCGCGACGAGATCGAATCGGAAGCGCGCCAGCAGCGTAGTGCGCTGCATGACCTGGGCAATGTTCTCGAGCCCGGGCTGCTGAAGGCCAAATTAGAGCTGCTTGGAGAACCGAACGAATGACGCAAGCGAATCGCCTCGTCCCGCTGGCCGATGCGCTCAGCGACCACAGCTCCGAGGGCATCGCCATCCTGACCACAGCGCCTTGGCGCGTTCTGCACGCCCTGGTGTACACGATGATCGGGCTGGTGCTGACCGCGCTCGCCTGGTCGTTCTTCGGGCGAGCCGACGTGATCGTGACGGAACAGGGCACGCTGGTGCCCGCCTCGGAGATCAGGCGCTTCTACGCGCCGGTCGATGGCGAGTTGGTGAATCTGTATGTGGCCGAGGGTCAGCCAGTCGCCAAGGGGGACGTGCTGGCTCGTCTGAACGCCCGGGGTGCGATCGAAGCAGCAAGCAACGCCACGCGGACGCAGCTGAACCGGGAGAACGCGGAGCGGGACTGGCGGCTATGGCCCGAAAAGAAGGCACTGCTGCAGCAAAAGGCTGCAAACCTCAGGCAGCAGATGCAGGACGAGGAGCAAGCACACCAGAGGCGCAGTGCGCTCGGCATCACCAAGCTGCAGGAGGAACAAAAAGCGCAGCTGGCCGCGGCCCACACCAATGTTGAGGACGCCAAGCGGGCGCTGGATGCAGCGAAGCTCGAGCTGGAAAAGTTCGAGCGCGTGTACGCGACTCCCGGCGGCAGCGGCGTGTCGCTGCTTCAGGTCGAGAGCAAGAGAAACGCGAAGCGGGCCGCCGACAATGCCTACCGCGTCGCGCAAGAGAAGGTTACGGAACTGGCGGCCCGCCAGAAGCAGGACATCGTGGATGCCCAGAACGTGCTCGTCCGGAGCGGGGAGCAGCTCGACACGCTGAGGCTGCAGTACGACGCGGCGACGCAGGAGATCGACGATACGGAGAAGAAGCTTCGTCTGCAGCTCAACACCGCCCGCGCCGAGGCCGAGGCCGCGTCCCGAATCAGCTTTGCAAACATCGACAAGGACAATTTTCTCCTGATCGTCGCCCCCGCCTCCGGGGTCATCACCGACCTGGCGTCCACGCAGCCCGGCGACAAGGTCCTGGCCAATACCCCGCTGGGCGGAATCGCTCCCGGCAACTCTCGCTCCGTCGTCAAGGTCGAGGTCGCCGAGAAGGACCGAGCCTTCCTGCGTGAAGGGATGCCCGTCAAGCTCAAGTTCGACGCATTCCCGTACCAGCGCTACGGAGTCATCAATGGCACGCTGGAATACGTATCGCCGGCCACCAAGCCGTCGTTACAGACCAAGCAGCCGGTGTACGAGGCACGGGTATCGCTGGAGCGCGATAGCTACCAGGTGGCTGAGGCGAAATATCCGCTGCGATACGGGATGACGGCCGCGGTCGAGATCGTCGTTCGTGAACGGCGCCTGATCGATCTGGGCCTGGACCCGTTCCGGCAGGTCGGCGGATAAGGCGCCCGCTTGCCCTCCGACGGGCCCCTGACTTGTTTTTGACTTCGAAGGAGCGAAACCGATGACACCTATCGTAAAAATCGACGGCCACACCATCGACGTCGAGGAGTTCCTGCGCACCTTGAAGCTGACGGGGCAATTCGAGGCACTCGTGGAGCAATTCGTCCGGGATCGACTGGCGGCGCTGGACGCGAGGAAAGCGGGCATCAAGGTGTCGGAGGCGGAGATCCAGGAACGCGCCGACCAGTTCCGCCGGGTGCGCGGCTTGCACCGCGCCTCCGACACGAACAAGTACCTCGATGCGATGTGCATCAGTCTGGACGAGTTCGAGGCCTTCATCACCGACAGCTTGTATCAGGAAAAGTGGATGCAAAAGGTCTGTACCGACCGGGCCGTACAAGGGTACTTCAAGTTGAACTCGCCCAAGTTCGACAGCATCGAAGTCAGCCACATCGTTCTCGATTCCGAGAGCAAGGCCAAGGAGATGCTGGCGGTGCTGCGCGAGGATCCCGACCGCTTCGAGCAGATGGCGCGCGAGCATTCAATCGCCGACACGCGCGAGCGAGGCGGCGTAATCGGCAAGGTGCTGCGAGGATCGCTCCGCCCCGACGTCGAGGCCAAGGTATTCAATGCCGCCGCCGGCGATTTGCTGGGACCTTTCGCATCGGCAGACCGAACGGCTTTCGAGGTCTTCCGGGTGATCACAAAGCGTCCGGCCCGCCTCGATGACGACACCGCCACCGAAGTGCGGCGACTGCTGCGCGAGGAATGGTTGCGAGCCAGGGTTCAGGAACACGTCATCCAAGCCGCCTAACGCAGGAACCCTTTCATGGACACTCAAGAAACCCGTTCACTCGTCGAGTTCCTGACGTCCGTCGACCTGCTTTCGGCGCTGACTCGCATCGACATCGAGCGCCTGGCCCGAAGCGCGCAGTCGCGGCTGCTGGAGTTCGGCGACATCGTGTGCACCGCAGGCGAGGCGGCCGAGGGTCTTTTTATCGTCAAGTCCGGCTCGATCCGGGTATTCGCTGCGGACAAGCAAAAGGAGACCAGCCTGGGTGTGCGCGGGGCGGGGGAAGTCCTGGACGAAATGGTCATGCTGCGCGAATACCGACACGAATGGTCGGCGCGCGCATCCGGATCCGGCAGGACCGAATTGCTGTTCATCCCCCGCAGTGTCATTGCCCCAATCGTCGCCGGCAACCCTGCCGCTCACGCATTCGTCGCCAGCCGCATCGCCATCAGCTCGGCCGGTGGCCTGATCAGTCACCTGTTCGACCTCAAGCACAAAGTCGATAAGAACGAGCGGGATGAACTGATCCGCAGCGTCGGCGTCAAGCAGGTCGGCGCCGGCAACGAGATCCTGAAACAGGGCTCGCGGGAAGATCGACGCCTGTACGTCGTGCGCCACGGGGAAGTGCGCCTCGTGCGTCACGAAGAGGGCAATGACTATCTGCTAGCCACTTTGTGCAAGGGTGAAACCTTCGGCGAAAAGGCCTGCCTGATGCGGCAGGAACAGGCTGCCTCAGTGATCGCCTGCGTGGATACCGCTCTGCTCGTGATCCCCGAGAAGACCGCGCATCTGATTTTCGAACGCAACCCGAAGGTGCGCGCGGCGCTGGAGGAGCGGATTTCGATCATCGAAAGGGAGCTGCAACGGCAGAAGAAGGTCGCTGAGCTGCGCAAACCCCGGTTGGTGCTGGATCTGAAGTCCAAGCCCGAGCTTGGCGAGAACGTCATCCGGCGCTTCCCCTGGATCGAACAGGCCGAGGAAACGGATTGCGGCGCTGCATGCCTGGCGATGGTCTGCAAGCACTATGGCATCGACATGGCGCTGGGCAAGCTGCGGGAACTTGCCAACGTCACGACGCAAGGCGCGACGCTGGAGAGCCTGGCGCGCACCGGCGAATCGATTGGCTTCACCACCAGAGGCCTGCAGTGCCCCTTCGACACAATGCGCGGGTTCGAGCTCCCATTTATCGTGCACTGGCAGGGTTATCACTACGTGGTGGTGTACGGGGTGTCCAGCGCGCACGTGTGGGTGGCCGATCCGGCGGTCGGTTTCAGGAAGCTTGGCGTCGAGGAGTTCGAGCGCGGCTGGAACGGCATGTGCCTCACCTTCACGCCGCGCCAGGATATGGCGCAGGTCAGTGCGTCACGCTCGCCATGGGTTCGCTTCGCCAGGTACCTGGTTCCCTACAAGAAGATCCTGCTGCACCTGTTCATGGCGACGTTCGTGATCCAGGTGCTGGGCCTGGTGCCGCCGATGATCGTCCAGAACATCCTGGACGGCGTGATCGTTCACCAGAACGTGAATCTGCTGCATCTGTTGATCGGCGGCCTGATCATCTCGGCCGTGTTCACGCAGCTGACCGCCACGATCCGGGCAGCGCTGACGAACTTCATGATCCGGAAGCTGGACTTTACGATGATGTCGCAGTTCCTGCGGCACGCCTTGTCGCTGCCGTATTCGTTCTTC